>NZ_JBSDZD010000010.1:0-228431 GCF_056726165.1 Vibrio sp. 9-16B-A1
GCACATCGCTAAGAATCTCTTTCTTATCTATCTGTGAAGGTGTGTTTTTGGCGAAATTCATTAGATCAGATAGGGCGATGTGCGTCTACTCATTGTTTTGAAAGGAAATTATGAGGGGATTCGTAAGACCCACGCGTTAGCGTAAGCAGAGAATATAATGAGCACTTTTGTCCTTATCCTGACCCTGGTTTCGGCAGCGATGCACGCTGGCTGGAACACCTACAGCAAGTCTCAGCAGAGTCAAAGCCAGCCACCTGGCTTCAGCTATTTTTTCCTTGCTAACTTAACCGTGATGTTAGTTTTACTGCCTGTGGCACTGTATGTGGGATATGTTCCCGGTCAGTCGATACTGCTTTACTGTGGCCTGACCGGCTTATTTAACCTGCTTTATCTTTATGGTCTGTGCAGAGCTTATGAGAAAGGGGATGTCAGCATGGCATACCCTCTGGCAAGGGCATTGCCGGTGGTTATGGTTGCTGTTTTCTCGCTGGCAATGGGAGAAGAGCTGGCGGTACTAAGCTGGGTTGGTGGTGGACTGATTGTGTTTGGCAGCCTGATGATTACTCAGAAGAGCTTTTCTGGCTGGCGTATTGCTCAGTATTTCACGCCAGCCTGTTTGTTTGCAGTTGTCGCTGCAGTCGGCACTGCGGGGTATTCGATAGTTGACAGCGTTGCCATGAGCCTGCTCAGGGGGGAGGTGCCGCCTGAGACGTCCGGTTTGTGGCTTGCTCTTTGGTATGTCTGGATGCAGGCATGCAGTTCATTGCTTCTGTCTTTGCCTGGCCTGATGAACAGGGAGTTCCGCCGGGCGGTGATGGGTACAGCCAGACGTTATGGGATGCGTGTAGTCACTACAGGAATGATGATGGCCGCAACCTATATGTTGATTTTGTTTGCATACAGTCTGGATGCAAAGGTGAGTTATGTTGTTGCTTTGCGTCAGTTAAGTATTCCAATTGGGGTAATTCTGGGGGTGGTTATTTTGAGGGAGCCCCGTTTTATCCCTAAGTTACTGGGAACCGGTATTGTCTTTTTTGGCCTGGTTGTGGTGGGATTTTCCTAATAATGTCTATAATGTATACAAACACTTAGGAGAGTTTTTGTTTTTCAGGGTAATTCCCGGATCTTTACTTAATAATGCTTTATAAAGAGGGTATGGCTGTATGTCAGAAGTTGCTTCTGTCTTCTGGATGTATAGAGCAGTATTGATAAGTGTTAGCTTTGATAATGAGCAGTGAGCGTTATGAAGTCATTTAAATGGGATACCAACTTTGAAACCGGCCTGGCTGATGTTGATGAACAGCACCAGTATCTGGTGGGTTTTATTAACAAATATGGGGCGCTTATTGCAGATAATTCCATAGGTGTTCAGGATATGAGGCAGGCACTGGGTGAGCTGTCTGATTACGCTGAATATCATTTCCAGGAAGAAGAAGCGCTGATGAAAAGCTATGCGTTGGATGCCCGTCATATTGTTCCGCACTTTCAGTTACATCGTAACTTTATGAATGACATCCGTTCCATGCTCGCTTTGCTGGATCTTGAAAACAGTCACTCTTCTGAACAGTTGCTGGAGTTTTTAATCCATTGGCTTGCTTACCATATTCTTGGTTCTGATCAAAACATGGCCCGTCAGATTGAAGCGATTGAGAAAGGCAGGAGCCCTGAACAGGCCTATGAGGATGAAGAGCGCGAAAGAGACAAGGCAACCGAGCCCCTGCTGATCGCGTTAAACGGTCTGTTTGAACAGGTATCTGCCCGCAATAAACTGCTGGTGGCGCTCAATCATTCGCTGGAAGAAAAAGTGGCAGCACGTACGCAGGAACTGTCAGATGCCAATACCCGTCTTGAAGAGCTTTCACTGACAGATTCTCTTACTCAGTTGCCGAACCGGCGCTGCGCTATCAGGCACATGCAGGAGCAGTGGCGCATGAGTAAGCCGCTGGTTTGTATCATGATTGATGCGGATGAGTTTAAGCAGATCAATGACACTTATGGCCATGATGCAGGAGATAATGTGTTACGGGAGCTGGCGGTAACACTCAAGCATGCGTTTCGTAATGACGATATTGTTTGTCGTCTTGGTGGTGATGAGTTTCTGACAATTTGTCCTGATACAACGCTCAGTGGTGGCCTTTATATTGCGGAAGTGATCCATCAAAAAGTACAGAACCTGAAAGTAGAAACCGGCTCCGGGTTCTGGAAAGGCAGCATCAGTGTGGGCGTGGCGGTAAAAACGGAAGATATGACTGGCTATGAAGACCTGATCAAGGCTGCGGATCGCTCCGTTTATCAGGCCAAAATGGAAGGCCGTAACCGGATTGCCTGCCTGCAGAGCGAAGAAGAAATCTATAATTAATTCACTTTTCCCCAAAATGTGGGTAATACGTCCGTTTTTACCCACTTATCTTCCTGTTTCACGCCCTGTGCGCCTCTCTTTTAACCAATAAACTCCTTACGGCACAATTCGATTTGGCTTTAGTGGCTGGTTTGATTACTATGTACAGCTATTCGAAAAAATACCGAAAATCCCTTCTGGGAACCTGAAAGGGAACCCTTACGGACACTACCAAAAGGTAGATGAGGAAACGATGCAACATCTAGAAGAGATCATTGCTAACGCGGGCGCGGCGATTGACGCTGCAGACTCGCTTGTCGCACTTGATGAAGTGCGTGTTCAGTACCTGGGCAAAAAAGGTGAGCTGACCGCTCAGCTTCAGAGCCTGGGTAAACTTCCGCCGGAAGAGCGCCGCAGCGCCGGCCAGGAAATCAACAAAGCCAAAGGTGTGGTTCAGCAGGCCATCGCTGCGCGTAAAGACGCGCTGCAACGTGCAGAGCTGGAAGCCAAGCTGGCTGCAGAAACCATCGACGTAACCCTGCCGGGCCGTCGCATTGAAAACGGTGGTCTGCACCCGGTAACCCGTACCGTTGAGCGTATTGAGCAGTTCTTTGGTGAGCTGGGCTTTAACGTTGAGTCTGGTCCGGAAATCGAAGATGCATTCCACAACTTTGATGCACTGAACATCGCAGAAGATCACCCTGCGCGTACTGATCACGATACCTTCTTCTTTAACCCGGATCTGATGTTGCGTACTCACACCTCTGGTGTGCAGATCCGTACTATGGAAAACGGCAAACCACCGTTCCGCTTTATCGCTCCGGGCCGTGTTTACCGTAATGACTACGACCAGACTCATACCCCAATGTTCCACCAGGTGGAAGGTATGCTGGTAGATGAGAAAGTAAACTTCGCTCAGCTGAAAGGCATCCTGCATGACTTCCTGTGTAACTTCTTTGAAGAAGAAGTGGAAGTGCGTTTCCGTCCGTCTTACTTCCCGTTCACCGAGCCTTCAGCTGAAGTTGATGTTAAAGGCAAAAACGGTAAGTGGCTGGAAGTACTGGGCTGTGGCATGGTTCACCCGAACGTACTGCGCAGCGTAGGTATCGACCCTGAGAAATACTCTGGTTTTGCATTCGGTATGGGCGTTGAGCGTCTGACCATGCTGCGTTACGGCGTAAACGACCTGCGTGCGTTCTTCGAGAACGATCTGCGCTTCCTGAAACAGTTCAAGTAATCCAGAGGTTTAAACACGATGAAATTCAGCGAATCATGGCTTCGTGAGTGGGTTAATCCTGCGATTACCACTGACGAACTAACACACCAAATCACTATGGCTGGCCTGGAAGTGGATGACGTACTTCCTGTAGCCGGCAGCTTCAACGGCGTTAAAGTTGGTCAGGTTGTCGAGTGCGGCCAGCACCCGGATGCAGACAAACTGCGCGTGACCAAAGTAGATGTCGGCGAAGAAGAATTGCTTGATATCGTCTGTGGCGCGCCAAACTGCCGCCAGGGCCTGAAAGTCGCAGTAGCAACCGTTGGTGCGGTTCTGCCAGGTGATTTTAAAATCAAGAAAGCAAAACTGCGTGGCCAGCCATCACACGGCATGCTGTGTTCATTCACAGAGCTGGGCATCGACGTAGAATCTGACGGCATCATGGAGCTGGCAGAAGACGCAGTAATCGGTACCGATTTCCGTGACTTCCTGGGCCTGGATGACGTAACTGTAGACGTTGACCTGACGGCTAACCGCGCTGACTGTTTCAGCATCCGCGGTATGGCGCGTGAAGTAGGCGTTCTGAACCGTGCTGACGTAACCGAGCCTGCTGTTGAAGCGGTTGCTGCGTCAATCGAAGACACCGTATCTATCGACGTTAAAGCACCTGCAGCGTGTCCGCGTTACCTTGGCCGTGTGGTTAAGAACGTAAACGTGAAAGCAGAAACTCCGCTGTGGATGCAGGAAAAACTGCGTCGTTGTGGTATCCGCTCTATCGATCCGGTAGTTGATATCACTAACTTCGTACTGCTTGAGCAGGGCCAGCCAATGCACGCATTTGACCTTGCAAAGGTTGAAGGTGGCATCGTAGTTCGTATGGCAGAGCAGGGCGAGAAGCTGACTCTGCTGGACGGCACCGAAGCTGAGCTGAACGCAGATACCCTGGTTGTGGCTGATCACAACAAAGCACTGGCTATCGCAGGTATCTTCGGTGGCGAAGAGTCTGGCGTAACCGCTGAGACTCAAGACGTGCTGCTGGAGTGTGCCTTCTTCGCACCGGATCATATCCGCGGCCGCGCACGCAGCTACGGTCTGCACACTGATTCTTCAATGCGTTTTGAGCGCGGTGTGGATTACGCACTGCAGCACAGCGCTATGGAGCGTGCAACACAGCTGCTGGTTGAGATCTGTGGTGGTGAAGTTGCCCCTGTCGTTGCTTCAGAATCTGATGCAGACCAGCCAAAAGCAAACACAGTAGCACTGCGCCGCACCAAGCTGGACGATCTGCTGGGTCACCACATCGCATCTGACGACGTGGTTGAGATCCTGGAGCGTCTGGGTATGAGCGTGGAAACCACTGAAGCTGGCTGGAGTGCGAAAGCACCGACCTGGCGTTTCGATATCGCTATCGAGCAGGACCTGATCGAAGAAGTTGGCCGTATCTACGGTTACAACAACATTCCTAACCAGTCTCCTGCGGCAGCGCTGAAGATGCACGACCACGTCGAAGCGAAACAGCCGATGAAGCGCGTTCGTGATCTGCTGGTTGACCGCGGTTACCACGAAGCGATCACTTACAGCTTCGTTGAGCCAGAGCAGCAGAAGCTGATCGTACCGGATGTTGAGCCACTGATCCTGCCAAACCCGATTTCAGCGGATATGTCAGCGATGCGTCTTGGTCTGATCCAGGGCCTGCTGAACACCGTTGTTCACAACCAGAAGCGTCAGCAGCCACGCGTTCGTCTGTTCGAACAGGGCCTGCGCTTTATTCCTTGCGAATCTGCTGAAAACGGCATGCGTCAGGAAACGATGCTGGCTGGTGTTATCGCTGGTGCACGCAGCGAGGAGCACTGGGACATCGAAACCAACACCGTTGATTTCTTTGACCTGAAAGGTGATCTGGAAGCGGTACTTGAGCTGACTGCGAACGAAAAAGCATACGGCTTTGCAGCGACTAAGCATCCGGCACTGCATCCTGGCCAGGCAGCAGCTATCGTTGTTGACGGCAAAGAAGTGGGCGTTATTGGTACCGTTCACCCTGAGCTTGAGCGCAAGTTTGGCCTGAACGGCCGCACTATCGTATTCGAAATCGAATGGTCTGCGATCAACACCCGTGTGATCCCTGAAGCGGTTGCTCTGTCTAAGTTCCCTGCGAACCGTCGTGACATCGCGGTTGTTGCAGATGAAGCAGTTGCTTCTGGCGACATCGTTGATGCATGTCTGGAAGCGGGCGGCGAGTTCCTGACTGACGCTAAACTGTTTGACGTTTACGTGGGTAAAGGCGTTGAAGAAGGTAAGAAGAGCCTGGCAATTGCCCTGACTCTGCAGTCTCTTGAGCGTACTCTGGAAGATGCTGACATCGCTGGCGCGGTAGACGCTATCGTTGCGCACGTTTCTGAGAAGTTTGGCGCGACCCTGCGTGACTAATCAGAGATTCTGATTAATGAAACGGGCTCCGGTTGGAGCCCGTTTTTTTTTGCCTGTCATTCGCGAGGATGGATTGGTGGTCCGGTTTACTGAAGATAAATGGGCTTAATTGATGCGTTGGCCGGGCTGGTGATCAGCTTGGCGACCAGCTCATTTTGCCGGGTAGTGTTGGTTTTCTTCATCGCCCGCTTGATATAGGTTCTCACCGTTTCGTAGGAGAGAAAGTGAAGCTCGGCGATTTCGGCCGGTGAACGGCCCTGGGCCAGTTCAAGGCAGACTACGCCCTCTTTTTCTGTCAGGCCGAACAGCTTACACAGGGTAGGGAGGTCAATATCCAGGATGCTTTCCGGGTTGTAAACAAAGACCGCCGCCCCTTTCTGCTCACAGCCAACAAGCGGTGCAATGGTATATGAGTAGCGGCTTTCATCCTGCGATGGTGATACAACTTCGGCGTTACCATGTTCGATACAGGAGGTAATGGCTTCATTCAGTTTGCGGTTGATGCGTGGATTACTGATGTGCAGATGGCCATTGACGTGGTGTAACTCACGACTTTTTTCGAACAGGGACTGTGCCTGCTGGTTCAGGTGGCATACCTTGCCGTAATCATCGAGAAGAATAACAGGAAGCTGGATCTGATCGAACAGCAGTTCACAGAGCATTTTCTGTTTGTCCTGGTTCTGCTTAATATGGAACAGCTGCATCGCGTGCTGAATATGGGGCAGAAGCTGACGGATCAGTTTGCACTCATCCGGAGAAAAGGCGCCCTGATTACGGCTTCGGTGGAAATAGAGTTGGCTGCTCCAGACTCCATCATTGGAAAGCACCGTACCGATGGCGTAGTAAATATCCAAATCGGCATTCAGTTCACTGAAAAACTCCGGGTGCTTGGCCAGCATCTTATTGGCTTCGTCATCACCCATCACAACCAGCTCACCCACATCGGTAAAGCGCAACTGCTTCATCAGTGGATCCCTTTCAACATTGCTGTCGAGAAACAGGTTGGCAGAGTCGATATCCAGCCCTTCAATCCATATCAGATTGGCTTTCTGGTGCTGCTCATCGAGCATCACAATGCCACCGGAAAGCAGCTTCAGCTGAGTTACCAGATTATGTAAGAAACCACTGAATCCCCGTTTGTCTACCAGGGAAGAATAGAGAGCCTGGATCAGGCGGTCGAGTTCACTCATCCGTATGATACTCCTTTCGCTGATATAGTACTAATTTAGCATTTTGGCTTATACAGGAGTCTGATATGTCGGGCACCGTTGATCCAGGTCATGCTCCGTTTATGGGGCAAACTGAAAACTGGTGCAGACATCACGATATGTGCATCGCATTTTCAGGGCATTTCAGAGAGGTGTACCCATATGGGGATGGAGGGTTATTCGCACAGCTTATAGAACTGCTAACAGACGAAGTAGAAGTGCTGGCATATATTATAAGGAGCAAGCCATGCGACTAACCCCCCTCTCAATGGCGATAGGTGCCATTATACTCCCTCTTGCTGGCTGCGGCGGCGGAAGCAGCGACTCGTCCGCTCCCTCACCGGTTGTTCAGACAACGTATCAGGTCAAGGCTATTGATGGCTATTTGCGTAACGCCATCGTCTGGTTCGATGAGAACAAAAACTTTGTATACGACAACAATGAAGTCATGGTCCGCAGTGGCACTGGTGGTGTGGCGGAATTTGATATCAGCCAGCTGCCAGCGGACTACCTGACCATTCCGGTGGTCGTTCAGGCCATTGCCGGTCAAACCATTGATGAAGAGATCGGTAAGCCGGTTTCATCAGGTTACATGATGTCTGCTCCGGCGGGAGAAAGTGCGGTTACGCCACTTTCAAGCCTGGTGGATATTCAGCTGCGAAACGGTAAAACCCTCGATGAAGCCAAACAGCAACTGGCTGCGCAACTGGGCATCGAAGAAGAGCAGCTTCTTGGTGACTATGTGGAAGCCAAACAGGATGCGGTGCTGGCAAAAGCCGCTGCGTTGGTTGAAATGGAACTGCTGCCAAAAACCTCAGCCGAGTTTGACGGTATTGCCGGCAATGATGACGGCAGTGCAAACGCAGGGCTTGATGCATTTGAGCAGGCAATCGCAGCCGAAGAAGCCACGCTGAAAGCGCTGACCGAAGACCAGAGAATTGTTAAAAACGAAAATGGTGAGAACACCACGGTTGATGTGAAAGCTGACAGTGACGGTGATGGTGTCCCGGACGCGTTGGATGCGTTCAAAGATGATGCGACAGAGTGGCTGGACACAGATAAAGACGGTACCGGCGACAACGCGGACCTGGATGATGATGGAGATGGTGTAAACGATGATGTGGACCTATTCCCTTATGACAAGACAGAGACGCTGGATACTGATGGCGACAAGATAGGTAATAATGCTGACCCGGATGATGATGGTGATGGTTACCTAGATGCTGATGATGATCTGCCTCTCGATAACACCGAGTGGCTGGATACCGATGACGACAAGACAGGCAACAATGCTGACGATGACGATGATGGTGACGGTCATCTGGATGGCGATGATAAGTTCCCGCTTGATGAAACTGAATGGGCTGACTTTGACGGCGATAAGATTGGTGATAATGCCGACCCGGACGACGACAATGACGGGTATGAAGATTCAGATGATGCGTTCCCGGAAGATCCAACGGAATGGTCTGATACTGACAAGGACGGTAAAGGAAACAATATTGATACCGATGATGACGGAGATGGTTACCCGGATATCGAAGATACCGAGCCACTTGTCCCATTGGTTCAGCCTGACAATTTACAGGCCTGCCTGGACAGTCTGCCAGATGCAGATTATACAGACACTGCTGGTGATACCATTACCTATCAGACTCAGCGTTCTGTCGCATGGGTGAATGATGGGGCGTTGACCGCTTACAATGAAGCGTTTACCTACCTTGGTGCGAACTATTCCTGGATGCAGACGATTGCCGATAAGCAACTGACAGAAGCACCGGCCTGGCTTGCTTCGGCTCAGGGCAACCTTGAAGCAACCAAATGGTATCAGTACAACCTGGATGGTGTGCTTCAGGCGAATGAAATGAGCTATGAGTGGCAGGATAATTATCTTGGTAACGAAGGGGTGAATCCCGACGGAAGTTACGCGGGCTGGGGTGCAATGCGTCATACCATTCCTGAAATTCTGAGCCGTGAAAAGCTTCTTAAAGGTCAACCTGAAACTTATTTTGCCGATAATGTCGCTCTCAAGCTAGTGTATGGTGCGTACCCAGGTAGCTCGTTTGATCTTTTGCCACTGACACAGCTGAAAGCGATACGTGAGTATCAGGGTAAGGATATTGTAAGAGTCCCTGCCGGGCTGTTTGATGCCTGTAAGGTGACTGAGCAGGTTTTCGTCAAACAGGAAGATGGCAACTGGAGTGAGGTGCCGGACGTAAACACAGCTTGGCACATTAACCGTGGCTTCATCAAACAGGCACAGGTTAATCCATCCTGGGCTCCAATTTATAACCGTCAGGCTACCAAAGTACCGTCACTGACCATTGATGAAAACGATGTTGCGGCAGAGAAGCAAAAAATACTTGCTCTGTTTACATCGGTCACAGATCTGTTTGCCGGTCAGGTGCCAACGGTTGAACAGCTGGGTCCGTTCTTTGCTGATTCCTTCATTTTTGAGGGGCTGAACAAGACTCAGATGCTGGATAGCATAGTGCAAAACACCGCAGCGGGTACGACCTTCATCAATGCTACTGTGCTGGCTTACCACCACGACAATGGCGTGGCAAAAGTCAGCTTTGAGATAGATTTGTCTGATGCACCAGACAATCTGCTCAGAACCTGGTATGCGGTTAAAAATGCAGAAGGTGTCTGGCAGCTAAATGGGCAGGTAGCACCAGACTACCCACTCTGAATCTCCATAAAACAACAATAACCTTCGCTTGCTTTTTTTGAGGGCTCTCCGGGGCCCTCTTTTTTTGTGACCCCGCATCCGCTTCCTATCTCATATCTGAGCTAATCTGTTATTTATTAATGAATTCTTAATCTGGTTATCTTGTGTGCGTATTATGGCGGGGGATAATGGTTCTGGGTTCTGGGTTCTGGGTTCTGGGTTCTGGGTTCTGGGTTCTGGGTTCTGGGTTCTGGGTTCTGGGTTCTCGGTTCTCGGTTCTGGGTTCTCGGTTCTCGGTTCTCGGTTTCGTCATTGCTTCAACAGAGAGGCTCCAATGCTAAAAAAACTATTACTCACCCTCACGCTCGTCGCCCCCTTGTCCTGGGCCAACATGAGCGCAACAGAAATAGTCGAACGCTCTGATGAGCAGATGCGGGGAGACTCCAGTTACAGCGTTGCGACGATGAACATTATCCGCCCGGACTGGAACCGCTCTATGAGCATGAAAAGCTGGACCAAAGGTCAGGATCTCTCAATGGTGCTGGTGACGGCTCCGGCCAAAGACAAGGGCACTGCGTCACTCAAGCGCTACCACGAAATGTGGAACTGGATCCCGGGTATTGAGCGGGTGATCAAGATTGCGCCTTCTATGCTGGGGCAGTCATGGATGGGTTCGGATTTCACCAATGATGACCTGATTAACCAGTCCTCTATCGTGGTCGATTACCAGCACACCCTGCTGGGAGAAGAAGAGTTCGACGGCGAGGTGACCTATGTGATTGATGCCATCGCCAAACCGGACGCTCCGGTGGTGTGGAGCAAAGTAAAGCTGTGGATCTCGAAGACACACTATCTGCAGCGCAAGGCTGAGTTTTATGATGAGTTTGATGAACTGGTGAACACGCTCAGTACTTACGATCTTAAAGAGCTGGGCGGGCGAATGCTGGCGACCCGGATGGAGATGGTTCCGGCGGACAAGCCTGGCAACAAAACCGAATTTATTACTCATCAGGCACAATTTGATTTTGAAATTGGGGATGAGTTTTTCTCTCAGGCTCAGATGAAAGCCCTGCGCGATTAAGGAGCGCCTATGCTGCTCAAACTGGCCTGGCGCAATTTGTGGCGCCAGAAACGCCGAACCCTGCTTACTTCTGCCGCACTGGCGCTCGCGCTGGTGCTCTCTCTTGCGATGCGTTCACTCCAGGAGGGCACCTATTCAGCCAATATCGAAAACAGTGCCCGTTTCTATACCGGGCTGATTCAGCTTCAGCATCCCGAGTTTGGAGAGAGTCTGAGTATTGATGATCTGCTGCCCGGAAAACGTGGCTTTATTGAAGCCGCACGGAGCATTCCTGCAATTGAAACCGCGATTCCCCGTATTGAGTCCTTTGCCCTGGCAGCTGCAGGTGATAAGTCCAAAGGGGTAATGGTACTGGGTATTGACCCGGATATGGAAAATGCCTATTCGGGCCTGAGTGACAAAGTCATTGCCGGGAGCTATCTGGCTCCGGGAGATAACCAGGTGCTGGTTGGGGAAAGTCTGGCCCGCTTTATGAAGCTGGAGGTTGGTGATGAACTGGTTCTGTATGGACAGGGTTATCGTGGCCAGACGGCAGCCGGACTCTATCTGGTCAAAGGTATTGTGAGTTTTCCCATGCCTCAGCTGGAAAGCCAGCTTGTTTACCTGCCAATAAAAGCTGCCCAGACCATGTATTCAACCGGCGACCAGGTTACAAGCTGGGTGTTGCACACCCGCAAACTGGATCTGCTGGATAGTGCGATGGGAGCGCTTAACTCGCTCTATTCCGGTGAAGTGAACGTACGTGACTGGCAGGATCTGTCACCGGAAACGGCGCAGCAAATTCAAATGGACAGAGTGGGCGGGATCTTCCTTATGTACATCCTCTATGGTGTGGTCGGTTTTGGCCTGTTTGCCACCATTCTGATGATGACTTTAGAGCGCCGGCGTGAGTTTGGTGTCATGCTGGCGACAGGTATGCTGCGCACCCGCCTTCTGGCGCTGGTGACCATAGAATCGGTATTGATTGCTGCGCTGGGAATGGTCCTTGGTGTGGTGGTTGTGACACCGTTGCTGATTTACTTCCTGCACAACCCGATAGAGCTGACCGGTGATACCGCCAAAATGATGATTGAAGCGGGTTTTGAGCCGGTGATGCCCGTGGTGCTTGACCCGCGGCTTTATCTTAATCAGATGCTTATTGTCAGTGCCATGCTGCTGGTTTGTCTGATTTACCCTATGTTGCGTATCTATCGTCTCAACCTGGTCAGTGCGCTTAAAGGAGGTGACGATGCTGATTAAACTTGCGTGGCGAAATCTGTGGCGTAACCGGCTGCGTACCGGAATTATGCTCGGTGCCATTGTGTTTGGTCTGATGGGCGTGGTCAGCATGATCGCCTTTATGACCGGGTTGATGGACAGCATGCTTAAAAACGCCATTGCGTGGCAGACCAGTCATATTCAGGTGCACAACCGGCTCTATATCGATAATCCGGATATCAAGGATTTGATTGCCGACCCGGATGCGCTGATCAAACAGCTCGAGGCGGATTCCAACGTCTCCGCATACTCCGCCCGGTTTCTTGCCAATGGCATGATAGCTTCTGCCCGCAGCACCCGGGGTATCCGGATCAACGGAATTGATATCGAACAGGAAGCCAGGGTGACGCCATTGGCTGAGAACATTACCCAGGGGGAGTGGTTGACTGAGCAGGGCCGTAACCCGGTACTTGTCTCTGAGAAAACTGCGCAGCGGCTTAAGCTGAGAGTGGGCTCAAAAGTCGTGCTGACTTTTTCAGATATGGAAGGGGAAGTGGCCGGGGCTGCGTTTCGGGTCCGGGGGCTGTTTAAAACCCCTTCAACTTCGTTTGATGACGGCAATGTTTACGTGCGTAAAGGTGATTTGATCAAGCTTGCCGGGGTCAGTGGTATTCACGAGCTGGCGATTGTGGTTAATGATGAGAACCAACTCGGCCAGACGCAGGCCGCTCTCAGCCAGTACACAGATCCACAGAACCTGGTACGGGACTGGAAAACCGTTCAGCCGATGCTGGCCTCAATGACCGGCTCGATGAAAACCAGTAACGCCATCATGCTGGGTATTTTTATGGTTGCGATGGGATTCGGTATCGTCAATATCATGCTGATGTCGGTGTTTGAGCGCACCCGTGAGTTTGGCGTGCTGATGGCGGTGGGCATGCAAAAACACAGGATCTTTACCCTGATCCTGCTCGAATCCGGCCTGCTTGGGGTATGTGGCGGCATACTGGGTATCGCAGCCTGTATCGCACTGGTGGCTATATTTCAGCATACCGGGATCTCACTGGGCGCACTGGCCGAAGGGCTGGGCACCTATGGAATTGATACGGTTCTTTATCCTTATGTTGAAGCCTCAGACTACCAGATGATTTTTGTCACTATCATTCTGGCCAGTACCCTGGCGGCACTTTATCCGGCTGCGCAGATTTTAAAACATCGTCCGGCAGAGGCGATGGCGGAGAAACACTGATTATGACCATTCATATCAAAGCATTGAGCAAAGTCTATAACCCGGACTCCGATTTTCCGGTCCACGCGGTACGCGATCTGGACCTGACTATAGAGCAGGGCGAGTTTGTGGCCATCATGGGGCCGTCTGGTTCAGGTAAAACTACGCTGCTGAACATGCTGGGCGGGATAGATAAGCCAACCGGAGGTGAAGTGCATATAGATGGCACCGACATCTGTGAACTCACCGAGAAACAGCTGATTGCTTTTCGCCGTGACCATATCGGTTTTATCTTCCAGGACTACAGCCTGCTGCCGGTGCTGACAGCGCTGGAAAACGTGGAATTTGTCATGCAGCTGCAGGGGCATAAGGAGTCAGAGTGTCGCAGGCGGGCAACCGATCTGCTGGTGCAGGTTGGCCTGAGCGCACAGCAGCACAAGATTCCGGGCAAGCTTTCTGGTGGTCAGCAGCAGAGGGTGGCAGTGGCAAGGGCGCTTGCACCTCGTCCGCAGTTTGTGATGGCCGATGAGCCCACCGCTAACCTGGATGCTAAAAGCACCGCAGAGTTGCTGGATATTATGCAGCAGCTGAATGAGAAGGAGGGGACGACTTTTATTTTCTCCACTCATGACCCAAGGGTGATAACCCGCGCGCGCCGGGTGATCGTGTTTGAAGATGGCCAGCTCAAAGAAGACCGTATCCAGGCACCGGAAATGGACGCGCTGGTATGAAGCGGATTTTTTGCTGTCTGCTGGGTCCGTCAATCTGCGTGGCTCAGGTTCCGGGGCTGACACCGGAGAAAAACTATGACCTCGGCGGCTATGTGAAATACATGGCCACGGCCAACCTGCCGGATGAGATGACCAACAGTGTTGATCACCTTATTCACCAGCGCTTTAATTTTGAATACCGCTTCAATCCGGAGTTTCGGGTGAATTTAGGTATGCGAAACCGCCTGTTGTGGGGCGATACGGTGGATACTCCCGGTTATGGCTCGTTGGTCGGTCATGACTTTGGCTACTGGGATATGACCACTAACTGGTATGACGATAATGGCGTCGTGGGTACGACTACTTTTGACCGGGCTTACCTGCAATGGAAGCATCAGGACTGGCAGCTCCGCGCAGGACGCTCCCGGGTCAACTGGGCCATGACGACTATCTGGAATCCTAACGACATTTTTAATTCGTACTCTGTCTATGACTTTGATTACGAAGAGCGCAGCGGTACAGACAGCATCAGCGTGGCGAAAAAGCTGGGATTTGCCAGCAGCGCTGAGCTCGTGTTCAGCCCCTCAGAGGACAGTGAGCTGAACAGTTACGCCGGACGTTATCTCTTCAACCAGCAGGGCTGGGATATGCAGCTTATGCTGGGTAAATCGGGACTGGATCGGGTAGTGGGGGCCGGTATTGCAGGAGATATCAAAGGAGCCGGCCTGCGCGCAGAAGTCAGCTTCTTTGATCCGACGCGTGAGAAATGGCAGGGCAATGAACTGAAACGCAGCACCGTTGCCAGCGTTGAAGCCGATTACAGTTTCGGTGGCAGGCGCAACTGGTTGGGCCGCGTTGCGTATCTCCATATTACAGAACCGGAACAGATGGACTCTGCGCTGGTGTTCGTCAATATGCCCATGACCGCAAGAACGCTCAGCTTTACCAATCACACCTTCTATGCCGACCTCGGCTTTGACATCAGCCCCCTGTGGCGGCTGACGGGCTCAGTAATCAGCTATCAGGATAACTCCTGGTATTTCTCGGCTAATACCAGTTACTCTCTAAGTGACAACCTCCAGCTAAATGGTGTGCTGCAGCGTTTTGACGGGGGTGGTGACAGCCTGTTTGGGAAGACGCCCGCAACGCTGATTTTTGCCCAAATCAAGTGGAGCTTCTGAACCGGTTTCAGCAGATCTGCCGTGTTCAGAGCGAGATGGACAGCACCGGCCGAGCCTGGCCAGACGAAACGCTAACTTATTGATATGCAATGCATGGATATGAATGCCAATTGCTGTGCGGTAAATCAGCGATTTTCTCTTCAACGTCATGATAAATATAAGAAAAAGATCAAAAATTCGCAGAAAATTTACTTTGGATTATTATGTTGCTCCATGCCTTGTATGTGGTTATATATGCTAAATTAGTGGAGTTGTTTAGCCATTACTTATGATAAACCTCTCTGGTAATGATTAAATTGTCAGCATTGTCAAATGTGCCCTGCGGATAATTTGCGAAAAAAATTAGCCAAAATCATGAGCTTGGCTTACACTTTTGATCATAAAGTCAATGAAGATGTAATTTGGCTTTTGACATTGCTTTGGCGCTGCTGATAAAGCAGCAAGGTTTAACACAGCTTTGAGGGAAGTTTTATGGCGCTCACTAAAGCCGATTTGGCCGAGAACCTGTTTGAGAAGCTTGGGTACAGTAAACGGGATGCCAAGGAAACGGTAGAAGCCTTTTTCGAAGAAGTTCGTAAGGCTCTCGAAAGCGGCGAGCAGGTAAAACTGTCTGGTTTCGGTAACTTTGATCTTCGTGATAAGAACGAAAGACCGGGCCGTAACCCGAAAACGGGTGAAGACATTCCAATCACCGCTCGACGCGTTGTGACATTCCGTCCCGGGCAAAAGTTGAAAGCCCGCGTAGAGAATATCGAGACCGACAAGTAAGCCTGTAAAAAAGACCACCTGTGTGGTCTTTTTTGTTTTTCAGACACCACACTATCTGGCCGGAAACCCGGAGCCGGAGTGTGGTGTTTTTGCTTGTGGGTAAGTTTGGCTAACACTCACAGACAGCCAGAGGTATCAGTGGATACAAAAAAGCCGCCACGTCATAAGACAAGGCGGCTTTTCTTATTAGCGGGATTATGCCGCTGTAGCCTGCGGGGAAATATAGGGTTGCCACGCAGTGTGATACAGGTTTTTTGCTTTAGAACGAAGCTGGCTGATACGGGTAGTTTCCAGTTCGCTCATTGGCCTTGCCTGGGCAATCGCATTACGTTCAATTTTCTGGATCTCTTCGTAAATCGCGTGCTCCGGGCCACTTTTCACATCTGCAATCGCACGCAGGTGAAGCTGAACTTCTGCCAGTACTTTTGTTTTTGGCAACTCGACAACCAGGTTCAGGTCACGGTAGCCGGACTCGGTTGGATTTTTAAAACGGTTTTTGGTTTTTACGATGGTGGTGGTTTTGGCCAGCGCTTCATACGCGGTCATCAGGCCTTCCACATCGTCTGCGATAAGAGTCGCACGCGCCAGGTCAGTGATTTGACTTGCGTCGCCGTCCAGTTCAAGTGCGACTTTCTGCTTTGCACGCTGCTCAGATTTTACGCCGGAGAAAAAGGCGTGGGTATCACTCAGCAGGGCAGTGCTTTTACACAGGGATTCCAGTTCGGCCTGTGCCTGGTGAGCTTTGGAATACAGCACGGTGAAATCGTCGTGAGGCTGTTTAGGATCGTTGTTGAAGGATTCAATCGCGTAAAGACCACTCAGGCTGTGGCGAAACGCACGGGAACTGATTTGGTTTTGGCTGCTTGATGAAGTACGGCTCTCGACAAGTCCTGCTACGGCCGGAACTGCGGCGGCCGCCAGTGGGGCACGGCTGAGCAGTAAAAGCATCAGGGCTGTCGTTCTGAGAAACAGGTTCATTCACACTCCTTAAAAGGCCCGGTCAAACGGTGAAATAAAAGGATTACTCAAGCCATTCAAGTGCGTACAACAACTATATGGGGTCTGAGAATCCAAATACAAGGCCGGATACGTGATTAAGACCCCACTTTTATCTCAATAATTCACTCACTTAATTTCAATTGACCCAATCTTTACATTTCGGACGCTCAGCTAACAAAGTAAAGTACATTCTTTACTAATTGGTGCGTTTTCACTAAGCTGAGCTAAACAGCTGATAAAAGGACAAAACCGATGCAAAACCACGAGCTCTGGCATCACAAATGGGCATCTAACCAGATTGGTTTTCATTTAGAAGACGTTAACCCGCTCTTGATAAAGTACTGGGATAAACTCGCACCTGCGCGGGAAGAGGGGGTGCTGGTGCCATTGTGTGGCAAAAGCGAAGATCTGGTTTGGCTGGCGCAGCGCCATAATGAAGTTCAGGGCGCTGAGCTGAGTGACATTGCGGTGCGGGCCTTTTTTGCTGAGCATTTTTACACTCCGCTGGTGGTGCCGGTCGACAGTAACCACTCTCTGTATCAGTTTGATGAGTTATCGATTTACACCGGCGATTTCTTTACTGCACCATTGCAGCCAATGGAACTGGTTTATGACCGCGCTGCCCTGATCGCTCTGCCGGAAACCGTGAGAGCAGAGTATGCTGCACGTCTGCGCTCGTTGCTCAAGCCGGGTGGCCGCCTGTTATTGGTGACACTGGATTACGATCAGCAGGAAATGGCAGGCCCTCCGTTCAGTGTACCAGCTCAGGAAGTACATCAGCTGTTTGAGGGGATGAAAATCACCCATCTGGAGCGTGATGATGCCGATGAGACTCACCCGAGGATCAAAAAAGGATTGTCGCGCTTTGCTGAAGAGGTCTGGCTGATTGAGGCCTGACTGAAGCGCCGCGGAAATGAAAACGCTCCACCGAAAGGGGAGCGTTTCTTTTTATTTATTTGCGATTACCTTTGACGTGATCAGCGGTTAGTAAATCACTTTCACTTTACCGGCGCTTTCTACCGCATCTTCAATGGCCGTTTCCATTGACTGGCGGCGGGTCAGGGCAACACCCAGACGGCGGCGGCCATCAATATCCGGTTTACCAAACAGGCGCAGTTGCGTCTGTGGTTTTGCCAGTGCATCGCTCATGCCTTCAAAGCGGATATTGTCTGAGGTACCCTGACCCAGGATAACGGCAGAGGCAGAAGGGCCGTACTGCGTGATTTGGCCTACAGGCATACCGGTGAAGGCGCACACGTGCAGAGCGAACTCAGACAGTTCCTGAGAGATAAGGGTCACCAGACCGGTATCGTGCGGGCGGGGGGAGACTTCGTTGAAGATCACCTGGTTGCCTTTAACAAACAGTTCAACGCCGAAAATACCGTAACCACCCAGTGCATTCACGACTTTACCGGCGATGTGCTCAGCCAGTTCAAGTGCTTTAGGTGTCATCAGCTGTGGCTGCCATGATTCACGGTAGTCGCCATCTTCCTGGCGGTGGCCGATTGGCGCGCAGAAGTGAGTACCATCAACGGCGCGTACTGTCAGCAGGGTGATTTCATAATCGAAGTCGACAAAACCTTCCACAATCACGCGGCCGGCACCGGTACGTCCGCCATCCTGAGCGTAGTCCCATGCTTTTTGAATATCGTCAGCAGACTTAATCACGCTCTGGCCTTTACCTGATGAACTCATCACCGGCTTAACCACGCAAGGCGCACCTACGAACTCAACCGCTGCTGCAAACTCCTCGAAAGTATCGGCAAAGCGGTAGCGCGAAGTTGGCAGCTCCAGCTCTTCAGCGGCCAGGCGGCGGATACCCTCACGGTTCATGGTCAGTTTGGTCGCGTTTGCGGTCGGGACAACATTCAGGCCCTGAGCTTCCAGCTCAACCAGCTTATCAGTCGCGATCGCTTCAATCTCTGGTACCACGTAGTGTGGTTTTTCTTTGGCAATCAGCTCTGCCAGTGCATCACCGTCAAGCATATCAATCGCATAGCTGCGATGGGCAACGTGCATTGCCGGCGCGTTCAGATAACGGTCAACAGCGATAACCTCAAGACCAAGACGCTGACACTCAATAGCCACCTCTTTACCCAGCTCACCAGAGCCAAGCAGCATCACACGGGTAGCATCATTTGCAGTAGCAGTACCAAACATATTTAAAAACCTTTTATGTAGTTGAGCTGCGGCGGATCATACCGTTTTTTTGGAAAGACGCAAACGTTTGCCTTTAATTTGTTCAAACATGAAAAAAAGTGGAGAAAGAGGAGGCGCGGATAACAAAAAGGCCCCTGAAAAGGGGCCCTCTTAAACTCACATCACAACAGATTACAAAGAAACGTATTCCACAGTCACATCCGGATTAATCGCTTCCATCGTGCCCTGGGTGTCGATCAGGTGGCTCATTTTGCTGCTGCTGGTCTCTGCCAGTGCAACCGCTTCGATATCTTCAAATGCCTGACCTGCGATGCGCGCCTGAACCAGTGCTACCTGAAGTGGTGGCAGGCTCGGGTTAAATGCCGCATTTTCAGCGTATGCGCCTTTGAAGATGGTGCCGTCTTTCATGCGAAGGGCAACGCCGCTTGGGTTTTTGGTGTAAGGAGAGTGGCTGATGTTCAGCGCTTCTACTGCCTTGCTGACCAGTTCATTGCCGCCTTCATACTGGTTCTGAAGATCTTTTTTGCTCATCAGGCCTTCGGTGATACCAAGATCTGCCGGGCCGAATGAGTCTGGCAGGTACTCCTGCAGGCTCTTTTCATCGCGTTCAGGCAACTGGATCATCAGTTCTTTGGCGGTGGTCAGTTCATTCATGAACTGGCGGCAGTGGCCACAAGGGCTGAAGTTAACGGTAACGTCTTTCAGGCCCTGTTCGCCTTTCATCCAGGCGTGGCTGATTGCAGACTGCTCTGCGTGCACTGTCTGGCCAAGCTGAACGCCTTCAAGCTCTACGTTGGCACCGAAGTAGATGCGGCCAGAAAGGCCACGCGCCAGTGCGCCGACATAGAAATCAGACAGCGGGACATAAGCGTAACCAGCGGCAACAGGAAGCAGCGCAACGCGCAGCTCTTCATCACACAGACCGGAGATCTCCAGCAGTTCACTGAACTGTTCAGGTGAGATGGTAGAGTCAAAACTGTCAGCGGTGATGATCTCACGCAGCTTTGCTGCTACAGCTTCAGGCATTTCTTGCAGGGCCAGCTCGATTTTGTTGTTCATTATGAATCCTTGTAATCATTGCCCTGCGATTATTGACTGTTCTGCAGGGTTTTTCCTCTATTCTAGGAATATTGCGCATTCGGACAGTGATCATGATCACGAATTTGAATGTAACGAAATTGCATTTTGCATTACAGGAGAGATCTCACACATGTAATTGATTACATGCGGAGAAAGTGTGAAGTGTGTCGTGTCCGGCGTCCCTGCCGGAATGATCAGCCGTTGATCATCACATTGAGTACTTCTGCCAGCATATAGGCCAGCGGGGCAAGAATGGAGGTGATAACACCGCAGATTACCAGAGCGAGAGAGCTGAACGCTGCATCGCGCGGGTTCTTCTCGATACAGGTTGCTGTGCCCAGGGCGTGAGAAATGGTACCCATAGTCAGGCCACGTGCCAGTGGGTGTTTAATCCCAATCAGGTTGTAAATCGGGTAGGCCAGTACGGCGCCAAATACCCCGACCAGTACCACCAGTATCGCGGCGATTGCCGGCTCACCGCCAAGGTGGCTGGCGACTTCCATCGCGATCGGGGTTGTTACTGATTTACCCATCAGGCCGGCGACCAGGGTCATGTCCGTTCCCAGGGATACCGCAATAACGGCAGACGTAACCATAGACATAATACTGCCGACACCACAGGCCAGCAGGATCACCCGCCACTTGGCGCGGATTTCCGGCAGTTGCTCATAGAGCGGGTAGGCCAGCGCTACAACCGCAGGCTGCAGCAGGTAACTCAGGCTGTCGCTCTGAGCGTAGTAGGTGTCAAAGTCGACCCCGGTTATCAGCAGCAAACAGATGATTGCAGAAACCGCAATAATCAGCGGGTTGGCAAGCGGGTTATTCAGCTTTTGGGAAACAAAGCGGGCTGCAAAAAAAACAGCAACAGTAATAAGCAGCCACATTATTGTTTATCTCCTTCAAGCAGTTTATCCAGACCTTTTGCCAGGATGACCAGCACAATCGCACTGCCGCCAATGGCACTGGCCAGAATAGGCAGGGCGTTATCAAGCAGCAGCTGATAATGGTTCATCAGCCCAACACTGATCGGTACGAACAGCAGGATCATATAGCGGATAAACAGCGAAGCAGTGGGTTTAACCCACTCAACAGGGGCAAGGCCAGAGGCCAGCAAAGCAAACAAAATAAGCATCCCGAGAATACTACCGGGAACAGAAATCGCCAGTGCACTCTGGATCGCGATACCTGCGTACAGGCAGCCCATAATAATGGCCAGAGACACGGCGTAGCCAGCGAGGCGTTTTAGCATAGTTGTACCTTAAGATACGAGTTTTTCTACATAACGATAGACAGATTTTAAAATCGCGATTTTCCTTTCGTCTCCCTCGTGCTCATGCACCAGGTTTTCCAGATTCAGCATATAGTCCGGCAGGCGGGACTCAAAATAGTCACGGCAGTGCGCCGCCCAGCGCAGCTCTTCTTCTGCGCTCAGCGTCCACGGGAAGTGGCGCGCACGGTAGCGGAACAGCAGTGGCTTAATACGTTCATCCGCAAAGCTGATATCCAGCACGGAAAGCTGCTCCGGGCTGGACTGGCGGATAATATCCATCGCCGCCTTATCAGATGGAGAGAAGAAGCCATTGTAGAGCTGAGTATCCACATCTGGGTTCACTTCAAACTCACGTTCATTGGTATAAAGCGCAACCAGTTTTTCACGGATCTCCGGGTGTTGCTTGATCAGTGCAAGATTGCGCAGACACTGTTCACGGTCAATCCCCAGGTTCGCCGCGTTTTCAGCGGTCAGGGTTTTGGCCGGAGCCAGAATCGGACACTTATTGAGATGTACCAGTTTGACCGGAACCGGCAGTTCGTCTTCGCCCAGTTCATCACGGCGGGTATACAGACGTTCACGCAGGCTGTCAGCATCCAGCTCCAGCAGCGGGGCAGGGTCCTGTGCCAGGTTAACCATTACTACCGCATTCTGATTGGTCGGGTGCCAGGCCAGTGGAACCATCCAGCTTGTGTAGCCACACTCAGAGCCCAGCATGCCGGAAACATGCACCAGTGGCGTCATGTTCACAATATCAACCAGCTCGTTGAGTTTACGCTTGGTGCGCATGCTGTACAGGTAGTCGAACATTTTCGGCTGCGCCTGCTTAACCTTTTTCGCCAGTTCGATGGTAGCGATTACGTCCGCCATCGCATCGTGCGCGTTCTCGTGTTCGATGCCGTTAGCTACAGACAGGTGTTCCAGTTTAAAGCTCGGGAAGCCATCTTCACGTTCTGGCCACTCAATCCCTTCCGGGCGCAGCGCATGTACCGCGCGCATCACATCCAGCAGATCCCAGCGCGAGTTGCCGTTCTGCCAGCTCCAGGCGTATGGGTCAAAGAAATTGCGGTAAAGGGTGTAGCGGGTGACTTCGTCATCGAAGCGGATGCTGTTGTAACCAAGGCTGGTGGTATTTGGCACTGAGAGCGCATCGTGGATCTGGCGGATAAACTCAGGCTCAGGCAGCCCTTTGCTTACCGCGGTCTGCGGCGTAATTCCGGTGATCAGCGCCGCTTCCGGAGCGGGAAGGTAATCCCCCGGAGGCTGACAATAGATAACCAGCGGCTCACCAATAATATTGAGGTCCATATCGGTACGCACCCCGGCAAACTGACTTGGCCGGTCTTTCGCAGGGCTGGTTCCCCAGGTCTCATAATCAAAGAAGAAATAGGTAGGCTGATGGTCGTGTGGCATCGAAGGCACCGGATAGCAAAGAACGAAGCCAATATTAGACCACTGCTCGGGTGGCATATCAATGAGGGAAGAGGGTTTTATTGGGCGAATGGATTGGGTTGGCGGGAAATTGGGCAGGGCAGGTGCAGTTCTTTGGCTGCTGTTCAGAATGCCTTGATTTAGCTCTGCTCCAACTCTGTGCGCAAAGCAGTTTCCTCCCCTTAAGGCCCAGCCTGATTGTATGCTCCGGATTATCGGCCAGGGTGAGGTCTGGGGGACTAATGCACATAAACTATAAGAAACACGCATTACATAACTAACATTTAGAAAAGCGAAGGTTATTTATAAATGATTCGATTCAGCTCTCATTTTGGGGCATTTCACGAATAGAGTTTAACGATATACTAATTCCACATTGGCTAGTGTATTGATGAATATTAATGACAAAGAAGACATCAGTATTTCATATAAAACCCCACGATTTTTTCAAAGTCTATAATTCCCTTCCGCCCACGTTCACTAACGATGAATTTATAAACAAGGCTAAGGAACTCCTCTCGCTCGAACCGGGCCGCCAGCAGGTACAGGGTTACCTGCAGACTCTTGGCTTCAGGTCTGCTGGCACCAGGGAAGAGCTGCACAGGAAAGCCGCCGTTCTGTGCCGGAACTCAGAGCGCTGTTTCTTAAGGAGAAAGTCCAGGCGAGCTAAGATCGAATAGGTTCTTCTGGAGCCTACATGCCTGCAAACGCTGCCACACCCCGCGAAATGAAAAATTATTGAGGCATATGGCTACCACTACAGTGTGTCTGGTTGCTTAATGCATAACTTCTGAATATGGATCACGTTATTCGTAATAGTGGTGTTGATATGATCCAGCCAACAAAGTTTTACGGGTTTGTTGTAAATGCCTACCTTAGGAGCAGCAGTGACAGGTTTAAATACAATATATCGAGAACGTAGGAAATTTATGATTTTGGGTTTGACTGGTCGAACAGGCTCAGGTTGTACAGCATTATCAAATCTTCTTACTAAAGAGTCATTTTGCGACTTCAATCCACCTAGGCCGAAGACAAGTGTGTTTGAAAATGATGAAGAGCGGAAATACAGAGTAGTATACGATTATTTGAAACACCATTGGATAAAGTTTTATCATATTCGAATGAGTGATATTTTGACTACTTTTATTCTAGATCTTTCATTTGAAGAGTTTGATGATTTATATAAAAAGGTTCTACAGATTGAAATCGGTTTAAATGATCCTAAGTTAGATGATAAGTTGCGAGAACAATACAATGAATGTAGGCTATTACGGAATAAAGTTAGAGCTTACGCAGAAAGTCACCAAGAAAACTTATATAGCAAAGAAACCTACGGCTTTTATTTTGAACAAGTTCCGAAATTAACAAGTAAGCTTAAAAGGTTACTTAATAAGATTGAAAGTGGCTCATATACTAAGTTGTATCAACTTGCAGGTAATAATGTAAGAAAATCCGGTTGTGCGAATGATGAAAAGTACAACCAAGACAAGGTGTACATGTTTGCTCAAAGGGCAAATAAACTAATAAAAATACTCAGGCATAAGTCAAAAACAAATCCTGATGAAAATGTTTGCGTCGTTCTTGATGCGATAAGAAATCCATACGAGGCTTTTTTCTTTAGAGAAAGATATTCTGCATTCTATTTGCTATCAGTATCAACAGAATATCAAACACGAGTTAATCGACTTCTAAGTTCTCCTGGTGTGTCAAAGGAAGAAGTCAATAAAGTCGATAAAAGAGAAAACCCAAGTTCACTTAGTGGTGAAGATAGGTTCTGGTCTTTGGACATAAAGAGGTGTATCGAGATAGCAGATATACACCTATATAATCCTGATGATGATGGAAAGCTTAAGCCTTTAAAAGTACAATTAGTAAAGTACCTCGCGTTAATTATGCAGCCAGGCATCATCACCCCATCTCAAGATGAAAGGTGCATGCACATCGCGTTTAACGCGAAGCTAAATTCTGGTTGTTTATCAAGGCAGGTTGGTGCTGTAGTGACAGATTCTGATTTTTCGATTAAAGCTGTTGGTTGGAATAATGTCGCCCAAGGGCAAACCCCATGTAACTTGAGACGTGTTGAGGACCTTTTGGCTAATGAAGATGAAGCTGCATTTAGCTTGTTTGAAAAAACGAACTCTGTTTTTTTGAAAAAACTAGGGAATATATATTCTATCGGAGTTGTTATAAATTCTGACTTTGTGGGGAAACCAATACCCTACTGTTTTAAAGATGTTAAAAACTCTATAGATGGTGAAAAAAATCAAGTGCACACTAGGGCATTGCACGCAGAAGAGAATGCTTTTCTTCAAATATCAAAATACGGTGGAGTATCTATAAAGGGTGGGCGGCTTTACTCGACTGCTAGCCCTTGTGAGCTATGTTCAAAAAAAGCATATCAGTTGGGTATTGATACGGTCGTTTTTATAGATCCTTACCCTGGAATTGCAAATGACCATATTTTAGATTGTGGTGTGAAAGTTCCTAACTTACAGTTGTTTTATGGAGCAATAGGGCGTGCATATCAACAGATATTTGAGCCGATAATTCCATACAAAGATGAATTGGAAATAGGATTGGGATTGAATATTCCAAATAACAAGAAGATTTTGATTAAAGAAAATGATGAGCTGAGGGAAAGAAATAAAGCATTGGAAGAAGAGATAGTAAAGCTTAGGTCGCAGTTCACAAGTAAGGAAGTTGAAAGTGAAAAAGGGGATTAGAATAGCTTGATATTATTTTAATAAGGCGCCATTCGGCGCCTTTCTCATATCACCGATATCCAATCCGACTCTGCAACAACTCCGCCAACCTCTGATTGGCCGTCTGCGCAATATCCGCCAAATCACTCACAGAAAATAAGCCAGGTTCCTGCAGCAGTTCCGGGATCTGCGAGCGCTCAAACACCATTGCATCATCACCAACCGGCATACATGATACAACGCGGCCGTTTTCGAGAGTCATAAGGAGTCGGGTGGTTACGCGCTGTGGCGTAGGGGTGGGTAGGGTGTTGTTGTTCCAGTATTGCCAGAGGACGTCAGCAGTCTAAAATAACAGTCCCTTTACTCCGAGTTCTCCGATAGTTCATGACCCGGCGAAATATGCGCACAATTCCGCCCCGTTCGCTTGGCCTCATACATCGCCTGGTCGGCTCTCTTGGTGAAGCTGAAACTGCTTTCATTTTTGTCGGTCAGAATCGCTATTCCGATACTTAATCCAAGGTTTCGCTGGTGTCCGAAAAGGTCAAATGGTGGCTCAAAACAGCTTAATATCCGCTCCGCGATATGGGTTAAGTCGTCTGTATTGCCGGGCTTTGGTAATAGTGCGGCAAACTCATCTCCCCCAATGCGGGCGACAATATCGCAATCTCTTAAGTGGTTTTTTAAGCGCAGTGCGGTTTCTTTCAGTGCTTCGTCACCGGCATCATGGCCAAGGTCATCATTGACCGTTTTGAAATGGTCCAAATCGAAGTACATCAGCGCCAGACCGCTTTCATCTCTTTTGGCGCGTGCCAGTTCCTGCTCCATTTTCTCACTGAACAGACGGCGGTTGCATAACCCGGTAAGGTGATCGTGAAAGGCCAGGCGCTGAACTTTATCCTGGTAATGACGCCGGTGAATTAGCGATCGCCCTAAAAGAAAGACAGCAAACCCCACCAGAGAGGAGACACTGATGAAGAGCACGATCATTAAGTGTTTGGTAGCGGTCAGCCGGGACTCAATCTCACTGTCTGGCAACAGGCTGATGAGTTTCCAGGCCGGGCTTTGCGTTGAAGCGGAACTGCGAAAGTCATCAGGGAGCCGGGTACCTGAGGGGATCCGGATAGTTTGAAAGCTGATAGTTTGGTTTTGTGTTTCAATATTCCCCTGTTCCTGTTGTTGTATCCTGCTCCAAATGTCAGGGTTCCGGGCAGAGAAAGAGTGGTTACTTTTCTCACTAAACATAAATGCCCAGTTGTCTGGCCCACCGCCAAACAACCAGTATCCCTGAGAGTTGACGAGCATGACTTTACCGGCCGTATCGGAACTGAAGTCCCGTAACTGATTGAGCAGAAAGTCCCCGTGAAGGTTGATAATGGCAATACCTTTTTTCTCACCTTCCGGTGAAAACACCTGAGTGGCGAGCCGGATCACAGGTTTAAAGGGGATTTCGACCGCGCCTTTTTCAACATTAAGATCTAATGGTGAGACAAATACGTCTCCCGGGCTAAGTTCATTAGTACGCCGGAAGTAGTAACGCTGGCTTTTGTCCTGCAGTTCGTCATTCTTGCGGATTTTAATCGCATTCACTTTTCGCTCTACGCGAACTTCCTCATAACCTGTTTTGTTCAGGATACGTATCTGCTCGAAGTATGGTTTGAATTCAATAATATTAGAGTAGTGTTGCTGAAGGCGCGTGAGCTGGCCTTTGTTACCACTCATAAATTCTTTCAGGTCAGGGTGGTTGGCAATAGTGAGCAGATCCCGTGAGGAGCTTTGAACCTGGGCCAGAACAGAGTGTTTGGTCTGCTTTAACTCACTGAGGTTATGCGTTATCAGTTGCTGCTTCTGCCTGGCAGAAATCTGAGAGTAGGTGGTAAGCAGTACCATTAGAAACAGAATCGTAAAGCATGAAAAACCAAGCAAACTGCTGATGAAAATTGGCTCGAAGGAGTCAGGGGGATTGTCGGTATCTTCGGTTGCTACTGATGGTTTCAGTATAAAGAAGTAGATCAGTCCGGAAGACAGTATGCTCAGTGCCAGGGTATCAGCCACGGCTAACTGCCAAAAAGAGAGTTTCACAGGCAGAAGATCAGCCAGCAACATAATGACTGCCTCAACGCTGAACACAATGATCCCGATTTCCAGCGCAATCCACTCGGAGCGGTGGCTGTGCTTTAACACGATATTGTGGTGTTTAAACTGGTAACTGACAACGGCAATGGCGACGAGAGAGAGCAAACTGGCATCGAAGAAAGCGGGGAGCCATGAGCTGTGATGGGACACAAAAAACAGGTCCAGCATCACCATAACGATAATCTCAGCGATGGCCAGGGACAGAAACAGGGTGATAAGTGGCTTATTTAATATCTTCATCATTACTCAGTACGAACTAAATACAGGTAAGGTGATAATCGTCACCAATGAAAATTTGCCAGCAGACCAGATAATTATGTTTTTCTTTAACTATAGGTGAAATCCTGCCGACAGCACTGAAGCCGGGTCGGGTCTGCTGCTGATGCCGGGTTTCTTTTGTATGGCGGTGACAGGACAGAGTCTGAACGGGCAGAAATCCAAACTGTTTCAGCGCCGGTTCCTGCCTATACTTCAAAAAGCACTTCTAAATAACCCGACAGTTACTAATGAGAAAACTTCTCTTTTACTCCCATGACAGCTACGGCCTCGGTAATATCCGGCGCATGGTGGCGATTGCAGAGTATCTGGCAGAGCAGGACCCGGATGTGTATATCCTGCTTATCACCGGCTCGCCAATGCTGCATGCGTTCCGTACTCACCCGCAAATTGATTTCGTCAAACTGCCGTGTCTGTTTCGTTCTCAGGACGGGCAGTACAGCGCCAGGCTGCAGTGTTTTGAGCCGGAGTCCCTGCTGGGTTTGAGAGAAGCACTGATTAAAAGCGTGGTGGAATCATTTGAGCCGGATCTGTTTCTGGTTGATAAGAAACCTGCCGGCCTTGGCGGAGAGCTGCACGCAGCGCTTGCTCACATACGTGAGACTCAATCTCAGGTGAAGAGCGTATTGTTGCTGCGCGACATTTTAGACAGCCCGGAGGTTACCCGGGGCATCTGGCAGAAAAACGGCTATTTTGACCTGATAGAGCGCCACTTTGACCAGGTGATAGTGGTGGGCGAGAGAGCTGTGTTTGACCTGCCGGATGAGTATGGCTTCCCGGCTGACATTGAACAAAAAACCGTATTTTGTGGGTACCTTGAGCGAACCGGTGGCAGAGTGAATCCGGCCCGGATGCATACGGACCTGGCACCTGGCGGAGAAAAAGTAGTCGTGGTTGCGGCTGGTGGCGGTGATGATGGCAGGCAGGTGCTGGAGACCTGGCTTAGGGGCCTGTATCAGGTGCCCTGGCACGACCAGGTACAGACGGTGATGTTTTACGGTCCAGAGATGCGGGAAACTGACTATACTGAGCTAAAGGCGTTGGCGTCAGGGATGGAGAAGGTTCAGTTAAGCGAGTTTTCAGATGACTTTATGAGTTATCTTTCCGCGGCTGATCTGGTGGTGTCGATGGGCGGGTACAACACGGTGTGTGAGATTTTATCACTGAATAAGCCCGCCATTTTGATCCCAAGGATAAAGCCGGTCGTGGAGCAACTGCTCCGTGCCCGGTGTCTGTGTCAGTCGGGGTGTATGGATTACATTCACCCGGCGGAGCTGTCTGCAGAGACTCTGATGACCAAAGCCGAAGATCAGTTGTTTAGCAGGACCGGGGCAGAGAGCCCGGCAACGGCCAGGCCAGCATTGACCGGAATGGCGTGTCTGCGTAAGCAACTGCTTAAATAATAAAATGATTTGATTTCAATTTTCAGGCGGACATACAAACGAGACATAACTCGGGGAGAGGTTATGCGTGTCGCCTATGTAGTAAAAAGATACCCACGTTATTCAGAGACGTTCATCGTTAACGAGATCCTGGCTCATGAGCGGGCGGGGCTCGATATCCAAATCTATGCTCTTCTGCCTCCGCAGGACAGCCACTTTCAGGACATTATCTCCAGGGTCAGAGCCCCGGTCATCTATCTTTCGCCCAAGGCCGAGCGCGCCAGTGCGTTTTGGGAGAAAGTCAAACAGGTTGCGCAGATTTATCCTGATGCGCTTCAGGTTCTGGGGCGCTTTCCGAGGGTCAGCGCCCGCGAGGTGCTTCAGGCTCTGGAACTGGCCGCATACATTGACCGTTTTCATATCGACCATCTTCACGCCCACTTTGCCACCACATCAACCACGGTTGCCCAGCTCGCTTCTGCGATAACCGGTACCCCGTTCACTTTTACCGCGCATGCCAAAGATATTTTTCATGAGGACAACGACTTTGCCGCGCTGGGGCAAAAATTTGTTCAGGCATCGTGTGCGGTGACGGTCAGTAATTACAACGTCACTTATCTGGTTAACCAGCTCGGTGTCGCCAAAACCCAACTGGAGCGAATCTATAACGGTCTCGAACTTTCTGACTTTCCGTTTCACTCGCCTGCGGAGCGGGCGCCGGTTATCTGCGCGGTCGGGCGTTTGGTTGAGAAGAAAGGCTTTAATGACCTGGTGGATGCCTGCCAGCTGCTCAGGGAGAAAGGCATCGCCTTTGAGTGTGAAATCATAGGGGAAGGTGAGCTCAAGCGCAGCCTCAAACAGCAGATTTCAGAGCTCGGTCTGCAGGATGTGGTGAAAATGTACGGCTCCCTGCCGCAGGCTGAAGTGAAAAAGCATCTGTGCCGGGCTGCGGTGTTTGCTGCGCCCTGTGTGGTGGGCGAAGATGGCAACCGGGATGGACTGCCTACGGTACTGCTTGAGTCGATGGCACTGGGTACGCCGTGTGTTTCTACCACGGTAACCGGCATTCCTGAAGTGGTCATCGATGGTGAAACCGGTCTGATAGCTGCCCAGCATGATGCTCAATCACTGGCGGCCGCGATAAGCCGGCTGCTGGCCGATGGGGCACTGAGAGAAAAACTGGCGCTTAACGCCCGGGCGCTGATGGAATCAGAATTTGATATCGACCGCAACAGCGCCAGGATCCGGCGGCTGTTTGAGCGGTCACGTAACTGGGCCGGCAGGGAGAGCGCATGATGCGGGGAGCATACGTCTGTTCAGACAGGGGAGTGCCGGTTTTTGGCACCAAGGGCTGTTCGCTTCACGTTCAGGAGGTCGCCCGGGCATTCGGGCAGCGCGGAATAGACATCAGCATGTTTGCCGCCGCGTTGGGCGGTGATTGCCCGGCAGACCTGAAGAGGGTGGAGCGTCATCGTATCCGGCATGCAAAGCTGACCGACAGAGGATTGCGGGAACAGTCGGATATCAGCGATAACAGTAAAACCATCAAAAAGCTTGGCCGGTGTCAGCCGTTTGATTTTGTCTACGAGCGTTACTCGTTGTGGAGTCATGCGGGGATGACCTTTGCCCGGCAGCAGAACATTCCCGCTATTCTGGAAGTCAATGCGCCGCTTATTGAAGAGCAAAAACAGTACCGGGGGCTGATTGATGAGCGGGGTGCGCAGGAGATCACCCGGCAATGTTTCGCTGATGCAAGTGTGATCCTCGCGGTCTCTGATCAGGTTGCAGATTATGTGAACCGGTTTGAGCAGGCCCGGGGAAAAGTACATGTGCTGCCTAATGGGGTGAATTGCGGGCGGTTTGCCGGACTGGCGCGTTCTGATCATCAGCATGAACAGGTGTATACAGTAGGTTTTGTTGGCACCCTTAAACCCTGGCACGGGGTTGAAGGATTGATCGAGGCCTTTGCCCGGCTGAATCGGGGCTACCCGCACAGCCGGTTACTGATCGTCGGGGATGGTCCGCAAAGGGGGGTAATTGAGAGCCGGATTGCCGCTCTGGGCCTGGATGACGTGGTGGAGATGACCGGAGCGGTACTGCCCGAACAACTGGCGGCGTATTATCAGCGAATGGATATTGGTGTGGCGCCCTATCCGGGGGGCATCGAGTTCTACTTCTCCCCGTTGAAGATCTATGAGTACATGGCGGCGGGTCTTCCGGTTGTGGCCAGCGATGTCGGCCAGATAAACGCTCTGGTTGAGCATCAGAATACCGGGCTTCTTTACCGGCCGGACGACATTGCCGGGCTGACCGGGGCAATGGAAGATTTGCTTGTGCATCCGTTCAAATCTGAGCAGTTTGGGCTGCGGGCAAAACGCATAGCGGTGCAAAAGCACAGCTGGCAACACCGGGTCAGTCAGGTGCTTGACTGGGCAGGCATTGAAGCCGCAGAGAGGGGCCGGGCACAGTAATGGCAAAAGCAAAAGGACTAAAGCAGAGTCTGCCGGCGCTGTTCCGGTTTTTAAAATACCTTGGGCCTTATATCAAAGGGCGCAGGTGGCTTATTGCAGCAGCCTTTGCCGGGCTGCTTGGTCAGATTTTGCTGCGGCTGCTTGAGCCCTGGCCGCTCAAGTACATCATCGATCGTCTGGTGCAGCCGGATCCTTCGGCTGGTGAACATCTTCAACTGCTGGCCTCGCTGGATAGCTCTTATTATTTTGCCATCCTGGCGATAGCCCTGGTGGCCATCACCGGTATTCGTGCATTTATGACTTATGCGACCACAGTGAGCATGGCGCTTGCCGGGAATCACGTCATCATTGCCCTGCGGGGCAAGCTGTTTTCTCACCTGCAGGGGCTCTCTTCGGTATTTCACCAACAGCAGCGGGGCGGCGATCTGGTGGTGCGTATCATCAGTGATATGGGGCTGATTAAAGAAGTCGCCATAACGGCGGCGGTTCCCCTTCTCGGGAACGGCTTTATCTTTGTCAGCATAGTGGCGGTGATGCTGTGGCTGAACTGGCAACTGGCACTGCTCTCTCTGTGTACTCTGCCACTGCTGTGGCTGATCACCCTGAAAAAGAGCCGGCGTATTCATACGGTGGCGAAGAAAAACCGTCAGCGGGAAGGGGTCATGGCGGCCACGGCTTCAGAGTCGATCAACTCGATTAAAGCGGTTCAGGCACTCAGGCTCGAAGAGCGCTTTTCAACCATCTTCAGTGATGCCAACAACAAAAGCCTCAAAGAAGGTGTGCAGGGCAAGCGCCTTGCGGCAAGCCTGCAGCGCAGTGTGGAGATCCTGATCGCGCTTTCGACCGCTCTGGTACTCTGGTATGGCGCGCTGCAGGTGACGCAGGGGCGGCTCAGCCCGGGTGAGCTGCTGGTGTTTATCTACTATCTGCGCCGGGTGTTCAGGCCAATCCGTGATTTCACCAAATACACCGCCCGGCTTGCAAAAGCCTCCGCTGCCGGAGAGCGGGTGCTTGAGCTTCTGGAGCAGGAACTGGATGTGAAAGAACGGCCCGATGCTAAAACGGCTCCGGCCTTTAAAGGTGAACTGACTTTTGAGCAGGTCGGTTTTTCTTACCTCAGCGAAAATAAGCAGGTGCTGTACGACGTGGACTTTACCGTCGGACCGGGACAAAAAGCGGCGCTGGTAGGGCCATCCGGCAGCGGCAAATCAACGGTGATTGCACTTCTGATGCGGTTGTATGAGCCCTCTTCAGGCCGGGTACTGATCGACGGGCAGGACATTCGCCACTATACCCTGGACAGTATGCGCAGCCAGATTTCGGTGGTGATGCAGGATACGGTACTGTTTGCGACCTCGATTGCCGGGAACATCGCCATCGGGCAGCAGGATGTCAGCGACGAAGCGATCATCCGTGCAGCCAGACTGGCCGATATTCATGACTTTATTGTGTCACTTCCTGAGGGCTATCAGACCGAAGTCGGGGAGCGGGGCGTAACGCTTTCGGTTGGTCAGCGTCAGCGCATCGCGATTGCCAGGGCGGCGATACGAAATGCGCCTATCCTTGTTCTGGATGAAGCCACAACCGGGCTGGATCCGGTCACTGAGAAGTCGGTCAATCAGGCGCTAAACCGTCTTGCAGAGGGGAGGACTACCCTGGTGGTGACGCACCGCAAAGAGATCGCCAGGCAGTGCGGACTGATCATTTACCTGCGTGACGGCAAAGTCGCCGAACAGGGCTCCCATCAGAGCCTGACCAACAACGGTGGTCTGTATGCCAGTCACTTTGACCACAGTGATGAGTCCGGGGAGGCTGGCTGAAGATGCTAAGTGAAGACAAAGCGCTGGTGGCCCGGGAACGGGAACTGCCGGCACTGGAAACCGTGTTATGCGCACCTCAAATGCTGGCTGCTTTGAAAAACCTGCTTCCTGACGAGGCGCTGAAATCCGCGTCGAAGCGTTATATCCGTTATAAGCCGGGCACCAACTGCATTGTGAAGTACGACCTTACGGGTAAAAACGGAGCGTTTGCTGTTTATGTCAAAGCCTGGCACAGGCATGACAACGCTAAGATGGTGAAAGCACGTCAGCGGCAGAGTGAGCACCCAGGAAGCTGTAACATTGTCATTGATGCCAGCCAGCACCTGGTTTGTTACCGCTTTCCCGCAGATGAAAAACTCAAGCTTATGCCAAGGCTGTTTGATCCAAAGAAGAGGGACGAACTGCTTGAGCGGGTGCTTTATGAGCCGCAGGCATTTCGCGGTTGCAGGGCAGAAGTGATGCAGTACAAACCCGAACGGCGTTTGGTGCTCAAACTGATCGCTCCTGATGGCCGCAAGGCGGTGCTGAAACTGTATACCCGTGAGCGCTATCAGATGGCGGTTAACACAGTTCGCCAGCGGATGGACGGGGAGCGGATACTGTCGATAGCGGGAAGAAGTGATAAGCACAGAATCCTGGTCTATGACTGGATAGACGGCCGCTGTCTGACCGATGAATACCAGAGCACGCGTTTTCATCATCAAAATCTGGAGCAGGTCGGCGCGTACCTGGCAAAGTTTCATGACTACAGGCGCATTCGTCGCCTTGCAAAACGCGATACCGGGGATTTCGTCCACTCACTGGAGCAGCTTGTCTCAGGAGCAGCCAGGCTGCGCCATGAAGAATCGGGTGAAGTTGAACGCCGGATAAAGATACTGGGTCGTAAGCTTTGTAAAGCTGTGGCAGGCCTTAAGTCCAGGAAATCCCGTATTCATGGCGATTTCTATGCCAAGCAGGTTCTGTATACCGGGGAAGGTATACACCTGATTGATTTTGATGATGTGTGTCACTGGTACCCGGCATACGATCTGGGTCTGTTCATTGCTCACCTTATTCGTGATTGTCTGGCAGAACGTCTGCCGGCGTCGTTTGCGCTCGCTTATGAACAGGCATTGCTGAAAGGGTATGGATCGGTTGCAGGCTATCGGACAGAGGACGTTCAGCTCTTTACCGCCGTGGGGCTGATGCAGCTCATTCATCATCCATTTCGTAATGCCGAATCGCGCTGGCCTCAGCAGATGGATGCGATTTTGTGCCAGTGTGAGCACCGTTTTGAGCAGTATCAGCGCCTGCGGGAAGAAGACAAGAGTTTGGTCGTGAATGAAGCGGACAAGCACGAAAACAGGGGGCTGTTTTTAGCGGAGCTGCTGGATAAACCGAGCATCAACCCGGTACTTAAACGCGCTCTCGCTGAGGCCCTGCCGGAGGCAGAAGGAGAGCTGCGCAGCGCAGAGCTGGTACGCCTTAAACCCGGTAAACGGGCACTGATTGAATATACGTTCCGCGGTGCTGACCTGTCTTCTCCGGTAACAGTGATTGGTAAAGTCCGGGCCAAAGGGGCAGACAGCCGTACATACTGCCTTAACAGGTCCCTGTTTCAGTCCGGGTTTAGTCCCGGGGCCGCTGATAACATTCAGGTTCCTGAGCCGCTTGGGATTGTTCCTGATTATCATATCTGGTTTCAGCGCAAAGTGGCCGGCATCAACGGGTTTGATGCCATGAGTGAAGATGCGGAGGGCAGGGTCGCCCCTTTGATTGCCCGGGGGATTGCCAAGTTGCACTGCAGTGATCTCATTCCGGAAAGACAGCATACCCTGGTGGACGAGCTGGCTATTTTGCACAAGGGATTGTGCCTGGTCAGTCAGCAACATCTGGAGTGGGCAAACCGGCTGGAAGCTTTGTTTGAACGGTGTCAGCAGCTGGCTGAGAAACTGCCGGAAGTAAAAAGTCGCCCGGTTCACCGCGATTTCTATCATGATCAGCTGCTGCTTGATGATGGCAGGGTGTATCTCCTGGATCTTGATCTGATGAGCATGGGAGATCCCGCGCTGGATGTTGGCAATTTTGTTGCCCACATTCAGGAAAAGTGCCTGAGGAAGTCCGGTGACCTCCATCAAATGGACGACAAACTGGCGTCATTTGTGGCGGCTTATCGCAGTCTTTTGCCTGAGGTGAGTGAAGACGCTGTTCAGATTTATGCGCTGCTTTCCTGGGCGAGGCATATTTATATCAGTCAGAGAATTGTTGAGCGAAACCCTTTTACTGAGCAAATTATGTCACACTGCGATGTACTTATTGAACAGCTGCTTAAGAATTAACGAATAGCCGGTTAGTCGCAGCCAAAGATATCCCGGGTATAGACTTTATTTTTAATATCAGACAGCTCACTGCTCATTCGGTTTGTGATTACAAGGTCGGTAATTAATTTAAATTCATCCAGATGAGGAATAACAGGGTGACCCTGAAAGCTGGCCTGCTTTAATTCAGGTTCATAAATAACAACAGGAATATTATTTTTAGTAAGTTGCTCAATAATATCCAGTATGGATGATGAGCGGAAATTATCTGAATTGGCTTTCATTATCAACCGGTAAACCCCCACAACCCGGGGTGAACGCCTGATGATGGACTGAGTGATGTGCTCTTTTCTGACCGTGTTGGCCTCCACCACAGCGGCAACCAACCGGTTTGGAATATGACAGAAGTTCGCCCTGAGTTGTTTGGTATCTTTCGGCAGGCAATATCCGCCATAACCAAAAGAGGGATTGTTGTAGTGGTTGCCGATCCGGTCATCGCTGCAGATCCCTTCAATGAGTTCAGCCGGGTCGAGCTTATACAGCTCGGCAAAGGTATCCACTTCATTAAAGAAAGCGACCCGCATGGCAAGAAAAGTGTTAGAAAACAGCTTGATGGACTCAGCCTCTTTAGCTCCGGTAAAGGTCACTGAAATGCTGCTCTTTTCAGCTCCCTGTTCCAGCAGTTGAGCCAGTGCTCTGGCTTTCTCAGAGCGGGAACCGATAACTATCCGGGAGGGGTTCAGGCTGTCATACAGTGCACGGCCTTCCCGAAGGAACTCAGGTGAGAAGATGATATCTGCTTTTGGCAACTGTTGCTGAATGGAATCGGTGAAGCCCACAGGAACAGTACTTTTAATAACGATCGTGGCTGAAGGATTTATCCCGGAGGCCTGGCGGATCACCGTCTCAACAACAGAGGTGTCAAACTTGTTGTTAGTTTCATCAAAGTCGGTAGGGGTTGCTACAATGATATAATCCGCATTTGAATATGCCTCTGATAATTCTGTGGTTGCAGATATATTCAACGGCCTGGTTTGCAGGTAGTTAATGATTTCAGGATCGTCAAGCGGAGATTTATGACAGTTTATCATATCCACTTTTTGCTGATTTATGTCCAGCATAATCACGTCGTTATGTTGAGCCAGTAATATGGCATTAGCCAAACCTACATAACCTATTCCTGCCACAGCAATTTTCATAATCAGACCACCTCGAATGAACTTAATTGGCTTAATTGATGTTGTAATGGGGAATTAAGTCCGTTATTTGAGTATAGTGTGCTCAGAGATTGTTATGACAAATTTATCAATACGATTTTCCGGCTGAATCGCCAGCATCAGGTTTGTGTCACCCGTTGTGGAAGAAGCCTTTCAGTTCATTGGCAAAACCCACACCGGCCTCTGAATAGATGTTAAAGGTGTAATCCACCCCGATCGCTTTGAGCTCCTGCTCTTCATCCGGGTATTTGGCGGTAGAAGCAATATTGCCTGTATAACCCTGAGTTCTGAGGTGTTCGGCGGCCATCAGGTTGGCCTTGTGAGTAGGCAGGGTGAGCAGTACCCAGTCCAGGCCATACATGAGTTTAGGTGCCCGGTCCCAGAAATCCGGGTTGATCGCATCACCGGCCAGCACGTTGCGCCCGGCTTCGGTGTGTTTTTGCACTTTTTCCAGGTCCAGATCCACGCCAAGCAGTTCGCCTTCGAGTTTTGGCCCAATCGCATCGTAAGCTGCGGTGCCCATTCTGCCCATACCAAACACTACTACGCTGATATGCTCCAGCTCCAGGTTTTCATCCCCCGCCAGGCGGCGCTTGCGCTGAAACGACCTAAGTTCCAGGCGCAGGACCTGGTACAGGTCATCACTTAAAGCCAGCAGCGGCGCGGCGAGCACAAATGAGAGCGATACGGCAAAGGCCAGGATCACCAGCCACTGTTCGGTTAACCATCCAACTGAGCTGGCGATAGCGGCGATAATAAGACCAAACTCACTGTAGTTAGCGAGGTTGAGCGATGCCCGCCATGAGGTACTGGCTCTCAGGCAGAACAGGTTAAACAGCCCGTAGTAAAGGGTGGTTTTAAACGGCAGGAACAACAGCAGAAGCAGGCCGATACCAAACTCCAGCAGGCCGGGTGTGGTTGCCATTCCAACGCTTAAGAAGAAGCCGAGCAGGAAGAAGTCCTTGAACCCCATCAGGGAGTCAGAAATCTCACGGGCTTTGGCGTGTCCGGCCAGCACAAGGCCAAAAAACAGCGCTCCTACATCTGATTTTATGCCGAGCAGTTCAAAAACATCAGCGCCAAGCAGTGCAATAGTGACCCCAAACAGCACCAGCAACTCACCGTGTCCGACCTTATCGAGAACCCGGTACAGGAGCTTACGCATAGGAAGCATCAGCACAAGCAGTGCCATTGCCCAGGCCGAGGGAACCTGCTCAACGGAAGCGGCGATGAAGGCTACGGCGGCAATATCCTGAATAACCAGCACGCCGATGGCGACCTGACCGTACCTCGCGCCGGAGGAACCAAGCTCATCAATGGCTTTGGCGGCAAACACGGTACTGGAGAAGGAGAGAGCAAAACCAATTAGCAATGCGCTTTGCAGGGTCAGGTTGTTGGTCAGCTCCAGGTCGAACACGGTCAACAGCATCACCAGACCAGCTGCAATCCCGGTGATCATCAGCATGTGAAGAGAGGCTACACCCCAGACTTCCGGCCGCGCCAGCACCCCGCGCCGGAGATTAAGGCCGATGGTAAACAGCAGCAGGGTGATACCAAGGTCGGCCATTGCTCCAAGCAGTAAACCACCCTCAGCACCGAGCAGATTAAGGATAAATCCGGCCACCAAATAACCCACGAGTGGGGGCAGTCCCGCCATTTTTGAGGCGAAACCACAAAGAAAAGCTATCGCGATCCAGATGGGATCTTTGTAATGAATGGAGAGTAACTGTAAATCCACGTTCAGTTCACCGCCACGCAGCCTGCCCGATTTAAGTATAGGAATAATTGGCAGTTACAGCCGCAGTCTGGAATGAGTAATTTTGTGGTGCAAACGGTTACTTATGACATTATGCTGACATTTCTCATCATCAGGTTGGGGTAGGATTCCCGCCCTTTTTTTGAACAGCAGAGGTCAGAGCATGAAATCGGAAATGTATACCACCCACGCGGAGCGTTACGATGCGGCGGCCCGCAGCAATATCTACAACGCTTATCTGGAGCGTCCTTCACTTCTTGCCCTGATGGATGATGTGAAAGGTTGTGAACTGCTCGACCTGGGCTGTGGCAGCGGTATTTATGCAGAGCACTTTATTGAAAGTGGTGTAAAGGCCATCACCTGTATTGACCTGTCTGAAGAAATGATCGCCCTGGTGCGTGGCAAACTCGGTGACAAGGTAACGGCGTATGCGCAAAGCCTGGCAGAAGGTCTGCCACGTGAAAAAGACAACAGTTTTGACGTAGTGGTGTGTCCGCTGGTACTGCACTACATCGAAGATCTGAAGCCTGTATTTGCAGAAATTCAGCGCGTACTGAAACCGGGCGGTTACCTGGTGTTTTCTACTCACCATCCGTTTGTGGATTTTGAAGTCTCTGTGAGCGGTAACTACTTTGACCGCGAACTGATCCATGAAGAGTGGAACACTATTGGTGAGCCGGTCTCAGTCAGCTTTTACCGCCGTTCACTGACGGAGTTCATGGAAGCGATCACAGCATCTGGCCTGGTGGTTAGCGGCCTTTCTGAAGGAAAGGTGAGCGATGAAGCCAAAGCGCTGTGTGAAGAGACCTGGCTGCGCCTTAAGACCAATCCAAACTTTATCTTTATCCGCGCTCAGAAGTACTGAATTTGCGCCCGGGCACGTATCGGGCCAGTTCAAAATGATACGCTGGCATTCTTCCTTTATAACAACCAGTTATTTACGAGAATGCCGATGAACGCCTTTGATAAAATCCACAGTCAGCAAGTCTATTTCTGCGATGACGAATCCCTTGCCCGCGAGCAGCTGAAATGTCTCGACAAGCTTTACGATTTTAACCAGACCCGGCCCTCAGAAATGGACAAGCGCCAGCAACTGCTGGGCGAGTTGATGGCGGAAGTGGGAAAGGATTGCTATATCGAGCCACCACTGCACGCGAACTGGGGTCGCCATACCCATCTCGGTGACTGCGTGTACGCCAATTTCAACCTGACTCTCGTTGATGACACCCATATCTATATCGGCAGTCATGTGATGATCGGTCCGAACGTGACCATTGCAACGGCCGGTCACCCGATAGAGCCGGAGCTGCGCAGAAAAATAGCGCAGTTCAATATTCCGGTAACTATAGGCGAGAACGTCTGGATTGGGGCTAACTCTGTGGTGTTACCCGGGATCACAATCGGTGAAAACACTGTGATTGGCGCGGGTAGTGTGGTGACCAAAGATATTCCGGCCAATGTGGTGGCGGTGGGTAATCCGTGCCGGGTGCTGAGACCCATTGGCGAACACGACAAAGAGTTTTATTTCAAAGACCGGCGGTTTGAGTGTGTTCTGCCTGCATAAATAACAACGCCCCGCAGTATGCTGCGGGGCGTTTTGTATCTGAAGGTCTATTTTTTCCGGTGAGCCCGTCCTTCGCCCGCCATTTTTCTGAGAATGTTTTCTGCTTCCAGCAGGTTAAGCGCCGGGGTGACATATCGCCAGCCGCTGCCGGTATTGTTGGCACTGGTTACCTGTATGTTTTTACTGGTTACAGTGTAGTGACCTGTGTAAGTGTGTCCGTCCACAATGACTTTTATCCGGTGTTCCATAACTGATCCTCCGTGATCATCTGTCTTTCGCACCGGGCGTGCCCTCTGGCCGCCAGTTCAGTATTGACCGGCAGCTTCAGGCATACATTCTGCCCGCAGCGGGGAGTGTTTTGCTTTCCCGCGGTGAACAGTTAAGCAATATACAGCCGGTTTGTAAACATTTATTGCATATTTGGTGAGTATTTATGCATTATGTTTGCTCCTGGCTCAGGGGGCAAATGGTCACCAGCTCCACGCCATGGCCGGGCAGGCGGGCGGTAAGGGGAAGTTCACCTCCGGGATGCTCCAGGACGGTGATTGTGCGCTCAGGCCATGCCTTACGCTTTAGCTCAGCAATGTCTTCTTCAGTGAGCGGCGCTGGTGCCCCCATTGCCTGCCAGTGGTCATAAGCACTGCCTTGTTCCCGGTTCAGCTGGTAGCGGGTGAGCCGGTAGCGTCCCGGTGGCAGCCCGAAGCTGAAGGAAAAGTGCTTTTCAGGATGAGGATTGAAGGCACTGTAAGGGTCGATTATCTCAAGTGCTGAGACATCCCCGCTGGCATACAGATCATCAAAGTGGACGTAGTTGACCATCAGCAGACGGATACTGTGCTGCTTGCGGGTGACCAGGTAATCATCACTTCGGGCAAGCAACTCATCGCCGAGCCGGTTGAGCAGTGAGAGGGCATGATAACCGGGCTTGGGAATGCCCTCGCGGGTCAGAAGGCCAAACCCACCGTGGAAAGTTTCTGTTGCAGGGCCGCGTTCATCAAACAGATCGCTGAATGTCCAGACAGCGAGAGAGTCCACCTTGTCATACAGGCTGATGGCGTTATGCACGATAAAGCTGCCCGGATAGGCGGTATCGAGCAGTTTATTTCCCCATACCGCTGAGATATTCCATTCAGTAATGTGCAGCTCAGGGATGTTCAGCGGTGCGAGCTTACGGCGGGCCATCTCTGTCATTTCATGGCACCCGGACGGACCAAGTGCCCGGCGTGAAACCTGGTCACTGTTCTCCAGCGAATCAAATGAACCATACTCTTCCGGATAGATATGGCAGGAGAAGAAGTCCGGCTCCAGCCCTTCCTGTTCACAGAAGTGGACAAAGTTATCCAGCCAGCCGGTCTGGCTGAAGGCCATGTGACTGACCGACGGGCCGCCCAGTTTTATACAGGGGCTGACCGCGCGAACAGCCCGGACGGTTGCCAGGTAGTGCTGGTGGTAAGCTTTCTGGTCCTCTGCCCAGAAAATGCCTTTAAGGTCCGGTTCATTCCATGCTTCAAAATACCAGCTGGCGACCTGCTCCTCTCCATAACGGGCGATAATGTGGCAGAAAAACTGAGTCAGCAGATCCTGCCACCAGCACATTTCTTTTGGTGGGGTTATGTTGCCTTTCCAGCGTGCGACGGTTTTATCACCACTGGCAAACAGGTCTGGCGTATAGCCCAGGCATACAAAAGGCTTCAGGCCGACGGAGAGCAGAAAATCAAACAGCTCATCGACATAGCTCCAGTTGTACTGGCCCGGCGCGGCGACGATCTGCATCTGCTCGACAAAGATCCCCTGAAAGCGGGCGTACTTAAAGCCTATCTCCGATTGAACCTGGCGCATCTGAGCCTGAACGCCGGGCTTGAGTGCTTCATAGGCACAGCCAAAAGTCATGATTTCTGACCAGACAGGTTTGACGGTGTCATTGCTCTCTGCCGCCGAAATACTGATTCCCCGGTTGTCACCAACCGGGCGCGGGCTGGGCGCTTTGACCGGCTGCAGATATTTAAACAGTGGCTTATAGAGATCTTTTTCACTGACCGTCATATAGCTCGCCGGTTGAGTGCCGTTTTCAGCCGCGCCCCGTTGTTTTCGGAGCTCCGCCGGGGTCAGCTGATATTTGGCTTTGAACTTTTTATAGAAGAGCTTGGGATCATTAAAGCCGCACTCGTACGCGATATCTGAAATCTTATCCTTGCTGGCCGCGATGCGGTTGGCGGCCTGATACAGGCGGTAATCAAACAGGTACTCCTGAAAGGCAATCCCCATGCGTTCCTTGAAAAAGCGCGAAAGGTGATGAACCGTGACACACTCCTGCGCCGCCAGATCCTGAAGCTGGATTCGCTCGCCAAAGTTCTGCTCGACATAAGTGACGATCCGGGTCAGGCGTTCAAGCTCCCGTTCCCTTAACTGGTGGCGGCTCTCTTCTGCAAGGCGAAAAGGGAAGCAGGTCAGCAGGGTTTCAAACAGGGCCATCAGCTCCTGTTCAACGGTAAATTTAAACCACGGCTTTTTCTTACTGAATGACCAGATGATCCTGGCCAGATGGGTTCGCAACCGGTCAAAACCACTCTGATCGGTTTGTCTGGTGCTGTTGCAGTCAAATATGGCATCGCCCAGTTCAGGGTAAAAGTGGCTGAGCATATCCGGGGTAAACTGGATCGCAAGCAGGGCGTTCTCTTCTGCGGTTGCTTTTATTGAGTGCAGTTCATTGCGGTTTATCAGCAGAACATCGTCACGGCTCATCACAAAATGTTGGTTCTCACGCCGGATTTCGACGCTGCCCTTGAGCACCATTAACAGTTCCATTTCATGGTGCCAGTGGGCGGTCACATCCAGAACCGAGTGGACGTATATTTTTGTGTTCAGCCCCTCTTCAGGACGGACAAGCTCGTGACGATACTGCATTTAACTCTCCTGTAGTCCGGTTCATTATAAGTGATTAACCCGGCCGAAGCCGGGTGATTTATTCTGCCCGGATCACAGCCAGCTCCTGTTGCATCTGCTCGCCAACCTGTTTGTCGATAGGGTACAGGGTCAGTACCGCTGCATTGGCCAGGAAACCAACCGCAGGCAGCAGGCTCATCATGATCAGGATGCCGTGCAGGGTTTCAGGGTTTTGCACTTCACCGGCCTGGTAACCAAATACAGACAATACCGCGCCGGATACCACACCACTGATCCCCATGCCAAATTTATGCGAGAACGTGACTGAGCTGGTGGTCAGGCCGATCACGCGTTTGCCCTGTTTCCATTCGCAGTAGTCTGCCGCATCAGCCACCATAGACCACATGATTGGTACGCTTATGCCCTGGGCAACCATTACCAGGAAGAACACGCCACAAATCCAGACCACTTCCGTTGCAGGCATCCAGTAGAGACAGGAGATAAGCAGTGCAGCGGCAAGCTGAGCGTAAATCATCATTTGTTTCTTACACGCGCGTTTGGCCAGGAGTGCGGTGATCACTACGCCAACCAGCATGCCGATGTTGCCTGAGATAAAGAAGCCGGTAGCAAGGTCAGTACTGCCTACGTTGTAACGGAAATAGTACATACCAACGCCAAACGGCAGCATGGTAAAGCTGAAGCAGAGTACACCGACAGAAAGCAGCACCCACCAGGCGCGGTTGCGGATAACAACGCTGAGATCCTGTTTCAGTGATGCCGGTTTACCGACCGGTTTAACCCGCTCTTTGGTCAGAAAGAACGTCGCCAGGAACAGGATGACAGCCAGGGTTGCGAACAGCGTCATCGCCAGCTGAAAGCCCTGCTGCTGATTGCCGTCACCAAGATAGTTGACCAGAGGAAGCGTGGCGCCGGAGATGATCAGCATGGCAAAGAAACCGCAAAACATACGGAAGCTGGCCAGCTGGGTGCGTACTTTAGGGTCAGGGCTCATGATCGTCGGCAGGGACGAGTAGGGGATGTTGACCACTGTGTAGCAGACCATCAGCAAAATATAGGTGACATAAGCCCAGGCGAGTTTAGCGCCGGGTGCCAGGTCCGGAGTGGTGAATGTCGCGACAGCCAGAATACCCAGCGGCAGCGCACCAAACAGAATATAAGGACGGAACTTACCCCAGCGGGTTTCTGTCCGGTCAGCGATGGCCCCCATCAAAGGGTCGCTGACCGCATCAATCATCCTTGCGACAAAGAACAGGGTACCGACTGCAGCGGCAGAAAGTCCGTACACGTCGGTGTAGAAGTACATCAAAAACGTGGTCACGGTGGCAAAAACCAGGGTACTGGCCAAATCGCCAAAACCGTAGCCGAGTTTCTCTTTCAGATTGATTGTTTCCATAACAGTTGTCCATTTAGTAGTTTCCCCCATTGTTGGATTTTTCACCGGATCACATAAGGCACCTGTTTGATGAGGCTTATGGGTGATCTTTGTGGTCGCATGTAAAGTGTGAATCCGGTCAATAATACGGCTCTCTGTCAGGTTTTGCTGTTAAGTGTTTGTATGTTAGAGGTTTTTTGAAATGTTAGCTTCATGAGGAAGAGTTGGAAGGAGGAAAAATACCCGCAGGAGTTTGACCTGCACAGATCACACTTTTTACCCGAGCACAAAGATCGCCCATACAACTGGTTAAAACCCTGCGAAGTTTGATACCGGCGCGGCCCATAGACTGAATGCAAACCGAAAGAGGAGCAAAAACTATGGATTTACGTGCTAACCCTTTTTATCTGACTGAAAAGGACATTGAATGGGTAGAGCAGACCCTGGCTGACATGACGCTGAATGAGAAAATTGGTCACCTGTTCTGTCCTATCGGTCTTAGTTCAGAAGAAGCGGACCTTGCGGCTCTGCTGGAAGAGTACAAACCGGCCGGCATCATGTTCCGTCCGGGCGAAGCGAAAGAAGTACAGAGCGTTCACCGTTACCTTCAGCAGCACAGTAAAGTACCGATGCTGATCGCAGCTAATCTTGAAAGCGGCGGTAATGGTTCCGTTATCGAGGGCACCGAATTTGGCAGCCAGATGCAGGTAGGGGCGACCGCTGATGTGCAGATGGCGTCAAACCTGGGCCAGGTTGTTGCCGAAGAGGGCCGCGCAGCAGGCTGTAACTGGGCATTCGCACCGGTTATCGACCTGGACTACAACCCGCATAACCCGATCACCAATACCCGCACCTACGGCAGCGATCCGGAACTGGTTGGCGCGATGGGTAAAGCGTATGTAGAAGCAGTTCAGGCGCGTGGTATGGCGACGTCTATCAAACACTTCCCGGGAGATGGCGTGGATTATCGCGACCAGCACCTGGTGCTTTCCGTTAATACCATGCAGCCGGATGAGTGGGACAACACCTTTGGCAAGGTTTACCGCCAGTCTATTGAAGCAGGCGCATTGACCGTGATGGCCGGGCACATTGCAATGCCTGAGTACTCCAAAAAACTGAATCCGCAGCTAAGCGATCAGGAAATCATGCCAGCCTCGCTTGCACCGGAACTGCTTAATGATCTGCTGCGCGATGAGCTTGGCTTCAACGGCATGATCGTTTCAGATGCCACCAGCATGGTGGGCTTTACCGTCGCGATGAAGCGTGAGCTGGCAGTGCCGATGACCATCGCAGCAGGTTGTGACCTGTTCCTGTTTAACAAAGATCTTAAAGAAGACTTTGGTTACATGCGCAAAGGCATCGAAAGCGGCCTGCTGCCAATGGCACGTGTGGATGAAGCCATTACCCGTACGCTGGCAACCAAAGCGGCGCTGGGTCTGCATAAGCGTGACCTGCTGGCAGAGCTGGATGCATCAGTGATTGGTTGTGAACAGCACAAACAGATGGCTGCAGAGTGTGCTGATAAGTCGATTACCCTGGTGAAAGATCTTAATCAGACCCTGCCGCTGAACCTTGAGCAGCACAGCCGCGTACTGCTGATTGGTCTGGGTGATGAGCCGGATATGTTTGGTTTTGAGTCCGGCACCACAGATGCGTTTAAAAACCAGCTGGAAGCGAATGGGTTCAGTGTCAGCGTGTACGACACCTCAAAGTTCACTATGCGTGACATGATGCTGCCGGTGGAAGAGTTTATTGCTGATTACGATGTGGTGATTTACGCCGCCAGGTTTAAAACCGCGAGTAACAAGACAACCCTGCGCATCAACTGGGCCCGTCCAATGGGGATTGATGCGCCATGGTTCAGTCAGGAAATTCCGACCGTGTTTGTCTCATTTGGCAGCCCGTATCATCTGATGGACGTACCAAGAGTACCAACCTACATCAATGCCTATACCGCCAACCAGCCGACCATCGAGGCTGTGGTCAACAAGCTGACCGGACGCTCTGGTTTTACCGGTCTCAGCCCGGTCGATGCGTTTGTTGGTCAGTGGGATACCCGTCTGTAATCAGTTAACTGCAGCGGGCAGTGCCCGCTGCAAGGAGTCATTATGCAGTTACCAAATGCCGTCATTTTTGACCTGGATGGCGTACTTGTTGATACCGCCCGTTTTCATTATCTGGCTTGGAAAAAAATCGCAGATGAACTGGGGCTTGAGTTTTCTGAGCAGGATAACGAAAAGCTTAAAGGCGTCAGCCGGGATCGTTCACTGGAAATAATTCTTGAGCTTAATAATAAGTCAGATTCAGAAACAGACAGAAAATATTGGCTGGAACGAAAGAATGATATTTATCTGGGATATATCGAAACACTGTCCCCGGAAGATATATTGCCAGGTGCGTTAAATGTCATTCAGTTGCTGAAGCAGGAGCAAAGGAAAATTGCACTGGGTTCTGCGAGCAAGAATGCAGTAAAAATACTCAGGGCAACCGGTATTCATGGTTATTTTGATGCCATAGTGGATGGCACCTGTGTAACTAAAGCCAAACCGGATCCGGAAGTGTTTCTGGAGGCCGCTGCGCGTTTGCAGGCCGAGCCTGGCGAGTGTCTGGTCTTTGAAGACGCAGCCGCAGGCGTTGACGCAGCACTGGCTGCAGGTATGGCAGTCGTCGGGATCGGCGACAATGCTCAGTTGGAGCATGCGGACCGTGTAGTAGCTGATCTGCAGCAATATCTGACCGGGATCACTAATTAGCGCCCAGCACAAAAATACCCTACAGATAATCAAAAATAACCCCCATGGAATGCGGTGATAAAAATAATAATATCGTTTTGGGAGTTAAATAAAACACAAAGGAAAGTTATGAAATACTTATCTCGTACCATACAATTAATTTGCTTGTCCGGTTTGGTTTCCTCTCAGGCTGTATTAGCAGAAGGTTTATTTGAAGACAGTAAACTGAGTCTTTCTACCCGAAATATCGCCATGTATCTGGACCAGGATACCAACGATGACAAAGATCAGTTTGCCTGGGCTCAGGGCGTGGCGATTGATTACCAGTCCGGCCACTATGCAGATGTCATCGGTTTTGATGCGAGTTATGCCGGAGCCATCAAACTGGGAGCGAATGACCACTTCCAGGGCCGTAACCTGTTAAGGGATAACAACGGTGATGCGGAAGGCTTTAACAAAATCAGCCAGATCTACGCCAAAGCCAAGGTGGGCGACGACGAAACGTATGTCCGTGGCTATGTGGGCTGGCGTCAGTTACACAAACTGGGCTCAATTACAGTTTCGCGCAGCCGTGCGGTTGCCAGCAGTTACCAGAGTGTAAGTGGCGAAATCGGTTATAAAGGCCTGAGGCTTCGCGGCGCCTACACCGACCGTTTCTCTGACCGCGATACCCCTTTGAAAGAACGCTTTGCCACCATGAGCGGTGAGAAAATCGACCACATTATTACGGGTGATCTGACCTACAGCTGGGGTAAGAAGAACTCTGTGTTGCTGTTCAGCGGCCAGAGTCAGGACTACCTGCGCCGTAATGGCCTGGAAGCCAAATGGCGCACCAAAGCCGGTGAAAAAGGGATGCTGGCGCTGAGTGGCTACGTCTATCAGAACCAGGGGCTGGATAACTGGGAAGGTATTCCATTCGATGAGACCGCTTATCACTACAACCTGAACCTGGATTACATGTTCTCCGGCTGGGTACTTGGGGGCAGCTATGCCTACACGGATGCTGAACGCAGTCACGGACTCGGAATGTTTTACTGGGACATGGGCAAAAACACCGACGGCAACTTCAACAGCCGCGCAGACGGTACCGGTATCGATTTTACCAAGCACGGCGAGCACATGCTGGCAGCACAGGCGATGTACGACATGACGCAGGCCGGTGTGCCAGGACTGAAACTGGGTGGCCGCCTGAGCTACGGCTTTGGAATGGAGTACAAGGGTCAGAACATCGATGAAGGGGCGCTGGATCTGCTGGCGATGTACCAGTTCCAGGATATCAAAGGCCTGAGCATGATGATCGGCGTTGGCCCTGGTTATTCCTATGCAATGGACGGTGCGATGAATCCGGTGATTGAAAACGGCAGCTGGAAGAAAGCGCCGACCATCGGTGGCACCTTTATGATCGACTACAAATTCGACCTGCTTTAAAGAACAAGGATACTGCTATGAAATACTCAACACTGTTTACCCTGATGGCCTGTACTCTGGCACCGGCCCTGACATCAACTTCAGCAATGGCAACCCCTGCAGAGCCAATGCGAATTCTTTTGGTCAGTGATGACGGATGCAAAAGTGAAGGCAGCCAGGCGTTGTTTGAAGCGCTGAAAAAACAGGGCTATGACGTCTGGCTATCCGGTCCGCTTAATAACCAGAGTGGTATGGGTACCGCGGTGACGTTTAAAGTTGGCAAGGAGCTGAAGTTTGAACAGATCGGCGAGCAGGAATACTGCTTTGACGGCACGCCGGTTGACTCCGTTCTGTTTGGTTTGACGGCCCTGATGGCCGACAAAAAGCCCGATCTGGTGATCTCCGGTGTAAACGATGGTCCGAACGTTGGCGTTAACCAGTTTAACTCGGGTACGGTTTCCGCGGCGGCGCGTGCCGTTCGTCATGGCATTCCGGCGATTGCAGTTTCGATGGGCTTCCGTCTTGAAGAAGCCAAAACCGGCTTCCCGAGTTCATTTGAATACATTCCTGCAGGGGTAGAACATACCGTCGATGTGGTTGCCAAGCTGGACAAGCAGCGTGCAAGCGGCAAGCCTTTACTTCCAAAAGGAACGGGCCTGAGCATCAACTACCCGCCGTATCCGAAAGCAGAAATCCTGGGGGTGGAGTATGTCGCTAACGAAATTGAGCCGGACTACAACTACTTCTTTAAGCTGACTGGTGAGGGCAAAACCGTTCAGGAGCTGAACTTCGAACCGTTTAAGCAGGCATCGGACGTCACTGTAGTGAATGACACCACGCAGCTGATGCGCAAATACATCACCTATACCGTTTTCCAGGCGCACTGGAATGCGCCTCAGTGGGAAGCGGAGTACAAAGGGATTCTGAAATAGACGCAACCTAAGCAGGCTGAAAACGGCAGGGGAGTGCCATTTTCAGGGCTTTCCTGCCAGGGATGGCAGGTCGGAGCTGCGGGGACGTATTAATGCGTCCCTGCAATACTGTGCCGCCCTGACGCAGTGCAAGGGAAGCCACTGAGAGAAAAAGACTTTTCCTGATACCAAGAAACCGGCGCTTATCGCCGGTTTCTTGGTTCAGAGAGTGGAAGGGGAGATCTTAAGCCTGTTCAACCGGCTGTGGTTCCTGCCCGCTTTTATCTTTCATCAGGCGGCTGGTAATGGTACCGGCCGTCATCGCACCGGATACGTTCAGTGCGGTACGCGCCATATCGATCAGCGGCTCAATGGAGATAAGCAGAGCTGCGATAGTGACCGGCAGTCCCATAGCTGGCAGGACAATCAGGGCGGCAAAAGTCGCGCCGCCGCCCACACCGGCGATGCCAAACGAGCTGATGGTGATAATGGCAACCAGAGACAGAATGAAGTTGATGTCCATCGGGTTGATACCCACAGTTGGCGCTACCATCACCGCCAGCATGGCAGGGTAGATACCGGCACAGCCGTTCTGGCCGATAGTGGCACCAAAGGAAGCTGACAGGTTAGCGATCGCTGGTGGCACGTTCAGTTTGGTGATCTGTGCTTCTACGTTCAGCGGGATAGATGCTGCTGAGCTGCGTGAGGTGAACGCGAACGTCAGAACCGGCCAGATCTTCTTGAAGTACTCTTTCGGGCTCACGCCAACAAGCGACACCAGAATACCGTGTACCACAAACATCAGGATAATGGCCACGTAAGAAGCGACGATAAAGCCCAGCAGGTTCAGGATGTCAGAGGCGCTTGAGGTGGCAACCACTTTTGCCATCAGAGCCGCGATACCGTAAGGCGTCAGGGCCATGATCATCTTCACCAGACGCATCACGATTGACTGGGCCGCTTCCACGAACGTACGGATTGGCGATTCCAGCTCTTCCTTTTCAATCATCACTTTACGGGCAGCAACGCCGGTCAGGATACCGAAGATAACCACGGCGATGATCGAGGTTGAACGTGCACCGGTCAGATCTGCGAATGGGTTGGTTGGAATGAAGCTCACCAGCATTTGAGGAACAGTCAGGTCGCTGACACGGTCAATACGGCTTTCCAGCGCTGCAATACGGGCAGTTTCACGTGCGCCTTCGGTCAGGCCTTCGGCTGACAGACCAAATGTGTGAGTGACAGCGATACCAATCAGTGCTGAGATCATGGTGGTGACCAGCAGGACAGAAATAGTCAGGCCACTGATTTTGCCAAGCGAGCCGGATTTTTCCAGCTTTACCACCGCGGCAATCATGGATACCAGTACCAGCGGCATGATGATCATCTTCAGCAGACCAACATAACCACGGCCAACGACGTTGATCCACTCCAGGCTGGCTGAAATGGCAGCGTTGCCTTCACTATAGATCAGCTGAAGCGCAAGTCCAAACAGGCTACCAAAAACAAGGCCAATCAAAACCTGGCGGGAAAGGGTGGCACCTTTTCTTTGCTGCAAGCTCAAAAAGAAAAGCAGCGCTGCGAACACGGCTAAGTTCGCGACAACGGCTACAGACATAACGGATTCCTTAAAACTGACTTTATAAATTGTGTTAAATGAGGGAATTCACAGAATGAAGTTCTGGGGAGATACGTTAATGGCAGCGACAAAGATCACAAAGACAGCTTTGCTCTTATATATAATCTTTGGTTATACAATTGGTTGAAGTTTGCGCGGTTGATTATTTGTTTTACGAATACTGGTCAATCAGCCGCCACATTGCACGGGAATCCAGGATACGGGTGGCAGAAGTGTACTCTTCATCCTGCTGATAGAGAGCATACAGCATGGCTTTTGCCACATCTTCAGCGTTAATCAGGCGGTAGTTGGCCAGTTTGCCTGCCATCAGGGGGGAGAGCACTTTCAGCAGCGGAGCGGTCAGCTCTTCATTGAGTCGTTTCTCCTGGCGGTGACCACCGAGCGGGCCCGGGCGCACGATCACCAGTCGCTCAAAGCCCATGCCCTGCAGTGCCTGCTCCATTTTCCCCTTACAGCGCAGGTAGTGAGAAAACGAGTTGGGATCCGCGCCGATACTGGAAACCACCGCCAGCCTTTTGACGCCCAGCAGTTTCATTGTGTTGGCTACCTGACATACCAGTTCATAGTCCACTTTGGCCAGTGCCTCTTTGCTGCCGGCTTTTTTCAGGGTAGTGCCGAGGCAGATAAAGCCACAATCCGGCGCAGGCTGAGATTCATCCCAGTCGGTGATAGCAAGGGTGGGGTGGGGATGGCAAACCATCTTAGGGTCTGGTTGTTCAGGGATACGGCGGCAAAGCAGGTGGAGTTTCTCCAGTCCGGAATGCAGGCAAAGCTGCCTGGTCAGTTCACTGCCAATCAGGCCACTGTTACCGGCAACAATCACACTGCGACATTCTGAAAGCAACATAGCTGACCTCTGAGATTCTGTATTTTTATAAATGATAACAGATACTTGAATAGGTTGGTGATGGTATGGTTAATTTGTGAGCTTTGGCTCTTATCTCATCAGCGCTTAGCAGGAGCTAAGCAGCTGATGATCGGCTATGGCGCAGATGCGCCTCAGGTGAGTGACATTGGAACCCGGCGTTTGCGCGGGCGGCGTCCATGTGGAGTTTTATTGGTATTTTTTACCGGTTTTTTAGGTTTACGAATAGGCAACATAACACCCTCCTTTTCGTACAATTACAGGAAAATGCTCCGGTTTTTTGGCTCCTCCTGCTTTTAATATTAGGCCACTTTTCGCTGTTCATCCAAAGCGTGGGCCAGTTCTCCCGGCAGTTCACCGCGTGACTGATAGGCCCAGAAGCGTCCGCTGGCCAGTTCGCGTTCGGCCCACTGGTGGGCAAGCGAGCCAGGCTGATTATCCCAGCGGCAGGCAATGGCTTCTTCAATACTGTGTTTAGCGCTGAGCGGATAGAGAACTTTGCTTGCGCGGCTCAGACAGTTGCCGACCTGTTTTGACCAACTGACAGGGCCGGACAATACCTGAATAAGTTCAAAGCGCAGAATGGTACGCATGAAGTAGATGGCATGGTCCACAGCCGGGCTGGTCGTTGCGATCACGGTATGAACCGGGCCGGAACACAGTACGCACCAAAGCACCATGACACACTGATATAACTGACTTAAGAGCAGCCCGCTGCGTCCTGGCAGCTGGATCCCTGCAAACCCGGGTTTAAGTCTGAAGATCGTTGTGTTGGGCAGGTCCTGCCATACTGCAGGGTTGAGCGTACAGACGCTGACAACCGTGTTCTGTGACTGCATGGATGAAAGCGCATCATGGGCCATTTTCTTGCTGTTACTGGCAAAAGGCACTGGGTCAAACAGCATTACATGTCGCATCGTTTTCATGGTGACCTCCCGGATAGTCCCGGACATAAAGAGAAAAACGGGTCACTTTTTTTGATGCATACTTGGTGCCAATACTTGTCCTTCACGCAACTCTCTGATTTTGATTACATTCGCTAAGACCCTGTGTCTGGTTGCATTTTGATTCTGATTTGACTTGCAAAATGCAGTGACCGGTTTTGAAATTGCGAACTTATTGATACAAATCTTATTATCCTGAGATCCGGCGCCGGTTTAAGGCGGCGGACATTTGACACCTGGAGGTTGGCGAATCATAACTTTATAAAGGCCCGGATATTTTGGGGGAACTATGTGGCGGACTGTAATTGGCATATTGATGGCTGTAGTCAGCGCATTTGCCTGTCAGGCGCAAACCCTGCTGGCGATGCAGGATGAGTGGCCTCCTTATGTGATGAAAGGAGACCGGCGGGGTCTTGCCGTAGAGATTGTCGCTCATGCTTATGCTTCTCAGGGCTATGATATTGACCTGAAGTTTGTTCCCTGGTCCCGGGTGCTGTTTGAAGCCAGACGCAATAAGCTCGATATCATCATAGGTGCCTGGCATTCTGATGAGCGGGCACAATACCTCATGTTTAGTGATCCTTACTTTACTAATTCCCTGATTTTCTTTAAACGCAAAGGCGATCCCTATGAGTTTGACGGCCTCACCAGTCTGGCGGGCAAGAAAGTGGGGACGATGCGGGGATATACTTATACCAGGGACTTCGAACTGGCCAGATACTTCACTCGTGAACCGGTCGGTAATATGGCCAGTAATCTGTATAAACTGCTTGCCGGGCGGATAGATCTGATCGTGGGGGACCCGGTCGTGATTGACTACACCGCGCATCAGTATGCGATTGATATGAAGCTGCTGGACTGGTCTGAAAAGGCGCTCAGGAAAACCGACCTCTATGTGGCGGTCAGCAAAGAGAATCCAAATGCCAGGGAATTACTGGCGGTATTTAACCGGGGGCTTGCTGCCATCAAAGAGAACGGTACCTACGACAGAGTGCTCGAAGATTACCATGCGACCCGGTATTCGGTTGCTGGTCAGTCCTACTATCTTGGTGCATTGCTGATGAGCTGGCTGCGGATCTGAGAGCAGGCTGTCTGACCTGTAATTAATTGATGGCATTGGTATTGTCATTGCCGTTAGAATTGCTGGATGTCACTTTTAAGGATATCCATGTGAATATTGACCTCGCCACCCTGAGCGGCGCTCAGATCTATCATTTGATGACCCAAACCATCATTCCCCGCCCGGTCGCCTGGGTGCTGACAGAATCGGGCCCGGATGCCCTGAATCTGGCTCCTTTTTCTTACTTTACTGCGGTTTCAAGTCGTCCGCCGATCATGATGTTTTCCGTCGGGAAAAAGCCCGATGGCGGCCTGAAAGATACCGTCGCCAATATTAAAAACGGCAGCAAAATGGTGATTCATATTGCCTCTGCCGACCTTGCGCAGGCCGTAACAGACAGCTCGGCAGCGCTGGATCACGGTGAGTCTGAAATCAGCAAATTGGATCTGGATACCACTGACTGGCCGGAATTTGGCCTGCCACGACTGAGTGACTGTAAAGTGGCCTTTGGTTGTGTGCTGCATGAACTGCAGACTATGGGCGAAGTCCCGCAGCATCTGGTATTTGCCCGGATCGAGCAGGTTTTTATCGATGAATCGGTGATCACGCCGGATGACAGCCGCCTGATCGTTGAGGCAGAAAGACTCAATCCGCTTGCCCGCCTTGGCGGAACCCAGTACGCCACCCTGACAACCCCATTTTCAATTGCGAGACCAGAATAATGACCAACACAGAACTGCGCGGTGCAATCCAGGCCCGTATCGACAACAAGACCAAACCACCTGGCTCGCTTGGCCAGCTTGAAGCGCTGGCGCTGCAACTGGCAGAAATCCAGAGTGACGGCCACGTGTGCGAAGCTATTTCACTGGAGAAACCACTGGCGCTGGTGTTTGCCGGTGATCACGGTATTGCCCGCCAGGGCATCAGTATTGCTCCGAGTGAAGTGACCCAGCAGATGGTGATGAATTTTCTTTCCGGTGGTGCGGCGATCAACTGTTTCTGCCGCAGCGCAGGTATTGGCATTAAAGTGATTGATTGCGGCATGATTGCACCGCTGACAGAGCCTGAATCACTGCCCCTGTATGAAGATTATGTCGAACAGCGCCTTGGTAATGGAACCGGGGATATTTCATCCCAGCCTGCCATGAGTATTGAACAGGTTGCACTGGGGCTGGATTTTGGCGCTAAGGTTGTCTCGCAGGCCGTGGCACAGGGTAGTCAGGTTCTGATGCAGGGTGAAATGGGCATTGGCAATACATCCAGCTCGGCAGCGCTGCTGGCTGCATTCACCGGCGCGCCGGTTGAGTCGTGTGTCGGGCGCGGTACCGGCATTGACTCTGAACAGCTGAGAAAGAAAACAGACCTTATCAGCCGCGCAGTGCGAAGAGTGGGTGAGCAAAGTGACCCCAAAGCCCTGCTGGCTGAGCTGGGCGGCTTTGAGATCGTTCAGATGACAGGCGCCTACCTTGAAGCGGGCCGTCAGAATACTCCGATTCTTGTGGACGGCTTTATCGCGACAGTGGCTGCGCTGTCAGCGGTCCGGATTGAGCCTGAGTGCCGCCGGGTAATGATCTTTGCGCATCGCTCGCACGAGTCAGGCCATAAGCTGGCGCTGGAAGCCCTTCAGGCGGAGCCGTTGTTAGACCTTGGTCTGCGTCTCGGTGAGGGCACCGGCGCAGCGCTGGCGTTCCCGCTGCTCAAAGCTGCAGCTGAGTTTTACAACAACATGGCGACCTTTGACAGTGCCGGAGTGACGGTGTGAGTCAGCTGCGTTATCAGTGGGAGTTGTTCTGTCTGGCTCTGGGCTTTTTCTCCCGTCTTCCGGTACCGGCTTCCACACCATACTCTGAGGAGCGGATGAACCGTGCAGGGCGCTACTTTGCCCTGGTTGGCCTGCTTCTTGGCGGGCTCTGTGCACTGGTGTTCTTTGTGGCAGAGCTGCTGTTTCCTTCCTCCGTCGCGGTGCTGCTGACCATGGTGTTCAGCCTGCTTCTCACCGGTGCGTTCCATGAAGACGGGCTGGCCGATATGGCGGATGGGATTGGTGGTGGTATGACGCTGGAAAAACGCCTCGCCATTATGAAAGACAGTCGCATTGGTACCTACGGTGCGGTGACTCTGGTAATGGCACTGCTGGCTAAGTTCACCCTGCTGACTGAGCTGGCGCTGCAAACATCACTGGTCCCGGTGTTGATCTCTGCTTATGTGGTCAGCCGCGCTGTTGCAGCGACGCTGATTGGCAGCATGCCGTATGTGTCAGAAACCAGTACCAGTAAAAGCAAGCCGCTGGCGCAGTCACAGACCCCAGGAGAGCAGGCTTTTTTGCTCGCCTGTGGCACGCTGGCGCTGTTGCCTTTTTCTCCGGTGATGGCAGTGAGTATTGCCATTTTGGTTCTGGGCTTTCGCTGGCTGTTTAAACGCTGGCTGATGGCACGCATCGGCGGTTTTACCGGTGACTGCCTGGGCGCGGCCCAGCAGCTGGCTGAACTGCTTATTTATCTGATTGTTTTGGCAGGAGTATCGATGTGATTCATCTTGTATTGGGCGGCGCGCGCAGCGGTAAGTCTTCCTTTTCGGAACGGTGGGTAAAAAGCCTGCCCGGCAGCTCGCTTCATTATGTGGCAACCGCCATTGCGTTCGACAACGAGATGGAAAGCCGAATCGCCATGCACCAGGCTCAGCGGGGCGAAGGCTGGATATTGCATGAATGCCCGGAACAGTTGCCGGAGTTACTGGGCGAGTTTCAGCACGGCGATGTGGTGCTGGTGGATTGTCTGACCCTGTGGCTGAACAATGTGATATTTGCCGGCGGAGAGCAGGCCACACCGGAGACCATCAGTCGCCGGGTCACAGACCTGGTGGAAGCGCTGGAAGCTTCCTCCGCCGATATCACCCTGGTCTCCAATGAGGTTGGTCTTGGCGTGGTGCCGCTGGGAGAAGTCTCCCGGCTGTTTGTCGACCATGCAGGCTGGATGAATCAGAAAATAGCAGCAGTGGCTGATCGGGTCACCTTTGTGGCGGCCGGACTGCCGATGACCTTAAAAGGGCATGACAGTGAAAGCGCGTAGAATCATTCTCATCCGTCATGAAAAGACCGAAGGCCCGGCAGCGCTTAATGGTCATACTGATGCTCCTGTTTTGGCCCGGCGTCAGCAGGCGCGCGCAGAAAAGCTGCTTAAACGTTATCCGGACATCGACAGGGTGGTGACTTCGCCACTCAGCCGTTGTCATGGGCTTGCAGAGCAGATGGCGGTCGCGCTGGGCAAAAACTGCGTTGTTGCTGCAGATCTGGCTGAAATTTCATTCGGCGAGTTTGACGGGGTTTCATTTGACGATCTCAGCCAGCACTGGCCGCAGCTTGAACGTTACTGGCAGGACCCGGTGAATAACACCCTGCCAGGAGCGGAAAGTCTTTCGCTGTTTCACGAAAGAGTGATTTGTGGTTTCCGGCAGGTTCTGAATGCAGAGGCAGAGCTGACCATGGTGGTCACTCATGGCGGAGTGATCCGTATGTTACTGGCTCATGTATTGGGTCTGGACTGGAAAAATCCGTTAATCTATTCCCGGCTTGCCATCGCCAATGGCAGTGAAACGCATCTCGAATACTATCCGGGTGACGAGGATGTGATCCGTGTGCTGTCTGTGGGTGAAGTAAAGGATTAATTATTTAATAACAATGATGTAACATGGAATTATTCCCCGATCACAAGGATGTCACCATGGTCAGTTCATTGTTTCCGGATTCTTCATTTCTTCAGTCAACGCTCGATGATATTGCGCCCACTGACCCGACTCTGGCGCTGGAAAGCGGTGAGCTTCGCTGGCTCAGCAGGGGAATGGCAGAGTTTGTTCCCGCAGGACAGGGGCCGGATACGCCTTATATGGTGCTGTCATCCGGGATCCACGGTGACGAAACCATTGGCATGGAGATTGTCAGTGAGCTTATCTCTGAAATAGAGCAGGGAGTGCTGGCTTGCCGTACCCGCTGTCTGTTTATTATCGCCCACCCGCAGGCAACGCATGATCACACCCGGTTTATCGACGAAAATCTTAACCGTCTGTTTGCCGGAGCGGGAGAGCACACCAGTTGCGAAACCGAAATTGCCAAACGCCTGATGAGTGAAGTCGACCGCTTCTACAGCGGCAGTGAAATGTCCCAGCGCTGGCATCTGGATCTGCACAGCGCGATCCGTGATTCCAAACACTATACCTTTGCCGTCAGTCCGGCCAGCCCGCATCCGGTCAGAAGCCGTGCGCTGTGTGATTTTTTAGCAAGTGCACGGATTGAAGCCGTGCTGCTTTCTGAGGCGCCGTCCAGTACCTTCAGCTGGTACAGCGCAGACAAACACGGCGCTCAGGCACTGACGATGGAACTTGGTAAAGTCTGTCCTTTTGGCAGGAACAAGTACCGCAAAGTAGCGGCGTTTTCCAAAAACCTTCGTCATCTGCTGGCCGGTGAAGAATACAAAGGCCGTCAGAGAGCGCCAAAAATCTACCGGGTGACCCGTACCATCATCAAAACCCACCGCGAGTTCAGTTTTACCTTTGCTGATACCCTGGCCAATTTCACCCGGTTTAAGAAAGGTGAGTTGCTGGCTATCGACGGAGAGGAATTTATCTACGCTGAGTGTGACCGTGAAGCAGTGGTGTTTCCGAACTCCAGGGTAGCGATCAATCATCGTGCCGCCCTGATGGTGACGGAGACCCCAATGCGGTTTGAAAACGATCAGTTGATTGCGCAATAGCGGTAAACCCGGCGTTACCGGACTATGGTTCTTGGCAAGCGCCGGGCAAATCGGTAAGGTAATCCCACTTTTAGCCGATTCTTCTTGTTATGGATTTCAACCAGTTACTACAGCGTCACCACAGGCGCTGGCAAAAAGCCTTTGTTGTTGGCGGGATAGCCCTGTCGCTGCTGTCTCTGCTCTACCTGGCGCTGGGTGAAGTCTGGATAACCCCTTTCAGTTTTTCTGAGCCTTTAAGTCAGATGCTGCTGGTTGAGCTGCGCATGCCACGATTGTTTTCTGCGCTGGCGATAGGCGCGGCGCTGGCCGTCTCCGGTGCCAGCCTTCAGGTATTGCTCGGTAACCCGCTGGCAGAACCCGGCGTGCTCGGGATCTCCGGCGGTGCCAGTGTGGCGATGATCATTTTGTTGTTTTTCTTACCCTTCGCACCTACCGCCGAAGTGACCATGCTGGCTGCGGTACTCGGCTCGCTGGCTTTTACCATGCTGCTGGTGTGGCTGGCACGCAGCATGAAGCTCAGTACGCCAAGACTGCTGCTGGTTGGGGTGGCGATTGGTATTCTGACCGGCGCAGTGGTTACCTGGGCATTTTATTTCAGTGATGATATGAGCATGCGGGCCCTGATGTACTGGCTGATGGGCAGCATTGGCGGCACCAGCTGGTCCCAGCATACCCTGACAGTTTTGATGCTGCCGGTGATCTTCTGGCTTTGCCGTCAGGGCAGTAAGCTCGATAAGCTGATGATAGGGGAAGTTCACGCCCGTCAGCTGGGTGTGGATGTTGACAGGCTTCGCTGGCAACTGATTCTGGCGGTGTCGCTGCTGGTGGGTATGGCTGTCGCGCTGGGCGGGATCATCAGTTTTGTTGGCCTGGTCGTGCCGCATTTGCTGCGCCTTGGCCTGGGCAGTGAGAACCGCTATCTGTTGCCGATGTCCGCCCTGGCTGGCGGCAGTCTGCTGGTGTTTGCCGATATCATTGCCCGTACCGCGCTCGATTCTGCTGAACTGCCACTTGGCGTGGTCACCACTTCGGTGGGGGCGCCTGTCTTTATCTGGATGCTGCTAAGAAATCATGATTTACGTTAACCAACTCAATGTATCGCCCCGGCTGCTTCCACTCTCTTTTCAGCTTGAAAAGGGTGAAATACTGCATGTAATTGGGCCCAATGGCAGCGGCAAAAGTACGCTGCTTTCGGCGGTATCAGGCCTGCTTGACTGCCAGGGGGAAGTCCGGATTGAGGATACCCTGATAAGTGACTGCTCTCTGGAAATGCTGGCCACCCGCCGGGGCTATCTGCCTCAGCAGGCAAGGCCGGCGTTCAGTCTCAGTGTGTATCATTTCCTTTCACTTTCTGTACCGGCGACTGCACCGCAGGATCAGGTCATGGATGTACTGGAGTCTGTTTGTCACAGGCTTAAAGTCAGCGATAAACTCAGCCGTCAGGTGAGCCAGCTTTCCGGTGGTGAATGGCAGCGTGTCCGGCTGGCAGCGATTTGCCTGCAGGTGTGGCCATCCCTCAACCCGTATGCAGAGCTGCTGTTGCTCGATGAACCGGCAGCGCCGCTTGATATCGGCCAGGAAAAATTGCTTTACGATTTGATTGATGAAGTTGCTTCGCTGGGGCTAAGCGTCATCATGGCCAATCACGATCTCAACCGTACCCTTCACCGGGCTGATAAAGCACTGTTGCTTGATCGCGGCGTGATGAAAAAGTTTGGTGATGTGGAGTCGGTGCTCTGCCCGGATCTGCTGAGTGAAGTGTATGAGACAACGGTGCGTAAAGCAGACCTTGATGGCAGGCCTCATTTGCTGTTTTAGGTGATAAAAGAAGGCCGCCAAAGGGAGGCAGGCGGCCGAAGTACAACAATATCAGCGGCCGGAAGTCCGGCTCAAAACTCAGGCAGGGTAGTGCTTAAACCGCACACCCATCATCTGTTCCATACAGTGAACCACCTGGCAGCTGTAACCAAACTCGTTGTCATACCAGATGTAGAGCACGCAGCGGTTGCCTTCCGCAATGGTGGCTGCACCATCAATCACGCCCGGGTGGCGCGAGCCTATGATGTCGCTGGAGACCACTTCGGTCGAATCTGTGTAATCAATCTGATCAGACAGCGGAGAGTGAAGCGCCATTTCACGCAGGTACAGGTTCATCTCTTCTTTTTCAGCTTCTGACGACAGGTTCAGGTTTGCCACCGCCATTGAAACGTTTGGCGTCGGTACGCGGATAGCGTTGCCGGTCAGTTTGCCGGTCAGCTCCGGCAGCGCTTTGGATACGGCTTTCGCGGCACCGGTAGAGGTCAGAACCATGTTCAGCGACGCAGAACGGCCACGGCGCTCGCCGCTGTGGAAGTTGTCGATCAGGTTCTGGTCGTTGGTGTAAGAGTGAACGGTTTCAATATGGCCGCTTTCGATGCCGTATTTATCGTTAATGGCCTTCAGTACCGGGGTAATCGCGTTGGTGGTACAGCTCGCCGCTGAGATGATTTTGTCATCTTCCTGAATCACCGTTTCGTTCACACCAAACACCACGTTCTTCAGGTCGCCTTTTCCTGGTGCGGTCAGCAGCACTTTGTCTGCGCCAGCGCACGCCAGGTGACGGCTCAGGCCTTCAGAGTCACGCCATACACCGGTGTTGTCGACCACCAGCGCGTTTTGAATACCATAGCGGGTGTAATCCACATCTTCCGGGCCGGATGCGTAGATAAACTGGATAAAGTTACCGTTTACGATAAGCGCGCTGCGCTCTTCATCAACCGTGATGCTGCCGTTAAAGTTACCGTGTACCGAATCGCGGCGCAGCAGGCTTGCACGCTTGGCCAGATCGCCGTCTTTGCCACCGCGGACAACCACAGCGCGCAGGCGAAGCGGGTAGCCAGCGCCACTTTTTTCAACCAGCAGGCGGGCCAGCAGGCGGCCGATACGACCAAATCCGTACAGCACCACATCTTTGGTTTGATTATCTTTGGTGCATTTAAGCGGATCTTCCAGAGCGGTTGCCAGGTAGTCACCCAGACCGGCCAGGTCTTCGTGATGCTTCCAGTAGCCATCGGCCAGGCGGCCAATATCGATCTGGCAGGCGTTAAGCGGCAGGTCGTTGAGCATTTCCAGCAGTGGCAGGGTTTGCTCTGTCGACAACTCTTCACCGGTATAGCGGCGTGCCAGGCGGTGCGCTTTGATAATGTCGATGGTGGAGGCGTTGATCAGCATACGGCCAAACAGGGTAATTTCGACGCCTTTGTTACGATACAGCTGACCAAGAAGAGGGGAGATGGCTTCGGCATTGGTTTGGCTGGTTTGCCAGTCAAGAAGATACTTTTCCGGGCTCATTGTATTAGGGGACCTTTTTCACGTTGTTGATACAAAAAAGCGGCATGAACGGAGGGTATTCATACCACGGATAACAGATGACAAAATATGCCATTGTTGAATTGTTGTTTCTTTAATGTGGCCGGATTGTAAGGGTTGAAATATTAATCTGCCAGCAAAATTAAGTGGCAAAAAACGTGGGGGATTTAAGCGAATACTGTTTTATATACCGTCAGCTGTTTTTTAGAATCAGGAGGTTAGAGTTGGCTTATTTTGAATGGCGAAATATCCGTGCCAGGAAATCAGCACGGTTTACAGAGGAGTTGTTGTTAATTTTGTGATCGGTTGGGCGGCCTTAAAGCTTGACCGCCTCTAAATTGAATAGATTTTGGACCCGTTGACCTGTTTAAGATCACTTATGTCCAGGCTGACCGTTTTGACGGTCAGCTGGCTGGTCGCGGGTGGTGCCGGATTTTCTGTTTTGTGATCATGGCTCGGGTAAGTCAGCACCATAGCGGTGATCGCTGCGGTAACGTAAAACACCAGAGCGCACTGTTTGCGCATGGCACGTTTGATTCGGGTTCTTTTACTTGTTGTTTTTAACTTCTTCATATTCGCCCTCAATTACGTCCGGATCGGTCCGGTAAACGCTCTGTCGCATCTGCTTCTGGAGTCGCTTGCCGGTAAAGAAAGCGGCAATGGCGATAAACGGCATCATCACAAGCCCCACGATCAGGGAGAAAAATCCGATAAACATCGCAAATACAGAAACAAGCAGTCTGGTCATATATCCTCATTCGTTGCACCGGACACTCTCCGGCGATGAGTTAATACTACTGGTACGAAAATGAATGGAAGATGAATTAAAAAACGGGTGCGTGGTTCGTGGGCGCTTCGCTGCGTGGGACGTGGAAAGGACGGTGCGGTATGTGGTTCAGGAGCCTAATACGGGGTTTACGTTCATGCTTTTGCTGTGAGGGCAAAGGGTTTCATTTGGTGTCATTCCCATCCAACTCGTTGATAAAGCTGTCGAAGTCGTAATCTGTATCGTCACTTAGCTCACCTTCAATCAAAAGCTGGCGTAGTGTCGTCAGTTTGGTTTCCTGATTTTCCAGTAAACGCAGGGCTGAGCGGATCACTTCGCTGGCAGAGCCATAGCGGCCGCTTTGAACCTGATCTGAGATAAAACTGTCAAAGTGGTCACCTAATGTAACGCTGGTGTTTTTGGCCATGAGAGAACTGCCTGATACCAAATAATACTCAATTGTGGTATCGGGCTGGTGATAATACAAGCAGGTTTTCAATCCCCCTGGCTGTTTGTCTCTTCTTACTGAGGCGTCTCCACCACCTGTAACTGTTGGTGCTTCTCATAGCACCTAGGCCTTCTCGGGCAGACTGCGCCGCGTGAGCAGATCAGCCTTGCGCGGTTATCGATGCCGCGTTCTATCCAGTTGATGTTGAGGATCCGGGCGACAGTCATCAGCAGTTTTCTCACTTTGAGCGGGATGACCGCGGTGCCGCCGTTTTGTACGCAGGCTTCTTTCAGAGCGGTGGCGACCGCGACGGCGTCGTGTCCCTGGGCGTTGATGGCCGGGTTTAGGTCTACGCCGCTGCACAGTACGTGTGGGTTGCCGGCAAAGTCTTTTACTTTGACCGATTCACAACAGTAAATATGGGGCACATCGTTCTGGATAAGGATTGAGATCTGCGCCACGCTGACGTTGAACTCTTTATCTTTGGTAACCATGCGAAATACTGACCAGTGCTGACACGGGTCTTCGACCATTCGCATGTTGCCCCACGGGAGCGGAATGCCATTGCCCCGGTAAACGGCTTTCAGTTTTCCCGGATTATAGGCATCAAAGTAATGCCAGTGCGGGTAGGGGGAAACCGCTGTCATCCGGCGCATCGCGATGGACTCGGAAACCCCGGCCAGTTTACATACGCTCAGTTCATAGCCGTGGCGGTCGAGAAGCTGGCGGAACGGCACGCGGGGGCAGAGCAGGGCTCCTGCAAAAAATGAGCATTCGAAGTCCCGCCAGGCGTGGAGGATTTTGGTGGAGTCCAGCTCCACCGAACTCGATGGCTGCTGTTCATCCCTAAGCCCGTAGCTGGGGTTGGCATCCGCCACCACCATGCTTTTCTCTCCGTCACCTTTGTGCAGTACCATGTGGCCAATGTTAACCGCCAGATCGTATTTGAGCCGTATCGGGTCTTTCTTCAGCATGGTGTTGATATGCAGGATATTCGGCGGCTGAAAGAAGGAGCGCTTTACCCTCTGGCGCTCACCCAGTGCGCTGTCACTTACCGGCTCCGGCGTTTCACTGAACCAGCGGATTTTCAGCCCCACTTCTTCACAGATCTCATACAGCTCTTCGACACTCAGCGGCATGCGTTTACGGCCGACTTCTTCTGCCGCCCGTTCCAGATCCGGGAAGTGATTCAGGTTGTGCTCCTGATAGGCGCGGATCAGCAGGTGGGCGAACTGACGCCCGGTGGTGCCGGTCTGGCTTAACATCTCAGGGATCGCGATTTGCAGAATATCGTTGGAGAACAGAAAGCCAGGCTCCAGTGCCATGCCTTTGATCCCGCCCCGGGTGCCTTTTTCCGGCACGATTTCCTGCTGCTCGTTCACATCATCGAGAAACCACTTCACCGGTTTTTGAAAAACAGCGGCGATCACTTCCAGCATTTCTTCCCCCGGTACCCGTTTTCCCCGTTCGATCATTGAGAGGTAGGAGACAGACGGCGCCGAATCCGGGTCGACTTTTACGCAGCGCGCAGAGAGGTCTTCCAGAGTTAAATGGTTACGTTTCCGTAAGTTACGGATCTTTGTGCCCAGAAAATGGGACTGGCGGAACAGACTTTTGGTCGATTTCATAACTGTAAAATTTACACTGTGTAATTTTCTTTGTGAAATTTTAGTTATTAATTCGTTAAAGTAAAACCCGGTTGAGCAACAAATGTGAGTATTTACTCAAAATAACGGATTTCTCACAAAGGACAAAAGCTCAAACGGAAACCATTTTCAGGGACGAACACAAGGACGAAGCCATGAACTTACCACTAAGCAGGGAATGCCAAATCCATCAGGGCTTCTGTGAGTTTATTAATCAGGAAGTGCTGCCTTTGACCGGGATCAGCCCTCAGCAGTTCTGGAGTGGCCTGACTCAGTTGGTCAGCGAGTTAACTCCGGTCAATCAGGCGCTGCTCGAAACCCGGACCAGACTGCAAAAGCAGATCGATGAGTTTCATCAGCAGCACCGTTCGTACACCAGTGAGCAGTATCAGGCATTTCTGCGTGAGATTGGTTACCTGCTCGACGAGGGGGAAGATTTCAGCATAGAAACAGAGAATGTGGATGAAGAGATCGCTTCAATTGCCGGCCCTCAGCTGGTAGTGCCGGTGAAAAACGCCCGCTTTGCACTGAATGCTGCAAACGCGCGCTGGGGAAGTCTGTATGACGCCTTGTACGGCACTGATGTAATAAGCCAGAGCGAGCCGGGCCTGCAGCCAGGCAGAAAGTACAACCCGGCCAGGGGTAAGCGGGTTATCGCCTGGGCCAAAGATTTCCTCGATCAGGTGTTCCCGCTTAACGAGGGCTCGCACCACGATGTGGAGAGCTACAGCGTCTATTTCCACAACCTGTTGGCTTACTTTCCCGATGGCAGCAAAACCGGCCTGAAAACACCAGGTCAGTTTGTGGCAGCCAGTGATATGGACCAGGAGCCAAACTCCATCATCCTGAAGAACAACGGCCTGCATATCGAACTGGTGATTAACCACGCCGGAGCCATCGGCAGTCAGGACCTGGCCGGGCTGGATGATATTCAGGTTGAGTCTGCCATGTCAGCCATTATGGATTTTGAAGATTCAATCGCAGCGGTAGACGCCGAAGACAAAGTGGACGCTTACCGTAACTGGTTGGGGCTGGTGACAGGGTCACTGGAAGCCAGCTTTGAGAAAGGCGGTAAAACCCTGACCCGCAGAATGAACAGCGATAAGCACTACACAGGTAAAGACGGACAGGACTATACCCTGCATGGCCGTTCTTTGCTGATGATCCGCAATGTGGGCCACCTGATGACCAGTGACCTGGTGCGCCTGCCAAATGGTGAAGAGGCGCCTGAGGGCACTATTGATGCGGCGGTAACCGCGCTTATCGGCAGTATCGCGCTTACCAACCCGGAGAGCTGCCGGGTGACCAACAGCCGAACCAACAGCATCTATATCGTTAAACCCAAGATGCACGGCCCGGAAGAAGTGGCATTCTCCTGTGAGCTTTTTCGCCGGGTGGAGGAGATGCTCGGGCTTGAGGAGAACACCCTTAAGATCGGCATTATGGATGAAGAGCGCCGAACCTCGCTGAACCTGAAAGAGTGTATCCGCCAGGCGCGCTCCCGGGTGGTGTTTATCAATACCGGGTTCCTGGACCGTACCGGGGATGAAATTCACACCAGCATGCAGGCCGGGCCATTTTTGCCAAAAGGTGAGATTAAAAACCAGCCATGGATCAGCGCTTATGAGCGCAGCAACGTGGCGGTCGGGCTGGCGTGTGGCTTTGCCGGAAAGGCGCAGATCGGCAAAGGCATGTGGGCCATGCCGGATGAAATGGCGCAGATGATGGAGCAGAAAATTACTCATCCGCAATCGGGGGCGACCACCGCCTGGGTGCCGTCACCTACCGCAGCCACTCTGCACGCACTGCACTATCACAAGGTGGATGTGTCTGAGCAGCAACGTACAGCGTCAGCAGACAGCGCAGAGCTGCGCGAGCAGATGCTTCAAATCGCCCTTATGCCACAGGAAGTACAACTGACGCAGCAGCAAATCGGGCGGGAACTGGAAAACAACATTCAGGGTATTCTCGGCTACGTGGTGCGCTGGATTGAGATGGGCGTGGGCTGCTCCAAAGTGCCGGATATCAACGACACCGGGCTGATGGAAGACAGGGCAACCCTGCGGATCTCAAGCCAGCACATCGCCAACTGGCTGACGCATAAGGTCTGCACCAAATCTCAGGTGGACAGCATCATGGCCAAAATGGCCGCGGTGGTGGACAGACAAAACGAAGGCGACCCCGGTTATATCCCGATGACGCCGGACCTGGAGCAAAGCACCGCTTACCAGGCAGCAAGGGCTCTGATTTTTAAAGGCGCAGCACAGCCATCCGGTTATACCGAACCGCTGCTGCACCAGTACCGTAAACAGGCGAAATACCAATAACAATCGTGAAACCAAGTGTGTGAACAGCACAACCAAGTGAAAGGACAGCATCATGGATAACTACAGAACGGAAATCACTAACGCAGGTCAGTTTATCGAACAGCAGGGTAAAACCTGGTCGGCTATCAACCCGGAATACGTGGCACGGATGCGCCTGCAAAACCGCTTCCGCACCGGGCTGGATATTGCCCGCTATACCGCCAAAATCATGCGCGAAGATATGCAGGCCTACGATGAAGACAGCGCTAACTACACCCAGTCACTGGGTTGCTGGCACGGCTTTATCGGTCAGCAGAAGATGATTTCAGTGAAAAAACACTTCAGCACTACCCGTGGCCGTTATCTGTATCTGTCCGGCTGGATGGTCGCGGCGCTGCGTTCGGAATTTGGTCCGCTGCCGGATCAGTCCATGCACGAGAAAACCACGGTCGCGGAGCTGATTGACGAGCTGTACACCTTTCTGAAACAGGCCGATGCCCGCGAGCTGAACCACCTCTACCGTGAACTGGATGGTGCGCGAAACAGTGGCGATACGGTGAAAGCTCAGGCGGTGCAGAACCAGATCGACAACTTTGAAACCCACGTTGTGCCGATTGTGGCGGATATTGATGCTGGCTTTGGTAACGAAGAGGCGACCTACCTGCTGGCGAAGAAGATGATTGAGGCGGGTGCCTGTTGTATTCAGATTGAAAACCAGGTGTCTGACGCCAAGCAGTGTGGTCACCAGGACGGTAAAGTGACCGTGCCGCATGAAGACTTCCTGGCGAAAATCAATGCGGTTCGTTACGCGTTCCTGGAGCTGGGCGTAGAAGATGGCGTAATTGTGGCGCGTACCGATTCGCTGGGCGCAGGCCTGACTCAGAAGATCCCGGTATCACAGACCCCGGGCGATCTGGCTGACCAGTACAACGCCTTTATTGACGGTGAAGAGATCTCCTCACTTAGTGAGCTGGACAGCGGTGATATGGTTCTGAAGCAGGGCAACCGCTACATTAAACCAACCCGGCTGCCAAACGGCCTGATCCGCTTTAAGCCGGATACCGGTGAGGACAGGGTAGTGCTGGACTGTATCACTTCACTGCAAAACGGCGCAGACCTTTTGTGGATTGAGACCGAAAAACCACACGTTCAGCAAATCGCCGGTATGGTGAATCGTATCCGAGAAGTGATCCCAAATGCCAAACTGGTGTACAACAACAGCCCGTCATTTAACTGGACGCTGAACTTCCGTCAGCAGGTATTTGATGCATGGCAGCAGGAAGGCAGAGACGTATCGGCTTACGAGCGTGAGAAACTGATGAGCAGTGTGTACGATGAGTCAGAACTGGCGCGCTCTGCGGATGAACGTATCCAGACGTTCCAGCGTGACGCGGCCCGTGAAGCCGGTATCTTCCATCACCTGATCACTCTGCCAACGTACCATACAGCGGCGCTTTCTACCGACAATCTGGCCAAAGACTACTTCGGTGCAGAGGGTATGCTGGCTTACGTGAAAGGCGTGCAGCGTAAAGAGATCCGTCAGGGACTCTCCTCGGTGAAACACCAGGATATGTCCGGCTCCAACATCGGCGATGACCATAAAGAGTACTTCTCCGGAGACCAGGCGCTGAAAGCGGCAGGGGAGAACAACACCATGAATCAGTTCGCCTGATAAAACCAAAAGGGGGCTTAATGCCCCCAACGTTTCCCTTTTCTTCGTTTGGGCCAGCCATGATGGTTGGCCCATTTTTTTATTTCTGGCTGACCCAGACAGAAACCGAACCGCCGTCGGTTGAGAACTCGCCCCAGCCGTCGTTATTGGTCAGGACTTCACCTTTGACGTTACCCAGCTTGTCCACGTAGCGGGTATTGGCGTGGCCGGTGTACATCCACTTTTTGCCGCCAGGGCCATCACTCATGATCACTGCCATGGAATTCGGATGCTCAGCGTCACCTTCACGGGTCCAGCCGATCACATCCCAGTGGTCCAGGTAGCTGTGCTGCTTGCCGTACGCGTAGTTCTTGCGCAGTGACACCAGCTCTTTAATCGACTTAACCGGCACCATGTTGATGTCATGGCCTTTATCCTTGTACTGAGCGCCATAGTAGTCGGCGTAGAAGACGCTCGGATAGCCTTCTTCACGCAGCAGAATAAATGCGTAGGCCAGCGGCTTGAACCACCAGTCGACGGTAGACTCCAGTGACTGAAGTGGCTGGGTATCGTGGTTCTCAACCAGGGTTACGGCTTTGACCGGATTGTCTTTCATCAGGGTGTTATCCATGATGCGGCGCATATCGTAACGGCCTTCCTGGCGGGATGCCTGGTAGAAGTTCATGTGCAGGGGCGCATCGAACAGGGACATAGTGCCGGACGTTTTGTTGATAAAGTTATGCAGCTGGCCGACATCATAGTTCCAGTATTCACCTACAGTGAACAGCTCTTTGCCGGTCTTCTGGCGAAGGTACTCGATCCACTCTTTAAGGTACTGGTATTTAATGTGCTTAACCGCATCCATACGGAAACCGTTGACTTTGGTGGTTTTAAGGTACCACATCCCCCAGTCTTTCAGCTCCTGTTTGACTTCCGGGTGGTCCATATCCAGGTCGGCGTACATAAGATAGTCGTAGTTACCTTTTTCGCTGCTGACTTCCCAGTCCCAGCCTTTGCCGGCGCCTTTAAAGCGGAAGATGGCTTTCTCTCCGTCATTGGCATCGTAGTCTACACCGTCAAAGTGGTACCAGCGCCACTGGAAAGAAGAGTGCACATCATTACGTCCCGGGAAAGTGAAGTCGACCCAGGCCTCAATCCATTTATGTCCCAGTTCACGGTTGCGGTCATCCCAGTCCACTCTGACTGTGTCGACCCAGGATTTGCCGTCGGCACCGCCGCGGTGGTTAAAAACCACATCTCCGTAGATCTGGATGCCGTTTTTCTGTGCAGCCGCTATAGCGTCCAGGTAGCTTTGTTTATCGCCGTATTTTGTGCGAACCGTACCTTTTTGATTAAACTCACCCAGGTCATACATATCGTAGACGCCGTAACCCACGTCACCGCTGCCGCCCGCGCCTTTATAAGCTGGTGGCAGCCAGAGTGCGGTAAAGCCATTGTCTGCCAGGGCTGGAGCGTTAGTTTCTACCTGATCCCAGAGTTTGCCATCGTCGGGCAGATACCAGTGGAAGTACTGCATCATGGTGCCATTCTGGTGGGCAAAAGCCGATCCGGACAGCAGTAGTGCAAGAGGCAGTATTGCCCGTTTAAATATTCTCGTTGTCATGCTATTTCTCTCTTTATTATTTTTGTTGCAGGCGTACAGGTCAGCGTTTGGTTTGCTGTGTCAGCCAACTTTGCTGACGGGCGTAAAACCAAAACAAAGCGCTTTCCAGACGCGGAGAAGCTAGCACCATTCCGGGCGCACAAATTTTGATCTGCTCTGCAATTTAACTACTGTTAGATTTGTAATATCAATAAGTTGGATCGGGATCTTTTTTGGTGGTAATGAACGTGTCACAGAGTGTAAGCGTGTGTATTCACCGGGGCGGGCAGATCAAAAAAAGGGCAATGGTATTTGCCATCGCCCGGGTTGAGTCTGGTCGTCAGGTGCGGAAACTATCCGAGTTTAAACCGGCTTACTACCGACACCAGTTGTTTTTGAGTTTCGCCTAACTGGTGGACACTCCTGCTGGTCTGCCCGCCGTTTTCAGTCAGGTTCAGCACCATTTGAGAAATGGACGCCATGTTCTGATTGATCTCCTCTGCCACGCTGCTCTGCTCCCGTGCAGAGCCTGCGATATGGCTGACCAGCTCGTTGATTTCATCGATAAAGCGGGTCATGGAATCGAGCGAGTCGTTGACCCGGTTGGTCTGTTCAGCTGCCTGCTGACACTGGTTTTTGGTACGGTCCATCTGCTCTACCACGGTTTGGGTGCCACCGTGGAGTTTATCGAGCATCTCGCTGATCTCTGTGGTGCTGTTGCGGGTGCGTGATGCCAGCGCCCGTACTTCATCGGCGACCACCGCAAAGCCGCGGCCCTGCTCACCGGCGCGGGCCGCTTCAATAGCCGCGTTAAGCGCCAGCAGGTTGGTCTGTTCAGCGATTTCACCGATCACCGCCAGTACATCGGCGATTTTCTGGGTGTCGTGACTCATGCTGATGATGGCTTCGGAAGTGGAGTCCACTTCACTGATCAGTGCAGACACGCCGCTGACGGCTTCATTGACCACCTTGCGTGAGCGGGTACCTTCCTGGCTGGCTTTCAGCGTATGCTGCGCGGCATTACCGGCGTTCTCGGCCACCAGCTCTGCCGTGGTACTCATTTCATGCACTGAGGTGACGGCCAGATCCATTTCATTTTTATGGGCGCTCAACAGCGAGTGGTTATCGTTGATCTGCTTTTCAATCCGGCTGATTTCACTGTCGATGGTTTCGGTAGAGCCTGCGACCTTACTGATCATGGTATGCAGGCTGGCGATAAAACTGTTAATGCCCGTGGCAACCTGGCCCAGATCGTCCTTTGAGTGGACAGCAAGGCGCTGAGTCAGGTCGCCGTTTCCGTTGCCAAGCTCTGACGCCAGTTTGCGCAGGGAAATAATCGGGCGGAAGGTGACGATAATCAGTACCACGCTCAGCGGCACCATCAGCAGCGCGCAGATCAAAAGGGAAGTGGTGATCTGATTATTAAGTGCAGCGGTGTTGGCTGCGATATGGCTTTTATCGATATAACCGGTCAGCGACCAGGTGTCGTCCATTACCTTCAGCTCCATCGGCACAGGAATGTGATCGCCCGGGTTCAGATTGGAAAACAGCACTGTCCCTTTGCCATCTTTTAACTCGGTAAAGGTGCCGGGAATGGCGGTTTTGGTCAGAAACTCGCTGAGCCGGCCAAGATTGAGGAAGTACACACTGCCGGTGGTGGCATCCTGGGGCACGGTAATGGTGACGGTCGGGCTGCCATCGTATTCAAACACATCACTCAGTACCACCTTTCCTGCGGCCTGGCCGATAAGGTTCTGATAGCGGTTGATGGTCGTCTGGTCGTCAAGCATACCATCGCGGTCGAAGAACAGTCCGTAAGTGATTTTAACTATGTTACTGAAGTCGGTTTCCTCAAGAGTGGGCTTAATATCCATGATGCTGACGTCCAGGGTTTTGGCCAGCAGTATGTTGTTCTGTACTGAGTCGAGCACCAGTTCCTTCACCAGATCCATTTTGGTTGTGATGGCATTGGTATCGTTTTTTTCAATGTAGCGGCTGATATGGACATTGGCGCTGATATAGGCGGTAGCGACAGAAACGGATATTAAAAGGAGCACCACCAGATAGAGTTTGGTTTTAAATGATATGTTTTTCATGTTCTTTATTATTCGCAGGAGAGGTCAGACTATTTTAGATTTGTGCAACAGGCCGGGAGTGATGCCAGTCGAAATAAATAATAAAATTCAATTCATCAAATGACTTTAATGGTTTTAATTGCAGGGTGTATCCATATCTTATTGAATTGTAGCGACTAATTGTTTAGTTCATTAAAACCTTTATTGGCATTAAATACCTGATTAAAGCGTTTCGCAGTCACAGTTGGATTTGTCAGGTTCATGGAGAATAAACCTATCAGCCGGGCAATATAAGCCCGCTGAAATAAGGAAATAATCATAATAGGTAACAGAATGAACATGAAACTAAAAAGTGTGCTGATGGGTGCTGCAGTGGCAACTGTAGCAGTAATGCCTCTGAGTAATGCAATTGCAAAAGACTATCCGCCTAAAACCCTGTCGTTTGTTGCGCCATCCGGTGCCGGCGGCGGCTGGGATCTGACGATCCGTACCGTTGCAAAAACCCTGAAAGACACCGGACTTGTTGAAGCAAACATGCCAATTACCAACCGCCCTGGTGGTGGTGGCGCCGTAAACCTTGCTTACATGCAGACTCAGAAGGGATCGGACAAGCTGATTTCAGTTTATTCGCCGCCTATTTTGCTGACCAACCTGACGGGTGCGAGTAAGTACAGCTATCAGGACACCACGCCACTGGCGCGTCTGATCACAGACTATGGTGCATTCGTGGTATCCAAAGACTCTAAATACAAGTCAATCAACGAAGTGATGGAAGCGCTGAAAAAAGATCCTAAGAGCGTGAAAATCGGTGGTACGTCTGCAGCGGGCAGTATGGACCACATCCAGTTCCTGCTGATCGCCAAAGCAGCAGGTGTACCAAACCTGAACAAGATCGACTACATCTCGTTTCAGGACGGTGGTGCAGTGGCTCAGGTACTGGGTGGACACGTTGACCTCATCTCGACCGGTCTGGGCGACGTGGTACAGCTGGTGAAAAGCGGCGACCTTCGCGCTCTGGCACAAACCGCTGACAAGCGTGTAGGTGACGGTGAAGTGGCGAAGATCCCAACCGTACGCGAGCAGGGTATCGATGCGACGTTTGAAAACTGGCGCGGCCTGTTCGGCCCGAAAGATATGCCGGCTTACGCGGTTGAGTACTGGAACAAGACTCTGAAAGAAATGGTGAAAACTCCGGAATGGGCAGAAGCCCGTCAGCGTAACGGCTGGGATGATGCTTACCAGACAGGTACAGAGTTCAACAACTTCCTGGCTCAGACCAACGAGCAATATAAGGAAATTCTGGCAGAAATCTTCTCCCGTAATTAATCAATATTTCAACAATAACCGGTGCCGTCTTACGGGCGGCACCCAAAAAGATATTTTCCAGATCTGTTAATTTAAAAACACAAGGATAACCTATGAAAGACAGTAACGTTCGCCCAAACTGGGATGCGTTTACGGGTTTATTTAGTGTTGCGTTCGGTGTGATATATGGCCTGATGGCGTACACCATGCCAAGAGCCGCATTTGGTAACCCATTAGACCCAATTTATTTTCCTCTCGGTGTGGCCGCTGTTGCCGTAGTTATTGGCGCAATACTGCTGGCTAAAAGTAATTTCAAAGCGTCTCTGACAGCGCTGAACAATCTGCTTAACGAAGATGAGCAAAAGAAGAATGACCGCAAACGCATTCTTTATACCTGCATCATTTCCGTTGGCTACGCGCTGCTTTTTGAAGAGCTGGGCTATGTGATCAGTACCTTCCTGTTCATGTTCTTTATGCTGACGATTACCAGCGGTAAGAAAGCCTGGCTGAAAAGCACGATCATCGCTGCTGCGTTCGCTGTAAGTGTCTACTTTATTTTCTCGACACTGCTCGCCATTAGTCTTCCACCATTACCGTTTATGGAATAACAGCTATGACTGAGATACTTACCAACTTATTTAATGGATTTGGCGTTGCGCTTCAGCCGTATCACCTGCTTCTGGTGACCGTCGGCGGTGTGCTTGGAACCATTGTTGGCATGCTGCCAGGCCTTGGCCCGGCGACCGGTGTAGCGGTACTGCTGCCAATGACTTTTGCAATGGGCCCGACAGCGGCACTGATCACCATGACCGGTGTTTACATCGGCGCGATGTTCGGTGGCTCACGAAGCTCAATTCTGATTAACACTCCGGGAGACGGGGCTGCGCTGGCCGCCACGTTTGACGGTTACCCGATGGCCATGAAAGGCCGCGCGGAGTCGGCACTGGCTATCTCTGCCATCGCATCGCTGATCGGCGGTACCATCGCAGCGGTACTGATGACCCTGCTGGCTGAGCCGGTAGCAAGCTTCGCGCTGAAATTCGGCCCGGCGGAATACTTCCTGCTGATGGTAGCGGCACTGTCGATGACCGCGTCGATGTCGAAAAACAACATGCTTAAAGGTTTCCTTTCGATGGTGATAGGTCTTGCGATTGCAACTATCGGTATCGATGCCCAGAGCGGGGTAGAGCGCTTTACTTTCGGTAACCTTGAGCTTCAGACCGGTATCGACTTCCTGGTCGTTATCATCGGTATCTACGCCATGGGTGAAGTGTTCAAGAGCTTCCGTTCTCTCAGCCAGGGTACCAAGAAAGCGCAGACTAAGTTCAAGCGAATCTGGATTCAGGGTGACGACTGGAAACGCTCTAAATGGCCTATCCTGCGCAGTGCACCCGTTGGTTTCATCATCGGCTCCCTGCCAGGCGCGGGCGGTACCATGGCCTCTCTGATGTGTTACAACAACGAGAAGCAACTGTCCAAAAACGGCGAAGAGTTTGGTAACGGTGCGATTGAAGGTCTGGCGGCTCCTGAGTCTGCAAATAACGCGGCATCAATCGGTGCGATGATCCCAATGCTGTCACTGGGCGTACCTGGCTCAGGTACCACAGCGGTAATGATGGGTGCTCTGCTGATGCTGGGTATTCAGCCAGGTCCGATGCTGTTCACTCAGTATCCGGAAACCGCATGGGGTCTGATTGCGAGTATGTTTGTGGCTAACTTCATCCTTGCGATTGTGAACATCCCGCTGGCAGGTGTACTGGTACGCGTACTGGCGATTCCACCTAAAGTCCTTTACCCAATTGTACTGGGTCTGGCATTCATCGGTTGTTTCGCCATCAGTAACTCAGTGATCGACTTCTACATCCTGATCATCCTGGGTATTGCGGGTGTGGTAATGAAGCGTGCAAACATCCCGACAGCACCGATGATTCTGGCGGTGATTGTAGGTGGTACCATGGAGCAGTCGTTCCGTCAGGCTTACCGTATCGCTAACCAGGACCTGTCCATCTTCATGGGCTCAGCGGTATCTCAGGTACTGATTGCCATCACGCTGCTTTCGATTGCACTGCCGGTGTTTGGCATGCTGAAGAAGAAGCGAGAGCAGGTACAGCCAGCCTGATAGCCTCCCGGGCCCTGCACCAGACGGTGCGGGGCCTTTTGTTCATTAACATCATTTAAAACTTTTATGCTCCCCGGTGAGTATGACCTGAATCAAACTGACCTCTTATACCTGCCGGGATAATTACACCAATACCATTAATCTAAACTGACTACCGAGAACGCTCCGCGATGAATCTATACCATTTTGAAAAAATCCGGGTGACCAGCAGGCGGCTGCAACGGGTGCGTGTATTTCTCGAAGGAATGGGACTGGGTATCGACAGCGATGTAGAGCTGTTCGTAGCCGGATACTGGCAGGGAGAAATTGCCGCAGTTGGGGGCCTTGCCGGAAACACCATCAAATCTGTGGCGGTTTCGCCGTCACATCAGGGAACCGGTCTGTCGAGCAAGCTGCTGACAGAGCTCGTCACCCACGCTTATGATCTTGGCCGCTATAACCTGTTTATTTACACTAAACCTGAAAACTATCCCATGTTCCGTGAGGCTGGTTTCTATATGCTGACGTCGGTCAAAGACCGGGTGGTACTGCTGGAAAACAGCCGTCACCGCCTGAGCGACTACTGCAACGGCCTGACCAAACTTCGCCAGCCGGGTAACAAGATCGGCTGCATTGTGATGAACGCCAATCCCTTTACCAAAGGTCACCGATACCTGGTGGAATACGCAGCGTCCCAGTGTGACTGGCTGCACCTGTTTGTGGTCAAAGAAGACCGTTCATATTTCTCCTATCAGGAGCGGATGAAGCTGATCCGGGCCGGCGCGGGTGATTTGCCCAATGTCACCATCCACCCTGGCTCGGACTACATGATTTCAAGGGCGACTTTCCCGAGCTATTTCATCAAGGACGAAGGGGTGATCAATTACTGCCATACGGCGGTGGATCTGCAGCTGTTTCGTAACCACATCGCTCCGGCGCTTGGGGTGACGCACCGTTTTGTCGGTACCGAGCCTATCTGCGCGGTGACCAATTTCTACAACCAGCAAATGCACCAGTGGCTGAGTACGCCGGTACTGCCGGGCAGGCCCATTTCACTGGTGGAAGTGCCGCGCTGTGAAATCGGGGAAGCGCCGGTTTCAGCGTCGCTGGTCAGAAAACTGCTGACGGAGAAAAACTGGGCGGCGATCAGGCCCCTGGTGCCGGACTCGACTTATCAGCACCTGCTGGAAAACTATTACGTGCCGGAGCCTGAGGCTGTGCTGAGGGCGACCGAAAAACTGGCTGTTTAAGCGCCAGAGTCATCAGAAGCAAAAAAAAGAGCGCCATTTCAGCAATGAAGTGGCGCTCTTTTTTCAGGGGGAGGGCTTCTAAGAGAATGGTAACAAACAGGTCAGCAGTATTGGCCGAACTGCGCTTCCAGTGCCTCAAAGTACGCTTCTTTGGTGTGTGCACTCCGGCTCAGGCAACGGGCCAGACTATCCTGACAGATCAGACACCGGCGCGCCTGCATTTCACAGCCTTTGCGCGAGACCGACATGCCGGTCGCATCGAATACATCAATATTGAACAACCCGCCGAACAGGTGGCCGTTCTCAATGTTCATCATCGCTTTTTTCAGCGCCAGTGCATCCTGACTTTCAATGACCAGCAGCGCTTCGCTGAACGAACGGGTATGTACGATCTGCCGGGTACGGATGCGCAAATCCTGTGACGCCAGGCACTGTTTGATTTCTTTTATTCCGGTGCCAAAGACCTCCGCCTGAAGCTGTTTGAACCGGTAGTCACGGGGGACAAAGGTAGTGAATTTTATCAGCGGCAGCTGGTAGGAAAGAGTGAGCGCGTTCATCCGGCTGACCTGCTGCTGTCTGAACGTCAGTGATTCCAGGGTGGTTGTCATAGCAGTGTCCTTCTGTTTGGGCCTTCGCGAGCGCAGCCGAATTGCTGCAGAGCTGCATCGCGGGCTCGTGTTGACAGTTACAGATGACCATAACGGGGAACACACCGGAATAATGTGGCTGGCCGGAGGCTTTTATCCGGCGTTAGTGACTTAATTGCTTTTTATGAATTTAACTGCAGGGCACGGCACTGCTTGCTTAGGGGGTTAAATTCATAAAAACCATTAAAGCTGTTAACGGGCAGAATTTCGATGATGCGCTTCACGATGGTGGCCCGGGCCTCTCAGTAAACTGGTTATTACCGTTTCAGGTGCCGTACTGCCATCTGGTCTTAGACAGCCTGGCAGATATAAGACACCGCGGCGGCCAATGACAGAATACTAACAAGGGTAGATATAAGGATGAATCAGGACGTGTTACTCCTGGAAGGTGTGACTCTGATGATGCTGGGAATGGGTTTCGTTTTCAGTTTTCTGTTTCTGCTGGTAGGGGCAATCAAGTTGCTCTCCAGTGTGGCAGTCAGAGTTCAGCCCCCCATTGCACCAGCGGCCAAACAATCACAGCCGGCCAACCCCGTTAATCAGGACGACAACCTGATCGCAGCCATTTCCGCTGCACTTCACCACCATAAGAAAAAATTCAGTTAAGAGGTTAATCCATGTCGAAGAATGTAAAACCATTAGGCGTTACTGACGTAGTACTGCGCGATGCGCATCAGTCGCTTTTTGCCACCCGGATGAGGATTGACGATATGCTGCCGATCGCAGCCGAGCTGGATAAGATCGGCTACTGGTCTCTGGAAACCTGGGGCGGGGCAACATTTGACGCCTGTATCCGTTTTCTGGGTGAAGACCCGTGGGAGCGCCTGCGCCGCCTGAAAGCCGCGATGCCAAATACCCGCCAGCAGATGCTGTTTCGTGGTCAGAATATCCTGGGTTACCGCCACTACGCTGATGACGTAGTAGACAAGTTTGTCGAGCGTGCCGTGGTAAACGGTATGGACGTGTTCCGCGTGTTTGATGCCCTGAATGACGTGCGCAACATGCACCAGGCAATCCGCGCGGTCAATAAGCAGGGCGCACACGCCCAGGGCACCATTTGTTACACCACCAGCCCGGTGCACACCATGCAGTCCTGGATTGATGTGGCGGAGCAGCTGGTTGAAGCGGGCGTCAGCTCGATTGCGATCAAAGATATGTCCGGCGTGATGTCTCCTTACGAGGCGTTTGAGCTGGTCTCCACCCTTAAAAAACAGCTCGACGTTGAGCTGCATCTTCACTGTCACGCAACCGCGGGTCTTGCGGATATGACGCTGATGAAAGCCATTGAAGCCGGAGTAGATCGTGTGGATACCGCTATCTCCTCAATGAGCGGCACTTATGGTCACCCGGCCACCGAGTCTGTAGTTGCAGCACTGAAAGGCACTGAGCGCGATACCGGTATCGACCTTGGTCAGCTTGAAAAAATCGCCGCTTACTTCCGTGAAGTGCGCAAGAAATACCACGCGTTTGAAGGCCAGCTGAAAGGCACCGACTCACGTATTCTGGTCGCTCAGGTGCCTGGCGGCATGCTGACCAACATGGAGAGCCAGCTGAAACAACAGAACGCTCTGGATAAAATTGACCAGGTGCTCGAAGAGATCCCGCGTGTACGTGAAGACCTGGGTTACATCCCGCTGGTAACGCCAACTTCTCAGATTGTCGGTACTCAGGCGGTGATCAACGTGATGATGGGCGAGCGCTACAAAACCATCACCAAAGAAACCGCAGGCGTACTGCGCGGCGAATATGGCCGCACGCCGGCACCGGTGAACAGCGAACTTCAGTCCCGCGTAACAGAAGACAAACCGATCGAGTGCCGTCCGGCGGATCTGATAGAGCCGGAAATGGACGCGCTGACTCACCAGGTGACAGAGCTGGCGGCAGAGAAAGGCATCAAACTGGCAGACGATGTGGTGGATGACGTGCTGACCATCGCCCTGTTTAATCAGGTTGGCTGGAAGTTCCTGGAAAACCGCGGTAATCCGGATGCGTTTGAGCCGGTTCCTGAAGTTAAACAGGAAGAGAGTGCAGCTCCGGCGAAGAAGCAGAGCGCGGAAGAGCAGGCTGTGTACACTGTCAATGTGAACAATCAGAGCTACGTGGTACAGATCAACGAAGGCGCTGACCCGCAGGTACTGGCCGCTGCACCAACGCCAGCCGCTGCTGCAGCCCCGGCTCCGGCGGCTGCACCGGCCGGAAACAGTGAACCTGTTACTGCGCCACTCGCGGGTAACATCTGGAAAGTTCACGCATCGGCAGGCCAGGCGGTCAAAGAGGGCGACGTACTTCTGATCCTGGAAGCGATGAAGATGGAAACGGAAATCCGCGCATCCCGTGATGGTACCGTAGCCAACGTAGACGTATCGGAAGGGGACGCCGTTCAGGTAGGTGACACCCTGCTGGCGATGGGGTAACAGATGGACAGTGTATTAGGACTCATCCGCGATTTCGGATTTCTGCATCTGCAGATGGGGCAGGCGGCGATGATCCTCGTCGGCCTTGGCCTGCTGTATCTCGCGATTGTGAAAAACTTTGAGCCTCTGCTTTTGGTACCCATCGGTCTTGGCGGCATCCTGGCAAACCTGCCGGATGCGGGCCTTGCGATCAGCGCGACGGAAGCTGCGCTGCATTCGGCCAAACCTGAGGTTATGTCAGCGATGGCATCGGTGCTGGGTATTGCCGACAGTGGCGCGGAAGTAGTGAAACATGCGATGGAAACGGCGACCCCGGCCCAGCACGTTGAGCTTCATCTGCTGGCTGAGCAGTACCAGTACAGTGATGGTATGCTCTACACCTTCTACAAAGTGGCGATTGCCTCGGGTATCGGCCCACTGGTGATCTTCATGGGTGTAGGCGCGATGACCGACTTTGGTCCGCTGCTGGCAAACCCCAAAACCCTGCTGCTTGGCGCGGCGGCTCAGTTCGGTATTTTTGCGACCGTACTTGGCGCACTTGGTCTCAGCCAGCTTGGGATCATGGATTTCAGCGTAGCGCAGGCGGCGGCAATTGGTATCATCGGCGGTGCTGACGGCCCGACGGCCATCTATGTATCGAGCATGCTGGCACCGGAACTGCTGGGTGCGATTGCCGTGGCGGCATACTCGTACATGGCACTGGTCCCTATGATTCAGCCACCAATCATGCGCGCTCTGACCACTGAAGGAGAGCGCCAGATCGAGATGAAACAGCTGCGCACAGTCGGAAAAATCGAGAAGGTGTGTTTCCCTCTGATGCTGCTGATCCTGATTGCGATGCTGCTGCCATCGGCGACGCCGCTGCTGGGTATGTTCTGCTTCGGTAACCTGATGCGTGAATGTGGGGTTGTTGAGCGTCTTAATGACACGGCGCAAAATGCCCTGATCAACATCGTGACCATTTTCCTTGGTCTGTCGGTGGGTTCCAAACTGATGGCGGACAAGTTCCTTCAGCCACAAACCCTGGGAATCCTGGCGCTGGGCATCGTTGCTTTCTGTGTCGGTACCGCGGCTGGCCTGCTGATGGCGAAACTGATGAACCGGTTCAGTGAAGATAAGATCAATCCGTTGCTTGGTTCAGCCGGTGTTTCGGCGGTGCCAATGGCGGCGAGGGTATCGAATAAAATTGGTCTGGAAGCCAACCCGCAAAACTTTTTGCTAATGCATGCTATGGGGCCGAACGTGGCTGGCGTAATTGGCTCTGCGGTTGCGGCTGGTGTAATGATCAAATATGTGATCGCAGGCTGATTAATTGTCGCAAATAACGAACTGGTGCCTTTATTTTGTCTAGTGATAAAGGCATCATTAGTTTTGGTCAGCTTAGCTATGGATATATCAAAAGTTGCTTCGGCGACTTTTTGTGCTAAGTGTTTGTAAGGTGAATAAAAGTTAATATGTCATTTCGAAACCGGATTTTTCTGCTGATATTAGCGCTTATGTGTCTGCAATTGGTTATTGCAGGCGGGAATTTTCATTTCTCACTGATAAGAACACTCGAGCACCAGGTTGGTGAGCGGGCCTTGATTCAGGCCCGTGAAATTGCCAGTGATCCGGAATTAATTCAGGAAGTCAGAATTAAAAATTTGCCCGCTATTGACCGGGTGATTAAACGTTTGCAAAAAATATCAGATGCCAATTTTATTGTAGTCGGCGATGAGACTGGCGTAAGACTTGCTCATCCCATAGACGAACGGATCGGAAAACCCATGCAGGGTGGCGACAATATCGGGGCACTTGAGCGCGGTGAATCTTATGTCTCAATACGCGAAGGCAGCCTGGGTTATGGTGTGCGCGGTAAAGCGCCGGTAGTGGACTTTGATGGCCAGATTATCGGCGTAGTATCAGTCGGTTATTTGCTGAACCGTTTTGATGAGTGGGTGGCGTTTTATTTAGAGCCATTAATCTATGAAGTGCTGGCGATATTATTTTTGACTGCCGTTGGCGGATGGTTCTTTTCTAACCACATTAAGCGGAAAATGTATGGAATGGAGCCGTCAGAAATAGCGCTGGCGCTGCAAATGCAGAACTCTATTTTGCATTCTGTTTATGAAGGTGTAATTGCCATCGATAAGCAGGGTCATATACTTGCGGTAAATAATACTGCGCGTGAACTGCTTGGGGTTAATAAGGAATCTGAGAGCCTGAAAAATCGCCAGATCATGGAGTTTATCACCAATTCGCAGTTTTTGTTTCAGACTCCATTTGAGAATAATCTGAAAGATGAAATTATTTCCATCAACAGCCAGACACTGATCTTAAACAGAGTTGCGATGTTTGCTGATGATATTTTAGTCGGCTGGGTGATCAGTTTTCGCCATAAAAACGATATTAACTCACTGACTGCAGAACTGAGTCAGATAAAACAATATACCGAGAACCTGCGCGTAATGCGCCACGAACACGCCAACAAGCTGTCCACTATTGGCGGTCTGATTGAAATTGGTGAGCCGCAGGCAGCACTGGCGATGATCAACTCAGAAAATACGCGTAAACAGCAACTTATCGACTTCATCAGCCAGCGTATCGCCTGTAAGCAGGTGGCGGGTATTTTGCTGGGCAAGTATGCGAGGGCCTGTGAGCTGGGGCTGGATCTGGAATTTGATCCAACCTGTCAGCTGGGGCCGCAATTACACAACATCACTCCGGATGAGCTGTCTGCCATTCTTGGCAACCTGCTTGATAATGCTTTCGAGGCCACACTAAAAAATCCGGAGAGTAACAAACAGATCTCACTGCTTATCACCGACGCTGGTAAAGAACTGGTGGTGGAGGTGGCCGATAATGGCTGCGGCGTCTCGCCTGAGCTGGCATCGACCATTTTTTCACGCGGTGTAACCAGTAAACAGGAGAGCGACAAGCACGGGATCGGTCTGTACTTAATTAATCGCTATGTGACTAACGCAGGGGGCGTAATTTTGGTCGATGAAGCAGAGCCGAAAGGCACCATCTTCTCGATATTCATCCCAAATCAAGGTAAGGAATCATGAACGCCATAGATGTATTAATCGTCGAGGATGAACTCGGCATTGCTGAGCTGCATGCTCAGTTTCTCCGCCAGACAATGCGCTTTAACCCGGTAGCCATCGCGTCTACAGTGGCGGAAGCGAGAACCATGCTCAAGGTTTACAAACCCAAACTCATTTTACTCGACAACTTTTTGCCTGATGGCCGTGGAGTAGACCTGCTGCGTGAAATTGTCGCCGAGAAGCGGGAAGATCCTGTTGATGTGATCCTGGTGACCGCCGCCAGTGAAATGGATACCGTGAAGGACGCCATGCACCTTGGCTGCTTTGATTATCTGCTCAAGCCGGTTGCTTATGACCGCCTGAAAGAGACGCTTAACCGTTACCTGAAGTTTAACAGCGCCATGAATGCCTATGACAATATCAGTCAGCGTCACGTGGATGACCTGTTCAACCTTCAGGTGCGGGATAAAGAATCCAGTAAGCTGCCGAAAGGAATTGGTGAGCTGACGCTGGATAAGATCAAGCAGGTCTTTAGTGAGAACTGCAATAAGAAGTACACCGCCGATACCCTTGGCCATGAAGTGGGGATCAGTAAAACCACCGCCCGCCGTTATCTGGAATACTGTTCTGCCTCTGGCTTTCTCAATGTGGAAAACGAGCATGGCCGGGTCGGCAGGCCTGAACGGGTATATGTAAAAAACTGCTGAGTTCATCTCTCTCAGTCCTTTTGTTCTTTTCTCTCAAACCGGCCCCCGTGGCCGGTTTTTGCTCATTGATCCTGCGCATTTCTGAATTAAAACCATTGAAGTCATTAACGGTTTTTCCCCTCCGGCGAACTATGAGCGTCATCAGCAATCCATCTCAGGCCATTAAGGAAAATAGAGTAATACCAATTCTGTTTACCCTACATAACGATAACGAGGAAAACCTATGGACATTATGCAGCGAGCCTGGGCGGGCACGTTGGAGTCGAGCGACCTGCTGGTCGAAGTGATGCCATACGATGGCCTGGCAGTGGATATTGAGATCGAAAGCACGGTCAGCAAGCAGTTTGAGCCCCTGATCCGCCAGACCGTGGAGCAGATGCTGGAAGAGATGCGCGTGTCCGGCGTGCGGATTGTCGTCAATGACAAAGGGGCACTGGACTGCGTGATCCGCGCCCGGGTTCAGGCTGCAGTAATGCGCGCAGCTAACACAGTGGGGGAGATCTGAAATGAGTAAGTTACGCAGAAGCATGTTGTTTGTACCGGGCTCAAACGCCGGGATGCTGAGTAACTCGTTTATCTACCAGCCGGACGCCATCATGTTCGACCTGGAAGATTCGGTTTCGGTCAGGGAAAAGGATACGGCCAGGCTGCTGGTAATGAATACCCTGATGCACCCCCTGTATCAGGAACTGGAAACCATAGTGCGTGTGAACGGCCTGGACTCCGAATACGGTCACGCGGATGTCCGCGCGGTGGTGAAAGCTGGCGTGAATGCGGTGCGTCTGCCAAAAACCGACAGCGTGAAAGATATAGAAGATATGGAGCAGGCCATTGCCCACGCCGAAGAAGAGTTTGGCCGCGAGCCGGGTTCGACCAAAATGCTCGCCGCGATTGAATCAGCGCAGGGCGTAAACAACGCAGTGGCGATTGCCAAAGCTTCAGAGCGTCTGATTGGTATTGCCCTTGGCGCAGAGGATTATGTGCGTGACCTGCGTACCCAGCGCAGCCCGCAGGGGACAGAGCTGCTGTTTGCCCGTTGCACTATTTTACAGGCAGCGCGTGAGGCCGGGATCATGGCGTTCGATACCGTTTACTCCGATGCCAACAATGAAGAAGGTTTCCTGATGGAAGCAGAGCATATTAAAGGGCTTGGCTTTGACGGTAAATCGCTGATCAACCCGCGTCAGATTGAGATGATCCACAACGTGTTCGCGCCTTCACAGAAAGAAGTGGACCACGCCATTGCGGTAATCGAGGTTGCTGAAGAAGCGGAGCAGCAGGGCTCGGGTGTGGTGTCCCTCAACGGGAAAATGGTCGATGCGCCGATTATTGAGCGCGCCCGCTGGACATTAGAACGCGCCAAAACCGGCATCAAACAGTGAGAGAAAGAGCGATGGAAAACCTGATTAACCTGCCAGAATCTTTGACCGCGTTCGAAAGCGCGCATCTGAACACTCCCCATCTTGCCAGCCGGGAAACCAAGAAATCGCGCAAGGTTTGTGAAAGCCTGGCAAAAGCGATTGAAAACAGCGGTCTGAAAGACGGCATGACCATTTCATTCCACCACTCATTTCGTGGCGGCGATAAAGTGATTAACCTGGTGATGGAGCAGATTGCGGCCATGGGGATCAAAGATCTCACCCTGGCATCGAGCTCACTCTCTGCCATTCACGCGCCGCTGGTGGAGCATATCCGCTCGGGTGTTGTGACTCAGATTTACACCTCCGGTATGCGCGGCGAACTGGCGGAAGAAATCTCCCGTGGCCTGCTGGAGAAACCGGTACACATTCACTCTCACGGCGGCCGGGTACACCTTGTGGAATCGGGCGAGCTGAAGATTGATGTGGCGTTTCTGGGCGTGGCCAGCTGTGATGAGTTTGGTAATGCCAATGCAGTCAGTGGCCGGGCCCGTTGTGGCTCGCTTGGTTATGCCAAAATTGATGCCCGTTACGCAGACCAGGTGGTGCTGCTGACCGAGCAATGGGCCGACTACCCGAATCAGCCTGCTTCGATTGCTCAGGATGAAGTGGACTGGGTCGTTCAGCTTGATGAAGTCGGGGACGCGTCGAAAATCGGCGGTGATGCCACGCGTATGACTACCAACCCGCGTGAGCTTCTGATCGCCCGTAAAGCGGCAGATGTGGTGGAGAACTCAGGCTACTTCAACCAGGGCTTTTCACTGCAGACTGGTTCAGGCGGCGCATCACTGGCAGTAACCCGTTTCCTTGAAGAGAAAATGGTGCGCAAAGGGATAAGTGCAGGCTTTGGCCTTGGCGGGATCACTGCGACCATGGTGGCGCTGCACGAAAAAGGGCTTATCGATACCCTGCTCGACGTTCAGTCATTCGACATGCACGCGGCAGACTCGCTGGCGCGCAATCCAAAGCACATTGAGATTTCGGCCAACCAGTACGCAAACCCAATGTCCAAAGGTTCTGCGGTAGACCGCCTCGACGTGGTTATCCTCAGTGCACTGGAGATAGATACCGGCTTTAACGTCAACGTGATCACAGGCTCAGACGGCGTGATCCGCGGCGCATCAGGCGGGCATAGTGATACTGCAGCGGCGGCCAACCTGACCGTAGTGGTTGCGCCTCTGGTTCGTGGCCGGATCCCGACCGTGGTGGAAAAAGTGCTCAACCGGGTAACCGAAGGCAGCCAGGTGGATGTGCTGGTGACTGACCACGGCGTGGCCGTTAACCCGGCCCGTCCGGAAGTACGCGAACGCCTGGAAGCGGCTGGTATCGAAGTATTCGACATCAGCTGGCTGCGTGAGCGCGCTGAGCTTATTACCGGGCCGGTACGTCCAATTGAGTATCTGGAAAAGGTGGTGGCTTACGTGCGCTACCGGGACGGCTCTGTGATTGATGTGATCCGTCAGGTAAAAGAATAGCGAATGATGTACGAAGGAGAAAAGGTGAGCATCGGTCAGGTGCTCGCCAATAAAGAGGCCCGCGCGGCCAGGCAAAAACAGTGGCTGGCGCGTCATACGCTGCCGCTGGTCAGCTTTACCATCAACATGGTGGGAGAGGTGAAAAACAATGCCATCGCGCAGGCCGCTTTCAGGCAGGGACGCCAGCAAATTTTTGACCAGTGTCAGTCGCGGGATATTTCCGTGGCTGACTGCTGGCAGGCCGACCTCAGTACTGGTCCTGAGCTGCTTATCGCGCTCGCAGGGCCGGATGCGACTGAGATTAAATCGGCGATGCTGGAAGTGGAGCAGCACCATCCCCTGGGCCCGCTGTTCGACATTGACGTTATCGGAACCGATGGCAGAGCCATCTCCCGCCAGGATTTTCAACACCCGCTCAGACCATGCCTTATCTGCGATCAGCCCGCCAAACTGTGCGCGCGCAACCGCACCCACTCTTTGTCTGAGTTAATTAACCGAATGAGTGAGTTAGTCCATGCAAGCCAATAATGCCCTTAAGCTGTTGATGAGTGACACCGACTGGTATCATTCATCCCGTCTGAATATCGCCGGACTGGTCGGTAACCTGGCCTACCACGCTATGATGCTGGAAGTGCACCTGACCCCCAAACCCGGGCTGGTGGACTGCGCCAATAACGGTGCGCACCGCGACATGACCCTGGACACCTTTATCGACAGCGCAGCAACACTCCGGCCTTTTATGAAGCGCTTTACCGCGCTGGGTATGGAGTGCGATGACAGCGCCAGCCTGCTGCTCGCACTGCGCCCGGCCGGGATTGAGGCAGAACAGGCGATGTTTGAAGCAACATTCGGAGTCAACACCCACAAAGGGATGATATTCTCCATGGGGCTGATTTGTGGGGCGGCGGGCTGGCTGGCTTCCAAAGGCAGGACATTCCGGGCAGAAGCGATACAGGATGTGATTAAATCCGCCTGCCAGGGGTTGACCGAAGAGCTTAAAACCCCAAATCCGGTCACGGTGGGCGAGTGGCTCTACCGTCAGCACGGCCTGACCGGCATTCGCGGCGAAGCAGAGCAGGGGTATCCGTGCGTGTATCAGCACAGTTTGCCGGTTTATCAGCAGGCTATAGATGCCGGCCAGTCTGAGCAGCAGGCGCTGCTGGCTGCGCTGGTTAGCCTGATGACGCATAACCAGGACACCAATGTCATCAACCGCGGCGGACTGATGGGGCTGGATTTTGTCCGCCATCGCGCCAGGCAACTGCACTCCATCGCCGGTGGCGAACTGGACCTGCTGGAAAAGCATCTCTGTGTGATGGACACAGAGCTGACAGAAATGAACATCAGCCCGGGGGGCAGCGCCGATTTGCTCGCGGTCACCTGGATGCTGGCACAACTTGATGAATTAAGTAATAAAGGAAGTTAAAACACATGCTGGTGATAGGCATTATCGGAAACATTCATGGTCACTTAAGTGGCGCAGAAAAAGTAGCAGAGCAGCCGGTCCCGAACGGGATTTTTATCGTACCGGTAAACGAGCCTGAAACCCTGACTGAAAAGGAGCGGATCCGCTACCCGGCACAGGGCACGAATGTGGATATTGAACCGGAGTTTGTGCTGCGTTGCAAAGTGTCCTACGAGGATGGAAAAGTATCAGCACTGGCACCGTTTTCGATGACCATCGGCAACGATTTTACCATCCGTCAGCTGAGCGGATCGGATAAAATCTCGCAGCGAAAATCCTGGGGGCGCCATTCAAAAGGCCTGCATACAAACTGGTGGCCGCTGGAAGGCTTTTGCCGCGAAACCCTGCCGGTTCACACCGAGATGGCATCCTGGATTGAGCGTGACGACACGATGCAACTGGCCACCGATGCGGTAGGGTTTGATGAACTTAAGCTCTTCTATGCAGAACTGCTGGAGTGGGTCACTGAGCGAATCAACCAGCAGGAAGAGTTCGGCATGTATGACCGCATTTTGCCGGGCTTTGAAGCCGCAGGATGGCCGGAAGAGATCCTTCTGTATACGGGTGCACCAAACTATTCTGCCTGGGGTGAAGAACACTTCCTGCAGCGTGGTGACCGGGTACATATCGCCTGTTACGACAAGCGTGAGTTCAGTGCGGATGAGGTGGAGCAGATGTTTGTTTCAGAAGCGCATCAGAATGACAGCCGTATTCTCAGCTTCTCCCAACTGGTTGTTTAATCCCTTCTCTAAAAGCTTCCCTTAAACAAAAAAAGAGCAATGACTTTGGTCATTGCTCAAATCCCAACAAAATCCCTACAAGGATTACAAACTCAAGTCTGCTGGAATAAGGTCGGCCTTATCATCCAGTTCAAGCTGGCTGGTAAAGGCATGGCTGTGCTCGTGACAAAGCGGGACAACAAACAGGGCGCGCTCATCCTGGTTTTTCTTTTTCACCAGAACGCCGTGGGCATGATTTTTGGTGCAGTTAGCTTCGGAGCAAAAACAGTATTCGGTTTTGGTGAAGTGGCGCCAGTAGCTTAACCAGTGTTCTTTTGATTCATCGGACAGATTTTGATTAAACGCATTAGTGACTATCATGAAAAACCCCTTAGTTGGTACAGGACCAGTCTAAGGGGTTCGTTTGATCAGGTAATTGATCCACAGCTCAGTGAAAACGAGCGTTTATGGCGGTTAAAGATTTAATGAATTAAACCAGTTTCGCCAGATCAGCAGGGCGGTAGTATACCGATTTCAGTACTTTACCCTGGCGGATAGTCTTCTCTTCGGTTACCACGTCTTTGGCACACTTGGCGATGATGTAATCGCCTTTGGTCACAGCCATCAGCCCGATACCCTGTTTGGCGTAGTACTCCTGAGTATCGGTGTACTCCTGCTCGTTGCGGCAAACCTTGCTCATGTTGCTTGAGTGCACTTCATCCCAGCAAGGCAGGAAGTTGATGTCGCGGTTTTGCGCCACGTGCAGCAGCAGGTCGATCAGGTAGCTGATCGCCAGGTTGTCGGTCATTTTTTCCTGGCCCAGGTGAACCAGGCGGCCCATCAGAACGTAAACAGAATCCACGATGGCGTCTGCCTGCTCTTCTTTACAGGTCGCGTCTGCCAGTTCGGTAAGCTCTTCAATCGCCAGAGAGGAATGCAACTGGTCTGCCTTTTCGTCCAGGCTCAGTGCGTCTGCCACCGGCAGATCGAACGTTGAACGGAATTCATTGATGTCACGGTAAAGGTGGTCGTAAATTTCTTGTGTCAGTACAGTAAGTTGCATTCTTAAAATTTCCAGTAGCTCAACGACCAGCCGAATTTGCCATCCTCACACTTTTGCTGAAAAAGCTAGTAATTTCAGCTCAAAAAATGGAACCCGGCTCAATTGCGGCTAGACTTACATTAATATCAACTAAAATACACGCAAATGACTTCAGTTGGAAAACCCTGATCATCCACGAGTAGAGAACAAATGCAAGCATCGGCAGCCAGTGACAGTGAAAAGGTTATCCGCCGTCTGTACCAGATAACCAACAGCTACCATAAAGGACTCGACGTACAGATCGCCGAGCTGCTGGAAATGGGGCTGGAGCGGTTCAATCTGGATATCGGGATTTTGTCTAAAATTGAGGGGAATCAGTACACGGTGCGCAACTGTGTGTGCCCGGAGGGGCTGGGGCTGCATAAAGGCGACGTCTTCATGCTCGATCAGACCTATTGCCAGGTAACCTGCCGGGAAAACGAGCCGCTGGCGGTCGAACATGTGGGAGAAAGTGAGTATTACCGCGGTCACCCGGCTTACAAGGCGTTTAAGCTGGAGTCATATATCGGGATCCCGATTTTCTGTGATGGCAGCCTGTACGGGACTTTGAACTTCAGCAGCGCCAAACCCTATCATCGCCACTTTAACGAGATTGATATCGATGTGCTTCAGCTGATGGCCTCCTGGCTGGAGGTCGAGCTGATTCGCCGTAAACAGGAACATCAGCTCAAAGTGCTCAATGAAAAACTCGAGATTCTGGCCCTGTATGATCCGCTGACTGGCCTGCCAAATCGTCGTGCCCTGTTTGACAGTGTCCCCAAAGCACTCAGACGCCTGAATTACGACCACCAGATTGGTGCCGTCGCTATGGTCGATATAGATTACTTCAAGAAAGTGAACGACACTCATGGCCATCAGTTTGGCGATAAAATCCTTTGCGAAACCGCCCGGCGGATCACCGATGCCATGCGGGAGAGTGATTACGTTGCCCGTTTTGGCGGCGAAGAGTTTATCGTCTGGTTACCCAAAGCCAGACGTGAAGACGCGATTGCTATTGCCGAGCGGATCCGCCATTCGGTGAGTGAAATTCTGATCGATGAAAAACCGCTGACCGTATCCATCGGCCTGTGCGTGTTTGAGTTTAACGGCTGCAGCCTGATTGCTCCGTCACAGCTGTTTGATGAGTTCATCTCTACCGCGGATAAAGCGCTGTACGACTCCAAAGATCAGGGCCGTAACCGGACGGTGGTTTATCAGCATCCGATGTAAGCGGGCTGTTTTCCTGACTATTGCTTTACCAGCCCAAGCGGGCGCTTGCCATCGCATGCGCCAATCTCTGCATTGCTGTCTGGCATCTCCGGCTGGTTGGTGCGGTTGAGCTTGCGATACTTGTGTGGCGTCATTCCCACATAGCGCAGGAAGGTATCGTAGAAACGGCTTGAAGAGTTAAAGCCCACCGTCAGCGAAATATCCAGAATCGTCTTGTCACTGTCGCTTAACAGGGCGCGGGCGTGGTTGATGCGCATCGCGGTCACGTACTGTTTGATGGTCAGCTGCATTACCTGACGAAAGATCCCCATCGCATAGTTGGCGTTCAGCCCGACATGGTCGGCAATCTCCTGCACAGAAAGGGGAGCATCATGATGGTTCGCGATATATTCCAGCATCTGACTGACATAAGACTGAGCGTGCTTGGACGCGCCCCGCTTTTTCGATTTATCCGCACGCCCACTGAGCAGTGACTGCCAGCCATCCAGGCCAACCCGCTTCAGCATCAGCGCAATCTCATCACTGGCCAGCTGCTGGCGGCTGGCTGACGGCTGGGAAAGCTCGCTCATCCAGCGCGCAATTTCAAACTCCGATACCAGCATCGGACTTTTGGACTCAAGCACCATCCCGTGAGTGATCTGATTGACCATCTCCCGGTTAAGTGGCCATGACAGAAACTGATGAATAGGGATGTTGAGGATCCCCATGTTATGGCAACCAGCCGGGTCGGTCAGGCAGTGGGGGACGCTCGCCCAGAAAAAACCGATATGACCATCCCGGATGGTGACAGTTTCCCCGTTGATCAGATACTCCACATCGCTGCCAAACGGAATGTTCACCTCCACCTGCCCATGCCAGTGGTTACCAGGCATCTTATGCGGCACCCGCAGCTCCACGTCTATTTGCTGACAGGCAGAATAGAGTGACAGCGGACTGACCGAAATCGTGTCTTCTGAGTAGTGCTCTACGGCTGATATTTTGTATTCGCTTTCTTGTTGGGTCATCTTGCTGCCGGACAGAATTGAGAAGAGTTATTTCTAGCAAAAATTCGGATCGATAAGAGAGGTGAAGTTCACGATTATGACAGTCAATGTATTGATATATCGTATGTCTCGGGATGTTTTATAATTTTATTCGCTGTATCGGAATTTGTCATTTTTGTCCTGAAAACTCAGATTTATTGTGGCCGTGCGGAAGATCTGAGTTTTCAGGATAGCCAGTTGCAGAAGAGGGAAGATAAGGTAGCCGGGCTGATGCCAATATGATTGCGTAAGAACAATCAATAGGATGAAACAAAAATGAAAGCCCCTAAGATCACTTTTATCGGTGCCGGTTCCACTATCTTCGTTAAACACATCCTGGGTGATGTATTCCACAAGCCTGAGCTGAAAGGCGCACAAATTGCCCTGATGGATATCGACCCAATCCGTCTGGAAGAGTCACAGATTGTCGTGAGCAAGCTGATGGAGTCTGCAGGCGCGACCGGCAGCATCACTTGTCACCTTAACCAGAAAGAAGCCCTGAAAAATGCTGATTTCGTTGTTGTCGCCTTCCAGATCGGCGGCTACGAGCCATGTACCGTAACTGACTTTGAAGTGTGTAAAACCTACGGCCTTGAGCAGACCATCGCGGATACTTTGGGCCCTGGCGGTATCATGCGTTCGCTGCGCACTATCCCTCATCTGTGGAAAATTTGTGAGGATATGACAGAAGTCTGTCCTGACGCGACCATGCTGAACTACGTTAACCCAATGGCGATGAACACCTGGGCGATGTACGAGAAATTCCCGCATATCAAGCAGGTTGGCCTGTGTCATTCCGTGCAGGGTACTGCTGAAGAACTGGCCCGTGATCTGGACCTGGATTACAACGATCTTCGCTACACCTGCGCCGGTATCAACCACATGGCGTTCTACCTGACCATGGAGAAGAAGACCGCCAACGGTGAATACGTTGATATTTACCCGGATATGCTCAAAGCCTTTGAAGCAGGCATTGCGCCTAAGCCAAAAGACGAGGGCAACCTGCGCTGCGTGAACCTGGTGCGCTACGAAATGTTCAAAAAGCTGGGCTACTTTGTCACCGAGTCTTCTGAGCACTTTGCAGAATACACCCCTTACTTTATCAAACCGAACCGTCCTGACCTGATTGAGCGCTACAAGGTGCCACTGGACGAGTATCCAAAACGCTGCGTAGAGCAAATCGCAAGCTGGAAACAGGATCTGGAAGAGTACAAGCAGGCTGACCGTATCGACATCAAAGAGTCACACGAATACGCCGCGACCATTATGAACTCTATCTGGACCGGCACACCAAGCGTGATTTACGGCAACGTGCGTAACGACGGCCTTATCGACAACCTGCCACAGGGCTGCTGTGTTGAAGTGGCGTGTCTGGTTGATCAGAACGGCATCCAGCCAACCAAAGTCGGCACTCTGCCAAACCATCTTGCTGCGCTGATGCAGACAAACGTGAATGTTCAGACCCTGCTGACCGAAGCCGTACTGACTGAAAACCGCGAGCGCATCTACCACGCTGCCATGCTGGATCCGCACACTGCGGCCGTGCTGAGCATCGAAGAGATCTACTCGCTGGTGGACGACCTGATTGCAGCGCACGATGACTGGCTGCCTGAGTGGGTCCACAACTAATTCTTATAAAACCAATAAATAACCCTGCATAGGCGGGCGGTGAGCCGCCCGCAAACTAACGTGAAACTGGCTGCGGCCTGGGAGAAGCAATGAGCGTATCAATGAATACCAAACTCAGTTACGGGTTTGGCGCATTTGGTAAAGATTTCGCGATTATCATCGTGTACATGTATCTGATGTATTACTACACAGATGTCGTCGGCATTTCTGCCGGCGTTGTGGGTACCATTTTCCTGATCGCCCGTATCTGGGATGCGGTGAACGACCCGATTATGGGCTGGATCGTCAACAACACCCGCTCCCGCTGGGGCAAGTTCAAGCCCTGGATTTTAATCGGCACCATCGCCAACTCTGTCGTGCTGTTTATGCTCTTCAGCGCTCACCATTTTGAAGGTACGGCTCTGGTTATCTACATTGCCATTACTTACATCCTGTGGGGCATGACTTATACCCTGATGGATATTCCGTTCTGGTCTCTGGTTCCGACCCTGACCCTGGATAAAACCGAGCGGGAAGAGCTGGTGCCATATCCGCGTTTCTTCGCAAGTCTTGCGGGTTTTGTAACCGCTGCTGTTGCGCTGCCGTTTGTTGACTACGTTGGCGGCGAAGACAAAGGTTACGGTTTCCAGATGTTTACTCTGGTACTGATTGGCTTTTTTGTGCTCTCGACTATCGTTACCCTGCGCAACGTTAAAGAACGCTACTCATCGGATAAAATTGTTGAGCCTGCCAAGCAGGAGAAAGTCTCACTCAAGCGTCTGGTGTCGTTTATCTACAAGAACGACCAGCTGTCGAGCCTGCTTGTGATGTCTCTGTCTTACAACCTGGCGACCAACATCATCACCGCGTTTGCCGTTTACTACTTCACTTACGTGGTGGGTAACAAAGACTTGTTCCCTTACTACATGGCATACGCTGGTGCGGCCAACCTGGCAGCGCTGGTTCTGTTCCCTAAACTGGCCAAGTGGTTCTCCCGCCGCATGCTGTGGGCAGGTGCTTCTCTGCTGCCAATCCTGGGCAGTGCGGTACTTATCTACATCGGTATCTACGACCAGCAGAACGTGCTGCTTATCTCACTGGCAGGTGTGCTGCTGAACATCGGTACCGCATTCTTCTGGGTACTGCAGGTCATCATGGTGGCAGACACTGTGGACTACGGTGAAGTGAAACTGGGTATCCGTTGTGAGAGTGTGGCTTACTCGGTACAGACCCTGGTAGTAAAAGCGGGCTCAGCGTTTGCTGCCTTCTTTATCGGCATCTGTCTGTCAATGGTCAACTATGTGCCGAATATCGAGCAGACCGCAGATACCGTGTTTGGCATGCAGTGCATCATGATCGGTCTGCCAAGCATCTTCTTTGCCATTACCCTGGTCGTGTACTTTAAGTTCTACAAACTTAACGGTGCATACCACCAGAGCATTCAGGACGAGCTGATGGCCAAGTACGGCGACGAGCCGGAGCAGGAGACTCAGGTATCGCCAGCGCCGGTTCAGGCATAACCCGATACAGAAATTATCCCTACAGAAATAACAAGCAGCGGTCTCGCCAAAGAGGCCGCTTTTGCAAAGGATGACAACAATGAACAAGAAAATTCTGGCTGCCGTTATTATCAGTTCGCTTTCTGCTGGTGCCTGGGCGGGCAACAAACATAACGTGATTGAAAACCCTAACTTTGACCAGCACGGTCAGGGATGGAGCTACTGGTTTGCCAACGCCAGTTCCAGCGAGGTGTTTAAGGGCGATTATCGTGCCCGTATCGCTATCGGCAGGGACCACCACGTTACCCAGCAGGTGACGATTCCGGAAAGCGGATACTACAGCCTGAAAGCGCACACTATCGTGCCGGGCAAAGACGCCCGTATGGGTATCGCCAACCTTGCAGGGGAAGAGCTGTATGCTACCGGACTGAAATCGGGCAAGAACTACAAACTAAACAAGCTGAAAAAAATTCCGCTGGAAAAAGGTCAGGTCGTCGAAGTCTTCTTTACCGGCAGTGATGCCGGAGCGGTGAGCGTGGATGCGGTAACGCTGAAGCGTGAGAAAAAGATTAAGCACGGTCTTAACCAGGTGATCGGCTTTGAGGTTGAGCATCAGCGCGGCGACACTATTATTCACCCTGAGCGTAAGACCGTTCAGCTATCGGTGCCGTATGCCACCGATGTAACGAACCTGATGATCACCGAAAACCATATCTCGAAAGACAGTCGCAGTACCCTGCAGGAAGGGGATCTGGTGGACTTCACCCGTCCGGTCAAGATGGTGCTGACTGACAGCAAAGGTCACAAACAGACCTGGCGTGTCGAAGTGGTGGTGAAAGAGAAAGAGGTCACTGTTACTTCATCGAATCAGGAGCTGCAAGAGTCATTCAACTGGGCGATCGACAAAACCAAACAGTTTGTGATGACCGGCAGAAACGATCTGGTCAACCGCGACGAGAACAACAACGACGGCACCGGCCGCGCTGATTACCTGCCGTCTTACTGGGCCGGCTACTTCGACCGCACTGCATTTTACTCGCGCGACTTCCTGCACCAGGCACCCGGCGCGAAACTGGCAGGCCTGGATGAGGAAAACTTCTCCATGTTCCGCATTTTTGCCAACCACTCGACCGAGTCACGTAAGTGGTACACCCTGTGGGCGGTGAACTTTGACGGCACGCCGCACACCATCGATTACAAGGATGATTCCTGGTTTGTCCGGGAGGTTCCGGCGCAGTTTGAGTTTGTTGAAAAAGCTTATCAGCAGTACCTCTGGACCGGCGACGAGCGCTATATCAATGACCCTGCGCTTTGGCAGTTCTACACCAAGGTGCTGACCGACTATATCGAGCTGCACGATGATCAGGATCCAAACGGCATTGCAGAGGGCTACGGCGGAATTTTTGAAGGTTCGGCAACCTATAACGAGCGCGGTGAGTTCCCGATTGAAGCCGGTGACGGTATCGGTTCGCAATACCAGGCCACCGTGGCTTACGCCGCCATGCTTAAAGCGCGCGGCGAAAGTGGTGAAGCGGCTATCTGGCAGCAAAAAGCGGACAAGCTGAAAACCTTCTTTAACGAAGAGTGGAGTATTAAGGATCCGTCTCAGCCACTGGATAACTACGTCAATATCGTCCAGAAAGACGGCCTGCGCCTGAATGACTTCGGCAAAGAGAACAGCTGGTTTATGCCAATGAAACGCATCACCGACCCGGGCGAGCGAAACGACCGTTACCTGGACTTTATCTCTGAGAAACTGGGTGATGGCATTGGCAGCAACCCGGATGCACCGAACAATATCGAAGCGTACACCTATATCCCGGAAACTTTCTTCCCTTACTTCCGTAATGAAGAAGCGTGGAAATGGATGCAGTACATCATTGACCGCAAGGATCTGCCGCACGAGCGTCCGACTCAGGGTACCAACGGCGACTACCCGGAAATCTCTTACACCTTTATCTCCAATACGGTAGAGGGGCTGATGGGAGTAAGACCGGATGCAGCCAACGACAGAGTGACCACCACCTCACACCTGCCGTCAGATATCAAATGGCTTGAGGTGAACTACCTTCCGGTTGGTGAGCATGAACTGAAAGTGCGCCACGATGGCCTGAACAAGACGGCGCTGACTAATCAGGGTGAGGAAACCATTCACTGGCAGGCTCGTTTTTACGGCAGCTATGATCAGCTGATTGTCGATGGCCGTGCAGTAGATGCCAAACGTGTGATTCAGTATGGCGTGGAGTACAGCGCGGCTGAAGTGGACGTTGCGCCGGGTGAGGAGATTACGGTTACGACTTACTAAGCAAGACAACCAGTTCATTCCTTGAGCCTTTTAGTGTGGAAACGTAAGGCTTTGGGCGTCACTGTCTGTTGGGTGACGCCCTTTTTTTTATCTCATCAGATAAGGAAAGAGTTTGCGCTTCTCTTCGGCACTCAGCGCGCTTACCCGGGCGATATTGGTATCCGGAATGGCTTCCGGATTCGGGTAGTGCCTGAGTACTTTTTCCATACTCGCTTCACGGATCAGGTGGAAGACCGGATAAGGTGAACGGTTGGTCAGGTTCTCGGCATCGTCTGGATCTGTACCGTAGAAACAGTAATCGGGGTGGAAAGTGGCAACCTGATAGGTGCCTTCCCAGCTTTGCTGGCGGATCAGGGCTTCTACCCAGTCAATAAACAGGTTGTAATCATCAAAATCAGCAAGCATGTTGGGGACCACCACCAGAGTGGTTTCCAGCTCTTCTGCTGGTGTCTGATCCAGTTCGAGAAACTGGCTCAGTATATCTTCCAGCAGGGTTTCTTCACTGGCGGCTTCTGAAACGAATATCTTGATCTGTTTGTTACGGTTAGGTTTGGCAGCGAACGGGCACAGATTGAGCCCGATCACCACATCTTCAAGCCACTTTTGGACCTGATCGTGAATTTGTTGAGACATGACTTTTACTTAATCGTTATTTAGTTTGGGTGTGCAGAACCCGAAAGGTCAGCACGCCCTAAGACTAGCCCTGTACACGGTTGTCTGCAATCTTCTTATAAGAACGAACAGGGCCAGGTAGAGTACGCTTCCTCCAGCGATCACGCCTCCCCATCCACCGTGTTGCCAGCAATAGATAAGCCAGAAACCGCCCAGACTGCCACCCACATAGTAATGCACCAGATAGAGTGCGGTTGCTGTGGCTTTGGCCTGACGGGCATGCTGGCTGACCCAGGTATAAGCAAGGGAGTGAGTAAAGAATGCGCCTGCACTGACCAGTAAAAGCCCGGCCAGGATGGCCCAAACGGATTCAATATAGCCGGTCAACATGCCACAGAGGCTTACCAGACTGCCAAGCGCCATCCCTGCTGGGGCGCTGAAATGCTGGCTCCAGCGACCGCTCAGGCGGGAGGTAACCGTTCCGGCCAGGTAACAGAGAAAGATCATCGACGCGATACCAACAGGTACAGAGTAGGGCGCTTCAACCAGGCGGAAGCCGCTGACCGAGTAAAGGTTCACGAACAGACCAAAGTTCAGGCCGCCAATTGCCATCGCAGGCCAGAGCATCGGCTCACGCAGATGGCTCAGGGCATTTCGGTTATGTACAAACCAGAGCCCGGGCTGGGGTTTGAAATTCTTCTGTTTGGGCAGGGCCGAAGCAACAAACAGGGCACCAGCCAGACTGAACAGCGCCATAAAGATAACCGCACTCTGCCAGTTGAAGTGATCACTGATAAGTCCGCCGGAAATCCGGCCAAATATACCGCCCAGAGAGTTGGCACTGACATAAGCTCCTACTGCAACAGCCAGTGCTTTTGGAGAAAACTCTTCCGCCATATAGGCCACGGCTACCGCGGCAAACCCGCCCAGTGTCAGCCCCATCAGGGCGCGGGATAGTGACAATGTCGCGAGGTTGTCGCTGAACAGCATGGCCAGTCCCACAGGAGGGAGGGAAAACAGGCTTATCAGCATTACTCTGCGCCGGCCAATGATCTCAGAGCAGACCGCCCAGGGCACCAGTGAGAATGCAAGAGTCAGGGTACTTGCTGCCAGTATCCAGTTCACCCGGGTTGCGGAAACATCAAATTCCTCAGCCATCAGCGGCAGCATCGGCTGGAACAGGTAAAGATTACAGAACACCAGAAATGAGCCAAATGCCAGCGCAAAGCTGACCCGGCGAAACTGTGGGCTGGATATTTCAATCATGGTGTGTCTGGCTACTCAGAAAGAAAAAACATACCGTTACGTTAGCAACTCAGCTGCTATAGTGAAAATATATTAAAGATATGGACGCAATCTGATTTTTATATGGACGGCAAATCTCTGACGTATTTTGTTGCTGTAGCTGAGCACAGCAATATGACCCGGGCTGCCAGAGAGCTCAACATCGCTCAGTCTGCGCTGAGTGTTGCCATTCGCAAGCTTGAAACCAGCCTCGGGATGACCCTGTTTCGCCGTGGAGAGCGGCAGATGAACCTGACGTCCGAAGGCGAGGTGTTACTGCCGCACGCCCGTCAGGTACTGCAAAAGCTGGAGGATGCCAGGCTGGCCATGCAGGAGCTGAAAGGGCTGGAGAAAGGTGAAGTGCGTATCGGCGTACCAGGCATGATGGGTTCTTACTTCTTCCCACAGATCCTGATGGGTTTTAAATCCCGTTACCCGGAACTGAAGCTGACGATTGTGGAAGCCGGCGCGCAGGCTATTCGCAACATGTTGCTTGAAGGAGAGCTGGACCTTGGCGTTATTGTTGATGAAAACGTACCAGCCGAGCTGGAAACCGACCGGATTTTTCGCTCACAGATGGTGGCTGTGGCTGGCCGGCATCATCCGATCACAGAGCAGACGTCGGTGAGCTTCGCTGAGTTTTTCTCTCATGAACTGGTGATGTTTAAATCCGGTTATTTTCATCGTGAGTTTTTTGACAGGATAAGTCATGAGCAGCAAATCGAGCCAAAATTTTCCTTTGAAACCAACCTTCTGCCTTTGATCCTGCGAATCGTTCGCCAGGAATTTGCGGTATCAGCATTGCTTGAACTGGTGGTCAGCGAAGAGCCGGATGTTGTTGGTATTCCTTTTTCTCCGCCCAAGTATTTCGACCTCGCGATGGCCTGGCGCAGGGACGGTTATCTTTCTATTGCTGACCGTACCTTTATGGACTTTGTAAAGCGGCATACAGCGCAGGACAATGTCTGATACTGCGCTGGTGTCTGGTATGCAGAGTGTTAAGTGAAGCAAGCTCATAAAGCAGTATGTCGGAGCTATAACTTATTCAATCTGTTGGGCATTCCTGTAGCCATTGTCTACTATTAAGTCAGTGGCTTTAAAAGGATGGAACGGTCTTATGCAGAGCGAAGCGAACAACCAGTCAGATGCTGCCAGCCCTCCCGGCTCACTGGCGAACATGGAAGGCCTGGATTACATCAATGCCATTGCCAGGGTAGGAGACTGCCTGTCCATGTATCATCGTTTGCTGGCTCAGTGGATGGAAGGAGACGGAGATTTTGGTGAGCGCGTCAGGCTGGCCTGGCAGAGCCGCGATTTTGATAATCTCATCATTTGTGTCCACAGTTTAAAAGGCAGCAGCGGTAACCTTGGGGCGATGAACGTGTCTGCCCATGCCCTTGAAGTCGAGCATCTGCTCAGATTCGACAGGGATAATCCCCGGCTGGAGTTTGAACTGGAAAAGCTGATCGCGCATCTGGATCAGTTTTTTACCGAGCTGACAAAGCGGGTCACACCACCACAAAAGCCACAAACAACACAACAACAAGGGGCCGGTACCAACGATATTATTTTGGAATTAAGCCAGCTGGCTGCATTGCTGGACCATTTTGATACCGGAGCTATTGAGTACGTTGAACAGTACTTTACCCGTTTTGATGCCGTCATCGGCGGGGAAGAGTTTGATGAGTGCTACCGGCTCATCCATGCGTGCGATTTTGCCGCAGCGACTGAGATATTAAGGAAGATCATAGCCAGCCAGCGAGCAATTAAGGGGTAATACGCAATGAATACACCGAAATCCCAAACCATTTTGGTTGTGGATGATACCGCTGAGAACCGGACGTTACTCACTCAGATCTTAAAAGATCAATACCGGGTGCTGGCGGCTGTCAGCGGACTTCAGGCAATTGAGCTTTGTGAGCGTTTTGTACCGGACATGGTATTGCTCGACATTGTAATGCCAATGATGGATGGCTACGAAGTGTGCCAGCGCCTCAAAAACAATCCGATTACGTCATCCATTCCTGTGGCCTTTCTGACCGCCAAAAACCAGATTGAAGATGAGCAGCGTGGCTTTGATGTGGGCGCGGTCGATTACATCCAAAAGCCAATCAGCCCGCCAATCCTGCTTTCCCGCGTGGGGACTCACCTTAAGCTTCGCAAAACGATGGAAGAGCTGGAACACCAGCGTAATGAACTGGAGCAGCGGGTAAGGGAGCGCACTCAGGATCAGGATCTGCTCCAGCAGGCAATCATGGTCGCGATGGCTTCTCTGGCCGATGCTCAGTACAACAACAGTGGGCTCAAACGTCGCCAGCGTACCCAGAAATACGTCAAACTGCTGGCTGAGAACATGGGCAGCAGCCATTTGTCAGCGGTGGTGTCTGGTGAAATTCCACTGAACTCAAGACTGATGGTGGTGGCTGAAGTGTACGAGTCCCTGACCTCCAGTAAGGTCTCCAAACCGCCACTGACTCACGAACGGGCAGTTGAGATACTGCTCTCTTCCGCCGGTACTATGTTTGATCACCAGGTCATTGAAGCTTTCCTGCTGGTGGAGCAGCAGATGGCGCAAATAGCCGCAGAAAACCATCCGGAGGTCTCCGGGCCGGGAAAGGCTGAGCAGGCCCAAGGCGAGAGCTAGCAGCCTGCGATTGACAGAACAACCACTACATTGCCTTACAGGTTTTGGTGTTGCTCTGCCAGCCAGAGTTTCAGTTCTTCAGGGGGCATGGGTCTGCCAAAGGCCCTGCCCAAACTTCACTTCCATAGACAACAGGGCCAGATGCCGGAGCTTTGTGCCTGCGCCTTCTGCTACCACCGCCATCATCTTCTGTCTGGCGATACTGACGATGTGACTGATAAGCGATGAACGAAGCTGTAATGCCGTGACCAGAGTGGCATGTCATGAGACGGCGTAGCATTCAGGCAGATTTTGGGTACAATGGCGGCCAAATTCATTGCAGGTCTGTTATCTATGTCAAAACCGCGTGCCGCCAAAGCCAAAAGCCCCAGGGGGCGCAGTGCTCCCGTTAAGCCAAAATCAGAAAAGCAGAAGGGGCTTAAACCTCAGGGTAGTCTGCCTCAGGTTACCCGCTTTGATTCCCTGCATCCGGCGAATGCGCACAGCGGACGTTATGACTTTGCCGCGCTGACCAAAGCCCTGCCAGAGCTCAAAGCCTTTGTGGTTAAAACGCCAAAAGGGGAGTCGTCAGTGAATTTCTCTGATGACCAGGCGGTAAAGACACTGAACAAGGCACTTTTAACCCATCATTACGGGGTAAACGGATGGGATATTCCCGCAGGTTTTCTTTGTCCGCCCATCCCGGGCCGGGCGGATTATGTACATCACATCGGCCAGTTGTTGTCTGAGCTGAATGGCGGAAAAGTGCCAAAAGGCAGCCGCATCAGTGGGCTGGATATCGGTACCGGCGCGAACATTATCTACCCGCTTATTGCCGCAAGTTGTTACCAGTGGCAGATGACTGGCAGTGATATTGACCCGGTCTCGGTAAAAAATGCGAAGAAAATCGCCACAGCCAATCCGAAACTGGCCAGGAGTCTGAACTTTGAGTTGCAGAAAAACAGTCGGCATACCTTTACCGGCGTAATTAAGCCGGGTGAGTTTTATGACTTCACCATGTGTAATCCTCCGTTTCACCGCTCACTGGAAGAAGCGGCCAAAGGTACTCAGCGCAAGTTGACCAACCTCGCCAAAAACCGTGACAAACGCGGCAGCAACGTTAAAGCAGATAAGTCGGCAGATCTGAACTTTGGCGGTCAGAAAGCGGAACTCTGGTGTCCTGGTGGCGAAGAGGCCTTTGTTCGCAATATGGCGTTTGAAAGTGAGAAGTTCGCCACCCAGTGTTTGTGGTTTACCACGCTGCTGTCGAAGAAAGAGAATGTTCGCCAACTGACCCGTGCACTCAACAAAGTGAAAGCCAAACAGATCCGGGTTGTTGAAATGCGTCACGGCCAGAAGGTGACCCGCTTTATGGCCTGGAGCTTCCTGGATAAGAAAGAGCAGCAGGCATGGGCTGCAACAAAGTGGCGCTGACCCCGGTCTTATAGATATCGGAAGCAGAGCGGGGCAGCCAGATGAAGTACGAGATAGAGATCTATCTGCCCTGCGATCCGGACTGGTTTTGTGACGGTTTGCTTCACTTCTTTTACCTTGTTTTCGCGGTGATCGTGCTGGTTTTTCTGGTGCTGCTGGTGCGCGAGTACCGGCAAATTAAGCGGAGAAAGCCCCGAAGGAGGCGCAGGTCACGGCACGAAAATTGACTAAGCCTGTTAACACTGTAAGAATTTAACTCTTCTTATCAGTGAGATATGTTTATGCAAGCAGTCCTTCGCGAAGACACGGAACGAGTTGGCCCTTTTCAGTTATTCATCCTGTTACTCTCGATCTTCGTCCTTATTTCTACTCTTGCTCAGCTTCTGTTTGGCCTGCCTTCAGAAGTTGACAGGATCCTGCGCTGGTCTGACAGCTATATCTGCCTGTTCTTTTTTATCGATTTTCTTATTCAGCTGAAAAAGGCCCCCAATCGCTGGGAGTATTTCCGGAAATGGGGCTGGATCGATCTCATCTCTTCCATTCCGATGACCACATACCCGCAGCTTGCCAGGGTGGTGCGAATTATTCGTCTGTTCCGGGTTATCCGCTCGCTGCGTCGGGTGGTGTCGGTTTATGCCCATAACAAAGTCCGCAGTTCGTTTTCGTTTGTGGTGTTTGTCTCGATGATGATGCTGACTACCGGGGCGATCGCGATTCTGTTGCTCGAAGGCGGACTGGCTGACTCCAACATTCACGATGCAGAAGATGCCATCTGGTGGGCCTTTGTGACCATTACTACCGTGGGTTATGGCGATTTTTACCCGGTTACCATGGAAGGAAGGGTTGTTGCCGCGGCACTGATGACTGCCGGGGTAGGTTTGTTTGGTACTTTTACCGGTTTCGTTGCCTCCTGGTTTGTGGAAGATGACGCAGAAGACCAGGGTAAACACATTATTGCGAACCTGCGTGAAGATGTTGGGGAGCTGCGTGATGAGATCAGTCAGTTGAAAGAAATGTTAAGAGAGTTAGACAAGAAATAATCCTCCGGGGCTGCACTGTTCTGATGGATATTTCATCCGGCTTTGCTGGTATTTCTGTCATTATCTGTTTTTTATTAAACAGCTCAGCGATTAAAATGCGTCCAACTTATGCCTCTTGTGAATATCTTGCTTTGTGGTCGTTTTCCCTTTGTGTTGCTCTTTTATAAATAGCTCAATACTGGCGCCGAGTGAGTCATCCCGCACATTTATAAAAGTCAATTTCATGTCATTTTCTTACATACGTTGAAGGGATTCACACATTCATCATAATGACGTTTTTTTAACCAACTTGTTGCAGTAGTATTAAACTGATCACAAAAGCACTGGGCAAGGTATCCAGTGTGTAACAAGGAGGTAACTCCAGATGTCAGTATATGACTTACCCGGAGATTGGCAATTTGCCAAACCGGCAGGCTTGCAGGTTAATAACACGTCAGTTGGCTCAGGTTTTTCAACGCCAGCACGCGGGGGGAGTGACGTATCACAGCTGTTATGGCAACTCTCTTCATTAGCTTTGGCGCCTGCCAATAGAAAACCGTTACAACTCGGCTCTGTGCTTGGCCGGGAACATCAACACAGCTTTCCTGCGGTCGGCAGCCGCAGGGCAGAAAACTATCTCAGCCAGATCCGTCAGGTCGTGTCACTGCAGACCACCTGCGATAACTGGCGGGCAAAACGTCTTAATCTGCGCAGCAATCTGCTTTGGCGGTTGCAGCGTTGCTGGGACCAGGCGGGAGAAAAAGCGCTTGGGCTGGAAGGGCGGCGACACCCGCTTGTATATCAGGCCAGGCGTTCATTGGCTCCGCTGTATGTCAGTTATCAGGATCAGGGCGATTATGTCGGTCTGTTGGCGATCAATGATCACCACAGCATTCGTCCGGTGGAAGGCCGCGTGAGCTGGATTGGCTGGGATGGCGAGATCTTAAAAGAGTGGCAGGTGTGTACCACTGTCAGTGCTCAGGAGATGCAGAAGATCTGGTCGCTGCCTAAAGCAGAGTTAAACTCCCAGATAGGGTTTTTACATATCAGCTTTAACCGCGGCGACATTGAAGCCAGCTGGTTCTCAGACGTTCCGAAGAACCTGCCGCTTCAGGCATCAGACATTGAAGTTACAGTAGAAGGTGACCTTGTCACTTTATACTCCGAAACCCCCAAGTTCTACGTTCACCTGGAACATGGCGGAAAAGGTTACTTCTCTGACTCCTGCTTCACCCTGCTGGCGCATGAGCCTAAAACGCTCCGCTACCGGGGAGAAGATGCCGATAAGATGGCGGCATCACTCGAAGTGTTGGATCTTGCCGGAAGCTGTTGAAAAGTAAGTTTAAAAGCCCCGTGATTTCACGGGGCTTTTTTTTGTTGCGTGGTTCGTGGGACGTGGTTCGAGTGGGTCAGTTCACTCCGCGTGGTAATGCAGACGAGACTAAAGAGTTGGCACCGTCCTTAAGTGGCGCTTCTTCTGGATTGGCTGATTTTAGCAGAGAAGACTCCGGCCAGTATTTTGCCATCAGCAGGCTCAGATATGCATTACCACGGGGGACCGTGGGAACGAGCCCCTGTAGTATTTCAGGGGCTTGTGTCAGAGTTCAGTACTACTCAGCAGTAACGTCCCAGCACATACTCATCGCCGCTTTTGGCGGTAAACTCCTTATCTACACTATGCGCAATCGGGTCACCTTTGGCGCCGCTTTCCATAAGGCTTATCCAGTAGCGGTGGCTGGACTGGGTTTGGGTGCACAAGGTAGTGCGCGACTCCAGTTGAATATCATTGATGGTGGCGAGGCTTTTTGGCCCCTGACGCGCGCCGAGCATGATTTCCAGGTGGCTGCCGTGCTCGTCTTTAAGCAGGACTGACTCCGGCTCCTGTTTGTGCCCGGCCAGGGCAACGAACTGTTTTGGGTTCTCCAGTCCGGTCAGGGTTCCGTCGGAAAAGCAGGCGACCAGGTTACAGTAGTACACCATGTAGTTGGTTACATCCTGATGAGAGCCTTTTTCCAGCGGGAAGGCGCTGTCCAGTATCTCTTTTGCCCGTTGCTGCTTTTCTGTCACTCGTTGCGCGTATTGATTATCTGCATCGAGGACAGCGGTGGATGGTTCAAAAGCAGTGCCGGTTTGTAAGTTGTGGTTATTCGTTGCTGTTGACATCGTCATGGTGGTGTCCTCATCCGTGGTTTCATTGTGTCTGGCAGAAGGAGTGACGTCCTTACCTCTGCACAGTTTCACTGTAACCACTTTTCCCTGCGCAATTTCACATCAGAAATTTCACAGTGTGAATTTCACAAAATCAGAGGTAAAAATTTCACAAAAAAAGCCCCCATAACGGGGGCGAGGAGAGAGATAACTTCTTTAGATGATTATTATTTGTTATTTGCCATACGTCTGCGTTGTTTAGTGAACGGTGAATCGCTCAATCTCGTGGCGCATTTCCTCAGACAGGCTCGCCAGTTCCATGGTTGCCTGGCTGCTCTGCTCAGCGCCCTGCGCAGTCTGATTTGAAATGTCACTGATGGTGGTGATGTTCTTATTAATTTCCTCCGTCACACTGGTTTGCTCTTCCGCGGCGGTCGCGATTTGGTTGTTCATTTCAGAAATCTTGTCGACACAGGATTTGATTTCATGCAGTGAGTCGCCGGCCAGCTGCGCTTTGGTGACTGTCAGTTTGGCAAGCTCATAGCCTTCTTCCATCGATTTGACTGAATCCCGGCTGCCCTGCTGAAGTCTTGAGATAGTGGTTTGGATCTCTTCAGTTGAGACCTGAGTGCGTCCGGCAAGGGTGCGCACTTCGTCTGCTACCACCGCAAAACCGCGTCCCTGTTCCCCGGCACGGGCCGCTTCGATGGCCGCGTTAAGTGCCAGCAGGTTGGTTTGCTCAGAAATGCCCTGGATGACTTCTACCACGCTGCCGATCTCTTCGGTGTGCTGATTCAGGGTTTGAATGGTGTCGCTGGATTTCTGCATTTGCGCCACCAGCTTCTCAATCATATCCACCGTTTCACCCACGACCTGATCGCCTTTTTCAGCTGCTGTATCCGCCGCCCTTGAGAACTCAGCCGCATTGGCTGCGCTTTGCGCGACTTCATGAACGGTCGAGTTAAACTCATGAATCGCTGTTGCGACCATCTGGGTCTGCTGCTGCTGATCGACGACGTTCTGTTTGGTCTGCATAGAGATAGTCGAACTTTGCTCGGCGGCGCGTGCAAGCTGGGCAGTAGAGCTGTTGGAAGTACGCACGATACGGGCAAAGTCATCCACAATGCGGTTGACGTAACCACAGATATGAGCAAATTCATCATTGCCGCTGATACACAATTGCTGGGTCAGGTTCCCATCGGCAATCTTAGCCGATGCGGTTTCGAGCTGATCCACAGAAAGGTTGATGCGGCGGATAATCATGGTGGAAAGGAATAAAATGATGGTCAAACTGATAAGAGTTGCACCACTAACTATCCAGAAAAACTGTGTTGAGTTTTGCTGAGCCGCTTCAAAATTGGCTTTACCTTCAGCTGACTGCAAATCCAGGAAGGCATTGGCTTCTTTGATGATCGGACTAAAATGCGGGTTAATGGCCTGCAGCAGCGCCCGGTTGGCACCAATATAATTGCCTTCGCGCAGTGCTGCGAGGGCAGGAGTAAAGCCCATGTCAGTAATGGCGTCTATTTCTTTGATAAGTTTGCTGACCTGACTTCTTTCCTCTCTGTTGAGTTCAGCCCCGGCAATTTTGTTGTCGATGATGTGGTGAACTTTATCCAGCGATTCCTCAATGGCCTGAATATGCTTATCAACCGGGTGATTGTGCATATTGGCGAATTTGGAGTTAGGGTCATGCTGGAAAGCCAGTAACATAGAAGCCCGGGCGCTACCCAGCTCGTTGATAAGTTCCCCGGCGTTAACCGAGTGTTGGAGACCCTGGCTGTAGAGGTCATCAAGGGAAGCGGTCGCAGACTGCATACCCGTCAGCCCCTTGTAGCCGAGAAAGGCAAAGGCCACGAGGGTGACCACCGCCATCAGTTTCAGCCGGTTTTTCACGGACTGGAACTTACTCCAGAACCCGTCAGCCATCATGTCGTTGTTAGTTTGCACGTTCATAGCCTGTCCTTAATTGTTGTTATGCCTTATAAAGTTAGACCAGTGCGCACTATTCATCCTGTCGGGAAATTGATCTGGATCATTGGGGGTGTTAAATCTTTGTAATGGTTTGGGTGTGGTGTGAAGGCCAACATGAAAGCTTACATAGCTGCACTGTTTAAAGCCCGGGTATTTTTACCGGCTGACGAAGTCATTCTTTTAGCCTGGCTTTGCAGGTATTACTCTGCGTGAACCAGGCGCTTTCGAAATCGCTCGCCCTGAATTGCGCGAACGATCATCGTGATGCCTTTTGCATCGCTCTGTTGTGTTCGAGTGCTCGCTGGGTGGTCCAAATGTTTCGATTTCGAAAAGCAATCAAGTCAGACCATATCACCTCATGCGAAATGACGTTTTATTGCCTAAACTATCTGTAAGGACGAAACGCAGGGGAGAGCGGCATGGAACTCGTTCTGTACGGAGTCTTGACCGTTATAATTGTCTTGCTGGTTGCCCGCCAGTGTAAAGCCCGAAAGAAAAAGCCATCGCAGGATGGAGCCGCCAGTGCGCTCTATCTGGCCCAGAATAACCCGCAAAAACCGCTTCGTACCAAAAAGCCCAAATTAACCGTGATTAACGGTAACACGGCAGCCAAAGTACAGCCTTCGGATCCCAGACCGGTTCATCTCAAGCTGGTTCACAACAAACCGGACACTTCCCGATCTCCGTCTGAGAACTCACAGTAAGCGGCGATATTTCTGGTATTGGCCGGGTGGTTGTGGCTAGAATCAGAGTTTCCGTATTGATAAAAGAGGCAGATTAAATGGAGTGGGTACTGCTCACCTTGATGGTGGTAATTGCCGGAATGCTTATCACCATGCAGCGTTTTGCCAAACGCATGAAAGCGCCGCGCCTGGCTTTGGTTGAGCCAGCGAAAATCGAACCAGTGATTCTGCCAGACAGCTATCATCTGCACCCTAAACTCAGTAACGAGACCACTCAGGTACGCATCGTGCAGTGCGAAAGCCGTCTGAGCCGAAAACTAAAACACCAGACCCGTAAATGACTTTTTGATTAATTAACTCTGAACCGGAATCACAGTTTTGTTTACTGCTTTTGTTTCAGAATGTTGAACTGGGAACTCCGGCAACGTAATTCATACCGTTTATAATACTCTTGCTGCATTGCAATCAAACTAATAACTATAAAGGAGTTAAATGCAATGCAACTAAGCTTAAAGAGAAAGATGGTTTTCTCGGTGGTAGTCGCGATCGCCCTGACGGTCGCAGCTCTGGTCGCGATGAGTTATCAGTCACTGTCTCAGTCGAGCTGGCAGGCGATCATCAGTGAGAGTCACAACACCGCGGAAGCCCACGCCAAGGGTATTGGAGACTGGTTTTACGATAAGCAGCAGTCTCTGCGCGGGCTTCGTGAAGAGATCGAACGTAATCCGGAACTTGATCTCGTTCCTCACCTTCGTCAAACCCTTCAGTCTGGTTCATTTGGCCTGAGTTACTATGGTAACGAGCAGGGCGAAATGTACCGTCATGACCCTTCTCTCAACAAAGCCGGTTACGACCCACGTACCCGCGGCTGGTATAAGCAGGCCATGGCAGCTCAGGCACCGGTGACAACTGCACCTTACGTCAGCGTGACGATGAAAACCCTGGTGGTAACCTTAACGGAGCCGGTAAGGGTGAATGGTCGCATTGTTGGTGTGGCAGCATCTAACCTAGCATTGGACAAGCTGATTAAAGATGTACTGGCGATTGAAGTACCTGGCGGCGGTTATGCGGTACTGGTCAACAACAAGGGTCAGGTGGTTGCACACCGCAATCAGGATTTGATCCTGAAACCTATTACTGAAATGTCACCCGAGCTGAGTGTTTCATCACTGAACAGCGCAGCTAATGACGGTCAGATGCTGAATGCAGCCATTGATGGCCGTGACCAGGTACTGATCACTCAGCAGATCGCGCATACCGACTGGATGCTGGTGATGGTAATGGACAAAGAAGTACTGCAGCAGCCACTGAACAAGATGCTGTTTGAGCAGTTGGGTACCGGTGTGGTTATTCTGCTGGTGATGGCAGTGCTGACTTCCTGGTTTGTCGCCCGCCAGTTGACCGAGCTGGGCCGCATCACAGAGGCCCTGACGGATATTGCAGAGGGGGATGGTGACTTAACCCGTCGTCTGGAGGTGCGCAGTCAGGATGAAGTCGGACAGCTTGCAGACAAGTTCAATCTGTTTGTTGGCCGTTTACATACTATGGTGAAGAATGTGCGTGATGTGTCTGAGTCGCTGAATAAAGGGGCAACAGATGCGGCGGGCGCGGCGACATCGCGCAGTGAGCGTATTCGCAAGCAGCAGGATGAAATCACTATGGTAGCCACCGCCGTTACCGAGATGGCTTCAGCTACCTCTGAAATCGCTGGCAACGCTGACAATACGGCTAAAAACGCCAACGAATCGGTGGAACTGGGCGCTGCGGGTTATCAGCAGATGAAGCAGAGCCAGGAGTCGATTTATCAGCTGGCGGAAGCGCTGAACAGTGCGGTATCGATCATTGGTGAGCTGGAAAGCCATGGTCAGGAGATCTCGACGATTATTGCCACCATCAGCGGCATTGCGGAGCAGACCAACCTGCTGGCACTGAACGCGGCCATCGAAGCGGCCCGCGCTGGTGAGCAGGGAAGAGGCTTTGCTGTTGTTGCAGATGAAGTGCGGGTACTCTCTCAACGTACTCATACTTCTACTGAAGAAATCCACAGCAAGATCAACGGACTCCAGCAGGCAACACAGAAGGCCGTTTCGGTAATGACGGAAAGCCATAAGCTGGTTGAAAACAGCGTTGAAGAGGTGAATAAGACCGGTGACAGTCTTAACGCCATCAGTGAGGCGATTCAGAACATCAGTGATATGGCGACTCAAATTGCTTCCGCTGCGGAAGAGCAGTCTCTGGTGACGGCTGATATTAACGGTAACACTGAGTCGGTGCGTGAGGTGAGCGATCATCTTGCATCCGATGCGCAACATGCTGTCGGGCAGGCGAGGGAACTGCATAATCTGGCCAGTGAGCTGGATCAGGAAATCCGTCGCTTCAGGTTGTAATCATCTGGTAAGACAGCTCAGGGCTCCCGTTACGGGAGCCTTTTTTCATTTCCCCATCCCGTGTAGACTGCGTTTTCGTTTTATCTGTAATACAGGCCCGCGCATGAATAATCCACTTCAGTACCTGCAGGGATACCCGGACACCATTCTGGACCAGGTACGCCAGCTGATCAGCAATGACAAACTCGGTATCTGGCTGGAGCGCCGCTATCCGAAAAACCACTCCATCACCTCAGATAAAGCGCTGTTTGACTACACCATGGCGATCAAAAACCGCCACCTGAAGAAGTCATCCCCGCTGAGCAAGGTGGTGTATGACAAAAAAATCCACATGGTGAACAACGCCCTTGGCCTGCACAGCTATGTTTCCCGCGTGCACGGCAATAAGATTAAAGCCAAGAATGAAATCCGCATCGCTACGATGTTTAAAAGCGCTCCCGAGCCGCTTCTGCGTATGCTGGTGGTACACGAACTGGCGCACCTCAAAGAGAAAGAGCACAACAAAGCGTTTTATCAGCTCTGCTGTCACATGGAGCCGGATTACCATCAGCTGGAACTGGATGCCCGGCTGTATCTGACCTATCAGGAGCTGAGCGCTAAAATTTCAGGTTAAACTGGAACACCAGTACGTCAACGTTGGTCAACGAAGCTTCCAGACCGATGTTTTTGTAGTGGATGTCGATCAGAGGAGCAAGTAAAGGACTTACTCCAACTAACTGATACTTGTTGTCTTCTTTGCTGTACCCGGTCATGCCACCCACACGAAAGCCAAAATCAATATACTCATTCCAGAACCAGGTCCTGTAATAGCTGAGCATATACGAACGGTTGTTAAAGCTGTTGATCATAGTCCCCAACTCCAGGCTCTGGTATCTCAGCCCCATGATGTAGTTACGCTCATTCTTACCCGAGGAGCCAAGGTGTAGCGCCTGACCGTAGTAGGTCAGAGAGTAATCGTAACTAACTGGTTTTTCGCCGGATTCGTCAGCGTGGCTATACGCGCTAAACAGCAGGGCAAGGAGTATTAACGGGGCGGTGCAAATGTTCATACGATTTTCTCTGGTTAGACTTTTAGCCTGCGGCCGGTGCGGTTAACAGACAGAGAAGATGGTACGGAATCACGTCCATTGATAAAGTAATCAATTGTGAGTAATGGTCATTGATTGTCTGAGATTGCAACGCTGTGGTTACAATCAGTACTGGTTGGTGTAAAAGCCGAATACCGCTACCAATCGAAAGGGATGAACTGGTCTGAGATTTCCTTTCCATACAATGTTATCAATCTTTTCAGTCATACCTGGGCCTGATACTATTCACTGGCTGTTTATATAAGTAGCTGTTTAGTACATAGGATGTATATGTGGAAACTTGACCCTCAATCCCGCAATCAACTAACCGACTTGGAGCAGAACAAGTCGTACCGGCTGAAAAACACAGATTGCCGCATTTTGGCATTGCTTGCCGCGAGGGCTGGTGAGAGCGTTCCAAAAGAAGATCTGTTTGAGGCGGCCTGGAAGGGGAGAGTGGTTACTGAGTCCAGTCTGAGCCAGGCTATTGCACAGCTCCGCCGGGTGTTGGGGGACAGCGGAAGAGAACAAAAAGTCATCAAGACGACCCCAAAACATGGGTACATGCTTTTACACGGCAAGGTTGAACTGGTCCGCCCGACTAAACCGGGTGATGGTGAGCCTGATGATATCGTCGAGGATGTTCAAGTGATCCCTGTGGCTCCTCATGCACCAGGAACAAGTCCGGTGCTGCCGGGGCTCAGAGCCTCGGTTCAGGTTGTGACGATCGCTTCTCTTTCCATTCTGTCACTGTTTTTGCTCTATTGGCTGGTCTATATATTCATGACTCAAAAGAGTGTCGATGAACCTCAATGGATTCAATCCGGCTATCATGGGGTAGATTACTATTTTAGTGATGACCATAGTGGCAGGGAACTGTATGAAGCCATTGCTGATATTTACCCTGATGTTGTAGATAAAATATTTCTTTCTGATAACCCGGAGGAGATATTTGTTGCCTGTGTTTATAAAGCGACTCAGTTTGGTGAAATGAAGACAATGAACCTGAGTTTCTCCAGCGACTATACGCCTGAAGAGATCAAGAGGGCGGTACATGAAAAATGCCAATAAGATAATCGTCGCTTTACTCTTAATTAACCTGTTCCTTGTGTTATCGGTGTTGCTGGTGAATATGAACAGTTTTCCTCCTTTTCTGGATAACAGGGAGGAAACAATGTTTTTCAGCAGGGGGATAACCTATGCTCATGAAGAGACAGAGTCATACCGCGAGCTATACACTATTGAGTCAAACTGGAACGGTATTTACACACTGTATGCAACCATTACTTCAGACTCCATTCCGGAAGTGTTTAAGACAAAGCAATCACTTTATTTCTGGAAACCAAACCTGTTTTCAACCAGAGATGTAATCAGGAGCCAATCTTACACCGCACAAAACGAGCCGGATATTTCGGAGGCCCATCTGATCGATGGGCCGGTAGAGCAGTTTTTCAAAACCGTGTATGAAGATGAATCCAGCTTTTGCTATACAAGCCTGCTCACCCGAAGTGTGCAGTGCGTCAGTGCCGGCCATTAGATTTGCTCACTCCGGGTTCGCTAAAAAGCAAACTTGAAACCGGCCCTATAGCCGACTTCAGAGCTGTGCCGGTTAGAAAACTCTATTCCAAGTAATACGTTAAATCTGTCCAGTATGGGTATGACCCCAAACCCGAGTCCGAAGCTATTGTCAAAACGTATGATCGACTTTGACTGGTCAAGAAACTCATGCTGATAGGAAATATCTGCTAACCAGGTGTCAGCAACCAGAACCGAAGCCCTTGCTTTACAATAGTATCCACCTTCGGACTTATTTTTTGAGTCTTTATTGCTGACTTTTCCGTAGTACCCTAAAGCGCCACATGTCAAAGGTGTACTTACGATTCCGTCATTATAAGGAATATACCCTCCACCAAAACTCCACTTGTCAATGCTTGCGCTAAATTTAGTGGCAAAATCAGCGTATCCTTCTACGATATACTGATCCATAGCGTTAATACTTAAATCCAGGTATAAACCACCAAGGAGTTCATCTTTGTCATTGGTATAATTATCTTTATAATATGGCTTGAAAGCATCCGTTGAGTATTTATAGGCATTATAACCGACAGAAACGTATGTTCCTGAAGGGTATAATTCAGCTCCAGAACCTGCAGAGAATAATAACAGTGATAAAACAGTAATACTGTGCTTTGAATTAATTTGCATCTATAACTCCGGTAGTGATGTGGTTGGGATTTCTGGTGTGTATTTGTTGTTGGGGTGCTATTCTATCTGTGTATATGTCACTGTTGTGCATGGATTAGCGGACATGTGAAACAGGGAATCCGGACGTCAGATCCAGACTGGGATAAAGATCACAGCCACTTTGTATGATGAACAAAATCAGATGCGGGCCTGGAAATGCATGGTCAGCATCTTGCCTGAAGACTCAGAAAGAGTTATTGACAGAAAACGTAACTTCGATCACAGAAGTTGGTCAAAAATTACCCTATCATGTATTACAAGAAATCGTTGGATGAATACAATAAATGACAAAATCAAAATCAACGTTGGCAATAGACCAGATTGTTTATGACATCTTAAAAGAGAACGTACCGGCAGGTGCTTTTTTAAGAGGGGAGAATGAATTAGCACAATCTTTAGGAGTATCAAGGACTTCTGTGAGAAGTGCATTGCAGACACTGGCGAGCAAAGGGCTGATTACGATCACTCCAAAGGTCGGCAGCGTTGCCAATACCCCCGACCTGTGGAATTGGCTGGATCATGATGTGATCCGCTGGGTGACAGAGTTTCGCGAGGCGGATACTTTCATCCCTCATTTGCTGGAAGTCCGTCTGATTGTTGAGCCAAATGCCGCGGCACTGGCTGCGCTGAACGCGACCGGTGACAATCTGGCGGCACTGGAAAAGAGTTACAACATGATGGCGTCCGGGCTGGAAGATAACGACAGGGTGAGAATTAACGCCGGTGATATCGAGTTTCACAAGCAGTTACTGTTTGCTACCAAGAATCCGTTTTTGATCTCATTAGGAGATGCGTTAACGGCGACTATGGCCGTATCGTTTTCAAGAACGCTCGAAGAGAACGTGATTCTGAGTAAGCCTGCACTGGATGATCACTACTACGTTATGGACGCGGTACGAATGCGCAAGCCGGAACAGGCCAGAGAAAAAATGCGTGAGATCGTAATGGGCGCCATCGAGAAGAGCGTAAAAACGTTTAGTGGTACAGATTTGATACGTTAGATAGTCAGATAGAGCTTATGGTGGGCACCATTACTGTCAGGTGCTCACGATTAATGTAATCAGGCTTGTAATACAAGTGATGCTATTAAGTAATACAAGGAGGGGCAATGAAAGCGAACTGGGTTGCTGTAGATTGGGGAACGACCAATTTTCGGGCTTTTTTAATGTCTGCCAGCGGACACTGTATTGATGAGGTCCAGGCGCAGAGAGGCCTGCTGGCAGTAGAGCAGGGCCAGTATCCGGCAGTATTTCATTCCCTGACCGCTCACTGGGAGCAAAGCCATGGGAAGCTGCCTGTCATTATGGCAGGTATGGTGGGATCGCAGCAGGGCTGGCTTGAAGTACCGTATGTGTCGACGCCTGCGTCAATGAGAGACCTGGCAGACAATGTCCGGCGTGTTGATCTGCTGTCAGGCGATAAAGCCGTGATTGTGCCTGGTGTCAGTTGCAAAAACAGCTTCGGTAACTTTGAGGTGATGCGCGGCGAAGAAGTTCAGTTACTTGGCCTGAGCGAGATTCTCCGGAGTGATTTTGATGCGGTTCTTTATGGTACACACAGCAAACATGCGCACTGGCGTAATGGAACCCTGCACAGTTATTCAACGGTGATGACCGGGGAGCTTTACTCTCTTCTGACTCAGCACAGCATATTAGGGAAATCCCTGCCGGAGCAACATTTTGACTCAGAGGCATTTATTCAGGGTGTTGAACTTGGTTATAAGCGCCCTTTGAACCATGTTCTGTTTAGTGCGCGTTCAAATAAGTTATTTGGGAAAATAGCTGACCAGTCCGTCAGCTGTTATCTGTCCGGGATATTAATAGGGCATGAGTTTTCGGCGCTTAACCGATCAGACAAACTCTATTTAATTGGTTCTAAGAAGTTGGGTGAGAATTACGCTAAGGCTCTGGGTTATCTCAACATTGAGTTTGAAATTATTAACGGCGATGACTGTTTTCTTAAAGGCATGACAAAAATCTACAACCAGGAGATAAATAATGAACGGTGATCAACTCAGAAACCACGCATGGTTTAAAGATCTGCCACTAATTGCAATTCTTAGGGGGGTTGAGCCTGATGAAGTTGTAGATATAGCTAAGGTGCTAATCAATAACGGTTTCCGTTTTATTGAAGTCCCGCTTAATTCACCGGATGCCGTAGTGAGCATTAAAAAACTGGTAGAGGCCTATGGCGACGAAGCGATCATAGGAGCGGGTACCGTTACGAACATTGAGAAGTTGATGCCGGTACTTGAAACCGGCGCCAGACTGATTGTTACACCGAATATGAACCCGGAAGTGATCCGAGCTGCGCGCGCGCATGATTGTGTTGTGTTTTCCGGGGTGCAGACCGCGACAGAAGCATTTGCAGCCGTTGATTGTGGTGTAACAGCACTGAAGTTTTTCCCCGCAGAACTCATTCAGCCGTCAGGAGTTAAAGCGATCAAATCGGTGTTGCCACCGGAAGTGATCTGCTGTCCTACCGGCGGTATTGAAGCGGACTCTGAGCAGATGAAAACCTACCTCGATGCCGGGGTAGACGGATTTGGCCTGGGGTCAGGACTCTATAAGAAGGGCTTAAAGCCCTCAGAGCTAGACGTGCGCGCAAAAGCGTACCATGACAGTTGGAAGTCTTTATAACGAACGAAACGCAAAAGGTTACCCTATGAAACTACAGAAAGTTGCCGCTCTTATGGCTATGCCGCTTCTCGCGGCATCCATGCAGGTCCACGCAAAGAGCATGCGCATTGGTATTGGCGTGCCGGAGTCTCACTTTGAATATGCCGCGATGCAGAAGTTTGAAAAGTACGTCGAAGACAACACAGATATTGATGTGACTATTTACCCCAGCAACCAGTTGGGGAACGACCAGGAAGCTCTTGAGCAAATCAAGTTTAATGCGGTTCAGATGAACCTGCCGTCACCGGCTATCCTTGGTAATATAGTCAAAGATTTCAATATATTAACTCTTCCATTCATTTTTCCAAATGAAGAAGTCGCCAACCAGGTTGTCGATGGTGAATGGGGTAAAGAGCTTTCATCAAAACTTGAAAAAGCGGGTTATGTTGGCCTCGGGTATGGGAACTTTGGTTTCCGCCATGTCACCAATAATGTCCGGCCGATCAAAAATGTCGCCGATATGAAAGGGCTTAAGCTGCGTACCATGCAGAATAAGGCTCACCTGGATGCGTTTCGTGCACTGGGCGCCAACCCGACACCGATGGCATTTTCTGAGCTGTTTTCGTCGCTCCAGCAGGGCGTTGTAGATGGCCAGGAAAACCCTTACACCAACATTTACTCTCAGCGGCTGTATGAAGTGCAGAAGTACGTGTCTGATACGGGGCACGTCTACTCCTGGGTTGTCTTTGTGGTTGGTAAAAAGTTCTATGACGGGCTTTCACCATCAGAGCAGGAAACCATGCAGAAAGCGGCCCGTCTGGCAATTGAACATATGCGGGTATCGGTTAAAGCTCAGGATGAGAAATCACTTCAGAATATGATGGATGCCGGACTGACTTATACGCCAATATCTCCGGAAGTAAAAGCAGAGATGCATAATAAAGTGGCTCCGGTTGTTCAGAAATATGCGGATAAAATTAACCCGGAACTGTATAAAAAGCTGACCGAAGAAGTGACCAGGTTACAGTAATCTTTCATTCAAGGGCTGTGCAATGCAGCCCTTATAAAAATATGGTGTCATTATGAATGATAAGAAAACTTCATTCCTGGACAATATAGAAGAGTACATCAGTACGTTTCTTTTTATTGCTCTGATTGTTCTTTGTTTTTTACAGATATTATTCAGGTTTGTTTTTAATTTTTCTCTGTCCTGGACTGAGGAACTTTCCAGATACGTGTTTATTGCGCTGGTTTATTTTGCTGCAAGTCTGGCGGTTGTTCGTGGCGCTCACGTCCGGGTAGAAGTTATTGATGGCTTCGTTAAAGGAAATGCCAAAAAAGTACTGGATTCAGTTATCGACCTCTCGTTTGCCGCATTTATGGTCTGGATCGGCTATTTCGGTCTGGAAATATCGGTAGAAGCGCTGGAAATAGAGCAGACAACTCCGGCACTGGACTGGCAGGCAGGGTGGGTATACGCCATTGTGCCTTTCACATTTTACTTAATCGCGATAAGGCTGGTTCAGAGAGTGTACCGGAGAGCAACCGGCAGGCTTGAGCACGAGTACGCGATGAGTGAAGCAGAAGAAGCACTGCAGAAAATTGAAGATGAAAGAGGGGGCAAATAATGGATGCGTTTCTGATAACTATGCTTGTCTTCGTCATCTTACTGGCGACAGGTATGCCGATTGCGATCAGCATCGGTATGTGTACCGCTTTTGCTCTGGTGCTGGCAGATATTCCTATGTCGTTTATCGCCCAGACGGCGTTTACCTCACTTGATTCATTTACTTACCTTGCCATTCCTATGTTTATTATGGCGGGCTTTGTGATGGAAAAAGGCGGACTGTCCAAGCGGATAGTGAACTTCGCATCGAGTCTTGTCGGGCGTACGTCCGGTGGCCTGGGTATTGTTACCGTTGTAGCCTGTATGTTCTTTGCTGCCATTTCAGGTTCCTCTCCGGCTACAGTAGCGGCGATCGGCTCAATGATGGTTCCTTCAATGATAGAGAAGGGATACAACCGTCACTTCGCCGGTGCGTTAACGGCATCAGCGGGCTCTCTGGGGATCCTTATTCCACCTTCTATTCCGATGATCATCTATGCAGTCACAGCGGAGATATCTATCGGTGATATGTTCCTGGCCGGCTTTCTTCCCGGTGGGATGATTGGTTTCGGACTGATCCTGGCGGTATACCTGATTGCCAAAAAACGTGGCTATAAAGGTCAGGATGAAGGGTTTTCTCTGTCTAAAGTGAAAGAGACATTTCTTGAAGCCAAATGGGCGCTGTTGACCCCGGTTATTATCCTGGGCGGTATCTACTCCGGTATTTTTACTGCCACCGAAGCGGCCTGTATTACGGTGATTTACACCCTGATTGTCAGCTTCTTTATCCACAAAGAAATGACAATTAAAGATCTGATCCCTACGGTATCGAGAGCAGCACTTACCACCGGTTGCGTAATTATCATCCTTGGTTTTGCCACGGCTTTTGCCCGTTACCTGACCATCAGTATGATCCCGCAAATGATCGGTGAGGCGATTCTGCAACTGACAGATAACCCAACCATTATCCTGCTGATTTTCGTCGCGCTGATCATGTTTACCGGCCTGTTCATCGAGACCGCGGCACAGATCCTGATTTATACCCCGCTGTTTCTGCCTATTCTGGTTCAGCTCGGGATCAGTCCATTCCACTTCGGCATCATCCTGATTGTAGGTACGGAGCTTGCTCTCATCACGCCCCCTGTCGGCGTAAACCTGTTTGTTGCCAAAGGCATTACAGGCTCTTCCATGGTTCAGCTGACCCGTGCGGTGGTTCCATTTCTCATAAGTATGTTGCTGGTACAGATAGCGCTGGTGTTTATGCCAGGCGTGATCACCTTCCTGCCAGATTTGTTTAAGTAAGGCTGAGTTATGAAGATTGTAGGTTACGAGAAGTTTATTGTTGCGCCTCGCTGGGGCTTTCTGAAAATCATAACAGATGAAGGGATCGTCGGCTGGGGAGAGCCCTGTCTGGAAGGGCGTACCCATACCGTACATACCTGTGTCGATGAGCTGATGGAATACCTGATAGGTAAAGACCCGAGGGACATTGAGTTGCACTGGAACTACCTCTACCGCTCGACTTTCTATCGTGGCGGGGCGGTGATGATGAGCGCGCTTTCAGGAATAGATCAGGCGCTGTGGGATATCAAAGGCAAAGCTCTGGGTGTGCCGGCTTATCAGCTGCTGGGTGGAAAGTGCCGGGACAAGATCCAGACGTACTCCTGGATTGGCGGTGACCGTCCTGATGATGTGGTGCGTATGGCGAGAGAACGAAAAGCGCTGGGCTTTAACGCGATTAAGATGAACGGCACAGAAGAGCTCAACTTTATTGATGACTACAGCAAAGTTGACGCGCTGCTCGAACGTGTACAGGGACTGCGCGATGCGATGGGGCGGGACTTTGGCATAGGCATTGATTTTCACGGCCGGGTACACAAAGCGATGGCTAAGGTGATGATGAAAGAGCTGGAGCCGATGCGGCCGATGTTTGTTGAAGAACCTGTGCTTGCCGAGCATTTTGACTGTATTCATGAAATCGCGCAGTACGGTGCAATCCCAATCGCGACCGGTGAACGCCTGCATTCCCGCTGGGAGTTCAAAAAGCTTCTGGAGCGCGGCGGGGTAGATATTATTCAGCCGGACGTGTGTCACTGTGGTGGCCTGACGGAACTTAAGAAAATTGCCTCAATGGCAGAAACTTATGACGTGGCCCTGGCTCCGCACTGCCCGCTGGGGGCAATAGCTCTGGCGTCTTCCGTTCATATCGATACCAGCTGCCAGAACGCCATCATCCAGGAGCAGAGTATCGGTATTCATTACAACAAAGGTAACGATGTTCTGGATTACATCAGAAACAAGCATGTCTTTGATTTTGAAGACGGGTACTGCCTGAATATCGAGGGACCGGGACTGGGCATCGAAATAGATGAGGAGTTTATGCGTGCGCAGCATGAGAAGGCGCTTGGCGAACCGAAATGGCGTAACCCTCACTGGACAAACAAAGACGGGTCTTTTGCGGAGTGGTAACCATGAGTAAATGCGGAACGTGCGGTTCGTGTGGTGGGGGAGTCCATCACAACGAAATACTGAGAGATGATAACGGTGCCTTAAAACGGGCGCTGTATAAATCGATGGGCCACAGTGACGAAGCGTTGCGAAAACCGATAATCGCAGTGGTGAACAGCTACACCAATGCCACCGCAGGGCATGCCAACCTGGACGCAGTTGGCGCTGAGGTTATCCGGGGTATCGAAGAGGCCGGCGGGACAGCCATGACCTTTGGCACCATCGCCCCTTGTGATGGTATTGCTGAAGGCCATATGGGAATGCGCTACATACTGGCGGCGAGGGAGGTGATCACCGCTTCGATTGAAGTGATGGTCAGGGCGCATAACTTTGACGCTATGGTCCTGCTGGGTTCATGTGACAAAATTGTTCCGGCGATGCTGATGGCGGCGGCCCGTCTGGATATCCCCGCGATACTGGTGAACGGTGGTCCCATGTATCCTGCTGAATATAAAGGCAAGCACTGGGATGGCAACATCGTTACTGAAGCGATTGGCTGGAAGAACAAAGGCCAGATCGACGAGCAGGAGTTCCGGCGGATTGAAGACCTTGCTGAGCCAACGATAGGCTCATGCACCATGTATGGTACTGCAAATACCATGTGCTGTTTGTCTGAGTCACTCGGAATGACTCTGCCACAAACCGCGACAATTCCCGCCATTCACCCGGAAAGGCTAACCGCAGGTTATCGCAGCGGTGTCAGAATAGTGGAAATGCTGGCTGAAGGCCTGACGGCCCGGAAAATCATTTCCAAAGAGGGAATACACAACGCCATCTGTACGCTGCTGGCAACCGGCGGCTCAACCAATGCCATTATTCACCTGCAGGCGATTCATCATGAAGCTGGCCTGGGTGAGCTGGATCTGGATGTGTTTGATCAGATGAGCCGTAAAGTGCCTCTGGTCGCCTCTATTTATCCCGCCTCTGAATATGACATGGTTGATTTCTTTGAAGCAGGTGGCGTTGCGGCAGTCGAGAAAGAGCTGGCTCCATTGCTGGAGTTGGATGCATTAACGGTATCCGGTACCAAAGGTGAGTGCCTGCAACACGTTCCGCAATCTCCAAACCGGGAGCTGATCCGGTCGCTGCAGGCGCCCTTTATGTCTGAGTCCGGAGTCGGGGTACTGAAAGGCAACCTTGCCCCGCTGGGTTCGGTAGCAAAACCCGCCGCGGTACCAGAATCGATGTTTTTCTTCAGTGGAAAGGCCGTGGTTTTTGAATCTGAGCAGGACGCGATTGATGCTATCGTGGCAGGCCGTATTCAGCCAGGTTCGGTGCTTGTGATCCGCTACGAAGGAACAACAGGCGGAGCAGGGCTTCCTGAAATGTACAAGCCCATGAAACTGCTGGAAGGAATGGGACTTTCTGAAAGCTGCGCGCTTATCACTGACGGACGGTTTTCCGGCTCCAACCGGGGATTGTTTGTTGGCCATGTCTCGCCGGAGGCTTATGACGGAGGCCTGATCGCTCTGGTGGAAACCGGAGATGAGATCTCTGTTGATCTTACAACCAGAGAGATAAACCTGCACGTTACAGATGATGTCATTTCAGCGCGGAGAGAGGGATGGCATCGTCTGGAAAAATCCGTTCCTGAAGGTTTTTTACGCCTCTACCGGGCGCGCGTTTCGTCAGCAGCACAAGGGGCACTTCTGAAATGATTACCACGGCAGATGTTTACGGCGTAAACCCCATAGTGGCAATGCCGTTTGATTCAAACGGGAATGTTGATATTCCCGGCTTTAAGAGACTGGTGGAGCACCTGATTGGTACAGGCTGCAATGGCCTGACCCTTTTTGGTATCGCGAGTGAGTTTTACAAGCTCAGCCAGTATGAAAAACAGGAACTGGCGGACTGGTTTCACCACATAACCTCAGAATCGGCGGTATTCAGTTGCGTGTCGGTTACTGAGCATGCAACAGAGCTTGCGGTGCAACAGGCGGTGGAGTACCAGCAACAGGGCTTTGATGCCCTGATGCTGCTGCCTCCGTTCTTTCTTAATCCCGCCAACGAGCAGATCATCCATCATATTCAGAGTGTGTTGGATGCAGTAGATATACCAGTACTGATCCAGTACGCACCTTCGGAAACCGGCGTTCCTGTCACGCCGGTTGAGATGAAAACCATAACAGAAGACTATCCGAATGCGGTCTTCAAGATAGAGTGCAATCCGCCTGTGGCTTATACCCGGGAGCTGCTGGACCTCGTACCGGAAGGTGTGGTTATGAATGGCTACGCAGGTCTTTACATGCTGGATATGCTGGAGAATGGCGGGAAAGGTGTTATGCCTGGCTGTTCATTTACAGAGATATACGTCGAGATTTACCGTCGCTGGAAGCGGGGAGATAAAGAGCAGGCGAAGGCTCTGCATACCAGGCTGCTTTCGTATATACGCCTCTGGATGAGCCACTGTGAATATATTATCTCGGTGGAAAAGGAAATACTGAAGAGAAGAGGGATCATCCCGGACAGTTACTGCAGAAGACCGGACTATAAGCTGGACTCAACTGACCACCAGGTGATTGATGAGTTTATGACGGAGTTTGAGTGTTATCTGTAAGAGAGGAAAAGACTGTTTTCGTCAGGCCCTTATTACAAGATAAGGGCTGGCCATAGTATGCTGCGAGTAGAGCAGCGTTTTTGAAGCTGTGTCCTATATCCCCTGCCAATATGCCCGAAAAGCATGCCGTGTATCTGGTGCTTAACGGGCTATACTCTATCGAAATTTCCAGTGGGAATGAATTGGAGTTATTGCATATTCCATTTGTGATGTGCAATAACTTTCTCTTAATTTACTGCATGGAAATCGACCTGTTGGTTCTCCTGCATACACTGTTTGACCCGTTTGTTGGTGACGATAGTGTTTATTAACTTTCCAAGCTTGATAGAGGTCCTTAATGAATAAAAAGCTTGCCATACTTTTTGCCGCTTTGTCTGTGCCTTCCCTCGCGTATTCTGATACTAATCTCTTAGACACAAGTCTTTTAGATGAATCTGGATCTCCGATTCCACTCAGCCACTATACGGTAGAAGGTAATGAAATAGTCGGGAGCGATGTAAAAGAGAATGAAAGGGTGATCTGGTCGAGATTTACTCAGGTCATTCCAGAAAGCTTAAGACCTGAGATTTCCATTTACGAACCTATTGACGGGAATTCGGGGATTGACGGGTCAGTTCATGCTTATGATGATGAGAAAGTTCACTGGGTGGTACAGTTGGATACCGTGGGCTCGGTTTCGAAGAAAGATCTCGACCGCACCATGATCCATGAATATGCTCATCTGTTAACTTTACGTGTTAGCCAGATCCCGTTGTCGAAAGAGTCCGTATCTCAGCAGAAATGTCAAACCTACCTCGAAGAAGGTGAAGGGTGTACCAAACCAGACTCGTACCTCAATCAATTTGTTAAGGAATTCTGGTTGCCGGAACTAAGTGATTTCAGCGAAATCTATGAGGTCCCAGCTTCTGAGCGCTTTGATGAGAACAAAACTGATTTTGTAACAGAGTACGCGGCAACAAGCCCTTCTGAAGACATCGCAGAGAGCTTTGCTGAATACGTGCTGGCCGATAAGTTGCCTCAGCCGGACACGACAGCTAATAAAAAGATTAGGTTTTTTGAGCGTTTCCCTGAACTGAAATCGATAAAAAAAACCATCAGAAAGAGTGCTAAATTCGGCTTAAAGATATAATCAATGCCTGGCATTATTCTTGTCTGATGTAAAAATATTATATGTGTTGAGTGTCGTGCAGCTCAATGCATAAAGTGTGTGTGAATATTAAAGGTGACTGCTGTCATGGTAGTCACTTTATCCAAATCATCCCTGCTTCCTTCCTGTTACAGTTTTTTCTGGTCCCCGGTTTTTGATGAATATACCTCTTTTTATAAAGGGGGGGTGTCTGTTCAGGATATATAAGGTGGTAATTTATTAGTTTTAAGTGATTTAAGTGGGTTAAAGCACGCTGATAAGGTCTTTTATGTGTGTTTCGTTGGATAGTTTACATAAGCCATGGCCTGAAAGCCCACTAAGTATGACTCTTTTGACAAGTTCTTAATATTCGTCTGGTGGATATAATTACCACTGATTTTAACAAGTGCATCATCTTGTGAGCTCTTGCTTAAGTATTTCTCATCTGATTTTAGCTATTAATTGCATTGGTTTTTGTGAAAGTAATGGGTAAGGGTAAATATGCCATTTTTTAAGCATCAAATTGACCAGCTTTCTACCCCTATTAGCAACGAGTTAATATGCGGTGCTTATTTAAAACTTGATAAAAGTGCTTTTCGGCCGCTTCGCAATGAGTTCAACGTAGCTCAAACATCTTTACGCAAGCTCAGTCAGAATCCGAGTGAAGATGAGAAGGAAGCGCTGACTGAGGCTTGTAATGAAAACTGGCAGAGACTGTCAGACAGCCTGCTTGAGCAGTTCATCAGTACAACCAGAGATATTGAACTCGTTTCCTGGTTTATCGCAGCACAGTTCTTACTGGATTCAACTCTGGAGAGTGCAGCGAACAGCATCGAGTGGCTGGCTAACCTTGCTGAGCAGTACTGGTCGCACCTGAATCCGGTATTACCGCAGGAAAAACTAAAGTCGGAAGACGAATCTGGCCGGGCAAGAGAGCAGGCCGATGCGAAGGTGAAAGCCTTTTTTCAATTGGTTGGTGACAGCGAAGAGAGCTCTATTTTATATGCTCCGCTGCTGCAGACCACGCTGGTCGGTAATATAACTTTTTTCGATTTCCAGAGCTCAGAGCGTAAAGGTGAAATAAGTCAGCTGAAATCATCATTGGTTGCCACAGTTGCTCAAGAACGCATGGCAATACAAACCAAGATGGAGAACCTGGCTCGTTGTATCAGTCAGCTTGAGCGACTCTCGTCGGTTGTCGCCAAAAATGCTCAGGCATCAGGTACAGGTGGTGCCAATTTTGGTTTTGTAAAGTCTTTACTCGCTCGTATCGACAACGCTTTTATTCATCTTACAGGTGTCAAAGTCGCTGCAAAGTCGGAGAAGCCGGTTGTTACGGCTGAACTTCAGGATACTTCCTCACGTGAAGAGAGTTCCCCTGAGACTCAGAGTGTGAGGTCAGAGATAAGCGAGCCAACAGCAGCACATGCACAGAACGTCAGCCAGCACCTGCATGCAGGTAACCTGTCTGAGCTGGGAACTCTCAACAATATGAATCGTGATCTGGCTTTTCACCTCATGCGAGAGCTTTCCGATTACTTTCGTCAAAGTGAACCACACAGCCCGATTTCATTTCTGCTCGAAAAAGCCATCCGCTGGGGATACCTCTCATTACCTGAGCTTCTTCAGGAAATGATGACTGAGCAGAATGGTGATTCTATTAGCACGATTTTTAATGCCGTTGGGTTGGATCATCTGGATCAGGTTTTATTGCCAGATGTAGGTGTTCCGACTGTTGACATTAAAACCACACCGGCATCTCAGGCAACGCCTCTCGTTTCGGAAGAGCCGAGTGTCGAAGAGCCCGTATCGCAGACTTCCCCTGCAGATACCGAATCAACACAAGATAGCGAAACCAAGTCATCGGGCTCATCGGGCCTGACCTGGTAATCGTATTTAAATAAGGAAAGAAAATGGCAAGTATTTATATGCGTGTAGAGGGTATTACTCCTGATGGCGCGGCAACTATCGGTCAACTGGAAACTACAGACGGCAAAAACAGTGGCTGGATGGCGATTAACTCATACTCATGGGGTGGCGCTCGTAACGTTGCTATGGATATTGGCAACGGAACCAATGCTGACTCAGGCATGGTTGGTGTTAGTGAAGTAAGTGTTACAAAAGAAGTGGATGGTGCATCTGAGTACCTGCTTTCATACCTGTTTAACCCGGGTAAAGAAGGCAAGACCGTAGAGATTGCTTTTACCAAGCCTTCTAACGATGGCCAGGGTGCTGATGTTTACTTCCAGATTAAACTGGAGAAAGCTCGCCTGGTTTCTTACAACGTGAGTGGTTCAGATGGCTCCCAGCCGTATGAGAGCCTTTCACTGTCATACACGTCGATTTCTCAGAAACACCATCATGAGAAAGAAGGTGGTGATCTGGAGGCCGGTGGTGTTGTGACTTACGACCTGCCGACCGGAAAAATGACGTCCGGTAAGTAATCCTTCCTCAGGCATGCTGCGATAAGAAGCATGCCTGTTTCATGAAATATCTCAACTAGGACACCGATATGGCATTGAACTCACAACATAAGCGCGTCAGCAAAAACCGTGTCAGCATCACTTACGATGTTGAAACGAATGGCGCAGTAGAGACTAAGGAACTGCCGTTTGTTGTTGGCGTAATTGGTGACTTCTCCGGTCACAAGCCAGAATCCGAGAAAGTGGATCTTGAAGAGCGTGAGTTTACAGGTATCGATAAAGACAACTTCGATACTGTAATGGGGAGTATCCATCCACGTCTTTCTTACAAAGTAGATAACAAGTTAGCTGCTGATAACAGTCAGTTTGAAGTAAACCTGGGCTTCCGTTCAATGAAAGATTTCCACCCGGAAAATCTGGTGGAGCAAATCGAGCCGCTTAAGCAGTTAGTTGAAACCCGCAACCAGCTAAAAGTATTGCTAAGCAAAGCTGATCGCTCCAGAGATCTTGAGCGACTGCTGAAAGAGGTACTGCAAAGTGCGGATGGCATTAGTGGTTTAGCGGAAGAACTGGGTCTGAACCAAAAGGGGGCTGAATAATGTCTGTAGAACAACAAGCGGCACAAGGCGCGGGTGAAGCGGAAGCGTCACTGAGCTTTCTGGACCGCGCGATCAGTGCAACGGCACAAACTCCGGCAGATACAACGAAAGAGCTGCTGAGCATCCTGACATCACAGGCTCTTGAAGGTACTGTGACCTGGGATAAGAACCTGACACTGACGATTGAAAAAGCGATCAGTGCCCTTGACTGCAAAATCTCTGAGCAACTGTCGACAGTGATGCAGAACAGCCACTTCCAGAAAATGGAAGGCTCCTGGCTTGGCCTGCAGAAGCTGGTTAAAAACAGTGAACTGGGTCCGGATTTGAAAATCAAACTGGCGGATTACACCAAAGAAGAACTGCTGGAGCAATTTGAAGACGCGCCTGCCATCGACCGCAGCCGTTTCTTTACAATGGTTTACCAGGAAGAGTTTGGTACAGCTGGTGGTCAGCCATACGGCGCTTTGTTGGGTGATTACGAATTTGGTTATGGTGATGAAGATGTCGCTCTGCTGCGTTATATGGGCGAGGTGGCTTCTGCTTCACACGCACCATTTGTCGCGGCGGCTAATGCTGGTATGTTCGACTTTAATTCATTTGGCTCATTCGCAGACGGTAAACCTGTAGCCGCAGGCTTTGATTCGCCGGCGTACGCCAGTTGGAATGCGTTCCGCGAAAGCGATGATTCCCGCTACGTTGCTCTGACACTACCTAAAACAATGGCTCGTCTGCCATACGGTTCTGAGACTGTGCAGGTTAAGTCGTTTGCATTCGAAGAGCTCAGTACCCGTGAAAACGGTCAGCAAATCGTTTCTTCAGGCGATGATTTTGTCTGGAGCAATGCGGCATACGAGTTCGGTCTGCTTATGACTCAGGCATACACCAAGTACGGTTGGTGTACGGCGATCCGTGGCACAGAAAATGGCGGTAAAGTCGAGAACCTTCCGAACTTCACTCATTACTCTGACGCGGGTGATTTGCTGCAGCAATGTCCGGCGGAAGTTAACCTGACCGATGAGCGTGAAAAAGAGCTGAGTGACCTGGGCTTCCTGCCTCTGGTCCACTATAAAAATGCTAATTACGCTGTCTTCATGGGCGCCCAGACGACCCACAAACCAAAGACTTACACCGACCCGGATGCGACCGCAAACGCGGCGATTTCTGCGCGTCTGCCATACACCATGGCGAGCAGCCGCATTGCACAGTACCTCAAAGTAATGGGACGTGACCGCATTGGTTCAAACCTTGATCCAAATGAAGTCGAAAAAGACCTGAGTACCTGGATCAATCAATACGTCAACCCGAACGCGATTGGTAACGATGCAAAAGCAACGCACCCACTGGTAGAAGCCAAAGTGATAGTTGAAGAGCAAGCTGGCCGTCCTGGTGCTTACTCTGCAGTGGCTTACCTGCGCCCATGGCTGCAAATGGAAGAACTGACCACGTCACTACGCATGGTCGCCAACATTCCAGGTTAATCCGATTCGGGGACCAGGTCCCCGAATGTTTTGAATTGAGTCCTTAATGAATCAATACACCGATTTTTCTACCACATTCTTCAATACTTCTGCCGGGCAGGAGCTGTTGGCATGTGCGAAGAGTCAGTCAAGAGTTCAATTCAAAGCCGTGCTTAACCGGCTGATCGCAGAGCTGGATGACATGCTCAGTAACCAGTTGTCAGATGTAATTCAGCACCCTTATTTCAAACAGTTAGAAGCATCCTGGACCGGCTTGAATCTGTTAACGGACCTTCAGGTCTCACAACGCAGGGTAAAGATCAAACTGTTGGATTTGAGTTGGGAGATGGTCTCGTCTGATCTGAACTATTCATTCGATATCAGGCAGTCGTCACTTTACAGAAAGATCTATTCTAACGAGTTCGATACTGCGGGCGGGACACCTTTTGGCCTGGTGATGGTGGATCATAAAGCTTACGCGGATTACAGCGATGAGCTGGATTTTGATGACCTCTATACGCTTCAACTCCTGTCTGAACTGGGAGAAATGTCGTTCTGCCCGGTGGTACTGGGGGTGGATGAGTTCTTTTTCGGCGACCAGCCGCGCAGGCAGGTCCATGACTGCGCGCGAATCGACCGCATACTCAGCAGCGAGGACTATATGTCGTGGCAACTGCTTCGTGATAAGAGCTCTTCACGCTTTTTGCACCTGGTGATGCCGGAGTTTTTGATGCGCAGTCCTTACCAGAACTGCCAGGCTGGTTTTATTTTCAGTGAAGCAAAGCATGAAAGTCATGCGCTGTGGGGTAATAGCGCGTACCTGGTCATGGGGAACGTTATGCGCGAGTTTGATCGCATCAGTTGGTTTGGCTTTCTGCGTTCTTATGACGAAAACGGGGATTATGGCGCAATTGTTCAAGAACCGGCCTCCATTGCCTGCAAGGTTGAACTCTTCAGCGAGGATGACGGGTTCTGGTCATCACAGGGATTTATGCCGTTGACCAGTTTGTACCTGAGCGGTCACAAGGGATTTTTCAGCAATCAGTCAGTATGGCAAGCGCCGGATGAGGAGCAGCGTCAGTTAGGTATGTTGCAAACCAACTTAATGGCGTGTCGTTTTGGTCACTACATTAAAGCGCAGATACGCGATCAGGTTGGTCGTTACGACAGCGCGGAAAACTGTCGCCGCAGCCTGGAACGCTGGCTGGCCGGGTATATCAGCGACGTGAGTTACGGGGAGGATTCGATACTTGCCCGCTATCCGCTGCGATCATGCTATGTGCGGATAGAAGAAGCGCCTCATGACAGGACCCGTTATCTCTGTGAAATCATGCTTCAGCCGCAATATCAATACGAAATCATGGACGCAAAAGTTGTGTTAACCACTTCAGTGTCTGGTTCGGAAGTGGGGGAAAGCCAGTGAGTCTGATGATGAAACTGACGCAAAAATGGAACGACGATATTGATAGCGTGCGGGACGCCATTATCGACAACATCTGCGATCTTATTTCCAGCCGGGCACCGCTTTGGGCAGAAAAGTACAAAGTGAGTGAAGGCACCATTGCTGAGCTGGGCATGAGGAACATCGCGCGAGCTCAGAGCAAAACAGACAGCAACGATATTATCGCTGAGATTGAAGATCTGGTCAGTCACTACGAGCCGCGCCTGAGCATGGTCGATATTGAAATACAGGAAGGCACGCGGGAGGACACCCGGATGTGTTTTCGCCTCTCTGCCGTAGTTCATTCTGATATGGGTAATGAATCCATCACCCTGGACTCGTTCTTAGACCTAAGCAGCAACAAACTCGATGTAAGGAAGTCTAACTTTGTCTGATTCTCTGCTTTCCTATTTTGAACAGGAACTGCGCTTTATACGTGATGAAGCCTCTCTGTTTGTTGAGCGTCATCCGGGTGCCGCACGCGCGCTGGGAATGCGTAAAGACAGTATCGATGATCCGCAAGTCGCGCGGTTGATCGAAAGCGTTGCTTTGATGAATGGCAGGCTACAGCAGCGGTTGGATGAGTCCTATCCTGAGCTGACAGAGAGTCTGGTAAATCTCCTGTTTCCACATTACCTGCGTCCTGTACCGTCATACACAATGCTGGACTTTAATGTTCTGCCAGACGCAAATGCCAGACACTTTGTCCCAAAAGGTACAGAGTTTGAGGTTTCTGATGAGTCTTCAGAAAGCGCAGTATTTCGTATTACTGAAGACATTGAGTTGCTTCCGGTCAGGGTCACTCAGGCCGAAGTACTGTTCGCACCCTTTGAAATGGCGAGACCTCATGGCGCCGAAAACGCAAAGGCGATGCTGGAACTGACGATAGCGGCGACCGATGAAGGGATCGAGTTGTCGGATCTTGAGATCAGCACTATCCGTTTTCATTTGAACGGCGAAAACCATTTTGCTTTGCGGCTTTATGACGTTCTGGCTCAGGCAGTATCCCAGGTTTGTATCAGCAACGATGGTAATGTTCATCCGCTGAACAAAACAGCTATTCATCCGGTAGGGTTTGACGCAGAAGACACTATTTTGCCGTATCAGGCCGCAAGTTTTGGCGGTTTCAAACTGCTGACTGAGTTTTTCATGTTTCCGGAGCGTTTTCTTGGATTCAGGCTGGACCTGAGCCGTGTGGCAGGAAAGATCACAGGGTCTCAGTTCAGTATTCAGATCTATCTGAATGAAATGAGTGTCGAGCAGGCCCGTTCCATTCAGGCTCAGCATTTTTCGCTTTGCTGTGCGCCACTGGTGAACCTGCATTCTCAGGTTGCAGAGCCATTGCAGGTTGACTTCAGTCAGAAGCAGTATCCCATCCATCTTGACGCCAGTCAGGAGAACACGATGGAAGTGTTTTCAGTTGATCAGGTGATGGATGTGACTGAGGGTGAGCCGACACCGGTGCCGCAAATCTATGGTGAGAAATATAACGATACTGAAAGCGCTCTGCGTTGGCAGCTCGTCCAGAGCATTCATGAGAGAGGGGTGCTGGACAGCAGCCTGAAAGTATCTGACCCCGGGCACATCAGCTCATCATCTGAGACGAGAGTCTGGGCCGTTTCGACAACGGCAACCAATGGTGTTTCTGCTGGCTCACTGCCGGTGACCAGCAGCGTGACCTGCAGGGAGTCACTGACAATTCCGGCAGATATGACTCTGGTGCGCCGTCCAACCATGCCGGTCCGAAGCCGTGATGCAAACAAGAACGTATGGGCTCTGCTGTGCCACCTGCACTTTAACTATCACGCGATTCTCGGTACGGACGATGCGACGACAACCCTGAAAAACGTGTTTGATTTATACAATCACAATCAGGCTGTTCAGAACCACGTTTACATCGAGTCCCTGCAAGCGATAGAGCAGGAACAGGTTGTTGCCCCTATTCGTATTTCAGGTAAGAGCTGTTTTGCGTATGGCACAAAAATATCTGTGACTCTGGATCCTGCCAATGTTAATGGCGGACTTTCACTGTTTGCCCATCTGTTGGATCACTTCTTCGCTTACTTCGCAGGCTTTAACAGTTTTACACAGGTCGACATCTGTTTGGACGGGCAGGATGGTGTTTACCTTTCATTTCCAAGGAGAACCGGATGCAAGAGTCTGTTGTAAGCCGGTTCTCTGATGGCCGCTTTGAAGGTCAATTAGAGAAAGTCTGGCAAATCTTCAAGCACCAGGCCCACCAGAAAGGGTTGCGTCCTGCGGTGCGCTTCAGTGCGGAAATACTGCCCGCTTACTACCAGTCGGAAGTCTCTGATGTAACAAAGGAAAGTTCAGGAGAGTACACGGTTAAAACCTCCGTGGCTTCCCTTTCCGGTAACCACTGCGCGATGCCAAGAGCGATGTTTAGTGAGGCACTGAGAGCTAGGTTTGAACAGGGTGACGAAGCACCGCTGGCGTTTTTTGACATCTTCAACAACCGTTATTACCGCCTGTACTGCGAAACCAGGCAGAAACATGAGCTTGCCTACCAGATGGAAGAGGAGACATTCCACTGGAACAGCCATCAGCAGTCAGTTACCGACATGCTTTCGAAGCTGGCAGGCCAGACAGGAGAGAGCTCCCCGGTACCCGGGTCACACCTGGTGCAGTACACAGGGGTTCTGGGGTTGAAATTAACATGCCCGTTAGCACTTAAAGCGATTTTGCAGGACTACTTCGACGCCGATTTTGAAATTGAGCGAAGCGGCCTCGAGTACCTGCCATTGACTGCATGCTCCCTGACTCAGCTTGGCGCTACGGGACAGAACCAGCGCCTGGGTATGGACGCACTGGCAGGCAAGTCTACCCCCATGATGGGGCAAAAACTAAAGATAAAAATCTGCCCCAGGGATTACCAGCATTATCTGAAGATCCGGGAGGACGGGAACCTGATCCTCGCGGTGGACCATATGGTTCGCAGTTACATGGGGATCAATACCAGGCACGTGCTTTACATGAAAGTTAACAGCGGTTATCTGCCAAAGGTGAAGCTGTCAGCAAGTCATCAGAGAGCACTGCGGATAGGGCAGTCTGCCTGGATGAACAATCAACCCGAAAGCCAACAGTTTGTTGAGATGCCACTGACTAAAAGTTAGGACAAAGAATGATAAATATTGAACTGCAGAGCCTGGTAAAAAGGCTGACGCCAACACTTAAAAGTTCCCTGGAATCAGCTGCAGGGGAGTGTGTCAGCCGGGGGCACTTCTCTATCGAACCTGAGCACTGGTTTTTTCAGTTGCTGCAACAGTCTGGAGGGTGGGAAGCGGCGCTAACTAAAGCTTCTCTGACCAAAGAGGCACTGCTTGAGCGCTGCAATAACCGCCTTGCTGGCCTGGCATGCGGTAACGATACATCGCCTTCGCTCTCTCCGGAGCTGGTCGAGCTGTTAAAAGATGCGTGGATGTTGGCTTCATTGAACAACCAGCAGTTGATGGTGAATGAGTATCACGTCCTGATGGTGCTCAGGCAGCGCGCGGACCAGGCTGCTTATAATGGCATTTTAAGTCAATGGGTTACGGTTTTATCTTCAGAGTGGCTGCGAACTCAGTCTTTGGCGGCAGGTACACCCAGGCAAAGCAGCCAGGTTACCGAAGGCATGGTCGAAGCCAGTGGCGACTCTTCCACGCCGGCACTGGACAAGTACTCGCAGAACCTGACGGAAGCAGCCCGCAACGGAGAGCTCGATCCAATCACGGGGCGTGGTGACGAGATCCGCAAAGCCATCGATATTCTCTGCCGTCGCCGCCAGAACAGCCCGATTCTGGTTGGAGACCCGGGGGTGGGAAAAACCGCAATAGTTGAAGGTCTTGCGCAGGAGATTGTTGACGGAAACGTCCCGCCTGCGTTAGCAAATGTTGAACTGCGTAGCTTAGATCTGTCACTGCTTCAGGCCGGAGCAAGTATCAAAGGTGAGTTCGAAAATCGCCTTAAGGATGTGATCAACGAGATCAAGCAGTCGGCGACGCCTGTCATCATGTTTATTGATGAAGCGCACACACTGATCGGGGCCGGTGGCGCAGCGGGGCAAAATGATGCAGCGAATATTTTGAAGCCAGCCCTCGCACGTGGTGAGTTCCGTTCACTGGCTGCGACAACATGGGCAGAATATAAGCAGTACTTTGAGTCAGACGCAGCTCTGACAAGACGCTTCCAGGTTGTGGTGGTGGATGAGCCGGGTGAAGAAGATGCTGTTCATATGCTGCGTGGTGTGAAGAGAAGTCTGGAGAAACACCACAATGTGAAAGTGATGCAACAGGCGATTGATGCAGCAGTGTCGCTCTCTGTCCGCTACTTGCCGGAGCGTAAGCTTCCTGATAAGGCCATCAGTCTTCTGGATACCGCATGTTCACGGATCGGTTTAAGTCAGAGTGCTACGCCGCGTCAGATGGACGCCATTGCAGAAAAAATCCGTTATACCGAAAACGAAATCGGGACGCTTGAATATGAAGCTGCTCTCTGGTCGACAGAAGATAGCCGTTTGGGCGATGCCAGGGAGCGTCTGGTATCGCTCAAGGACGAGCACCAGTCCATCGAAGCGCGCTGGAACAGTGAGCGGTCTTTGGTGGAAGAGATCATTGCTCTCCAGCAATCACTGGATGAAGAGATGAAACAAAGTGGCTCAGCAGTTTCTGGTGACGATAAAGCCCGCCTGGCCGCGAAGATGGCAACACTGCGCGAGTTGCAGGGCGAGCAGCCGCTGGTTCTGCCTCAGGTCAGTGAGCAGACCATTGCAGAGGTAGTCGCGCTCTGGACCGGGATCCCTGTCGGCAATATGTTGAGCCAGGAAGTTGAAAGGCTGATGCATCTGGAATCCCACATCGGTGAGCGCGTTATTGGCCAGGTCACTCCAATTGCAGAGCTATCACAGGCGATTCGCCTCTCCCGTGCAGGCCTGACCGATCCCCGTAAGCCGGTAGGTGTATTTCTGATGTGTGGCCCCAGTGGGGTTGGTAAAACAGAAACCGCTCTGGCGCTGACCGACCTCCTGTATGGCGGTGAGCGTAATATCACCACCATCAACATGACGGAGTTTAAAGAAGAGCACAAAGTATCAATGTTGCTCGGCTCTCCCGCTGGCTATGTCGGGTATGGCAAAGGGGGAGTGCTTACCGAAGCGGTTCGTAAGAACCCATATTCTGTTCTGTTGCTTGATGAAATGGAGAAAGCGCACCCGGGTGTGCACGATATTTTCTACCAGATCTTTGATAAGGGTTCGATTTCAGACAGTGAAGGCCGGAACATCGATTTTCGTAACACCATTATCATCATGACATCCAACGCTGCGGACGGAGCTGTGGTGAATGCGTGCGTCAATGGCAGACCAGAGGTCCCGGAACTGACGCACACCATCTTTCCTGAGCTGCAAAAGCATTTTAAACCCGCGTTCCTGGGCAGGGCGACCGTAGTGCCTTACTTCCCGTTAAATGATGAAGAGATGGCAAAAATCGCTGAGCTCTCACTTAAGCGCATCAGCAAAAGGGTAGCAGAGCATTACGGTGCAGCTTTCAGCTATCACCCTGATGTGATCCAGCTTCTGGTGGACATGAATGATTCACCGGAAACCGGAGCTCGTGCTGTTGAACAGTTGATCAACCGCCAGCTCATGCCAGAACTGGCAAACCAGTGCATTGTGCGTATGAGCGAAAACAAACCCGTGGAGGCGGTGAGTGTTCACGCGGAAGGCGGGAAGTTCTGCATCCAGATTCGGTAACTGTGTTATGGGGCACCAGACCCCGTTTTAATCGCGGGTTGTGAGCCAGCCCGCGCATAACAATAACGATTTGTATCACTAATTGCTGTCAGGCTGCCAGGAAGTGCGCCTTTTTAAGCAACACCACATCAGAGTACTAATACATGACGCATTCAGTTTTTTCTAAGCAACAGCTGGAATGGATTCGCCAAAATATCAAAGTCGCGGTTATCCACGGCGGTGATAAAGGGCAAGAGGGAAGCTTTATTTTTGAGAACCTGAGCCCTCGCTCAACCAAGACATACGCACCGGTAGCGCACGATATTGCCAACGCACTGCGCGAATCAGGTTTTTGCAGTGTTGAGGTGCTGGCAGAAGACATTCACCTGGCACAAAAGCTTAGAGAACAAGCGATCGATTTGGTGATCACCAACAGTGGCGGTCTTCAGGGGTTTGATTCCATGTGTCATTTGCCATCCATGCTGGAGATGCTGGGCGTACCTTACGTAGGCCACTCCCCTATGACGGCAGGCATCCTTGATAACAAACACCTGTTTAAGCATGAAATCAGGGCGGCAGGCCTGCCAACGGCCCCATTCTTAACGATCGGTATTGACGAAAGTTTTGACGACGCTGTTAAGCAGCAGGCTATTGACCGGATTGAGGCGGAGTTTACGGATGGATTCATTGTGAAGCCAGTTTCCGGTCGTGCTTCTGTTCACGTTTACCCCGTGTTTGAGCGCAGCGATCTCGCTGGCGTCGTTGAGAAGGTCCGCCGTGCGACGGGTAATACAGTTATGATCGAACCTTTCCTGGGTGGCAGGGAGTTCGTGGTTGCAGTTGCCGGGGAACACGTCTTCAAACAGGACACTCTGACCCGGTCCGCGATGCCGATGGCTTTTTCTATCACCGAACGTGTATTGGAAGAAGATGAGCCGATCTTTACGTCGATGGATGTTAAACCGATCACCCAGGACCGTCTGGTCGCGGTAGACGAAGAACCGCTGCGTAGCCAGTTGGCTGATATCGGGCAAAAAATCTATCGCCAGCTTGGTCTGCAGACACTGGTTCGTGTCGATTTGCGAATGGATAAGTCGGGCAACCTCTATGTGCTGGAAACCAACCCTAAACCGGACCTGAAACGACCGGAAGGTGAGAAGGTCAGTCTGGTATGCCACGACCTGAACCGTGAAGGCATGAACTACACCGATCTTGTTCAGTCTCTGGTGTTCAATCGCCTCGCTTTTCTGAAACAGAAGCGCCCAGTGGCTCTTGCGCACTGCCTGACCGAACAGTTTGACGCTCTTAGTGCGTGTTAGGAGTTCGTGTTGAGCACATTTAAGCAATATAGCCGGCTCTTGTTGGGCGCTTTACTGGTTCTGCTGTCGCTGACACTGATCTTTGTAGTTGGTTATGCTCAGGCACTGAAAAGCTACCAGCAACAAAGCCGTGATGCGATTCTTGCGCAGACGGAAGCTGCGCGGATAGGTATCGAGCAGGTACTTAGTTCCGGGGTACCGCTGCATGATATCGCCGGGCTGGAAAAGGTCTTGGCACCAATCGCGAAGGCGGATTCATCAGTGGTCGATATTCGGGTGATTTCCGGTGAGCAGGAGCTTTATCGGTATACCAATGATCACATCGCAGGCAGCCTGGTCAGCATGCCACTGAGTAATAAGTTCACTCAGGTGGGCGTACTCGAAGTGCTTCTGAGCGACCATGAGATAGAGAGAACCATTGATGAACACTTTCAGCCGATGGTGGGGCTGGTAGTTGTGCTGACGGCACTGTTTGTCATTATTGTCCTGCGCAGTGCCAACCCCAAAACCTATTTCACAGCATTTGGTGGGGTGTTTCTGGCGATGGCGGTCAGCGTATTGCTGATGGTTGCTGCACTTTACAAATCTGGCCTGGAAAACAAAGCTGGCTCTTTGGCGAACATTGTAACTCAACGACTGGCTCCGGTTCTGAGCGCAGGTATCAGCCACAAACAGGTGAGTGGCATCGGCGGCATGCTGGACAGCTTTCGCCGTTCGAATCCGGAAGTTTCGTCTATTTCGGTATCTCAGGGGCCGGAGTTGATCGCACGGAGTGAAGCGTCCGGTGGCGCTATGTCCGTCGACAATATGGCCGAGTTTTTGGTCGGAGAGGCTGCAGGCAATCAGGTATCCGTTGCTTTCTATCCGGAGGCGTTACTGGCACAGCTCATCCGTACGCTAAAGAACTTTGCCATACTTTTTGCCGGCTGTGCCTTTATCTGTTTTGCGTTTATCCGCCTGCTCAGTCATTCCGAACAGCAGCCTGAGAATGAGCTTGTTCTGGCTCAGATAAAACCGTTGCTGCTGGTTACTGTGCTGATGGAATCTCTGATGGCGCCAGTGTTGCCGCAGTACCTGACGCATATTGCAGTAGAAAGCGGTGCGAGTGAAAGCTGGTCTTCTTACTTCTTCACTCTTTACTTTGTCGGTTTTGCTGCAACCTTGTTACCTGTGTCACGACTGGTTGAAGTCATTGATATTCGTAAAGTATTAAGCGTTGGCATATTACTGTCGTCGGCGGGCTGTCTGCTGCTGGCCTACGACTCTCAACTGATGACCGTACTGTTGGCGCGTCTGGTTTCCGGGATAGGACAGGCCACTATTTTTATTTCGGTACAGGCTTACATACTGCGTTGCAGTGATAAGTCTAACAAAACACAGGCCGCCGGAATCATTGTGTTTTGCTTTAACGCCGGCTTTATCTCTGGCGCTGCTATCGGCGCACTCCTTGCAGATACTGTGGGTGTTCAGGGCATCTTTTTGCTCTCCGTTTTAGTGGGGGGACTGATGTACCTGTTTGGCTGGTCGTTGCCTTCTATGGCGCCTCAAAGTCATAAACCGGGCTCTCTGAAAGACAATCTGACAGTGATGTTGAAAGACTCCTCTGCTCTGATACGTGTTCCCTCATTTATACGCACCATGCTGTTGGTGGGGATCCCGACCAAAATGATGCTGACTGGTGTGGTGTTTTTCGCCGTGCCTATTCTGCTTTCCGGTGCGGGAGTTGAGCGTGAGAGTATTGGCCAGGTTCTGATGGCATATGCTTTCTCTGTACTTTTTGTCAGCGGAAAAGTATCTCCACTTATTGACCGGATTGGCTCTGCGAAATGGGCACTCTGCCTGGGCAGTATTATTGCAGCCGTGTCTCTCGGTGTATTGTCGGTGGCGTTTTTCTTTGAAGACACCGGGTATCTGGTACTCACAGCTACAGTAGCCATGCTGGTCATGGGGATCTCGCATGGCCTTATAAATGCACCGGTGGTAACGCACGTAGTGACGACTACTAAAGGGGCCAATGCTAACTCTGTTGCGTCTACTTATCGTTTTCTGGAAAGGTTAGGGCATGTACTGGGTTCAGTGATTGTCGGGGCTCTGCTTGCTCACGTCGGAAATGGTTACGCCTTTTTCACATTGTCTCTCTTTTTCATATTGGCCAGTGTACTGATGTGGGTATTTGACAGAGAGCAAGCCAGGGAGGCAGTCGCATGATCCGGTTGCTTATGATCCTGATTACTCTGCTTTCGTCTGCCTTATGCCATGCAAAGTGGCCACAGTGGCTGGGTGAGCACCTCAATGATACCAATCAGACCAGATGGGAGATCAGCGCCAACGATACCAGCGTGATGTTTGCGCCCCGGGGAGAACATCCGGTGGTGTGGGTGCTTATTTCACGTAAAGCAGACTCATATGACACTGCTTTTTCTACCATCCTGAAAGTTTTCCGCACTGAGATGCCCGGCGTTTCGTTTCGTGTGTTTCTGCTTCCTGAAACACAAACTGAGCTGAAAGCCTGGACGCGGCAGGCAGAGAAAGAAGCCAGCCTGATCTATACCGTTGGATCCCGGGCGACTGTTTCTCTGCATAGCGTGTACGCTGGTGCCCGGCTGCCGGTTGTCTCAGTCAATGCCAAAGATCCGGTGTTGATGGGGCTGACGGATAGCTACACCAGCAGTCATAACAACTTCGCATATACGTCACTCAACCTTCCGGCAGACATAACGCTCAGTTTTTTGCGCCGGTTCCGTTCCGGGCTGACTCAAATCGGTATTTTGTACGCCAGGTCAAACACCAGTGCTTACCTTACGCAGTATTTGCCTCTGAAAAAAGAAGCCGAAAAACAGGGGATACGTATCTTCCCGATAGTGGTGGATAAAAGCGAGCCGGGGCAGTCGCTGGACAGGGTATTGCCAGCTCAGGTGAAGGCCATGCAGCTTAGTGACCCAGATATGAGTCACTCACTGCTCTGGCTGACGGGTAGCTCAAGTCTGCTTAACCGTATCGGCGAGATCAACACATACTCTCAGAACCTGCCTCTGCTGACGGCGGTACCGGATGCCGTCAACGGCAGTACACAAAGCGCGCTTATGTCGGTAGGGGTTGGGTTTGAAAACAACGCTCACCAGGCCGCTCTCTACGGCATTGAGATTCTGGAGAAAGACATTGCACCACGCTCTCTGCCCGTCGGTGTACTTTCTCCACCGGATATTTCCATCAGCTTTAAGCAAGCCGAGCGGGTGGGCACCAGGATTCCGTTTGTTTTGCTTGAGATGGCAAGTGACATCTACGCAAGTGACGGCAGCGTGGTTCGCTCCGCTGGTATGAGTATGGAGAACAGCCAGCCATGATCAGATGTATGTTGTTTTGTTTCCTGGTATTTGGTGTCAGCCAACCCGTTTTGGCAGAAAGTCGCCCCGAGAGGCTCCTGCTCGCGACCCAGGAATGGTTTCCCTACCAGTACGAAGAAAACGGCGAAATGAAAGGTCCGGGTATTGAAAAAGTGAAGTGTGTGATGCGGGTTATGGAGCAGCCTTACCAGCTTACGATGACCAAATGGGATCGCGCTCAGTTAATGACAGAAGTGGGCTCACAGCATGGTTTTTTCCTCGCATCTCATAACAGTAAGCGGGATGAGTATGCCGAGTACTCGGTAGCGCTGGAGCAGCAAAAGTGGAGCTGGTTCTCACTGTCAGATTCAGCAGAGATGTCTCATTCGATGTTTAAGTCTCAGATCGAAGTTGCTGCCCTGTTTGGTTCTAACAAATGGTTCTGGCTTGAGAAGAATGGTTACCGTGTCACTAAAAAGCCACGAACCCCCAAGGCACTGCTCGAACTGATGCTCAAGGGTGAGGTTGGTGCAATCCTGGGTAATGACGCTGTGATAGACGAGACCATAAAAAAAATGGGTATCAGCTACCGGGCTATATCGAAGACACGGGTGAAATCTCAGACTCTGGGAGTGTATTTTTCGAAAGCATTCACCAGGAAATACCCCCGGTTTGTTGGGGAGTTTAACCAGGCAGCCACTAAGTGTCGCTAATTCAACATACAGAACTTACTGAAGATCATTGAAATGCCATTATCAATCAGAATTATCAGTTCACCCGATGGTGAAAGTATTGCTCAGTGGAATCAGGCTTTTCCTGAAGAAGGGGGAAGCATTGGCCGTGCTTTTGGCGCGACCCTGCAGCTTAGTGACGCGACCCGGGAGATATCCGGGACACACGCCACTATTCGTAAAACCTCGCGCGGGTATCAAATTGCCGACAGCAGTACCAATGGGCTCTATATCAACGGCTCGGACACGCCCCTGGGTAGCGGAAACCAGTCAACACTGAGTGACGGAGATGTCCTGGACATTGGCCGTTACCGCCTGCTGGTCTCCTGTTTTGTACCTGAGTTGGCCAGAGCGCAGTCTGGGTCAGAAAGCCTGTCTCCGTCACCATTTGGAGATGATCCATTTCGGACCGAAGAGACTCCGCCAGTGCAGAGCATTCCTGACGTCACAGATGAACCTGACGTGACGATATCAACACTGGACGTTGTGGATGACGACCCGTTTTTAAGTCCGGATACCGTAAGGGGGGAGGAGCGGCGGAATTTCAGTCTGGATTTTCAGGTCGATGACGCCGATAGCCCGCTGAGCGATAGCGACTATCAGGCTTCATTTCCTGTTCACTCTGCGCCTGGCATACAGATGGCGGATGGCAGCAGTACAGAGGCAGGAGCCCGCTCTGTGCAGTTTGCTGTTGCAGAATTTCAGACCTATGAACAGCGCCAGCAGGAATGGACTAACAAGGCCCTTGAAATGGCACTGGGCAGGTTGCTCTCTGATATTTCGCCCAATGCTATGGAGTCCATGTTTGATGACCTGGCTGGCAAAGGCTTCCTGTCCCGGAAACCTAAGTACTGGGATATGTACAAACGTTACTTTGACCGTCAGGTCAACAATCGTGACTGGCAACTGAAGTTCCAGGCGTATTTTCGCGAAGCCATGTGCTTACAGAGAAAAATGGAGGGGGGAAAGCAATGATGAGTCGTCTGTGTCTGCTGCTCGTTGCGCTGTCACTTTCAGGGTGCAGCCTGTGGAGTGATGAACCGATAGAGCCAAAACTGGTTGTAAACATCAGCGCCGCTACAAACATCAACCCAAATGTTGAGGGCACGCCTTCCCCCGTGGAGCTGCGTATCTACCAACTGACCAACAGCAATGCATTTGAGCAGGCTGATTTTATTCAAATCTATAACGATGAGCAGGGCGTACTGAAAGCTGAGCTGGCGCTTGCCCGGCGCCTGCCAAGCCTGTTACCGGGAGAGAAGCGTCAGGAGGTCTTTCCTTTGGGGGCCGGAGTGAAGTACATCGGTGTGATTGCCGGATTTGCAAACTACCGTGATGCAAAAAACAAAGCCATCTACAAGCCTGTGATTATCAATACTGCCGCGATCAATATCGAAGTTGATGGCATCAATCTCTCTGTTTCGGGGGAAGAAGAAAAATAATGGATAACAACAAAGTGGTTTGGAGTGAGGGAATGTTTCTCTCACCACAGCATTTTCAGCAGCAAGAACGCTACGTCGAAAACTTTGCGCGTGAGTTCGCCGGGCAGATGAACCCTCAGTCTTACGGTCTGACTTACCTGGAGCTGGACCGTTCCATGCTCAATATCGGCAAAGTATCGGTACGCCGGGCCAGGGGAATTTTCCCTGATGGCACTCCGTTTGAAATTGAGACGGCGCTGGTTATGGATGTGCCGAAAAACACCAGCCATAAAAAAGTCTACCTGGCATTACCGGTATCAAGACCCGGCGCGGTAGACATTGGTGATGACAACCGCCTGCGTCATAGCGCTGTTGAGCACCCGGTCTATGACATCAGCCGGGAACACAGCGATCCGGTACAACTGGAACTGGCGTTGCTCAACATTCAGCTGAAACTGGAAGGCGATGAGCTGAAAGACTTTGTTCTGATCGCGGTTGCTGAGATAAGCGAACACAAGTCTGAGGGGGCGGTGGTGTTAAATCAGGCATTTATCCCTCAGTGCCTGCACTATGGTGCCTCAAGTTATCTGACAGACTCTGTTGCAGATGTGTTTGCTCAGGTGCAATACCGCTCACGGGCGATCCATGCCCGGCTGCAGGCAGAAGCAGGCAGCAAGAGCTACCAGTCATTAATGCGGGACTATCTGTGGCTGCAGGTGCTGGGTACCTGGTCACCAAAGCTGGAACAGTGGAATTTTGATGGCACTTTGCTGACGCACCACCTCTACCTGGAGTGTGTGTCTATGGCCGGGCAAATGCAGGGGCTTGAGGGTAAGCTACCGAAGTCTTTTCCTGCATGGAACCCGGACAACCTTTACGCCATCTTCTCTGCGGTCTTTGCAGAGCTGTTGGTGCTGCTGCGTGAAGTGCAAATCGACAACGTAACGACACTCAAGTGGGACCGGCAGCTGTTTGTCAGCCGGCGTCTGCTGCGAACTCTGGTGGATGATCGCAGCCTGTATAACCAGGGACGTTTTGTGTTGGTGGTTTCATCTTCCATTGGTGCAATCCGTTTGAGTGAAGATTTCCCGCGTGCAGCCAAACTTGCTGGTAACAGTGATATCGCGGGTTTGGTGCGAAACGCCTTATCTGGCGTGCCATTGCGGCACCTGCCTTATGCTCCGTCAGAGCTGAAATCACTCAATGATGCGGCCTATTTCGAAATCGATACCAAGTCCGAACTGTGGCAGGCACTGGTGAAGCGTGATGAAGCAATTGCGCTTCATATTGATGAACGGATCGATGACATCAACGTCGATTTCCATGTGATCAGGTAGGTGCATTGTGGCAGGACTATTTAACGAAGAGCCAACGGTTCAGATCCGGCGGGCGACAGCCAGCAGTGCTAAATCAGGGCAGAGCGTTCCTGGCATAAAGGTGGATACCTCAGGAACGGAGCAACTGATCGAAAACCTGACGGTATATGGCAGCCCATTAATGAATGCAGCGACCGAGCTTCTGGGCATTCTGGTTACCATCAAACGTCAGGGGGGCCCGAGGGATATCAACCGCTTTCGTCAAAGACTACTTGATGCGATCGAAGCTTTTCGCCTGCGTGGATTGCACCTGGATTATCACCCAACCGTGATTGAGAAAAGCTGTTTTGTGCTCTGCGCGGCGTTCGACGAGGCCGTGCTTTATACCCCGTGGGGAGAGCTGGCCCGATGGGAAAATCACTCGCTGCTCAGCAAGGTGTTCTCGCAACGCAATGGTGGTGAAGCTTTCTTTATATTGCTGGATAAAGCGGGACAACAGCCAGGCAAGCTGGTGGACTTTATTGAGCTTCAGTACGTGCTCTTGTCGCTCGGTTTTAAAGGCCGTTTTCGTCATGAGGATGAAAGCCAACTACATGAAATTACCTCCCAGGCCTACAGTCTGGTTCGCCATTACCGGGAGGAGGGCACACTACCTGAGCCTGTAACACCGGAGCTTATTAATGGCAAGCAACCCTGGCTGATGATCAGCATGGGCAAGACCCTGTTGCTGACTTTCCTGATCCTTGCGTCCGGATACGGATTTACCGAGTACTGGTATCACAGCAGGATCCAGCCGATGTTAACGCAGTTTAATGCCGTTGATATGTCTGATATCAGCTTCAGGAAGAGCAGCAGTGATTTGGTGTACTTAAGTACCGATGCAGATATAGGGCGCGAAACAGAAAGTGTCGGAGAGGATGAAACAAACGAAGGAAGGAAGGTGATCCAGCAATGGGAAATCATACTGGCCGTGTTCACGAAAACCGGCGATGCGGTTCGCCTCTCCTCTGAGTTAAACAAAGCGGGCTACGACTCTTTTACCCGTGAAAGTGATCATGGTGTCGAGCTCTACATCAACGCCGGAGACAATTTAAACACCATTCGCAAGCTGAAAAACGAGCTCAATGTTCGTTTTGGTTTGAACGCTACGATCAAAAGAGCGCAGAAATAACATGTTCAAGAAGATACTTTCGATTTTGCTGGTTATCGCTGTAACGTCAGCAACCCTTGCTCTCTGGTTCTGGCTGCCGGAAGAGCAACCTCAGTGGCTTAAGTGGGGGGCACTGGCCCTGACTCTGGTTATCCTGTTTCTGGTCTCTGTCTGGTGGTGGAGGCAGCACAAGCGTAAGCACGCAGTGTCTGAAGAGCACGATCTTCAGGTGCTCTTCAAACAGGATGCCCGGGTGATCCAGCAACTTTTTCGCGTGGCCTGCAGGAAAATCATGGGTCAGGGCCGTAATAAACTTGAGAGCTTATACAGCCTGCCCTGGTATCTGGTACTGGGTGGTGAAAAGGATGCCAAAAGCGCCATTTTGCTGCAAAACGGTTTTGAACCAGTAAATGAGCGTCATTTGGATGAAAGTGACACCGAGCAGTATTTACGCTTCTGGAGTAATGACAGTGCCGTTGTCATTGAAGTTGGTCACCGTATTTTTGACGATGAAGGCATTGATGAGTCTCTGTGGAAAGTACTGGCTAAACAGATTTTAAAATACCGGCCAAGGCAGGGACTAAACGGTATCGTGACCGTGATCGGTTGTGACCGTTTAATGACCGGGGATAAAAAAGAGCGCACTAAACTTTCCGGGATCTATCAGGAAGCGATGCTATCGATGGGAGATGCACTGGCGCTGAACGTGCCTGTGTATGCGGCGTTTTCGAAAGCCGACGCGATTGCTGACTTCACCGGATTTTTTGAAAGTTATACCGCGTCCGATACGGAAAAACCGTTTGGCATTACTTTTGAGTGTGATCAGTCCCGCCGATATGACCGGCACCAGTTTGAGGCTCAGAGCCATAAACTACTCCAGTCAGTTGCAGAGCAGCAGTTTGAGCTGCTTCGGAACGTCAGCAGTGAAAAGTCAGGTTCAATTCTAGCGTGGCCTTACCAGTTGCGTATTTTTCTGGAGAGAGTTAACGAGCTTCTGACGGATATTGGCCGCGAGAACCGTGTTCGTGAAGCTGTGTGGATCCGCGGAGCCTACCTGATGTCATCAGGGCAGAAGGGCGGTGAATATGACTTATTAACTCAGGCGATTGCTGATCGCGCCGAGTTTAATTCGGTCAGTCATAGTGAACAGTCGCCAGGTCGCCGGGGATACTTTACTCAGAAGTTGTTCACCAGAGCAATTCTTCCGGAGAAGAGCATTGTCGGCGTTAACCAATGGCGGCACGCAGGGTATCTGCTGCTCCGGACTCTGGTGCTGTGTTCTATCGTCGGGCTCATTGCTGTAGCAGGACTTAACCTCAAAGATAACTGGAATGCAGATGAAGACTGGCGCTCTGAAGCTATCGCTCAGATCCACTTCTATCAGGAAGATATTAAGAAGTTGAGTAAGGACTATTCCATGTCCGATCTGGTTGTTGTGCTCAGTGAACTGGGTGACGTGGTGGTTGAGGGAGTTCAGCCTAAGCCCTGGTATGAAAAAGTCAGTATTAAGCAGGCTGATACCGCAGAAAGTGTTTACCTGGTATATGAGAAACAGCTTCACCAGATCCTGCTGCCTAAGCTGGAAGAGCTGATCAGTACGGAGCTGTATGTGTACGTAAACCTCGGTAATCCAAGTAAGATCTTTGAAATTCTTCGCTACTACCAAATGCTGTTTGACCGTGAGCAACTGAATTTTGAAGAGCTTCAGGCTTACCTGTTGGACAACTTAAGAGATCAGGGAGAGCTTTCTCCGGATGAGCTGGATGAACTGTCACTGCTGATCGAAGACGTATTCAGCGGCGACTACGACAAAACCCTGCAGCCTAACCAGGAGCTGATCGCCGTTGCGACCAACAACCTTGAAGGCCTGTCACCTGAACGTCTGATTTATGCCCGCATTAAGAGTATGCCTCAATACCGCAATCAGGTGGATTTGCGTAGTCAGCTGGGGGAGAACTTCGACAGCCTGTTCGAGTTCTCGAGTGATTTTCATGGCTATCTGATTCCGGAAGTATTTACCCGGCAAGGTTATGGCCGGATTGACCTGACTGCCAAATCTGACCTGCTTTACGATCTGATGAGTGAGTTCAAGGCAATTCAGGGTGATATGTCCGGCGCATCTGTTGTGGAACTGACTGAGCTGAGTAAGCAGGTTCAGCGCCTCTATTTTGCTGATTACATCTACCACTGGAAAGATTTGGTCAACAACATCCACGTTAAGAAATTCAACAGTGCGCCCAAGTTAGGGTATGCGCTGCGTAATGTCCGCACACCCGCAACCAGTCCGTTAATGGATGTTCTGGACGCAGTTGTGGTCAATACCACTCTGGCGGTAGAAGAACAGCCGGATACCAAAGGTAATAAGCGGTTAGCCGGGCAACTTGGCCTGAAGAAAGCAAAGAAAGTGCTGAACAAAGCGAACAAGATCAACCGCGCTGTCGGCGAAAAGCTACTCAGGCTTCAGCCTTCGTTTGTCGTGAATGAAGCGTTTATTTCCTTCTCCCGTTTTGTGAACGGCGATGGAAAAGAAGCACCGGTAGATAACCTGCTTGCACAGGTTGACGAACTGAACACCTACTATGATGCGGCCCTGTCAAGTGCGAACCCGGGTAAGTCGTTCCATGAGTACGCGATTGCGCATGCTCAGGGCAGCGTGGACCCAATTGTCAGCTTCCGCCGTGCCGGTAGTCGGGCGCCCGGCAAAGTCGCACTATGGACGAAAAGCATCGGAGACCAGGTATGGAGCCAGGTTGTCGCCAGCAGTACCTCGTACCTGAACACTCAGTGGGATGAGCGTGTCTATCAGTTTTATGTTAGCGCGATTGAAGGACGTTTCCCGTTTGCGCAGCACGGCCGTGGTGAGGTCAATCTGGATGATTTCAGTCAGTTCTTTAAAGCGAATGGACGTGTTGAGCAGTTCGTAGATGAATTCCTGAAACCATTTGTTTATTGGGATAACGGCCGGCTGAAACTCAATGAAGTAGACGGTCTGACGCTGCCAATCAGCGCAAACACCCGTAACCAGTTAGAGAAGGCGAAAAGGCTGAGCACCATCTTTTTCGGATCGGCGGGTGAAGAACTGACCGTTAACGTTGGTTTCAGAGCGAGCTCCATGAGTACGGACGTAACAGAGTTCCAGCTCCGCGAAGCAGAAAACATTTTCAGCTATAAGCATGGCCCGAGGGTATGGCGCAATGTGATGTGGCCTTCATCTGCTATGGACGGTTATCTGAGTGCAGAGTTTCTCAGCGGGAAAAACCGGGTCGCCAGTCAGGCTTACACAGGGCAGTGGGCACTGTTCCGCGCAATTTTTGCCAGCAGCAGTACTGCAACCAACAACCGGTTGGTTCGCAAGCTTAACTACAAAATCAACTCAAAGAACATCGTACTGGATTACACATTACAGGACAGTAATCAGGCGTTAGATAAGTCTTTGTTTGTTCAGTTTTCGCTGCCTAAGCAGTTGTAAGGGGACGACAGTTGGAAGGACCCCTTAGCCGGATACAGACGTTGGACAGCAGCGAAATATATATATGCCAGAAGGGACATCAGAACCTGGTAAACAGTGATACCTCCAATGAGTACGTGAAGCAGTTTGCATCGCCAGATGCACTGAAACGTGAATGGAGCGCATTGCAGGAATGCAGTGGGAAACTGATCCAACGCGTGGTGGGTGTCGACTGGGAGCAGCTGCATCTCAGGCTGGAGTTTGACCAGAATGCCATTCCTCTGAGTGAGTTTGGCTCAGAGGAGTTGCCACTGTTTGTGTCGTTATTACCGGCCATCGTTTCCGCTATCCGGCATTGTCATCAGAAGGGGTGGGTTCACGGGGATATCAAACCTTCCAATATACTTTATGTCCCTGATTTAAAACAAATTCGATTGATAGATTTCGGTGCCAGTTATCGCACTGGAACTTCTCGGGAAGCACTTAATGACTGGCAGGTAACACCTATGTTTGCCATGCCAGAGCGGTTAAGTGGAGAAGGGCTGGTGGAAACGGGAGATGACTGGTTTTCACTGATAAAAATCATCGATCAGGTCATGCCTTTAGCGCATGACCACTCATTACTTCCGGTGCTTGAGCAGGTTCATACCAGCCTGATTGCCGGTGCAAGATATAAGGAAAGCCTATGAATAAGAAACAGCTTGCTGCAGCCAACCTGGACTTTGATGTGTCGTCAATCCGGGGAGATGATGGTGAATTGATCCCGAATCTCGGGTGTGCGATAGCAATTGAAGACTGGTTGAAAAAACTCTCTTCGGCTTGTGGCCGGAGAAAGTCCCGAAGAGCACTGCCATATCTGGAAAGAGCTATCGATGTGATTTACTCAGAAGTTGAAGCAGATCTCTATCGAAGCTCAGGCGGAAAGGCGAGTGCTTATAGTGCCGCAGAGGTGGCAAAGCATCCGGTGTGGAACTTCTTTGTAAAAAGAGCCATGAAGAAATTTGGGAGTGTGTTGCGGGTTGTTAAACCACACAGATCTCCAACGGAGTCTATCCGTTCAAAACTTATTAACCGTACCTTTCGGGATATGCTTAAAAATAAGCGCCGGGTTGTAAAAAAATCTTATGACAGTGTTCTGGTTTCTGGTGAGCTTGGTCTGCTGAAAGTGGAACTCCTTGATGCACAGGTTACTGCACTGATTGATGCATACCAGAATCACGTCAGGTGTAATGATGAGCTTTGGCCTGCGCTTAATGAGCTGTTTAAAAAGAATGTCGGTACTTCTGGCAAAGTAGAGGGTTCAGCTGAAGAAGGCGCGTTTGCTATTGATGAAGCTGCAGATTTTTTTGCTGAGTACAAAGTTGGTTACGAGAAGGTTTGGGACTTCGGTAAAATCAAAAACCAGGTTAATACTGCAATGCAGGTTGGTGTCCGTGGCGGTATCAAAGCAAATCTGCATGCGAACTTTGGCCAGGGCGGGTCGGCAGGTTACCGTGAGAAAAAACTTGGAGAAGAGTTCGGCTCCAAGTTAGCTTCAACTAAGTACTCTCAGGAGTACAAACCGGTAAAAAAAGAGGAGAAGCAGGAAGAGGACAGCTCTTTTGAGCCGATGCAACTGATCCCTGGCATTGACCTCGAGGTGAATGTTGCACTGGCAGCGCAGCTTGGGGTGAAACTGACGTTCTCTCATGAGCTCTCCATTGGGGACATCATGACGATGAATAACGAAGCAGAACTCTTTGCGGGGGCGATTGTAAAGGCTGAGATAGTCGGAACTGTGAACAGTGCAAATATCTTTGCTGAGAATGAGGTATTTAAGTTTAAGGCTGGTGCGGGTGCATTTGCCGGGGTGAAAGCGACAGGTACAAGCTCAATATCATTTAAAGCCAGGGGCCTGAAAGTGGTAGGGGGAAGCGTTACCGGGTCGGCTTGCGCAGGTATAGGTGCTAACGCGGCGGTTGAAAGCATAGTGAAAGGCTCAGGTGATTTTAGTTTTAAAGCTGGCGCCGGTGTAACGGTTGGTGTTGGTACTAATGTGGAGTTCGGTACCATGGTCAATCCAATGCTTCTGAAGGTGTTGCTCTGGGATAAACTGGGTCACCACCTGCGCTCAAAGCAAACCAGGCAGATCAAAGACATTCGTTACAACAAAGAGGTCAATCGCGTAGCGATCTGCCGTTGTGATGAAAATATCGTCTCATCACTGAACTGGCTTGATGACGATTATCGGGCCCTTGCTGAGGAACTTTGGCGTATCCCGACATTCTCTAATGTGTCCACACAAGATGAAATAAAGACGTACCATGATGAGATCTCAAGACCAGACCAGCAAGTACTGGATCAATATCTGAAAACGCTGGGAGTGAATGAGTCACGTTACATGAGCAACGAGGAAGTAATGGAATCGGCTATTGATATTGACAGAACAGCCCGTCTGAATCAGTCGGTAGCCAGGATTACAGAAGAAGCGAATAAAGCGAAGTCCGGGAAAGGTAGTAAATCTGTTACTGGCGGCATAGCCATGATGGGACTGCTGGCGGTACAGCCACACACTGCATAACTGGTAAAACGAAGAATGACGGGAGTTGAATCCCGTCATTCTAATCCCTTTCAGGTAGAGCAAAAGTGATAACTTGCATACCTACTAGTGACTTAAGCAATTATGAGTAGCAACGTATTACAACACCAAAGTCGCTCCCTCGTGGCAAAACTGTCAGACAATGAGGAGTATATTGTCACTCATTTAACGGGTGAGGAGAGTGTTTCGGGAGGCAGCAGGTTTTCGCTGTCTGTCGCTGCCAGTTCTGAGGTTGATGTCAAAAACCTGGGTAAAGCGATGAAGGTCTCTTATACACAGGCAGATGAGAAGCACCTGTTTACCGGCTTGTGCAGTACTGTCCGGTTCACCGGGCACAGTAAAGAAAAACAGCAGTACTTCTATCAGCTGGAGATGGTCGACCCTCTTAGCCTGTTGGCACACCGTTGCAGCCGACAGATTTTTCAGAACATGACCACAAGGCAGATAATTGAAAAGCTGCTGGGGGAGTCAGAACTCAAAAGTTACTTCTCTTTTTCGGTCTCCGGCAGTGGCAAAAAACATGAGTACTGTGTTCAGTTAGATGAAACCGATCAGGTGTTTATTAACCGGATGCTTGCCAGCGAAGGTTGGCATTTTCATGTAAAACACCAGTCAGGCAAGCCTTCGGTATGCATCGGGGACTCTAATCAGCGCTTTGATAAGATAAAATCGTCTGTTCTCAGTTACCAGGAAGGCAGTCGTCATTCATACCGGACTCTGAGTAACTGGAGTCAGTCGAACCGGGTCGGCAGTGGAAAAGTATCATTTTCAGACCATACTCAGGAGCTTGCGGATGTCTTTGACAGTGGGGTTCGAAAAAGTGCAGCTGGCAGTTCTGGCTCCGCCTTATCCCAGGAGTTTTTTGCCTGTGGGCACGATACCAAAGCAGAAGTGCGGGATGCTGCAAAGCGGCAGATGGAAGCGCTGGATCTCTGCAAGTCGGCTTCGCACTCGACCTCTAACATTGCAGCGCTTGCGTGTGGGCATAAGTTCAAACTGGAAAATCATCCGCTTAAATCGATGAATCAGGAGTATCTTGTCACTCAGATCGCGCACCAGATCTGCTGTGAGGAATCCCGTACAGACCTGACCTACCGTAATCAGTTTACCTGTATTCCTTCATCAGTGGTCTATCGCCCGGAGTTGCAGAGAAAGCCCCGCGTACACAGCCTGCACACCGCAACAGTGACGGGCCCGGATGGAGAAGAGATATACCGGAACAAAACCGGCTGTGTGAAAGTGCAGTTTCACTGGGACAAAAACGGTAAGAAAGATGAAAACAGTTCTTGTTGGTTACCTGTCTCCCAGGGGTTAGCAAGTAAAGGTTTTGGCGCGCAGTTTACCCCAAGGGTAGGTGATGAAGTTCTGGTGCAGTACATAGACGGTGATCCGGACCGCCCGGTAATCACAGGATCGCTCTATAACAAAAACAGCGCAGCACCATACAGCTCTGCGACTCAAAGCGGAATTAAGACCCGCACGACCCCGAAAGGCAGCAGTAAACAGGGCAATGAGCTGCGTTTTGAAGATCAGAAAGACAAGGAACAGGTTTTCCTGCACGCCGAAAAAGATTTGGTGCTTGATATCAACAATGACAGCCAGGCGACGATAAAAGGAACCAAAACAACCAGGGTGGAAAAGAGTGCCAGCTTAAGCGTTAAAGAGGCGTTATCCATTGAAACTGAAGATAAGCTGACGGCCAAAAGTAAAGATAACTGGACTGGCGACGCCGGTAAGGACCTGATCCTCAACGCGGCTTCAAACATGAACATCGAAGCCAAATCGGACGTGAACGTCGACGGCAAGCAGGTTTCAATCACTGGCAAAAGCAAAATAGAACTCAAAGTGGGCGCCAGCAAAATCGAAATCAGTTCGGGTGGAATCAAGATTGATGCGCCACAAGTATCCATCGCCGGCAAATCTAAAGCTGAAATGAAAGCGACCATGATCAACGTCGAAGGGCAAGGCAAAGCAGATTTTAAAGGTGGGCTTGTTACCGTAAATGGTAGCATCAGCACTCAGGTTAAAGCGGGAGCCATGGTTCAGATTCAGGGCGCAATTGCGAAAATAAATTAATGATATTGAAGAAAATCCCTCACAAATTTGCTCAAGACATTTTGAGTTTATATGAACCTAATGACGCGTTTGCTGATTTAGCAGACGAGAATACCATGCCATCTGAACTGGTGGCTCAGGCTATGCAACAAGAGCTGTTTGCAGATGTGGTGACGTTCCTTGCACATGCAATGCCGGTGCGTGAATCCATCTGGTGGGCGGTCACCTGCGCGGGCTCACTGACTCACTGGAGTGAAGACGAGTTCAATGCTATTCGTGCTGCAAGGGCCTGGGTACACACTCCGGACGAAACAAGCCGCAGGTTCGCGGAAAAAATGGCAGAGAACGCAGGTCTTGAAACCGGTGCAGGTTGGGCCGCGCAAGCTGCGTTCTGGAGCGGCGGCAGCATGATCAAACCGGAAGACCCGGCAGTGCCACCGCCACCATATCTGTACGCGCAGGCTGTTGCAGGCAGCATAAATCTGTCTGCTGTTTTACCCGATGGTGAGCATGCTAAAGAGCGCTATGCAGAGTTCACAGAGGTGGGCCTGAACATCGCCGCAGGCGGAAACGGCAAACAATAGGAGAACAGAGTGCTACCAGCAGCCAGAGCCACAGATATGCACGTATGCCCAATGCAAACACCGGCAGTCGTGCCAATACCTCATGTAGGAGGACCATTGCTTCCTATGCCCAGCACAGTTTTAGTCGGCAACCTGCCATCGGCAACCCTGGGTCAGATGTGCGTCTGTGTGGGGCCACCAGATGCAGTGGTAAAGGGGAGTGCAACGGTTTTAATCAATAACAAACCCGCCGCCCGTATGGGAGATATGACTGCTCATGGCGGGACGATTGTCATGGGGATGCCTACCGTGCTTATTGGGGGGTAGGGCAGAATTTTTGCTCTTGTTTGCTTTGTGCCAGGCAAGAGCAAAGTTATGTGGCGTGATGTTGCTGTATCGCGTAAGACATAGCCAGGAAAGCGAACAACTCCATAAGCATTCGCTAGTTTTACCTGAACATATTTTCTTTCAATACCCTAAAAAACTTTAATACATTTCACTGAATTAATCGTCAGGCTTGAATAACATACCACTTCATTATCCTGGAATATGGTTTGGAAAAACTGTTCCTCATGATATTCAAGAAGGTGCATTTCAGAGTAGTCTGGTTCATACTTGAGGCTGAACTTATCACTCTTGTCTTTTAGCTCAATTGAGAACAGGTCTTTGTCCCAAAAGTAAACATCATAGGTCTTGTTTAATACTATTTCATCACCGACAGATGTAATGGATGTGTTCATAACACTCTTGCTTAAAAAACCGTTGTCAATAGAGTGCATTTTCCTATATTTATAAGCGCCTAAAGAGCTTAACTTAACTCCGTCACCATAAACAACGACATTCCCGAAACCAGTTAATATGTCTGGCTTGGCGGACTTGCCATCTACTATAGTTACAATAAAGGCAATACAGGCTAAAGTGACATAAGAAATAATAAATTTATACCTGAGCTTCATGTCTCCCCCCCCTTTTTTGAAGTGTTTGTCTGACACTGTTTTTATTTGCGTGAACATTAGCTGCAGTTATCAATTATAGTTTTGGTTATTTGATCGACTGGTAGTTCACCAATTATTGTAATGTTGTAAATTTGTCTTTCCTTATACTTGCTTGAGAGATATATGCATGACAGATATAGCTGCCCGGTTCCTTTCGATATAAATATTTTAGACACGGTTGGCGGAACATGACTAGATATTGCGTTGTATACTTCCTGACTTGCCATATTGCTTTTTATGTAATAATTAATGCCGTTTGAATTCTTATTGATCCAAACTTGTCTCGAGACACTATCTGATTTCAGATAAAACAATCCTGACCATATAAAGGCCAGGGTAGATAATAAGATTAATATAATGGTTAAGGCTCGGCTTAAGAAAAATTTATCCGAGAAAAACAGGTGTGGAAACTTGTTATAATTTTCTCTGTTGATTTCTTCACTATTTTTGTCTGTGTGAATGATAAGCCGATTTTGCTGTGCGGGTTTAGCTTTTCTTCTTAAGTAATTTTCACTTAAGCAGACATGCCCGGATATCAACTTGTAACCTTCTCTGGGTGCATTTCTTATTACATTTTGGTCTCTGCCATTGTCTCCCAGTGCAAGTCTCAACTGAGCAATCACTTGTGTCAGACTTGAATCAGAAACAACTTTATTTTCCCAGGATCTGGTAATTAGCTCTTCCTTTAGGACAACTTCATCTTGATTCTCCAACAACAGCAGCAGTACTTTACACTCTGCTGACTTGATTTTTTTTTGGAGCCCGGTTCCTTGCTCCTTTAACTGGATCTCACAATCCGGCTCAAACTCCCACATCTCTTCCCCCAAAACACAAACCCGTTAGCTGCAAAAACGCCATTACCAGATGAAGTGGCTTAACACTTATCCAGCAGTGTACTGCTTTCCTCTGGCCGCGATGAGCTCATGATTGAGGAAGCGATCTGACAGTATGGCTCACTTTTATTGTCATCATAATGTGTCGTCTCAACTTTCCAACAACATACCGGTACATTCATGTTGTTACAGATCGCTGTCGCATGTCCATTATGAGTCGATTTTAGTTACGTGATACCGTACTTATAGTATAGCCAGTAATTTCATTTGGCTTTGTATTCTCTGTCATATTCTGGATCCGAGTCTCTGTAAGTGCCACGATGTTAAAGGAATGAGTTTTAATCTTGCCTTTAAGTTCGGGATTTGCAGGCTCTCTGCAGAGCCACAACGAACTGGTTTTACTTTTTAAATACGCAACCCTTTCCATAGTAAATATGAAGGCTTTCCATGTCATAAGTGACAATAATGTCTTTTTCTGTTGATTTGATAATTGGCAAAAAGTATCTTTGTGTATCACATGGAGTGAATTTTTACTGAGTGTTTTGAACTCTTCATCCACTGTAAGCAGAGAACCTGGACGGATGATTGGTATAAAGCATTTTTATTATTGCCATTCGAAATCTTCTGCAGTAGATATTCCTGTTTTGTGCAACAGTTTACCCCAAAGAACCATTATTAAATAGGTTTGAATTATTATGTCAAATCCGTTGAAAGACATATTTAGCCCAGAGGCAAGGATTTTTCGTCAGTCTTATTCAATGAACTCACATCCGGGAGCAGGGCTAATGCTTCAGCAGCCAGTTCCTTTAAGCTTTATCAGGTTGTCCCGGTATGATGTATCTGTCTCAGATATCGTAATGACAGGGCCTTTGTCAAAAATGGCAGAATCACTTCATGATATATCACTTAAAAGTCAATCGATATATACAACGAAAAAACACAAAACTATAAAGGTGTGGTTCAATCGCAGAGACAGGAAGTTTGAAAATGCTTCTTTGTACCCTATGGCGGAAGCCGTTATAAATAACACCGCATTTCTTACAATCAGAGGGGTAGGGCTCGGACTTGGAACGACTGTTGTTGATCTGATACATAGTGCAGGTATTAATAATGGGGATTTCAGATTTGGATTGGAACAAATCCTTAATATGGAGTTTAAGAACAGTGCTCTGAAAAGTGCTGTGCTGGAATTGTCCTTGTACGACGTGTTCAATAAACCAGTAAATTTTTTGTTTGAAATGGTATGGAATAAGCACTTAAAATCCAGTCATTCATCTCCACTGAGGTCAGTTCCTCAGGGAAAAGCGGCTTTTTATACCCTGGTGTCACTTATCCATCAACATGTAAAACCACTGGTAAAGCCGGGCTCTATGGATGAGGGAGTTGACTTTAAAATCAGTAACTTGCCTTACAATATGCCCAAACAGTGGAAGAGTGCCAGCCAGAAATCTTTATTTGCCCGCATAAAAGCAATGGCATCTTTATTAACGGCAGAAGACTACATTATTCGTGTAGGCAGTTGTTTTAATAAGCATCATGCAGGTTTCGTTATCGATTTAGATACTCACAATATAGATATTAGTGAGTTGGTCTATTTTCTGTCTTACTATAAGGAAAATGAAAAGCTGGTTAACTGCTTTCAGACTGCCGGGCTGGATGTAAGTCCATGAATTAACAGCTTCTTTATGTTAATTCTAAGGAGGGCACTTAAAACATGATACTAACTGCCACAACGCCCTCTGGGGTACTTCTTGCAGGCATCATTGATTTTTAACCATTTCACCTGGCTATCGGTGAAGATATGGTAATTGGGCGCAACCACATCAGGATCATCGAGAGAAGTAATACTCAGCGTGAGGTAGTCAGGGTACCCGGTACTGCGATACGTCAGGGCAGAGCCGCAGTGAGGGCAGAAACCTCTTCTGATGGTTTCTGAGGAGGCATACTCTTTTGGTTGTTCGCCGAGCCAGATAACCTGGTCAACTTTGAAGTCCATCCAGGCCCCGACCGGGCTGCCTGTTGTTTTCTGGCAATCCCGGCAATGGCAGTAATCAGCATCAAATGGAGTGGCTGACAGCTCATATTTTATCGCTCCGCAGTGGCAACTGCCTTTCATCAGATGGCTTCCTTATTCGTCTGTTTGCATAATCTAATGTACAGAGAAGCAGGCCTTACGCCCTGTCAACAAGACGCAAAGCCTGCCCCTGGCCGCACAGTTTACCGGCGTACTGAACACATTCCGGAAACCTGATCAGCAGAAAGAACTTCTACCTGATAGGTTTTGTATCCCGGATAGTAGCTGTAAGTGCTCTCATCTGAGACGGAGGTATGTCTCAGGTTGGCGCCAACACCGCCGTCCGGAACCATTTCAAATCCGCCATTGCGCGCTTTTACTTTGCTTGAAGTGCTCGACAAAGCGTACTTGGTCAGTTTTATCGGGTAAGTCTGAAGCGTGATACCTTTTGACAGGGTCTCGCGGTCAAGCTGAGAGATATCTCCGTCGTATCCTTCCAGCAGGTGCTTGGGAACACTCATCACTTTAAGGAACAGCTTGAAGTTGCGATAGTCAACGTAACCGCTTTTAACCAGCTCCGGCAGGGCGAAGTTAACCGTATTACGGCCGAAAGTGTCTTCCCACTGGTCGATTGGCACCATTTCACTGCTTATGATCTCGCGTTTTTCGCCTTTGTTCTCAGAGCAGTAGAAGTAATCACAGATCTGCTTTGGCTTGTTGGGGTATTTTGCCATGCCGTCTGCAACAGAGGTTCGCTCTGTTCTTGCCTCCAGGCCGACAAGGATCTGCATGCCTTTCTCATGTGTGCCCTTAGGTACAAATGCAACCAGCTGTTTTTTGGTGAAGTTCAGTTTCGGGCCTCTGTCACCCCAGAACATGGCACCATTTACTGTGTATCCGTTGTCGGTGATGTACGAGTATTCCTTGGCCATCGTGTTGGCTCTCGGAATAAACTCAGCTTCCGGCACGGATTTCAGAGCGAACGAGCCTTTTGGCGTATCCAGGCTGTTAGGGAAGTCAGTGTACAGCGGGCGCACTGAGGAAATAACTTTGGAGTTACCTTTCAGCGCCAGCTCTCCGACACTGATGTAGCTCGACTCATCAGGCAGCTCGAATCCATCCAGCACTTTTTTAGGTGCGACATCGATAAAGCCTAAACCCTCGGTCGCCTTGCCCAGAATGGTCGATGCCAGTGGAACCCCGGCCATTTCAGCGCCTTTGCCCGCTATGGTAAATCCGGCTTTCAGCCCGGTGATCACATTGTTGAGTTTCTCGTTACCTTCGGTTTTGTAGACGGCTTTGGCAAACCGGGTGGTTTGCATTGTCTGAGCCAGTTGTCCGTAGTTGCGGTAGGTCATCAGGCCCAGTGCATCGGCATCCAGCTTTTGTCCGTCTTTCAGGTAGGAAGCCAGGAAGTTCCGCTCGGCGTACTGGCCGCTGGAAATGACCGGAGTAGAGCTTGCAAAGCTGCGTCCGCCCAGTTCAATTTCACCGTTTTGTACCATATTGATGTTCAGGACCAGATTGATGGGATCCAGTGCAGCACAAGGGTCGAACGTGATTGGGATATCACCATACACAAACTGACCCGAATCGTGAGCATAGAGAGGTGAAATGGTTGAACCGCTGCGGGCAAATTTAGCCGGATCATCCAGGCCTGCCGGCTTAAATGTACCAAAAAGGTTGTAGGGTTGGGTGTTCAGGTACGGTGTGGCAGATTGTGCGCTGAGCGTGAACTCGACGCTGTTGTATGTGTATGGCGCATGGTTAATGTAAGCGATGATGCGGGCAACAGAGCGGGCACGGTTGTATAACAGCACGTAAGGGTAGCTGTAATCTTTGTTTGCCTTAGGTTGTCCGGTTTGCTTGTCAAAACCTAAGTTATGGTCCAGCATTTCCCAGCCATCTTCTTCGTAGAAGTCCGGAAGTGCCTGATAGTCACCGCCATTCGAAAACGGGAACTTGATCTTATCGTTTGAGTAGAAAGGAGAGGTGACCCGAATGACATCGCCATAGTCGTTAGACTTAAAGTCATTGATTAACCAGTGCTGCATTTGCCAATGAAATGGCTGGTTTTCATAGCTTATTGCATGAACATCCAAATCCGGAGATTCGGTTGTGTTCATGGAAAAAGCACACGGGGTCGCCAACAGGGCTGCAATAGCCATGTGTAGATGTCTTTTTTTCATTTATTCACTGCCTATAATAAGATTAATGGAATTAACCTTTATTCAGCTGACTTTGCTAAATTGGAATTATAATTAGGTTATGATTACAGTCTGGGCCTGTATATTGATTGACGTTGTTAGTGACCTGGTATCCTGGTGTAAGTAAAACTGGTAATTACTAATAAATAGAAGTTTTTTATTATCTTATTGTTCGGGTTGAGCCGCTGGCATAACCAGTGCAGCCTGCTCAAATCCTTGTGGATACAGCCCTTTAGGTATCTTTGTCTAATTTAGTTTTTTATGGATTACAATATCAATAAATTACCTAACTAACATGGGGTTAGGTGCGCTTTTGATGCGGGGATTATGCGCTTATTTTAACCGCATTTGCGTGAGCCTGGTCTCATTCTGGTCTGCTTTAAATGTAATGTCCGATATGACGGGCATGTATGTCTGAAAAGACTATGCAACAAGTGCTCTTGTGAGCTGATCAATAAAATATGAAGTGCTGTATTTTATAATTTCCCTTGTTGCTGAAACCAAAGAGGGATGATAGTGTCTCGCTATATAGCAGATGCTTAATTATATTATTCAGGTTCCGGGGGATAATTATGAAACGAGTGATCGATAAAGCAATTGAACTACGTAAAGCGGGCAGATATGACGAATCCCGTGCTTTACTCAGTAGTCTGCTTAATGATGAGGACTTCGCGGCACAAGCGCACCTGCAGATCGCGTGGTCGTATGACAATGAAGGCAGGGAGCAGGAGGCGACTGGGCATTACAAATCGGCTCTTTCCGGCGCTCTTTCTTCAACTGAGCGTTTTGACACCCTGTTTGGTCTGGCAAGCACTTACCGGAGTTTGGGTGATTACCAGCAGGCGCTGGGCTACTTTGAACAGACGATGTCTGAATACCCCGACTCTTTGGAAGTACAGCCTTTCTATGCGATGTGTCTTTACAACCTGGGCCGGCACAAAGAGGCGATCTCACTTCTGCTTGAGCTTTTGGTTTCAACGACCAACAGCGACCAGATTAAAGAGTATCAACGCGCCATTCTGCTGTATGCAAAAGATCTGGACAGAAAGTGGTGATAAACAGCAACCCGGTAGTCAGAACTTCACATTAAACTGAATCACCAGCACGTCCCGGTTAGCCAGCGACACTTCAACCCCCACATTGCGGTAATGAATATCCAGCAGTGGGGCGATCAGAGGCGTGATGCCCAGTGCCTGATAGGGGTTTTCCTCTTTGGTATAACCTGTCATACCGCCAAGGCGAAAGCCGTAGTCAATCCAGTCATTCCATACCCAGGTTTTATAATAACTGAGCATCCATGAGCGGCGTTCAAAACTGTTGTTCATGGTGCCAAGTTCAATATAATCGTATCGCACTCCGATGATGTTATTGCGCTCGTTTCGTTCATTGGACTGCAGGTGGAAGGTTTTCCCCCAGTAGGTCAGGGAATAGTCATACGTGGTTGTGCTTTCGGCAAAGCTGAGTGTGCTGAACAGAGATGCAATAATGACTGAGAGCGCCGTTTTGATCTTCATATCTTTCAGGTGCCACGCAAAGAGAAGCTGATATTATTAGTTTAGTTCTGCATGGCCCGTTTTGTGATACACTCCACGCCCTTAATTTCAGCCAGAAGGTCATTCCTGTGAGCAACAAAAAAGAAATCCAGCAACTGAACAACCGTCTTGATACCTGTAACCGCAAACTGGCGGCTGCAAGAAACCGTGGCGATCAGGAGATGATCACTAAGTTTTCTGACGAAGTGGAAAAGATCAACAAAAAGCTGAGCCAGCTTAAACACAAGCAAAGCTACGACCTGAACAAAGAACGCAAAGCCCTGCTGGATATGCCGTTCTCACGTGAGATCACCAAAGCTGAGCAGGCGGACATGGGTAAACTGAAGAAATCAGTACGCGGTCTGGTTGTGGTACACCCAATGACCAAGATCGGTAAAGCACTGCAGCTGGAAGTAATGACGGGTTTTGCGCCTAAGAAGTTTTGATTAAGCCTTTGTTTTAAAGGTGAATTAAATACCGTCATCCCGGAAACGCTCCACTGAACTACTCACATACTCGCTGGCGGGCGTTATCCGGGATCTCATGCAGACAAGTGCGTAACTGATATGTGCTCATTGGCAGTTTCCGAATTGCTTCACGAGATCCCGGCTCAGGGCCGGGATGACGGAGTTTTTTGTTTAGCTCATTGCATTCAAAAAAACTTGTCATCCCGGACGCGTTCCACATCAGTGTTCTCACACTCACAGGCAGGCGCGAGCCGGGATCTGGTTGAGTGAGCGGAGATGCGAACAGAGCATTCCCTTGCAAATCCTGTCAGATATGTTTCCTGTCAGGTGCTGAGATAGCTTCAGGAGATCCCGGGTCATAGCCCTGGATGACGGAGCTATTTGCTTAGCTCATTGCAGTCAATGAAAACTCGTCATCCCGGACGCGTTCCACATCAGTGTTCTCACACTCACAGGCAGGCGCGAGCCGGGATCTGGTTGAGTGAGCGGAGATGCGAACAGAGCATTCCCTTGCAAATCCTGTCAGATACGTTTCCTGGCAGGTGCTGAGATAGCTGCAGGAGATCCCGGGTCATAGCCCGGGATGACGGAGCTATTTGCTTAGCTCATTGCAGTCAATGAAAACTCGTCATCCCGGACGCGTTCCACATCAGTGTTCTCACACTCACAGGCAGGCGCGAGCCGGGATCTGGTCGAGTGAGCGGAGATGCGAACAGAGCACTCCCTTGCAAATCCTGTCAGATATGTTTCCTGTCAGGTGCTGAGATAGCTTCAGGAGATCCCGGGTCATAGCCCTGGATGACGGAGTTGCTGGTTTACCCACCCCCACCCAAATACCGCTTCCGGTACTCCTTAGGCGGCACTCCCGTCAGCTGCTTAAACGCCCGCGAAAAATGGCTGATATTGGCATACCCAAGCTGCTCAGCAATCCCGGTTAACGAGTAGTTGTTCGGATTCTCCATCATCTGACAGGCGAGGGTCAGCATAATACTTTCCCGTACCTGTTTATAGCTGGTGCCTTCTTCAGCCAGGCGCCGTTGCAGCGTTCTCGGGCTCATATCCAGTAGTTTGGCGGCTTGTTCGAGTGTGAGCTGACGATAAGAGAAGTAGGGCATTAGCGCCTGGTAAACCGTATCGATGAACCGGGTTGGCATGGTCGCGCTGTTTTTGCGTGGCCGGGGTTTAACCAGTTTGGGTTTTGCATCCAGCAGCCTGTCATTCAGGCAGATCGCGGTCTGACTTCGGGCGGTGTAAAGAGTGACCGCACTGTTATTGAGTATCACAGCCAGCTCATCGGCGCTGTGTGCCTGCAGCGCAATCACGTCCGGTCGCCACTCTTCTCCGCTCAATGCAGAAATCAGCTCAATGACCAGCAGTACTGCGGCGATCTCAGCCCACAGAAAACCGTCTCCGGGTTTATACACTTTTTGCCGGCAGAGCCAGTGCCGGTTGGCAAGTTTACTGATTTCATACCGGCTGTTTGGCGCGTCTTTACTCACAATATCGAGGATCTGCTGCAACGCCTGGCGGATGCTCTCTGGTCTTTCGAGCCGGGAGATGAGATCAGGAATAAACCGCTCACGAATCGTAGCCTGAATAAGCTCCCCGTAGATATGCGGGTCTGCGTGTTGGGCGATGAGTTCAAGCAGATGCTGTACCGGACGTTCGGGCACAAAATCATATCTGCCCGCCAGGATATTCTCCGGCAGGCCTGCCTGACTTATCAGTGTATACACATCCTTGTTTACCTGTTTGATCATCTGCAGCAGGGATGCCGCGTGAGCTGTTTTTACCAAAGGAACCAAAGACATAAATCATCGCCATTTTGTAAATCTCATTTCTATCTTAACTCAAAACAAATCTGCTTGGCGTGAAATGGTAAAAAACAGCAATGAAGCTGAAGTAAATTCTCCCCCGTTAATTCATTTAAGGGGTCAATATGAAGCCAGAATCTCAGCCATCATCCACGCTGACATCCCGTCACATCACATACGGTCTGCTGGGCCTGTGTATCACACTGTTTCTGTTCTACGTAGTGGCTGACAGACTGATCCCCAATACGGATATGGCAAGAGTGCAGGGGAGCGTTATCCCCGTATCGGCGCAGGTCTCCGGTGAAGTTGTGTCGGTGGATGTTACCGCTAACCAGTTACTGGAAAAAGGCGCGCCGCTGCTGACCATCGATAACTCAGACTATCAACTGGCAGTCAAAAAAGCTGAGCAGGGCCTGGCTCAGGCGGGCAAACAGGTAGGCGTTCAGACCGCAGGGGTGGAGTCGGCTCAGGCCAGGCTGTCTGATGCAATGGTCAACCTGGAAGATGTCCGCCGTCAGTCCCGCCGCATCTTTGCAATGGCAGAAAAGGGCATCGTCGCTCAGGCGGATGTCGATAAGCAAAAAGCCGCGCTCGCGCATGCTAACGTTGGCGTGGATAACGCTAAAGCCGGACTTGAGCAGGCCAAAAGCCAGCTTGGTGAGGGCGGAGAGCAGAATACCGATATTCAGGCCGCATTGCTGGCACTGCAAAAGGCACAGCTCGATCTGAAACGCACCACGGTTACCGCACCGGCAAAAGGCGTGGTCTCAAACCTGACGCTTGATGAAGGCGTATACGCAGGCAAAGGTCAGCCGCTGATGACGTTTATCTCTGCCGAAGACGTATGGCTGGAAGCCTATTACCGCGAGAACAACCTTGGCAATATCAACACCGGTGACAGGGTGGAGATCGTGCTGGATAACGCCCCGGGCGAAGTGTTCAAAGGCCATGTTGTCAGCATCGAACATGGGGTGAACTGGGGCCAGTCTGCGCAGCCTTCCGGCCTGGCGTCAGTCAGCTCAAAAGCCGGTTGGCTGCGCCAGAGCCAGCGCTTTCCGGTGATGATTCGTTTTGATGATGAGCGGGCGCAGGGGCTGCTCAGAATAGGCGGTCAGGCAGATACCATCGTTTACACCGGTGACAACACCATTATGAATGCGCTGGGCCGGGTGTGGATCCGTCTGATCAGCTGGATGTCTTATGTACGATAAAACCATCGCCATGCGCATGACCGCCCGCTATGTCACGGGCGTGATCATCTCCGTTGCCATGGCATACACAGTCAACTGGCCGCTGGCGTATGTGATGCCGGTGTTTGTGGCGAAGTTCTTTGCAGACAGAAAACCGCCCACACGCCAGACCTGGTTTGAGCTGCTGGAAGCCATGCTCGGCACCGTGTTTATTGCCATCATTGTCTCACGCGGCCTGAGCGGTTACCCGCTGGTGCTGCTGGCCTTCGTTGCACTGATCATGTTCTGGGCTTATTACCTGTTCCAGGACCCGCAGCAGGACTTCTTCGCCATGATGCTGATGATGGGCATATTGCTGGTGCCATATATGTCCCTGAGTGCGCCGGGGCTCGGCATGATGCTGGGGACCGGATTGCTGATATCCGGGGGGCTGGCGATTTGTGTGTTCTGGCTGCTGTATGTGCTGATCCCGTGCCCGGACCCGCAAAAAGGCACACCGCAAAAAGCCGCCGCGCCGGACCATCATCACAGGGTTTGTAAAGCGTTTGAAGCGCTGCTGGTGAGCTTTCCGGTTATTGCGCTGACGTATGTTCTCCAGCTTGATGGCGCGGTACTGGCAATGGCGTATATCGGCCTGCTGTCTCTGGAGCTTTCAGGGGAGAAGAGCGCGAAGCTGAGCCGCTTTCTGCTGCTGGCAAACATTGGTGGGGGAGTGATTGCGCTGCTGCTGTGGGAGCTGCTGGTGATGGTTCCGCGCCTGCCTTTCTTGCTGGCATTGATGACCCTGGTCTGCTGGCTGTTTGCCAAACGGGTTTTCGGCCCCGAACCGGGCAAAGCCATGATGAGTGCCAGCGCGTTCTCAGCAATATTGGTGTTGCTTGGCGCTGTGCTGACCATAGCCAATCGGGATATGGAGGTGATTTTCTATACCAGAATTGGCCAGATAGCGCTGGCGAGTGGTTACCTGGTATTTGCGGCATGGATGCTGGAGTTAAGAAAACCGGCACTAAACAACACCAGATTCCACACAAGTAATTGTATTGAATAATGAAATTGTCATCCCGGCCTTGAGCCGGGACCTCGTAAAGCGATCCGGGAACTGGTGATGAGCACATATCAGTCAGGTATCCATCCGCACGGGCTTCCGGGCTCCCACTTTGCGATCCGCAAACACAGGCTGTCTGTCATCACTTCTTATAGTAGTGTAACAAGCTTACGAACTCCCCCAACCACTATGAAAGGGTATTATATAAAACCTATAACCCTGATATGATTACTGTTCAGTAGAAAAGGAGCCAGATTTGGATCAGGCACATCGTTATAAGATTGAATCTTCAATACACTTGCTAAAATCCGCCCGGAGTGCTGTGTTTGCCATATTACTTATTTCATTTCGAATGGTTTCGGTGGAACCGGAACAGACTCAGGCCGTGTACAGATTTGCCCGTTTCTATCAGCAGGAAATGCCACTGTTTCTTGAGCTGCCTTTACTGGCGTTGTTTGTCCTTCAGGCTGTCGTTTCCTGTAAGCTATTTCTGGACTGCAGAAATCTGAGCCGTCTTGAACGTGAACTGGACCAGGCGAACGCGAAACAAGCAGCATGCCAGCAATGTAATTAAGATCTCCCGGAGTTCCAAGATTTGAACAACATCCCAAACAACAAAGAAGCCCTGTTTTTCATCGGTGACATCCACGGCCAGCACCACAAGCTGGAACAACTGCTGGAATACGGAAACTTCCATCCGCAGTCAGGTTGTGATGAATCCAACCACGATTACACGCATATCGTCTTTCTGGGCGATCTTATCGACAACAAACCAGAGCAGGGCGCAGACCACGTTGCCACGTTAAAGCGCGTGCGTTCGCTGGTTGAAGACGGGCTCGCATCATGCGTAATGGGAAACCATGAGTTCAACGCGGTGGGCTGGTCATTACAAAAACCGGATGGCAGTTACTGCCGCAGCCACGATAAGCCGGGCAACATCCTGCAGCATCAGCTGTTCCTGGAGCAGATGGGCGAGGGTGAGGAATACCGCAGCGCCATTGAATGGTTTAAAACCCTGCCGCTGTTTATCGACTTTGGCATTGCCCGCTGTATTCACGCCTGCTGGGATGAAAAAGCGATTGAGCGCATTCGCCCGTACCTGAATGATGACAATACCCTCAAAGAAGAGCACTGGTATAACGCATTCAACCCACAGCATGAGCTGTATGAACTGTGCGAAACCCTGCTGAAAGGTCCTGAACTGGCGCTGCCGGAGGGGCACTCCTTCCTGGATAAGAACGGCACCGAACGCAATAACATCCGCGTTGCCTGGTACAGAAACAGCGCCCGGACATATCGCGATATCGCACTGGTTCAGCCCAGGGAGCGCGCCAACGTACCGGACGCTGAGCTGCCGTTTGAATTTCACGGTCACAGCGGTGATGTGCCGGTGATCGTCGGACATTACACGCTGCCGCTGCGCTCTGGCATGTTGCCTGAGCCGCAAAGCCGTAATGTGGTGTGTGTGGATTACAACGCCGCGCAGAAAGATGGCGTTCTGATGGGTTATGTCATCTGCGATAACGATGAAACGCTTGAAGAGCTGGTGAATGCGGAGAATTTTGAGTACCCAAATAAACCTGAAGTGCGTAATTACGTCAGCTTTGGCATCAGCCAGATCATGGAGCGCCTGACAGAGTCATACCCGGAGCTGGATTATGACAGCGAGCGTTATGCCCGCCTGTGGGATGGGGTATGGTACAAACTTATGACAGGCTGGGACCCGATGAACGTCCACGGCATTAAAGAATGTGCTGATGAATACAACGAGTACATCGACCACGTATGCAAAATGTTGGTCTACGGTATTGAAGAAAAAGCAGAAACGGTCGCGGGCTACCTGTTCATGGTCCACACCCTGGTAATGGAGCGTGAAGAAGCCGACAACACCCGCACCCAACTGGGCCGCATCGCCCACGAGCTGACCCATTTCTGGGAACACATCAGTGGCGCCAAACTGGCGACCGAATAAGCGTTATGTTACCCGATTCACATAACCGGACATGACCTATGGCACCCGATCAGCCGGGTGCTATAGTCATTATATGGACCTGCCCATCATCAAATGAGCGTGACTCATTTTGGCGCATTGCGACGCCGTATTGGGGTGGGTCCATTTCTTTTTCCCTCCCTGAAAATCTGCATCACAATCTGTCGCCTTAGCTTGCTAAGTAACCCGTAAATCAATAAAATAACGTTTAACATGAGACCTCTTTTTGAGAGCATATTTCCATGCAGCTCAAAAAATGAGGTTGCACTCAACCATTGCACATATCAATGGTTGTATAATCCCTGAAAAATCATAGCTATGAAAACCCAGTGAATCCAAATATCCAGTTCTACCACAACCACGCCGACAAGCTCACAGAACAGTACTTTTCTCAACCGTTTGAGAAAGTACATGCCTCATGGCAAAAGTACTGGCCAGACGCGGGCGACAAAGTGCTCGACGTTGGTGCGGGCGCAGGCCGTGACGCCAAGTGGTTTGCAGAAAAAGGCTGTGACGTACTGGCACTGGAACCGGCTGAAAACCTGCGGGAGCAGGGCAGACAAAACACCCCGGCTGATGTGACCTGGCTGGACGACTCCCTCCCGGCACTGAAGAAAACCGAAAACCTCGGTATGCGCTTTGACGTGATCCTGCTCAGCGCGGTGTGGATGCACATCGCTCGCACGCACCGTGCCCGCGCATTTCGCAAGCTTTCGAACTTACTCGCGCCGAATGGCAGGCTTATCATCAGCCTGCGTCACGGCGAGTTCAGCGATGATCGGACTACGTTTGGAGTTTGTGCCCAGGAGCTGGAGTCGTTGGCGAAAGATCATGCGTTGATGGTGCGTCACGTATCAGAGTTGCAGAGCGACGCGCTTGGCCGTGGTGAAGTGCAGTGGCAAACGGTGGTAATGAGCCTGCCGGATGACGGATCTGGTGACCTTAATACTGTGCGCCACGTTATCGTCAACGACAGTAAATCAGCCACCTACAAACTGGCACTGCTCCGGACTCTGCTGCGCATCGCCGATGCTCATTCGGGCGCGGTACTGGACAGAACAGACGATAAAGTAGCGATTCCTGTTGGCCTGGTTGCTTTGTACTGGATGCGTCAGTTTAAGCGTCTTATTGATGTAGAGATAGACGGCATTCCCGGCATTCAGCAGAACAGCAATACCAGCAAAGGGCTTGGCTTCGTCAAAGACGATGGCTGGAATCAGCTGAAGCATTTGGCTGCGGATGACCTGGCGGTTGGTGCAACGTTCTTTGGTGATGAAGCTAAAGCACTGCAAAAAGCTTTCAGCCATACCATAGCCACTATCAAGCAGGGTCCGGTGACGTTTATCTACCAGGGCAGCAAAGACAACCGCCTGTTTGAGATAAATCCTCCGGCTGCCCGCCGTAAAACACAAACTTCAGTAGTTCTGGACAGCGAATTTCTGGCGAGCTTTGGTACTTTTGTACTGAAGGAAAATCTCTGGGACTGCTTCCGCTTATACAGTTCCTGGATTGAGCCGCTGGTCGTTAACCAGTGGGTAATGGAGATGCAGCGTTTTGAGCTGAATCGTCAGCGCAATATCCCTCTGCAAACTTACCATGAAAGACTGGTCTGGATTGACAGCAATCATGACACCCGGGATGTACGCAAACGGGTAGAGCAGATGCGCGATGACGAGATAAAGATCAGCAGCGTCTGGAGCGGAAAGTCTCTGAAAAAGGAATACCACGTAGACCACTGCCTGCCATTTGCCTACTGGCCGAACAACGACAGGTGGAACCTGCTGCCAACTACCAAAACCGAAAACCTTAACAAGCGCGACCGCCTGCCAACCGCTTCCCGGCTTAAAGAATCAAAAAGCCGGGTCATGGACTGGTGGCAACAGGCCTGGCAGGAAGAGCGTGATCAGATCCGGTTCTTTAATGAAGCGGCGTTGTCACTGCCGAACATTCCGCCGCAGTGCCGGGATTTTGAGGAAGTGTTTGAGGCTATGGGGTTGCAGGTTAGGGGGGTTAAGAGTCGGTTGTTGGTGGGGGAGTGGTGAGTGATAATTGAAAACTAGCAGTTCTATTTCTTGCTGGAAGTAGTAGCTTACCAAAGTTAGTTATTTTAATAGTAATTTGACGGTATGGTTGTTTGTAGGTTTTGTTGGTATCAACCAGCTTTCAGACCTACAGGTAATGCTTATATCACGATGCGCAATGAGTAGCATTGTGCTATGGGTCACTGAGTTAGTTTGTATATTATTTTAAAATTCACGAGTTGTAGAACGGGAGTCAAGAACATTCATTTTTGGAATAGGGAGTAGTTATATTATGGTGTACAAAGGAACTGTCAAATCCATTGGTAGCGGTACAGTTTATGTCCACAATCAAAGTAACCAAAATGTAGTTGTTGCTAGCCAAATCTTGTTGGACGGTGGAGAACGAATATTAGGACCAATAGGACTATGTAATCTTACGAATGATGTGATGCTGGAGGGGGATGAGGTTGTAATTTCTGTAGCGAGCCCTTTTCTTACGAAGAAGAGAGTTGCAGCTGTAAAAAAAACAAGTACAGGTGAAATGTTCAAAAGTAGAACAAACTTAGGTTGCGTGTACTTGTCAATAATTTTTTGGACGATCATTGGTGCACCTATAATTGCATATATATCTGCCGCTCTTACAGAAAGCTGGATTGTAGCTGCTTTGGTTGGTGGTTTTATGATGTTTGTGGGTGTGTTGGGGTCACTGTTTGACTATATACACTGGGTGAAAAGGAAAAACGCCATTTAGACATATCGCAACCATCAAGAGTATGCACAGTTCCTCATGTAGTATTTTCTGATTTAGTGGTAGGAGCCGAGCAATAATGACTCGGAAAGCATGTTGAGAAGGCTGGGGTGATTTATTGCAGTAGTTGTATAGATCATGGTAGACCCCAAATATATCAAGTTTCTCAAGTGTGACAGATTTTGGCCTTAGCTGGTTTTACCCCTATAGAAGTACAAGGAAGGCAGTGCGAATGGCGTGAACTGATTAAAGTGGTAATAAGTAATGGTCACATAGCCTTATGTATGGTTGTTTTTTCACTGTTGTGTCAGTGTTTTTATATGTATGCATCATGGAAAGACAGGTGTTACATGCAATTAATTATTATTTCTGGTGTCTTTAGCTAGGTAAACTATAATGGATTCGTTTTTTAATAATGTGACCGATATATGGTGGTGGTTACAGCATATTCCGTCTGCACTCGTTGCGGTTGTTATTGCAGCAATAATCAAAAAAGCTCCGTTGCTTCTAACCCAAATGTCTAAGTGGCTTACAATTCGTGAACTAAAAAGGCTCAAACGGAAGCGGTTTAACTACAGTGCGGTTATGTATGAGATCACAAAATCTCATGCACTAATGCTTTTATTTGCAATCTTGTGTATGACTTATATATATACTTATAGTCAAGTTCCAAAGTCGAGCACAACGTGGTTAGTTGTCGCTATAAAAACTAGTCCTTTGTACATAGTTGAAGTTATGTATCTTTTTCAACGTGAACATACAAAAGGCTTAGTCAAGTCAGTGGGTAAAATACGTACAACAAACCGATAGTTTGGCTTATAAGTGCTAGCCTTATTGTAGGAGGTTTTTGGATGAAGAAGTAGTTATTGTAGTCCTGTTCATTGGATTGTAGTCGCCAACTGAAACTGGCCACGTTGTTGTATTCCTGCTAGAGCAACCTCTCTGATTCATTGGGGGAGGCTACCGTAATATTGATGTGGGATGATCTGACTGTAATAACCAAAAATGTAGTCAGCGATCTTTTTCTTGGGCTCTGAAAAACACCGATATCTCAAATTGGGCACCCAATCTGATTTTAAGCGTCTGAAAAAGCGCTCCATTGGACTCTTATTCAAGTAATTATCACGGCGGCTTGTACTCTATTTTAAACAGCAATGTCAGACTGTCTGCCTGAACTTACGGCTGATATAGTGGCTACCTTGAGCACTGTGGAACATCACTCCTTTTGGCTTTCCAGTTGATAAGCAGCTTTTTTCAGCGCCTTGCTTGTTAGTTCACTATCAAGGGAATAGGACATAGTAAAGCCAATAGGTGTACGAGCAAATAGGAATAGAACAACGGCAAGGTAAGCACATCGGCTACCCATCCAAATATAAGTTACATTACCATACCAACCTGATTTGGCTCCGTGACTGCAAACTGACGGTCGAGTAAAATCGGGATCTCGACATACTCGCTTCCCTGCTTCTTGTGAAGCTGGCCGCTTGCTAGGCCAAGTTCCTTCATCAGCTTTCCTGCTAGGTAGCGCCCGATCTTGAAGCCTTTGCCGTAACAATACCCGCGATGTTCCGGACATGGGATATGAGATTGTTTTTCTCGTTGTTATTCCTGTGCAGTGCTACGGCAGGTGAATTTTGCCCTTGTTGTTAGTAGATCCTGAATCGCGCTTTACCTTTTGTGGGAGGGGGTGGTTATGGGGAGCGCATTCAGGATGACTGCTGGTAGGGTGTTGGTTTTATTGGGGTTTTCGGATCGTTGTGCGAGGTCCCGGATGGCGCCTGCCTGTGTGCGTGTGGTTTTGTTTTGTGGAGCGCCTCCGGGATGACGGCGGTTATTTTTTGTTTTATTACAATGGGATAGCTTCTGGGGCTGGTTCTTTTTCGCTGGTGTTTTTGTGTGGTGCTACCGCTTGGTGAGTTTTGCCCATGTGGTGAGTAGATCCTGAATCGCGCTTTACCTTTTGTGGGTGGGGTGGTTATGGGGAGCGCGTTCAGGATGACTGTTGGCAGGGTGTTGGTTTTATTGGGTTTTTCGGATCGTTGTGCGAGGTCCTGGATGGCGTTTGCCTGTGTGCGTGTGGTTGGGTTTTGTGGAACGCCTCCGGGATGATAGTGATAATATTTCTTTTATAACAATGGGTTAGTCTTTTTCCCTTGTTCTTTTTCGCTTGTGTTTTTGTGTGGTGCTACCGCTTGGTGGGTTTTGCCCTTGTGGTGAGTAGATCCTGAATCGCGCTTTATCTTTTGTGGGTGGGAGTGGTTATGGGGAGCGCGTTCAGGATGACTGTTGGTAGGGTGTTGGTTTTATTGGGGTTTTCGGGTCGTTGTGCGAGGTCCCGGATGGCGCCTGCCTGTGTGCGTGTGGTTTGGTTTTGTGGAGCGCTTCCGGGATGACGGTGGTTAATTTTTGTTTTATTACAATGGGTTAGTTTCTTGGGCTGGTTCTTTTTCGCTGGTGTTTTTGTGTGGTGCTACCGCTTGGTGAGTTTTGCCCTTGTTGTTAGTAGATCCTGAATCGCGCTTTACCTTTTGTGGGTGGGGTTGGTTATGGGGAGCGCGTTCAGGATGACTGTTGTTAGGGGGGTGGTTTTATTGGGTTTTCGGATCGTTGTACGAGGTCCCGGATGGCGCCTGCCTGTGTGCGTGTGGTTTAGTCTTGTGGAACTCCTCCGGGATGACTAGTTCATATTTTCAATAAATAACAAATGGTTATCTGGATTGTTGATAGCCCGGGTTTCAGGAAGCACCTAAAACTTACTCGCAATCTTCTCCGCAATTTGAGTGCCCTGGAGGTAGAGGGATTCGAACTCTTTTGGGGGGACGGGTTTGCCCATCAGGAAGCCCTGTACTATGTCGCAGTTTTCGCCGCTGAGGAATTTCCATTGGGCCATGGTTTCGACGCCTTCGGCGATGACGCACAGGCCCAGGCTGTGGCCGAGGGCGATGACGGCTTTGGCGATGGCGCTGTCTTCTTCGTTGGGGAGATCCTGAATGAAGCTGCGGTCGATTTTCAGGGTGCTGACGGGCAGGCGTTTTAAGTAGCTCAGGGATGAATAGCCGGTGCCGAAATCGTCGATGGCGATGGTGATGCCGAGGCGGCTGAAGGATTCGAGCAGGTGTATGCTCTTGCGGACTTCGTGCATGATGAAGCCCTCGGTGACTTCCAGCTCCAGTTTGGTGGCTGGCAGGCCGGTTTCGTCCAGGATGCGTTTGACTGATTCAAACAGGCCCGCGCGTTCCATCTGGATGCCGGAGAGGTTAACGGACACGCCTTCCATTTCATAGCCCGCTTTCAGCCAGTGTTTGGTCTGGCAGCAGACGGTTTTCAGTATCCATTCACCCAGCGGTACGATAAGGCCACTCTCTTCGGCGAGCGGGATGAAGCGGTCTGGTGAGATGAGGCCGTGTTCCGGGTGTCGCCATCTTACCAGGGCTTCTGCGGCTACCGGGTCGCCGGTCTTCACGTTGAACTGCGGCTGGTAGTGCATTTCAAACTCGCCCTGTTCCAGGCCTCTCAGCAGTTCGTTTTCGAGGCTCAGCCTTTCATCTGCGCTTTTACCCAGTTCAGCGGTGTAGAACTGATAGTTGTTGCGGCCGTGATCTTTGGCTTTGTAGAGCGCCGCGTCAGCGTGTTTGAGCAGCTCTTCGTAGGTATTACCATCTGCCGGGTAAACCGCAATGCCGATACTGACGCTGCTCATGACTTTCTGGTCCGGCAGATCCACAATGCGGGCCATGCCTTTAACGATCCGGCTGGCCAAAATGGCGACGGACTCGCAATCGTCAAAGCCTTCTGCGATTACCGAGAATTCATCACCGCCCATGCGGGCGAGGGTGTCGCTGTCCCGAACCAGGCTGTGCAGGCGGGAAGCGACGCCGACCAGTACGTCATCCCCGGCCTGGTGGCCAAGGCTGTCGTTGATGATTTTGAAGCGGTCGAGGTCAATCGCAAATACCGCTATCAGGCGTTTTTCACGGTGGGCGACACGCAGTACGTGTTCAAGCCGGTCGCGGAACAGCAGGCGGTTGGGCAGTTTGGTCAAAGGATCGTGATAGGCGAGGTAGTAAAGTTGTTCCTGAGACTGCTTCTGAGCGGTGATATCAGAGAAGACGGCCACATAGTGAGTCGGGTTTTGAGCCGCGTCGTAGACGGTGCTGATGTTGAGCCACTGTGGATAGGCTTCACCGCTTTTACGCCGGTTCCAGACTTCACCACGCCAGTCGCCGTTTTGCTGCAGCGCCTGCCACATTTCTTTGTAGAACTTCTCTTCATGGCGACCGGACTGGAGCAGGCTTGGGGTGTTGCCTAATGCTTCCTCGCTGGAGTAACCGGTGATCTCTTCAAAGGCTTTGTTAACCATGATGATGTATCCGTTCAGGTCGGTGATCATCATGCCTTCGCTGGTGCTGTGAAAGGCCATGGCCAGTTGTTTCAGTTCTTCTTCCGCGGCGACCCGTTCGGTAATGTCGGTTGAGATCTGGCAGCTGCCGAAGGGTTTGAACTGAGCCGTTAAAGGGAACACGGACGTCAGATAAGTGTGGAGCGTACCGTCATTGTGCATCACGCTGGACTCGCCTGGCCGCGGGTGTTCTCCTGCCAGTTCGTCTAATCTCGGGGAGGCGACAATGCGTTTGCCGGCCTCATCGGAGATAGCGATGAGGCTGGGGGAATAATCGACAATCGCGCGCAGGCGCACGTAGGCGTGGCTTAGAGTGCGAAGAATAGGCGCGGTCAGCAGCAGGAACATGATTATCACGACGATCAGGATGGTAAAGCTTAACGCCAGTGCAATCAGGCCGGAGCGGATATAGGGAGCCTGAATTTCGTCGAGGTCGATTTTGGCGACGATACCTGCGTCAAGAATACGCACCGGCTCATGAGCGGCGAGTACGGTTACTCCCCGGTAGTCAAGGCCGATAAGGGTGCCGGAGCGGCCGGCGAGGGCACGTCTCATTGGTTCGGCATCCGGAGATTGCCATGGAATGTTTTTGGTCTCCATCGAGACTGAGTGGCGCAGCCGGAGGAAGAATACTATGTCGTCACCCTGTCTTTCGGCAAAGGTAAACTCACCAGTGTGGCCGAATCCTTTGAGGTTTTCATGGGCGGCTTTGACCTGAGAAATAGTGCCTGCATGGCTTTGTTCTGTCGTCAGGCCGAGTTTCTTACGGTTGGTGAGGTCGAAGTGGGCGACACTCTCAATCAGTCTGGCACGGCTCTGGGCGATGTTGACCAGGCGTGATTTCTGGCCTTCGAGCGCAACATCGTAGAGGAACCAGAGTGAGACGGAACTGGTGAGAATAATGGCAACAAAGAGGACCGCGATCAGGGTGGCCATACGCAGGGTGAAACGGTTCTGATAGACACTGCCGATGCGGGATTTGTGCAGCTGTGCCAGAGTGATGGCGATCAGGAATATGACGATGGCTGAAAACAGCCCAATATTCAGCCAGCTCAGTTGGGCAATGGAGATATGTTCATCAGGTACCGTTCGCCATGACTCGCGGGTATCTTTGAACTCATCGGACAGCAGATAGGCCGTCATGGCGGTATTGATGCGTTCGTAGAGTTCGGGTTTTCGTTTACTGACGGCAATTGCTCTTTGAAGTACCTGGAGTGGTGCCCCCGCGCGGACTATCTGATTACTCAGGCCGGTTTTTGTGCTCAGGTATGTGGCGACTATTTCCGGCATGATGACGGCGTCAAGCTCTCCCCGCGCAAGGGCGTTCACGGCTTGTTCTTTGTCGTCATAGTTGATGAGGCTGAGCCCGGCCAGCAGGCTGGTTGCGGTGTTGTTCATTACCGCGCTGACCCGCTTATCATTGAGATCGGCAAGGCTTTCAATGCCGGTGGTGCCCTGCCGGACGTAGATGGCCAGGGTTATGGACTCATACGAAGGTGTGAACAGTACCTCTTCTGAACGTTCCGGTGTGATGCCAAGGCTTGGTATCAGGTCTGCTTTGCCGCTGAGCAGCATTTTCCATGCTGTCTGCCAGTTTTCTGCCGGGCGATAGGTAACGGTGAGCCCTGCAATTCGGGCGACTTCATTGAGCACTTCGATGGCATAGCCGTATGGTTCGCCTTCTGTAGTTAACTGATACTGGTGCGGGAACTGGCCGGGGAATACAGCAACGTAGATCTGGTTATCGGGTGCCTGTTCCGCCTGACTTTGAGCAACCGCAGGCAGGCCCGCTGTAAAAAAAAGCAGGCTGAGAACCAGGAGTGTCTTAACCGTTAAAGCCATAGTTTTTGTTCTCAGTTAACACTAAAGGCCAGAGCGGGTAATGCCTGGCTGTAACTTCAGTTTAGCAGATGCAACCAGAGGCACATTATTATTGGTGATTATCTGAATAAGGCCCAAACAGTCCCGTATCATGACGCAGAGCTCTGCGGCTCCTGATCATCATCCTGGTATTTCAGGGCAACTTGTTCGAACGCACTTTCCACCTCCATAAAGGCGGCGACAATCCCCGGGTCAAAGTGAGAACCCGCTCCTTCATTAATGATTGCAACGGCTTTGCTGTGGGAGAAGGGCGGTTTGTACACCCGCTTTGAGATAAGCGCATCGTAAACGTCTGCAACGGCCATCAGTCTGGCGCTGAGGGGGATTTGCTCTCCGGCCAGGCCCTGCGGGTAACCGCTTCCATCCCATTTTTCCTGATGGGCGTGGGCGATTTCTTTGGCAAAGGTTAAGAACTCGCTTTCAAAATCGATCGAGTTTTCAACCATTTCGATAACATCCCGTCCGAGGACGGTATGGGTTTTCATGATTTCAAATTCGTCGTCAGTCAGTTTGCCGGGTTTCAGAAGAACCTGGTCCGGAATGCCTACTTTTCCTATGTCATGCAAAGGCGCTGATTTGTATAGTGCTTCAATGATGTGGGCGGGCAGTTGCTCAGCATACTTGCTGGACTCAGCGAGGCAGCTCGCCAGCAGGCGCACATAGTGCTGGGTTCGGCGGATGTGGTTACCGGTTTCATTGTCCCGGGTTTCTGCCAGTGAGGCCATGGCGTTGATGGTGGCATCCTGCAGTTGCTCAAGTTCGTGGGTGCGTTCACGGACTTTTTGTTCCAGCAGCTGGTTTTGCTGTTCAACGGAGTCGAGGGCATTTTTCAGCCGAAGCTGGGTGGCGACCCGGGCAAGCAGGATAGGCGGGCTGATCGGTTTGAGGATGTAATCCACCGCGCCGGTATCAAAGCCTTTCTGTTCATCTTCAATTTCGGATTTGGCGGTCAGAAATATTACAGGGATGCCTGCGGTATCGGGGTTGGCTTTCAGCCGGCGGCAGACTTCATAACCGTCCATTTCCGGCATCATGATATCGAGCAGGACGATGTCGGGCTTTTGCGTCTCACAGTATTTCAGGGCCTGCGGTCCGCCGGTTGCGACCATCACTTTGTAATGGCTTTTCAGCAACCCGGAAAGGACTGCCCGGTTCTCAGTGTTGTCATCAACAATCAATACAACGGATTGGTTCATGCGGCACCTCCCTGGACCTTATTCAGATCCAGCGGGTAGAGGTTAATCGAGTTTTGCAGTGCGTCTGCTGCGGCCCCGAAATCGTAATCGTTGATCAGTCTCGCGCATTGCTCAAAGTCTTCGCTTTTCAGTACTGAACTGAGCGTGAGGTAGTGGGTTTCAAGGTAATCGACAGCACTGGCATCCAGCTCGTTGAGCAGATTGCTCAGGGTATGCAGGATGGTAAGCACTTCATCGGAGACTTCCTGTACACGGGCTTTACCTGGCGATGGCCGGTTCAGTGCGTGGCAGATCTGGTCAAACAGCAGTTTCAGGTAGGAGTCGAGCTCTTCAATGAGAGCACTAACGTCACTGTCATCAAGCTGTGCAGCCAGTTTGTATTCCAGCCGTGAAGCCAGGTCGGAGAGCCGGACTGCGCCAAGGTTCGAAGAAGCGCCTTTCAGGGTGTGCGCATTACGGATCGCCAGCTCCCGGTCCCGTTTATCCAGTGCGATTTCAAGCCGTTTTCTGAAGTCGTATTCTTTGTCCACAAACTGGGAAATCAGGCGGTGATAGAGCTTCTTGTTTCCGGCGAGGCGAAGCAGGCCGTTTTTGTAATCAAATGAGGGGATGTGCTCAAGTGACGTCGGTTTGGTCTCTTCCGGGCTGTCAGCAGTGACAGGATTAGTATCGGGTTTGGTCCGGCACCATTTTCTGATGGTGGCGAACAGGATTTCCGGGTTGATGGGTTTGGAGACATGGTCATTCATGCCCAGCTTCATGCAGCGTTCCCTTTCCTCGACCATGGCGTGTGCTGTCATAGCGATCAGGGGAAGGTCATCATAGGCCCGGTTAGCCCGGATGAGCTTACTGGCTTCATAACCGTCCATCACCGGCATCTGCAGATCCATAAAAATGATGTCAAACAGTCTACCGCTGTTACGGCTCTGCTCAAGTTGTTCAATGGCTTCCCTGCCATTATTTGCCACGGTGACATCAATGCCCTGTGTCTGCATCAGCTCACAGGCGATTTGTTGGTTGATTTCGTTGTCCTCTGTCAGCAGTACTTTAAGCCCACTGAGGGTTTGGTTGTTGTCACTCGGTGTTTCATCTTCTTCAGTGGTTTCTGTTCTGGCGGTTTTTGGTACCAGTGTGTCCATCAGCAGGTCGTAAAGATTTGACTGACCGACTGGTTTGGACAGATAACCGGATATACCGGCTTCCTGCGGTGCGTCCTGAATGTAGTCTTTGTCATAAGCGGTAACCATGATGATTTTTGGCTGCGCCTCTGGTGGCAGTGTTTCCCGGATGCGTATTGATGCTTCAATCCCGTTCATGGCCGGCATGTTCCAGTCCATGAACACCAGATCGACGGGCTGCCGGTTATTGGCAGACTGCTGTAAAAACTCCAGCGCCTGAGCACCGGATTTGGCAAAACGCGCTTTGTTTGGCAGGAAGCTGAGCAGGTCTTCCATTACCATCAGGGCATTTTCGTTATCGTCTACGACCAGGCAGCGAACATTGTTTATAACCTCCGGCACTGCGGCAGGAGCCCGGTCAAGGGCAGAGGCGTTATCCAGCCAGATGTTAAATGTGAACGTGCTGCCGACATCCGGCGCACTGGATACGGTGATGTCACCGCCCATGAGCTGAACCAGCCGGCGGGAAATAGACAGGCCAAGCCCGGTTCCACCGTATTTTCGGGTGGTACTGCCATCGGCCTGGGTAAAAGCATTGAACAGGGATTTGGTCTGGGTTTCATTCATGCCAATGCCCGTATCCTGAACGCTGATCTCCAGTTCGGTACGGTTGTTCATGCTGTTTCGCTGCGCGACCGTGACCGATATTTCACCGCTTTCGGTGAACTTAACCGCGTTGTTGACCAGGTTGATGATCACCTGACCAAGGCGCAGCGGGTCACCGGAGAGTCTGGCCGGCAGGCTGCGGGGAACGTGGAATATCAGTTCCAGGCCTTTCTCAAATGCTTTTTGTCCGGTCACCATAGATACGTTGTGAAAGACTTCATCGAGTGAGAAGTCGACCTGCTCAATCTCCAGTTTGCCGGCTTCAATTTTGCTGAAGTCGAGTATGTCGTTAATGATCCCGAGCAGCAGCGTGGCAGAGTTGTGGATTTTGGATACATAGTCATGCTGTTTTGGAGACAGGTCTGTTTTCAGCGCAAGATGAGACATGCCAATGATGGCGTTCATCGGAGTGCGGATCTCATGGCTCATGTTAGCCAGAAACATGGATTTGATTTCCACTGCTTCTTCCGCTTTTGCTTTTGCCTGACTGAGCTCGTTCTCGACGATTTTCCTGGACGTGACGTCCCGGAGAAACAGCGCAGCCTGACAGGTGCCCTGGAGCTCAAAAATGGTAATGCCGAGATCGACCGGCACGAGTACGCCATGGCGGGTATAGGTTTCTGCTTCATAGAAACGGCCGCTCACTTTGCTTTGATCTTTTATATCCAGAGGTGGGGTCAGCACTTCACGCAGCTCATCGTGTATTTTCATTTTAATGAGATCGCAGATGAGTTTTCCGCAGGCTTGGTCGTGGGAAAAGTCATAGACGGATTCGGCTGCCTTGTTCCACATAGTCACTGCACCATGCTTGTCTATAATGGCGACGCCAGTTGGCGCGCCGTCTATGATGGTTCTGGAGAGTTTTTCGCTGGAGCGAAGGGAAGCGGTTCGCGACTCTATTTCTTTCTCCAGCCCCTGCTGGTGCATTTCGAGCGCCTGATTTTTGTTGTGCAGTTCTTCCATCAGTTCGTCACGGCTTTTTTCAGTCAGGCGGCTGATAAGCTGGCTCTGTGCATCGGGTGTAACAGGAGCAGAGGCGGTGATGCGCCAGATAAAGCACTCTTCAGTGAGGGTCATTTCCGGGTGTTTGTGCATGATGCCCGGCAACGGACCGGCAGGCGGAGCGGTGATCACCACACCGGATGGAGATACCGCCACACTCAATGTGGCGCTGTTGTTATCGTTAAGCAGGTAATTGATCACTTCGCCGGCGTGAAATACAAATACGTCGAGCTCCAGCGATGAGCATCCGCAGCACCTGGCGATTTCGATCAGCTTGTAACGGGCGCTGATCACGCCGGTATCGCTGGCAAAGATAGTCAGATTGACGGTCTCAGTCATGGTTACACCTCACAACGATTACCGTGGCGTCATCATGGTGTTTGCCAAAATTATCAATCAGGAAGTTGGCGATTTCATCGACAGACTGATAGCTGAGTGACGGGGAGTCTGACAGGTTAATGTTTTCGCTGATACCGTCTGTCGTTAATACGATGACGTCACTGGCATTAAGGGGCGCTTCAAAAGGCCGAAGGGTAGGCAGCAGTTCACCGATAACGCCAGGCTGAGCATGAAAAGACTTCCAGCTGCCGTTGTTTTTTCGTATCAGGGTATTACCGACGGCGATTCCCCGCAGTAACTGGTGGTTGAGGTCGAGAAAGACCATGCTGACAGCAGCGCCGATCGAGCCTTTGAACTGCTGGTGAAGTTGTTCCATCATCCAGGTCAGGTCTGTACTGGCGTTCTGACTCAGCCAGGACTCCATCTGTCTGGCCAGTACCGATGCATTGTAACCGTGTCCAAGGGCATCAATGATGGTGATCAGTAATCCTTTATCCATTTCGACGATAACGCTGCCATCACCTGATACGGTTTCACCAAAGAATGGCCGGTTACGAATGGTGTAACTGAAATGTCCGTTCATTGCCATCTCCTTGCCGTAACGGTTGTGCCTTCACCCGGTGACGAGGAGATTTCAAATTCGTCCATCATGCGTTTCACACCGGGCAGGCCAAGGCCCAGGGATTTCCCGGTACTGTAAGAGTCTTTGAGCGCAAGGCTGATATCCTCGATACCCGGGCCGTTATCCCGTGAAATGATTTCCACGCCAATACGGTTATGGCCGGAGCACAGACCTGAAATTTCGATTGTACCGTTGCCCGCATACTTGATGATGTTACTGGCCAGCTCTGAAAAGGCGGTGGTCACTTCGCTGGCGGTGACTTCGGTCAGGTCCAGCTTTTTGCAAAAACAGTAGCAGAGCATCACTGCGTGCGTGGCATCGCTCTCACTGGCGATATAGAACATATCACGTGAGGTGTGATGTAAACGTTCGTGAGTGTGGCTTTCAGTCTTCATTGAGCTTCTCCAGCCCCTGTTCCAGGCTTGCCACGGAAACTACGCCTTCCAGATCGGCATCCACTTCAATCAGGCCAAATACGACGCCTGGCCGCATTCCGACAAATACGGCCTTTGCACCCATAACGGCAATCATCCGGGTTACGCCAATCAGTTTTTCAAAGCTGGCCTTGTCGAGGGTCTTTACGCCCGAAAGGTCGATAAGCACCCCCTGCAGCGCAGAGCGTTGAAGGTGGTCAAGCAGTTCATTGCTGAAAGAATCGAGAACCTGAGTGGTAAGGTCGACCTGTACCGAGGCTATCAGTACATTATTGAGCCGGTTAATGGCGATCTGATTCGTATTCATCGTAAGTCATTGACCTTCAAACCGACGGTACAAAATGCGTTTTCAAGCGCATCGCGTAACGTTGAACTGGTTCTGACTTCCCCAACATTGATGCCCAGCTGCACCATGGTTTGTGCTATCGCAGGGGAGACACCTGATACCAGGCAATCGCAGCCCATCAGTTTGGTGGCTTTGGTTATTTTGATGAAGTGGTTGGCAACAGCGGTATCAACGACAGCAACACCAGAGATGTCCATGATAAACACCCGGGCCCGGCTTTCGGCTATCTTGCTCAGCACCGCGGTCATGATGTCCTGGGCCCGTTTGGAATCGATGATCCCAACGATGGGCAGCATCAGGATGTCCTGCCATATCATGGTCACCGGGGTGGACATCGCCAGCAGGGCTTCGCTCTGTTCGGCGATACGGCGGTTGATGAGTGAAGAATAGGTTTCCACTACGATAGTGGTATCGAAATGCAGCAGTTTGGTAAAGGCGGTGACCAGAGAGCTGTATTCGTCACTGTAGAGACTGCCGTCATACAGCTTCTTGGTGAATATCACCATCGAGATGTTCATACCGGCAAAGTAAGTTGGCAGGCTCAGACCAACTCTTGCGTGAACCTCACCCACATCCTTTCGGGACTGAACGTACTTTTCGCTGATTTCTGCTTCAAAAAATGTAGACCAGTAGTGGGTCTGGGCGTTTTGTACCCGTTTGAGCTTCTGGGTATCACTGAAAAACTGCTTGTACTCGGGAATGTTTTCCATCCAGGTATAAAAATGCTCGACATACTGGTCAAGCTTCGGGGTGACCAGTTGACCAAATTTGCGGATCAGCGCCAGGTCGGCCTCTGTCAGATCATGCAACTGAAGAAGCGATTGAACATCGACAGGTATGTTTGATGAATTGGCCATGTCTGCAACTCTCCGGTTTGTGGCGTAATAAGATTCATTACTGTTTGTGTGGTTAAAAAAAAGCTGAACCAGCGATACATTAAATATAGTTGTTGTTGCCAAACATGCCTGGAATTGAGCAGGAAGCCGGTCCTGAAAAAGTAACAAAACGTATGAAATACTCGCCAAATTGTTGAGAACAATAACAAAAATTACCGGGAAGTCTTTTGGTGCGGTCTGAAACGTAAATAATCGCTTGAAAAAAGATATTAACCTTACAAGTAGTGCTTATATGGCAGTAAGTTACTGAATTCTCGTCGCTGTAATTCCATGCAGAAATCAGGGTTTATAAAAGAGTGTCGATTTATGTGTCGGGCCGGTTGTGAAGGCGGTTTATAAAGCCTATACCTTATATAAAACAGATATTCAGTTGGTCAGGCTTTTCAGGGTGTACCCGGTTAAATTAAAGGAAAGGTCCATTATGCGAGTTAATCAGCCTGTTACCCAAAAAGAAGTGAAGTACCCTCCAAGTTATAACCTGCTTTCGGTCACGACACCGGCCAGTCATATTACATACGCCAGCAAGGAGTTTTGTGAGGTGGCAGGATACACGCTCGATGAACTGAAAGGGCAGCCGCACAACATTGTCCGTCATCCGGATATGCCACCTGAAGCGTTTAAAGACATGTGGCGCGTTCTGAAGGAAGGCAGTTCATGGATGGGAATGGTAAAAAACCGCTGTAAGAATGGCGATCACTACTGGGTAGATGCGTTTGCGTCCCCGATTCGTGAAAACGGTAAAACAATCGAATATCAGTCAGTACGATTGTGTCCGTCCCGCGAAAACGTCGAGAGTGCGGAGAAAGTCTATGCGCAGATCCGGGCCGGAAAAACGCCCTGGCAGCTGAAAGTGCCCCGAACCCGTTTATGGCAGCGTATAGCGGTTGCCTTATTTGGTGCCGCTGTTCTTTCCAGCCTGTTCAATTCTCTGTTGAGTGGTGCAGGCGTTTGGCTGATGCTGTTGCTGGGCTCCGCCGCCGCGTATGTATTAACCCGGCGACTTGAAGCGGTTACAGTGCAGGCGCGTAAGGTGTTTGATAATCCGTTGATGGAACTGGTTTATACCCGGCATGTAGACGATATTTCCGAAATTCAGCTGGCGATGAAAATGAGGCAGTCAGAGCTGAACGCGGTGGTAGGACGGATCCAGGACTCGAATGAGCAGATCGGTATGTCTGCGAAAAATTCGTCTGAAAACTGTGATAAAACCGCCGGTAACCTGGAAGGTCAGACTCAGGAAACGGAGCAGGTGGCCGCCGCTGTCAATCAGATGAACTCTACCGCGTCCGAAATCGCACACAATGCTGCCAGTGCTTCCGATGCGACAGACCGGGCACAAACAGCCGCAAACGAGGGGCTGGACGCCGTTAAGCAAACTGTGGCATCGATTCAGATGCTGGCCACACAAATGGATGAAGCATCCGAAGTCTTTGAAAAGCTGGAAGAGCATGGCAAAACCATTGGGCAGGTTTTGACTGTTATTCAGGGCATTGCTGAGCAGACGAACTTGCTGGCACTGAATGCGGCTATTGAGGCGGCAAGGGCAGGAGAGCAGGGACGTGGTTTTGCGGTTGTAGCTGATGAAGTGCGTACGCTTGCGCAGCGCAGCCAGACGTCCACCGAGGAGATTCACTCTGTGATCAGCGAGATCCAGGCCAGTACTCAGCATGCGGTTGGTGCGATGCAGGAAGGGAATGAACTGACCCGGGTGTGTGTTGACAGCGCAGAGGTTTCCGGTGAAAAACTGCAGGCACTGATGGGTCAGGTCGAGGATATTTCAGACCGTAATTCGCAAATCGCGGCTGCGGTAGAAGAGATGGCCAGTGTGACTGAAGACATGAACTCCAGTGTTCAGTCGATCAGCGAAGTCTGCGCGGCGACCAACATACTCGCCAGTGATACCCGGGATGAATGTGGTGAACTGGTTGAGAACCTCGACTCTCAGGGAAAACTGGTGAAACAGTTCCGCCGGCTTGAATAACGGACGCGAGAAATATAATACTGTCTGGCAGTTTGCTGTTTTTCTGCCAGACAGGCTGCCTCAGCAGTCTGGCTAAGGACGGACAAAGGGTGACATGGCTCTGACAGAATCATCCGCATAAATGTGTCATGATTAATCTATAAGGAATTTCAGGGCTTATGGATGAACAAAGACACTATTCTCAATAATCTTCTCAATCCTGCGGAGCTTGAACGGCTCTACCGCAGCTCCCCCCGCGAGTTTGAAACCGCTTTTGAACAGAGCTTTAAGCAGATGCCGGAAAGCGAGACGCTTCAGGTCTGGAATGCGCGGCTGAGTTACCGCTCTGTACGAACGGTAATGCTGCTGCCGGTGCTGATTGCTACGTTACTTGCCGGGCTGTTTGTTCAGCTTCCGGAGGTCATTCCCGGTATCGAAAGCTGGTTCTGGGACCGTCTGCCACTGCTGGCGGTGTTTGCCCCGGTTATCGCGTATTTCTGTGGGTTCTCCCTGGCCGACAGGCGCGCAAGGTGGCTGGCGGCGGCACTGGTTGCTTGGCTGGTGTACATGGTGATGCTGCCGGAAGGGTATAGTTCGGATTCGGTGACCATGGCGCTGGTACACTCGCCGCTGGTTCTGATTTCGCTTACTGGCGTCAGCTTTATCGGTGCAAAGTGGCGTTGCCCCGGTGTACGGCTTAACTATATCCGTTACCTGGGGGAAGTCTGCATTTTGTCTGTGCTGATCCTGATTGGCGGGGTGATTCTGACCGGGCTGACCATTGGCCTGTTCGAGCTGCTCGGCTGGCGGATTGCAGACTGGTATCTGGAGCATATTGTTCCGGCTGGTCTGGTTTGTGCGCCGGTGATTGCGACCTATTTGTATGACCAGGTGCTGCAGCGCCAGAGCCGGTTTGCCAGTGTGCTGTCGAATGTGTTTGCTCCGTTGTTTCTGCTGACGGTAACGGTTTATCTGCTGGCGTTGATCATCGAAGGGGAAGATCCGTTTTCAGACCGGGATTTCCTTATTCTGCTCAACGGGCTGGTGCTGGTGGTATGGGCGATTACTGTGTTTGCCGTTGCGGGGAAAGGGGAAAACAAAACCAGGATGGACTGGCTTAACGTGGCACTGATTGTGGTGACGCTGATATTCAATGCCCTTGCGCTGTCTGCAATACTGTTCCGCTGGTATGAGCATGGCATGACGTACAACCGCATCATAGTGACCGGTGCGAATGCGCTGATGTTTGCTCATCTGGTCGTGATTTTGCGCAGCTATGCCGGGTATCTTGCTGGGCGGTCAGAGTACCGAAACCTGAGCGCGGCTGTGGCCGGATTCCTGCCTGTCTATTCGGGCTGGTCTGTGATTGTCACGTTTGTATTGCCGCTGCTGTTTGGGTTTGAGTAGAGCAGGTCAATACACCCAGAGACCGGGAGGATTAACTACACTTAACAGAAGTGCAGCGGCCGGTCAGGGAAAGTGAAGTGATAAGGCCGCAGGCGCCCGTAAAAAGGAGGGACCTGTTATGCCGGACAAACCATCCCGTCACAAACACGATGATCCTGAGCAAACTGCCCTGCAGGTGCTGGAGATGGTCAGCGGGCTTTATACTGAGCTTAATCAGCAGCACCAGGCGGGGCGAAAGGTTGAGCCAGACAGCGACTTTGACCATGATCTGGGCTTTGACAGCCTTGCCCGGGCTGAGCTGGTTATGCGGGCCGAGAAGGCCTTCGGCGTGTCTTTGCCTGAACAGACGCTGGCGCTGATCGCTACCCCGCGTGATTTGATCCGGGAGATCCTTGAAGCTGAACACGCAGTCAGCCGTGACGAGTTTGCGCAGTTTGCAGCGGATATAAAGCTGGATAAGGCGCAGTCCGCACCGGATAAAGTCAAAACCCTTCAGCAGCTGCTGGACTGGCATGCAGAAATGCACCCGGACAGGCCCTGTCTCTATGTATATCAAAACGCGGATAACATCGTTCCGGTCAGCTTTAGTGCCCTGCAGAAAAAAGCCCGGGAGATCGCTTCAGCGCTTCAGGCGCAGGATGTCGCTCCCGGCGATTGCGTGGCGATCATGCTGCCTACCTGTGAGGATTATTTTTACAGTTTCTTTGGCATTCTCTATGCGCGGGCCGTGCCTGTGCCTATCTATCCGCCAGCGCGGGCCTCGCAGATTGAAGACCATTTAAAGCGCCATGCCAATATTCTGAACAACGCGGACGCCCGGCTGCTTATTACTGTAGAACAGGCGAAGCCTCTGTCTCAGTTGCTCAGGATGCAGGTACCCGGGATCCGCGCAGTGGTCACCGCAGATGATTTACGCGGTGGCGGCAGTACCGAGAACGTGGGCGAAGCGCATCCCTCCGATATCGCCTTTATTCAATATACCTCTGGCAGTACCGGTCAGCCGAAAGGGGTGGCGCTGACTCATCATAACCTGTTGTCTAATGTGCGGGCGATGGGCGAAGTTGTAAAAGCATGCCCTGAGGATGTGTTTGTCAGCTGGTTGCCGGTTTATCACGATATGGGGCTTATCGGCGCCTGGTTTGGCAGTCTCTATCATGCTATTCCACTGGTGATCATGTCGCCGCTCCTGTTTCTCTCCAGACCTTCGCGCTGGCTGTGGGCGGTGCATCATCACCGCGGAACCCTGTCTCCTGCGCCAAACTTTGCCTATGAGCTGTGTATTAACAAGATTGAGGAGAGTGAGCTGGAGGGGCTGGATCTCAGCAGCTGGCGTTTGTGCTGGAACGGGGCGGAGCCAGTGAGCCCGTCGACTATTCGCCGGTTTACAGAGCGGTTTGAGAAATACGGATTTCGGCCGGAAACCATGTCGCCGGTTTTTGGCCTGGCAGAGTGCTCGGTAGGACTGACATTTCCGTCTGAGGTGAGGGTACCGAGAATAGAAAGGATCCAGCGGGAGGCGATGACGCGTTATGGCCGGGCACTGGAAGCCGGGCCGGATGATGAAGACGCGATTGAGATCCCCGGGCTGGGTCAGCCTTTGCCGGGTCATCAGATCCGGATTGTGGATGAGCTGGGCCGTGAACTGCCGGAGCGGGAAGAAGGCGGGCTGGAGTTTAAGGGACCATCGGCCACTCTGGGTTACTACCGTGACCCGGATAAAACAGAGGAGCTCTACCACGGTGACTGGCTCGATACCGGAGACCGGGCGTTTACCATTGATGGCGAGCTGTTTATTACCGGGCGGCGTAAAGACATCATTATCCGGGCCGGGCGAAATATCTATCCACACGAGCTGGAAGAGGCGGTGTGTAACATCGAAGGGATCCGTAAAGGGTGTGTAGCGGTGTTCGCCAGTACAGATGAGCAGTCCGGTACCGAGCGCCTGGTGGTGCTGGCCGAAACGCGCATTACCGACACCGCGAAACGAAAACAGCTCAGGAATCAGATTAAACATCTGTCGGTCGACCTGCTGGCAAGCCCGGCAGACGATGTGGTACTGAGCCCTCCACATACGATTCCAAAAACCTCCAGCGGTAAAATTCGCCGGGCTGCGTGCCGGGAGTTGTATGAAACCCACTCGCTCGGAGTACGTGAGCGGGCAGTGTGGTGGCAGGCAGTCAGGCTGATGGGAGCCGGATTATTGCCTCAGCTGAGGCGGTTCTGGCGCACAGCGCTGGATCTGGGTTATGCCGCCTGGATGTGGCTGGTGATGGGGATTCTCGCCCCGCTGGTATGGTGCCTGGTTGCCGCAGTGCCAAACCGTAACTGGTGCTGGGCCGTGACCCGTTTGGGTGCCCGCAGCCTGATTTGGCTGACCGGGACCCGGATGAAAGTCACCGGGCGGGAAAATCTGCCGGATAAAGACATTTCGTGCGTAATGGTGGCGAATCATGCCAGTTATCTTGATGGTATTGCACTGGTGGCATCGCTTCCGCTGCATTGCCATTTTGTGGCAAAAGCAGAGCTGCTTGGTAATCCGTTTGCGCGTATATTTCTCTCCAGGCTGGATACGGAATTTGTTGAGCGTTTTGATGTACAAAAAGGGCTGGTGGACGCCAAACGAATCGCCGGGACGGCAAAAAGCAGTCAGCCGCTGTTTCTGTTTCCTGAGGGAACGCTGCACAGGATGGCCGGGATCCATGAGTTCCACATGGGCGCATTTCTGGCCGCGTCAGAGGCTGGTATTCCTGTGATTCCCGTGACACTGCTGGGCACCCGTTCAAAGCTGCGCGGCAGCTCGCTTTTTCCGCGCAGGGGGGATATCAGTGTCAGCATCAGTCCACCACTGGAGCCGGAAGGCAGTGACTGGAACGCAGCACTGAAACTCAGAGATCAGGCCCGGGCGGAGATTCTGCGTAACAGCGGTGAGCCGGACCTGCGTTAAATCAGTCCGCTTCGGGCAGGCTGATCTGGCAGAGAATGTATTCGCCAATTGGCAGTGCAGACGTCGCAGCCGGTGAAGGCGCGTTACATACGTGCAGGCTGCGCGGACTGCGGGCAAACAGAAAATCATGTACCGGGGTGCCATCTTTCAGCACAGCCTGGGCGCGCACTCCGGCCGGGTAGGGTTTTAAGTCGTCAGTGTTGAGTGACGGGCAATATTTCTGTACCCGCTTCAGATAACCCGGTTTCCACAGGGCGTCCAGCCACTCTTTAAGGCCGGTCCGGATGTGTTTGCAGGTGACCCTCCAGAATCCCGGGTAACTAAGCATTTGTAAGGTGTCACGCAGGCTGAAATTGAACGTCTTATACCCTTCGCGTTTCCATCCCTGTACGGCATTCGGGCCAACGGTGACACTGCCATCAATCATCCGCGTCAGGTGTACGCCAAGAAAAGGCAGCTCAGGATCGGGGATGGGGTAGATGAGGTGTTTGACTATCTGGTTATGTTGTTCAGCCAGCCGGTAGTATTCACCCCGGTAAGGCACTATCTGGAAGTCAGTATCGATATTGAGCATCCGGCATAGCCGGTCTGCCATCAGACCACCACAGGTGATCACATACCGGGTTTTAAGGGCGAAGGATTGTCCGTCAGAGCGGCAGGTTAGTGTTACGTGGTCACTTTCTTCGGCTGCAGCCGTGACCTCAGTACGCAGACCCAGCTCTCCGCCACTTTGAGTGAAGTTTTGCGCCATTTGCCGGGTAATCCGGCCATAATCGACAATTCCGGTAGCATGGACTTTAATCGCGCCAAGCCCCTGAATATGAGGCTCTGCAAGGCGGAGCTGACTCTGGTCCCAAAGCTCAGCTGCAATACGGTTTTCCCGGCAGCGCTGATAGAGGGCGTGCATACGTTCAAGCTCGGTGGCATCGGTCGCCACCAGCAGTTTGCCGCAGGTTTCAACCGGGATGTTGTGCGCTTTGCAGAACGCTTTGGTCGCCTCCGCACCCCGACGGCAAAAATCGGCTTTCAGGCTGCCCGGCGGATAATAAACCCCGGCGTGTATGACTCCGCTGTTTCGCCCGGTCTGGTGGTGTGCCAGCCCGGTTTCCTTCTCCAGAAGCAGAACTCTTGCGTTTGGACGTTGCTGCTTGAGCTGCCATGCGGTCGATACGCCAACGATTCCGCCGCCGATGATGATGTAGTCATACATAGATAGAGCCTGCTGTGATGAACAATGCTCATTTCAATCTATCCTGTTGGCGGGGGAATTTCTGCTTCTGCGATCAGAAATTACGCCTTTTGCAACGCATCAACCGCAGGTATGTCTGCCGCAGCCCAGTCCAGCGTTTTCAGATCGCCTGCAGTCAGCCACTGGCTGTCGACATGCTCATGCAGTGTCAGCTCCCGGCACTGCACCTGGCAGACAAAGCAGTGCATGGTGATGTCAAAATCCGGGTAGTTATGCTCAACGGTGATCAGCAGGGAAGTGTCGGTTACCTGAATCGCCAGCTCTTCATCCAGCTCGCGGTGAATCGCGCTCTCAAGGCTCTCCCCAGGTTCAACCTTTCCGCCCGGGAACTCCCACTTGTAACTGGTATAGCTGAACTTAGCCTCACCGCGCTGAACGGCCAGGTAGTGCTCGTCGTTCTGGATGATCGCGGCGACGACTTCGACGTGTTTTTTCATTGTTTGATGGGGTGGTGGGTTTGGGGTGGGATTGTAGTGGTTTTACTTCCCGTATAACAGACAGAAATCACAGGTGTTGTATTGGAGCAGGTATGGCACTTCATTTGGAGGATGACCTGGACTGGAAATAATGGTTATACGTTCGCTTTGGCTGGCCAATTGTGCGATGACGCTAAATGAGGCGATTGCAGAGAGGTGCGAAAATGAGCCCTTGTTTATACATTCTGGCTAATGCGCGAAAAACGGTTTTCTACGTTGGTGTCACCAGCAATCTCATAAACCGGGTCTGGCAGCATAAGAACAAACAGGCCGATGGCTTTACCAGCAAATACAATGTTAATTGCCTGGTGTATTACGAACAGCACCATGATATGGCGTCAGCAATTCAACGGGAAAAAAGAATTAAGCGCTGGAGAAGGGAGTGGAAGGTTGAGCTGATAGAAGGCCAAAACCCGGATTGGGTCGATTTGTTTAGCCATATATCCTCTTGAACAAAAGCTATATACTCGTCATCCCGGCCCTGAGCCGGGACCTCACAAAGCGATCCGAAAACAGACGATGAGCACATGTCGGTCAGGCACTCATCCGCACGAGATCCCGGATAGCGCCCACCAACGAGTTTGTGAAAAGTTCAGTGGAGCGCTTCCGGGATGACGATTTCATTTATTAAGCCGAAAGATCTTACAACCTAAACTGCCCCAACAACCCATTAATCTCATTACCAATCTGATTCAGCTGCTCCGCAGAAGCAGTGGTTTCCTGAGACTGTTCCAGCGTGCGCTGTGAAATATCCGACATGTTGTTCACGTTCACACCGACTTCATCATCGGCAGTGGCCTGTTGTGATGCAGCAGCAGAAATCTGACCAATAGAGTCGTTGATCTGAGCAACAAACTGGTCGAGGGACGAAAAGAGTGCCCGCTAAACAAAGCGGGCACAGGAGAGGGATTATTTGAACGTGCTGTTCAGCATGTCTGCCAGGCGGTAACCGGCCAGAGACAGGCGCTGTTTGGTCAGCTCGGTGCCCTGCTGGTAGTAGGCCTGAGTTGGCTTGGCGTTAATGGTTACACTGTAACCATACTCCGCAGATTTGTAGCTTTCAGCCAGCCATGTATTGAAGTCACCGGTTTTGCCCAGTTCAGCTTTCGGGTAAGCCTGCTGAAGGGTTTGCGCAAAATCATGGATGTTTTGTGGCTCATCCAGCAGGCCCAGACCGCTGTCCCACAGGTGGTGCAGGTCTTTTTGTACTACGTCCAGGGTGTACAGGTTGCCGCCCAGGTTGTTGACGCACTGTTCTTCACTGGTGCTCTTGCTGGTTGTGTGCATTGGCTGGTGCGCGTCACCGGCGAAGTGTGCCAGGAACATCAGGTTGGCCGCCTGCGGCTGGTTTTGCAGCTCCTGATACAGAGTGGTGCCCACTTGTTTGATGTTTGGCTCGTGAACGAAGTTACAGCTGCTGTCAGCAGGGATGGTCTGGTTGATGTAGTGCCACGCGCCGGTTTCTTTCTCATCCCAGCGGTTCAGTGAAGCAGGGATGGTTTCTCCCATCTGTGCCCAGATTTTCTCTGCAGGCTCTTTGCGCACGTAATCAGGGGCCATCGCCACTTTTGCAAACAGGCTGGCACCTTCGAATGCGTTCATACGCTCCTGAATATCGGCTGGCAGGGCTTTGTAGGCTTTTTCCGCAAGGGTATCTGCCTGAGCTTTGGCTGCTGGTGTCAGGTTCTGATAAGCGATTTCAGCAACGGTGACGTGGCCCTGAGAGTTCCAGGCAAGAGCAAGTGAGGGAATAAGGGCGATGCCGGACACCGCCAGAGTCAGAGACTTTTTTAGCATAGTTATTTTCTGCATTCTTAGTTACATTTTGTTACAGGTTGGGCGGGTATTAAGCGCCTGTTTTAAGGTGAGGTCAAGGGGGCAGGCAAAGAAAAAGGTTTGATTGGTTACGTTTTCGCTCTTACAAATAAAAAAAGCGCCCTCCGGAAAGGAGGGCGCTTGTTAATCTTTGAGGAAAGACTATCAGGCCTGGTTGTACTCGATCAGCTTAACAGCGTTACTCAGTACGTGCAGGCAAGTCAGGCGGCCGACGCCTCCCGGTACCGGGGTGATTGCAGCTTCAGACTGGGTGTCTTCATGATGTTTGATGTCACCAACCAGTTTACCGTTGACGCGGTTAATACCCACATCGACCACCAGTTGCCCTTTACGGAACTGGGTGTTTTCCAGGGTACCGTGATAGCCGGTCGCCACGACGATCACGTCAAATTTCGCCCAGTCAACGTCCGCCATTTTTGAGCGGCTGTTGAAGCTGGCGACGGTGCTCTGGCGGTTGATCAGCTCAATTGCCAGTGGCTTACCGACGATGTTGCTGCGGCCAACAACGGCGACTTTCAGGCCGGCAAAGCCGTCTTTGCCAACGTGGTTTTCCATGATGTCAATTGCAGCCTGAACGGTACATGGCAGAACCGGCGCTTCGCCCAGAACCAGTTTGCCCAGAGCTTCAGAGCCGAAGCCATCAACATCAACTGATGCAGGCAGATCAGGCGCTTCCAGGCCATTTGGCAGCGGAAGCTGGAAAAGAATAGGGTGAGTGGCGCGTGCAGCCAGGCCATCAAGATCAGCCTGAGTGGTGCCTTCTTCCGGCAGTACGACATGGTGGCAAGGCAGTTCCAGCTGTTCGAACAGGCGGATTTTGTTGCGTACATAAACCTGGCTTGCCGGATCATCACCGACGGTAACAATGGTCAGTTCGACCGGAAGGTTTTGCTGTTCAATTGTGGCTTTTAACTCAGCGAGCTTGCTCTCAAGGAGGGTGTTAATTACTGCTTTCATCTTACTTACTTCTTTAAAAATCAATGCATTAAAATTCAATGCATGAGTCTGATGAGTGAACTTCTTAAAACAACGCGCCAGGGCGTGAAAAGAGAGGTCGCGCTTAGTTACTTCATCGGGCTTCCATGCTTTTCCTGATTGTACAGATACCAGTTATATCCGCAATGGCAAGGCAGGTCTATCTGAGAATTTTACACAGCCAAAATCTATTGATAACAGTGATATAAGGTGGGTGTAGTGTGGAGTTTACCTAATGCAGTGTGGTTTGTTTCAAACTTGTCATAAAAGGTTCATCTTAATGTGCTTGGTGTTTGTACGTGCTGCTCATAATATGATTAATACCGGTTCAGGTTTTGTACCGGGTATTACCAGGATGAAGCAAAACAATAAGGAGAAAGCCTGTGAGAGAAACTGAGATGATTCAGCCACAAGAGTTTGGTCTGATTAGCCGGACCTGTCTGTTTTCGATTGCTGCGATTGTGGGTGTCTTCACCCTGATTTGATGTTACAGGGAACGCCTTAACTGTGGCAGTTAAGGCCCCCTCTGCCTGATTCTTTTTCTTCTGTATTAACCTGCCACTAACTCTTCCGTTTCTCTTTTCAGATATTTTTGCTCAAACTTCACCGGTGCCACAGGCTGGCTGTACAGGTATCCCTGCAGATATTGATAACCAAGTGCGTGCAGATTGTCACGCTGGGTCTCTGTTTCCACTCCTTCTGCAATCACATTGATATTAAAGGACCGGCACATTGACAGCGTGGCTTTTACAATGGTGCAGCTGTTTTGCTGGCGATTACTGATAAAACTTTTATCCAGTTTCACCACTGTGAGCGGCAGTTCCTGCAGGACAGACAGGGATGAGTAACCGGTACCAAAGTCATCCAGATAGAGGTGGACGCCAGTGTCTGTGATTCGGTGAAGGATCTGATGTACCTCAGAGTAATGCTGCATCATGCACGATTCGGTCAGCTCAATAGCAAGCTGGTCGGTGGGAACCTGGTACTGATTCAGCAGTTCCGCGATTCGGTCAGCAAACTGCCCGGAAAGTTGCAACAGGGACACGTTAACACTGAGGATAAAAGGTTGTCTGAGGCAGTCCTGCCACCCTGCAAGTCGGGCGATGGCGTTTTGCAGTACCCAGTCGCCCAGTTTTGCAATACAGCCACACTCTTCAGCGATAGGGATGAACTCATCCGGCCGGACCTGACCAAGAACCGGGTCATTCCAGCGAAGCAGGGCTTCTGCGCCGCACAGGCGGTTGTTACAGCAGTCCCATATTGGCTGAAAATAGAGTTCAAACAGGTTGCTTTTCAGGGCTGCGCTCATGCGTTGGCGGATCTGCACTTTACGGTTGAGCTTGTCGGCAAGGGAGGCAGTGTAGAGCTCAAACCGGTTGCGGCCTTTGGCTTTGGCGTGGTGCATCGCCATGCTCGACTGTTTGAGCAGGGTATCCATATTGGCGCTGTCACGCGGAAAGCGGGTTGCGCCCATACTGCTGGTGACTGAAAGCGTACCGGTTTCATCAAGAGTAAAGTTTTGCAGCATCGCTTCGTGAATTCGGGTGAGCAGAGCGGGCTGCTCTTCCCCCCTGATATGCGGGGCTGCGATCACAAACTCATCACCACCAAAACGGGCGATAGGGCAGTTGTCGGGGACGACCCGGGTCAGACGGGAGCCCACCGCTTTAAGCAGGGCATCGCCGCTCATGTAGCCATAGGTGTCATTGATGGTTTTAAACTCATCCAGGTCCAGGAAAATCAGCTGGAAAGGGGTGCTGGACTGAATGAGGTCACACAGCGTATCAATCATGCCGCGCCGGTTAAGCAGCCCTGTCAGGTAGTCGTGGCTGGCGTTAAAGCGGGCATCGAACAGCTGTTTTTTACTGCTGGTGATGTCGGCAAGGTTGACCAGGATCTGTTCGTCATTGGGCAGCCAGGTCGCCGTCATATCAAAGTAGTATTGTGCGCCGCCCAGATAGGCGCTGAACTCCTGGCGGACTTTCTGTTCGACAGGCAGGATCCGGAGCAGCTTCTCTGCTGACTCACGGCAGCCGACGAATTTGCTTAGGTGGTAGTAATCGCTGCGAAACAGCATGTGAACCGCATTGCTGTAGCTTTCGAGCTTGCCGTATTTATCAAACAGCAGGCAGAGGTTACCGCCATTTGAAAACGCCAGCTCACGGCGCAGTTCATCTTCTTCAGACAGTACACTGACCAGCATCGCCATGCGTCCGTCGTCGAGCCGGACCCCGGAAAATTCACAGAGGGCACGTTTGGGCTTACGGTTAGGGGTGTAGTTCCACCAGGTCCGGACAGTTTTTTCCTGTTCAAACTGGCCGCGATAGTGGTTAAGTGTTGCGTCTACCGCTTTTGTCAGAGAGCCTTTGATGTTTCTTTCACGAAGGTGGTAAAGATCTTCAGCTTCCCAGAATTCGAGCGCACCTTTGTTTGCCTCGATGATCGCTTTTTTGTCGAAATCGTAAATCCAGATCGGGTTCGGCAGCAGCTCAAATGCCCTGAACTTTTCCATGGTACCTCTTGTCAGCATGTAATGGATTACATTGGGATTCAGAAAAGCACGCTATAATTGGGGCTATTCTATTTGCGTACCTTATAAGATTATGATTTATAAGGTACGGCTGACAGTAACAAAGAAAATTGTAAGCTTCTATAGCTAATTTGTTAAGTTCGTGAGCTTTTGAATGAATTTTAGTCAGGCAGGTTGAGGGTGTGATAACCGTTCCAAATCCGGGTGCCGGTGGTAAACCAGCAAAGGGTGCCGAACACCCAGCAAATGATGGCAAACCAGCCGGGAAACAGGCACATCAGTACGAAGCAGCCAATGGTCTCGGTTCCTTCGGTCAGACCACTCATGTAGTAGAGGGATTTGTTTTTGTAGACCGGATTTTCTATCCCGCGTTTACCGGCCATGACCGCAAAAGCAAGAAAGCTGGATCCGGTGCCGATAAAAGCGAAAATCAGGAATGCACCAGCCACTGCATTAGAGTCTGGATCGGCCAGTACAAAGCCAAATGGCACCAGTGAATAGAACAGAAAATCAAGGCTGATATCGAGAAAGCCCCCGGCATCAGTGATCCCCTGACGCCTTGCGAGGGCACCGTCCAGGCCATCGGCAATCCGGTTAAGGGCAATGAAGAGCAGTGCCAGCGTATAGTTCTGCCAGATAAGAGCCGGGAGACTGAACAATCCGATAACAAATCCGGCCACGGTTACCTGGTTTGCGGTCAGGCCCAGCCTGTCGAGACCCGCAGCGGCAAGCGCAAGCGGAGCGCGTATTACTTTAATCGCGTAGCGGTCAAGCATTGGCCGTCTCCCATGGCCAGTTAAGAACCTGACCATCAGCCGGAATATCGTCCTGGTCGTGGGTAACCAGCAGGGCGGGGATATTCGCCGACCTCAGCTGCTGTTCTACCCAGTCACGGAACTGGCTGCGCAGATCTTTGTCGAGTTTGCTGAAAGGTTCGTCCAGCAGCGCCAATTCAGGTCGTGCCAGCAGCATTCGCGTCAGGCTGATACGGGCGCGCTGGCCGCCGGAGATTTGGTCCGGGTATGACTGAGCAAGGCTGGTCAGGCCGATGCTGGACAGGGCGGTCATTGCCTGTTCGCGGCGCTGCTCGCCTTTGACAGTGTTTGGCAGGGCAAAAGCCAGGTTTTGCCAGACATTCAGATGAGGGAACAGCAGGTCATCCTGAAACAGGATCCCGACTTTACGCAGATGAGCCGGTTTGGTGTCAATGCGCGTGCCAGACAGGGAAACCGTACCCTGCATGGTGAACTCATCGCTCAGGTGGCCGGCGATGGCATCAAGCAGGGTTGATTTACCACAGCCACTTGGGCCCATCAGCGTCAGGATCCGGCCCTGCTCAACGGTGACATTCAGATCAGTAAAAAGTGCCTCGCCATCGCGTTTACGGATGGTGAGGTTTTCCAGGCAAAGACTCATGTGAAGCAGTCCCTTGAGTTTGAATACGGCGCTGGCGGCTGATGCGGGCAGCGACCAGTGCAAATGAGAAAAAAAGTAATGGTAACAGAGCCTGCCACAGAGCATAAATAGCGGTAACCCGCCGGTCGTATCCGCTGGCGAGCGCGACTGCTTCTGTGGTCAGGGTCGATACCCGGCCCGCGCCAAGCATCAGGGTCGGCAGATATTGCGCAAGGCTCACGCTGGCACCAATCGCCCAGCCAAACACCAGTGCCGGCATCATCAGCGGCAGCTTGACAGAAAACCAGGCCCGGAGCGGGGATTTGCCCAGGCTGGAAGCCACGCGGATATAGCCATTGTCAAAGCTGCGCCATGGGCCATCCAGAGCGAGGTAAACAAACGGAAAGGCGAAAAACACGTGTGACCAGATCACCAGGGTCATGTAGCTGCCCTGGGTCAGGGCCAGACTGGCAACCTGAATACCAAACAGCAGTGAGAGCTGAGGAACCAGCATCGGAATGGCGATGACATAATCGGGCAGGGACAAACGGTGTCGTAACCGGTACTCATGTGCGATCACCGCTGCAATGAGCGTCAGAAAGGCGGTTGTCAGGGCGATAAGCAGGCTGGTTTCTAAGACAGACAGAATCGCGTGCCATTCATCCTGCCAGAACTGACCGGTATAACGTCCGGGCAGCAGATCCGGGAAACGCCAGCGCCTGGCAATACTCCACAGCATCATTACCGGCAGGATGATGAAACTGGTGGCAAACACCAGGCCGTACAGCCATCGGCCTTTGTTCTGCAGCAGTGAAGATTTGCTGCGGTTTTCTGATATCAAACAGCTGCCTGAGTATTGCCAGGATGTAAAGCGGCGGCAGAGCAGGGACTCAGTCCCCCAGACCACAAGGAGCAGCAGGCTGGTTATACCAAACAAAAATACAGCGCCAGCGGCGGCCCGGGGCAGCAGCGAGAGTTCAGGATCATTAAACCATTGCCATACCTGAACGGCCAGGGTGGGCGGATTAGTGGGGCCCAGGATGAGTGCCATGTCTACCACACCGGCGCTGTAAGCGATAACAGCAAACAGGGGAAAACGTATTTTGCGCAGCCAGAGCGGAAAAATGCATTTCCACCATGCAGCGGATGGGGAGTACCCCAGAGAAGCGCTGACTTTGAGTACTTTTTCTGTTTTCAGTTGCTGCAGAACCGGAATGCTCATCAGCAAAAGAAAAGGCAGTTCTTTTAAAGCCAGCGCAAGGGTGAGTCCGGCAGCGTAAGGGTCCTGAACCAAAAGCGGGAGATCAGATCCTGTCTGTACTGACGGGACGATAAGTTCAGCGAACCTGGCTCCCAGACCGGTTGGCGAAAACAGAAAAGCAAAGCCGATGGCAAAGGCAACGTGTGGCATTGCCAGCAGCGGAGAGAGGGTGTACTCAATGGCTTTCCAGAACCGGCTGTTCCAGCAGTTTTTGAGGATGATAAACGCCATCACGCAGGACAGAATACAGCTCAGCAGCGCAGAGCTGAACGTCAGCATCACAGAAGACGGAAAACCGCTCCAGCTCAGGGCCTGAGTAAAGCCCTGGCCAGAGAATCCGGTCAGTCCGATGACCGGAACATAACCGAGAGCAGCGGGTAACACGCCGGCAATGCCGGGTACAACGGGGAGAATACATGCCAGTATCACCAGCAGGTACAACATTCTCAACATGGTCTAACTCTCTGCTCTGTACATATATCAATTGCTCCCGTATCGCTTAAGCCATTCTTTTTCCAGTGCACTTTGCCAGCCTGGATGTGGTTCAGAGATGGATTTGAACTGTCCGGTTTTGGCGGCACTGCCGCTGAGATGTTTTTTACTCAGCACTGAAGGATCACCCCAGATGCTCAGATCCCCTTTGCGTGACTGAGCTTCCGGGCTGAGCAGGAAGTTAATCGCGACCTGGGCGCCGGCTTTGGCAGTAGCGTTAGACGGAATGGCCAGGAAGTGAATATTGGACAGCGCGCCCTGGTCCAGTGCATATACCCGGGTGGTTTCAGCCAGAGTGCCGTTCGCCTGAGCAGAATAGACGTAGTTTGGGTTGAACGTCACGGTCAGATCCAGCTGACCATCGTCAAGCAGGGCTGCCATTTGAGATGAACCGTTCGGAAACTGTTTGCCCTGACGCCAGGCGACTTTATGGAACTGGTCCAGATAATCCCACAATGGTTTGGTGACCAGTTTAAACGTCTCCGGATCGGCTGGTTTTTGCAGCGCGGCATCGTTGTTGACCAGTTCAATCAGCAGGGACTTAAGGAAACTGGTGCCATGAAATTCAGGCGGACGTGGGTAGCTCAGGCGTCCAGGGAAGGCTTTAGCGTAGCTGAGCATTTCAGCAAATGAACGTGGTGGATTGTTCAGTTTCTGGTGATCATAAATAAACACCAGCTGCCCCACACCCCACGGCGCTTCCAGACCATCGGTTGGTACTGAAAAGTCGGTTTCAACCGGAAGGGACTTATCCACCAGCGGCCAGTTTGGCAGATCGTACACAAACGGTCCGTACAGCAGTTCATTTTCCTTCATGGATTTGAAGTTTTCGCCGTTGATCCAGACCATATCCACGCTGCCGCCTTCAGTTCGTCCTGCGGTCTTTTCTGCCAGCAGACGTGCACTGGTTTCGGCAATGTCCGTTACTTTTACGTGGCGAAGTGTGACATTGTAACGTGATTTGAGCTGTTTACCGGCCCACTGGATATAGCGGTTAATCTCCTGGCTTCCGCCCCAGGCATGAAAGTAGACCGTCTGGCCCTGCGCCTGTTGCACCGTTGTATTCCATTGTTCCGGTGATTGTCCGGAAGGTGCGGCGATAACGCTTTGGCACCCAAGTACCAGTCCGATAGTACACAGTAGTTTTTTCATGGATTGTTCCGTTCTCTGATTATCCGGTTCCTGAAGTGTGACAGGCCTGGCGGCACATTATAGTTCCGAACAGCCAGGATGTACTTCAGTTTGTTGTTTTCATTCTGATTATAGGACGATAGCCCCATATAACCTCTATTACCAGGACCGGGAGGCCGGGCAAAAACTTGCAAGGTTATAAAATCTTTCCAACACTTTGGGTATGCCTGTGCTTTCAGGTGAGCAGAAATACGACAAACAGACCGGTTGGCAGGCAATCTAAATCCATACGCACATGCGTTGGAAGATGGATCGTTTCACCAGGGAGTCGTGATGACCAGGATTGAAAAACTTTGCACAGCCTGGATACTGGGGCTATGTATTATTATGCTGAGCCCGGTAACCAAAGCTCAGGATGACCCGGCAACCATGACGTTGACCTTACCGGCTTACGTCGATAATACGCACCTCTATTTTCATGATCTGCTGACTCAGTCTCTGGCAGAGATTGGTATCGAGCTCGAAATCGTTACGCTTTCCCGTCATCTTCCATACAAACGTCTTATCGACATGCTGAACAAAGGCACCATTTCCGCTATCTGGATGCTTGAAAATCATGATCGGGACTCCCGCTACCAGAAAGTGGATGTCAACCTGACCAACGGTCTGATTGGTAAGCGGGTGTTTTTCATTCCAAAAGGTGCGCAGTCTTTGTATGACGGCATTGAAACCCTTGACGACCTCAGAAACACGGGTTTCCGCGCGGGCCTGGGTGATAACTGGTTTGATGCAAAGGTTTGGGAAGCCAATGAGCTGCCATTTTACGCCAAGGACGGAGACTGGCGTCCGCTGTACGACATGCTCAGTACCCAGGGTGGGGTGAACTATTTCCCACGCGGCGTGAATGAAATCAGTGCAGAAGCCTCGCTTAATCCCCATCTGGATATTGAGCAGAATCTGATGCTGGTTTATGAGCGCGACTTTGTATTCTATTTCAACAATGAGCAGCAAACCGGGTTGATAGAAAAAGCGCTTGAACGGGCCCTGGATAAAGGGCTGATAGATAAGCTGATCGAAAAGCACTGGAATGGGCAGTTGAAAGGACTCAACCTTGAAAATCGCAAAGCGATCAGGCTGATTACGCCTGAGGAGTAACGATGAAGGCACTTCACCGGTGGATGTTGTTTTGGTCGTTGCTGTTTTCTGCTGCAGTACACAGTGAAACGGTTTATCTGACCTCTCTCTACTGGCCGCCTTACTCTGGTTACAGTCTGCCGCAGCAGGGGGCAACGGTGCAGGTAGTGCGTGAGGCCAGCTGTTCCTGCCGAATAATGGTTCCTGTCTGGGGAAGCACTCTGACGGGTAACTGCTATTGTTATATTTGTCAGTCAGTTTTATGAGACAGTCAGTATGAATATAAAGTCAAAACTTATGATGGCTCTGGTTGCAGCGACGGTTGTTCCGGTATTAGTCGTGTCGGCAGTAGTTGTATCCAAAGTACGCACCCAGGCGCTGGAACAGTTTGAACAACGCAGTGCCGGTGAGATGTCCCAGGTCGATAATGCGCTGTCTGTTTATATGCAGGGCATTGAGCAAAATGTTCAGTTACTGGCGCAAAGCTATGAACTGAAGGCGGTCGACGCCAGCATCACTCAGTACATGGAGAGTGAGTCGGTTGAAATGACTCCGGATCAAAACGGTCAGGTGGAGCGCGAAGCGTTCCGCGCGCTGCGGGAAATGGGGGAGTCCCATGCCGGTTACGCGTATGTGTATATGGGCACCGTTGATGGTGGTTATATTCAGTGGCCAAAAGGGAAAAACACCGACAGATACGATCCACGCCAACGCCCCTGGTATCAGAAAGCGAAGTCCAGCCCGGGTTCAGTGGGCCGAACCAATGCTTACTACTGGGCTCCGGATGATGCCACCATTGTGAGTAATGTACTGACCTACAAAGGTAATGGTCTGGATGGTGTGGTCGCCATTGATGTGTCACTGAAAACCCTGACCGACATAGTGAAGAAAATCCGTTTCGGAGAAACCGGTTACCTGATGCTGGTAGAGGGCTCGGGGAATGTATTGGTGGATGCGGCGAACGAAGCGCACAACTTCAAGCCGATTAACGATTTGGGCGGTGCTTATCAGACACTGGCGGCAACCAATGGCGGTATGGTTGAAGTAGAAATCAGCGGTACGACTTATCTGGCTAATGTGCTGATTTCACCGAAACTGGGATGGAAATTTATTGGTCTTATTGATAAGTCTGAAGTCATGGCGGCCAGCAGCAGTTTGATTAATTACATGATTGTCATTGCTATGGTATTGGCGGCTATTTTCATTGCTGGCGCGGTGGCCTTAGCACAGCTTATTGCACGCCCGCTGAATCTGGTCTCCAGTGGTCTTAAAGAGATTGCCTGTGGTGAAGGGGATTTGACTAAAGAGCTGAAAATCCGCTCCAGCGATGAAACCGGTGAGCTGGCTAAGTATTTCAATGAGTTTTTGAAAGCGATCCGTAACCTGGTCAATGAGATTGGCCTTGCTGGGGAGTCAATGCGTGAGTCATCAGGCCGTGCAGGCACTGTGTCTCAGGATCTGGCCGAGGTCTCTACCCGACAGTATCAGGCAGTGGATATGGTCTCTACGGCGTTTAACGAGATGGTAGCGACTGCCAATGAAGTCGCGACTTTATGTACTTCAGCGGCCGGAGCGGCAAATGAGAGTCAGGAGCTGGTGAATCAGGGACAGGCCGATATTGCCAATGCGGTGCAGAGCGTGAATCAGCTGGCTGATTTCCTCCAGGTATCATCAGAGACCATCGGATCACTGGAAAGTGACAGCCAGGAAATCACACTGATCCTTGAGACCATTCAGGGTATTGCGGAGCAAACCAACCTGCTGGCACTTAACGCAGCCATAGAGGCGGCCAGGGCTGGCGAACAGGGTCGTGGCTTTGCGGTGGTCGCGGATGAAGTCCGGGCACTGGCAAAACGTACACAGGATTCCACTGAGGAGATCAATACCCTGGTACTGAGACTGCAGAACCGCACCAAACAGGTTTCCGAGCAGATGGCGAGCAGTTTGTCCGCTTCTCAGGATACGGTTCAGGTGACGGAATCGGTCAATGAGCGTTTCCAGGGGATTTTTGAATCTGTTTCGTCAATTCACGATATGAACACGCAGATCGCAACGGCAACCGAGCAGCAGCACCTGGTGGCAGAAGAGATCAACCGAAATATTCAGCAGGTGAACGAAGATACCCAGAAGGTGGACGGTGTGGCCCAGAAGGCTCAGCTGAATGCGGCGTCGCTCAATGATGCAGCTGATGAACTGAATAAACTGGTGAACAAGTTTAAGACGGAGTAACCCCGGTTTTAACTCAGAACTGTGAAGCCGCATTCAGCGGCTTCACTTTTTTAAAGCGCTGCATCTGTTCACTTTTTTCTTTATCGCTATAATTCAGATAGTTGTTGTCTGACTAAGGACTCATTAATTTTATGCAAAGCGTTGCGATTTTGTTGGCGGTACTGGTGGCGGTGTTTGTTATTTACATGCGCTACTTTGCCAAACGCTATGAGCCGGTGACCTATCCGTACAAAAAGGTCGACAGGCTGCTCACCCAGTCTGAAAGTGCCTTCTACAATGCGCTGCTGGCTGCGCTGGATGATAAGGCGGTAGTGTTTCCAAAAATGCACATGGCGGATGTGGTTACTCCGCCACCGATGAAAAATCAGAAAAAATGGCTGGCCGCGTTTAACCGTATTGCCCGTAAACATCTTGATTTTGTGGTGTGTCGTCCGGGTTCTCTGGAGGTGTTGTGCATTATCGAATTTGATGATGGCTCAACTCTGGATAAGACCAAAGCTGAGCGTCAGAAACTGCTGATGCATGTGTGTAAAACATCCGGGATCCCGCTGGTGGGGGCCAACTCGAAATACAGTTATCAGGTTGGGCGTTTGCGCCGGGTGCTATCTGAGTATGTGGTAGACCTGAACATCGAACCGGAAGTGCGTTTTTGCAAGGAGTGCGGCAGTCCTATGGTGCTGCGTTTTGCCAGCCATGGTGAGTTTAAGGGGCGGCGGTACTTCTGTTGCAGCCGCGCGCCAACCTGCCGTTATGTGGAAGAGTTCAACGAAGACACTCAGATCAACTGGTCATAACCGGTCTGATACCAGGAAACGGAGCCGCGGCTCCGTTTTTTTTGTGCCCATTTCCCTGTTTTTGCGAACTTTTTCTGGCGGAAACCGGAAAACCAGCAGTGCTGGACTATAGTTAAATCAATTGCCGCAGTTCGTGGCGGACGTTTTGATAACAACAGGTTAGTTGGCTGGCAGGGAAAGTCTATGAATGACAGAAGGGTATTTGTTACCGCTGCTCAGGTCGCCGCTGAGTTAAATAAAGGTATGGTGATAGCGAGGCGCCTGCTGCTGATCGCCAGTAATGCCAGGGCATTGGCTCTGCGTGCCGGTGAGAGCGCCGCCGGGTTTCGTCCTATCACGGATTCGATTGATGATTTGGTCCGTACTACGCTGGAGTCCTCGCAGATCATCAACACCAAGGCTCAGGCACTGAGCCGGATTGCTACCGCTGAAAGCCGTTCTGCTCAGGCGCTGGAGAAAATCAACAGGGTCTATGAGAACGCATCGGAGGCGAAGTATCTCTCGTCTATTGACCGTGCCAAAGAGGAAATTATGCACGGCTATCAGCAGCAGGCCGGGGAGTTTCGCCGTGAGGCCAAGATTCTCAATGAAATGCTTAAAGAGCTCTACAGCGAACTCCGGACCGCACAGATCATTTCAACCATGCTGAGCGTGGAAGCGTCCCAGGCCGGAGAGGTCTACCAGGACCAGCTCAACAGCATCGCCACCAGCGTGGCTCAGTCTGCCCAGGCGATTCAGTCTCATGTATCCAAATCTCTTAAGCTGTTTTCTGAACTGACAAGGACGGTATATGCAAACAAAAGTTCTGTATAACAAAGGCGCGCACCGTTGGCTGGTCTTTGGCCGGGATCCGGATAAGCCGGAGAAAATCATTGATACCAATCAGTACATGATTGTGAACCGCAATGAGTCGATTTTACTCGACCCGGGCGGTATTGAGCTGTTTTCGGCCATGCTTGGCAGCGTGGTCAAAGAAGTTCCGGTAGAGAATATCACTCATCTTTTTGCCTCCCATCAGGACCCGGATATTATCTCGTCTCTTGGCCTTTGGGACCAGGCCCTCAATGAGGGCACAAAGCTGCATTCACCCTGGTTGTGGGAAGGGTTTATCCGTCACTTTGGGATGGACAAAATAGACTTTGATCCTATCCCGGATGAAGGAAAGAGCATCATGGTCGCGGGTACGGAGATCCAGTTTATCCCGGCCCATTACATGCACTCGTCGGGTAACTTTTCAGTTTACGATCCTCAGGCAAAAATCCTGATGTCGGGGGATGTGGGTGCTGCTCTGGATGCGCCCGATGCCCCTATGTTTGTACCGGATTTTGATGAACATATCCCGAAAATGGAGTATTTCCACCGCCGCTGGATGCCATCAAACCGTGCCAAGCAGTGCTGGATTGATCAGGTAAGCCGGCTGGATATTGATTTGCTCTGTCCGCAGCACGGTGGAATATTCAAAGGCGACGATGTGAAACGCTTTTTGGATTGGCTCGATAAGCTGGATGTAGGCATTGCCGTTAAATAACGACGCAGTCCTTCTTTTTGTGAATTTCTTTAATCGTCATTCTGGCGGTGACGTGGCGTATCGTTGCTCCGCTCAAAGAGCTGGCGGGCTTTATGAACAATGACGTGGGTAACCTGTCGCTCGATAAGGTGCCATGTGTTGAACGTGATGATGAAATAGGTCAGCTGGCGAGGGCGCATACGTCACTGATGATCAAAGTGAAGACCCAGATCCGCCTTTTAAAGAAAAAATCCGATACTGATACCCTGACCAGACTCGGCTCCCGATATCTCTATTCTGTAGTGGCTGAAAAGCGCTGGGCTGACGCGCTGTGCAGCGGTTCTCCGGTGGGGCTGCTGATCATCGATATCGATAATTTTAAGCCGTACAATGACAGCTATGGCCACACCTCCGGGGATGAGGCAATCAAGCAGGTAGCCGGGGTAATTCGCCAGGTTGTTACGCCGTTTGGTCAGGCATTTCGCATTGGTGGTGAAGAGTTTGTTGGTTTGCTGATTGACTGCGATGAGCAGAAGGTTAATTTGCTGGCAGAGCAGATTCGTAAGCAGATATTTGACCTGGGGATTCGTCATGTAAAAAAACGAACCTTATGCGAGGGTTACCGTATCCATAGGGGTAACCAGCATGTCACCGGTGCAGTACCGACGCAGCCGCTCCGCCCGTTGTTACTATGATGCCTTTGAAAGGGCGGACACCTGCCTGTATCAGGCCAAGCATTCAGGCCGAAACAGGGTCTCTGGTGTGATCCTGAGTCAGGATTGTGTCAATTCATAATCAACCCCGATTGATCAAGGTTGTTCTATATAGTACCTTTGTCTCATCTTAATTGAATCTGCCGGAGCATGTGATGAGCTTTAATACCTGTTTCTTTTCTCAGCGTGACAACTGGGTTGCGGAACAGGCGCAGAATGGATGCGTGCGTCTTTTTGATTTTTGTCTGGATTTTGGATTTAAGTACGACAACCTGATCGGAGCCGGTATCCTTCAACGCAGCAGGCGTGACGAAGGCAGCCGTTTTCTGGATTTCGCCCTGACTGAAAAAGGCGAGAGTTTTGTAAACTGCCAGTTTGATACCTTTATGGTAAAGAGCGATAAAGTTCATGAACTGGCTGCGTATGTGGAAGAGTTCTTTCTTTCGCGCTTTATTGTGAGCAGTGCAGACTAAGACCGGCAAGCGCCGGTCTTTGAGTATGTGTACCGGATGTTGTGCGACAGGTGTCAGAACTGGTAGTTCAGCGTCAGCATCGGGCCGTAAAACTGGAAGTTGACGTCGAGATCGCCGGAAGCCCCGCCATAATCAATCCCAATTTCGTAATAAGTGACAGAGCCGGTTGTGCTCAGGTTCTCTGTGAAGTTATACGTCACGCCAAAGCTGGTATCGATAAGCAGTCCTTTGATTTCCTGATATTTGATATAGAAAAACTGTGAGTGGGCTGTAATGGACCAGTCATCATTAAACTTGTAACTGCCGAGCAGGCCAAAGTTGGGTAACGGTGCGGTTACGTCCTGGAAAATCGGGTTACCAATATCATAAATTTTTTCATCATCATCTAACCGGCCATCAATGGCCCCGGTAAATCCGACTTCGATTTTCATCAGGTGGAGGCCGCCGATGACTTCAATATCCCAGTCTTCGTCGTCAAAAAATTTGTAGCCATAGGCTAAGCGGGCGAGGTCGATGTTGAGGGTTGAGGTGATCTGGCCACCAACCTGCGCTTCGTAGATCTTATCGTCCCATTCGATCCTGAATGGTTTGCTCAGTGCTCCAACGGTGGCTTCCCGGTGAAGCCTGCGCCAGTCGAGATACATAGCGTGTTTGTCATTGAAGCGATAAGCAACCTGGAGATAAGGCAGAAGCTCCTGTTCTTTCAGATCCAGATCGGTCTCAAAATCGAGCTCTTTATCGATGCCTGTAATTGGCTCGTAAACGCCAATGCTGGTATTAGCTTTTGAAAGAAACCCGCCCACAGCCACTTCAAATTCCCCCGCACCGGCTCCTGCTGGCAGCAGCGCAGCGGTCAACAGCAGGGGATAATAACTCATTTTCATCCGGCCCATCCTTTGGCTGATTTTAATTTCATTTCAGTTAATTATAAGCAGCTGTTATGGATGTGGCTATGAGGTGAAACAGTGAGAGAGGCGGGAGGGATCACATTACAGACAAATGCGTAAAGGTATTGATTGTAAAGCAGGATAAGAAAACAGCGCCCGGAGGCGCTGTTATGAAGATTAACCGATAATCATCTGTCCGAGCACGTAGCCAAGACAGCAGGCACCGATCACGCCGATAAGACCAACGGACATGAAGGAGTGGTTGAAGTACCACTTACCGATTTTGGTGGTTCCTGAAGTATCGAAGTTCACTGTTGCGATATCAGACGGGTAGTTCGGGATAAAGAAGTAACCGTATACCGCAGGCATGATACCGATCAGCAGCGCCGGATCCAGGCCCAGACCCAGACCAACCGGCAGCATCATACGTGCTGTGGCTGCCTGAGAGTTTACCACTACCGATACGATGAACAAGGCAAGTGCGAAGGTCCATGGATACATGGTTACCATCTCAACGATACCTGAGCGGAACTGAGGCATAGCGTACTTGAAGTAGGTGTCCGACATCCAGGCGATACCGAAGATAGCGATAGCTGCCACCATACCGGACTTGAATACCACGCCGTCAGGCACGTCACGCGGGTCAGTTTTGGTTGCCAGCAGGATCACACCACCAAACGCCAGCATCATCATCTGAATGATGACAGACATCTTGATAGGCTTCTCACCGTCTACGATGGTGCGGATTTCCGGCACCATCGCGATCACAACGATAGCCAGAATGGCAGAGATAAAGATAAGCACAGAGTTACGCGCAGACGTTGGCAGTACTTCATCCAGTGAAGTTGCGGTTGTGCTTTCGATTTTCTCGCGCCATACCGGATCAGCCAGACGTGCCTGGTACTCTGGATCTTCATCCAGTTCTTTACCACGACGGATGCTGTAAAGAGACATCAGCAGCGTACCGAACAGGGTTGCCGGTACTGTTACCATCAGGATAGACAGCAGAGTGATTTCGTGGTTGATATCAGAAAGCTGCGCCAGGTAGTAAACTACTGCGGCAGAGATAGGCGATGCGGTGATTGCAATCTGTGATGCAACGGAAGCGGCCGCCATCGGACGTTCCGGACGAATACCGTTTTTAAGCGCGACGTCACCAATGATCGGCATAATGGAGTATACCGCATGACCGGTACCCAGCAGGAAGGTCATGGTGTAGGTAACAAAAGGAGCGATCAGTGTTACGCGGCGTGGATTGGAACGCAGCAGACGTTCTGCGACCTGAAGCATGTACTTCAGACCACCGGCGGCTTCGAGTATCGAAGCACAGGTCACTACGGCCAGAATGATCAGCATTACGGTAATTGGCGGAGAGGTCGGAGGCATCTTGAAAATAAATACTTCCACCACCAGACCAATACCGGATACCACACCCAGACCAATACCGCCGAAGCGGGAGCCGATATAGAGCATCAGCAGGAGGAACAGGAATTCAAAATAGAGCATGCACATATCCTTGTTTAATATACGTTGCTACTATTTTCCCGCTTATTGCATACAAATAAATTTGCCCTGTTCACATTTTATTGCGCTTTGTGTCTGAATGTTTCTGAATCTGAACCCTGTCACGTCTGCAGCTGCGAAAGTTATCAGTATATACTCCTGATGTAAGTAAGCTGTAAGAAATCCTTGGTGGATTTTGATGGATTAATTTCGGTAAACCAGTCTGGGTGCCAGGTCGTACCTGTCAGCCTTATTAATTTCTGTCAATTCAAGTGATTATCTGAGCACTGAAAGGAGAGAAAGAGGGCGTGATCAGCCCTCATCACCGTAGAGGTTGGCTATCTGGATAAACATCATTTCCTGCTTCAGGAAGGCATCGATGACGTCCGGGTCAAAGTGCTCTCCGGAGCCGGTCAGAATGATAATTTTGGCTTCTTCATGGGAGATGGGATCTTTGTAGATCCGGCGGCATCGCAGTGCATCGTAGACATCGGCCACCGCCATCAGGCGGGCGGAAAGGGGGATTTCAACTTTACTCAGTCCATTGGGATAACCCATCCCGTTCCACTTCTCATGGTGGTAACAGGCGATTTCTTTTGCCACTGAAATCAGCTCATTTTTGGTGCCGGATAACTGCTCGGCACGTTCGAGCGCTTTAAACCCCAGCGTGGTGTGGTTCTTCATGATCTCAAATTCTGTGGTCGTCAGCTTTCCCTGCTTAAGCAGAATGGAATCGGCGATACCAACTTTGCCGATGTCATGCAGTGGCGCGGCTTTAAACAGGGTGTCGATGGCCTGTGGGGTCAAAAGGTCTTTGTATTTAGGCATGGTCGCCATGTGCTCGGCGAGTAACTTCACATAGTGTTGGGTGCGCAGGATATGGCGGCCGGTTTCAGGGTCACGGGTTTCAGCCAGGCTGGCAAGGGCGAATACGACTGCGTCCTGCATTTTATCCAGCTCTCTGGAGCGTTTTATCACCTCTTTTTCAAGGTAACCGTTCTGGTCTTTAAGAATGTCTTTGGAGCGTTTGTTCTGGAGATGAGTCTGCACCCGTGAGCGAAGCAGGGGAATGCTGATGGGCTTGTGCAGATAGTCAGCAGCGCCCAGTTCAAAGCCGAGTTTTTCATTTTCCAGTGAGTCTTTACCGGTCAGAAACATCACCGGGATATGCTGGGTTTCCGGATTGCTCTTCACGTGTCTTATTACGTCATAGCCGGACATTTCCGGCATTACGATATCGAGCAGGATCAGATCGACAGAAAACTGCTTAAGGATATGAAGCGCCATCATGCCGGATTTGGCCGCTTTGATGTGGTAACGGTCGACCAGTCCCTGGGCCATAAAGGCCAGGTTATCCGGTGAGTCGTCAACGAGCAGTACGGTGCAGTCTTCCAGATTTTCTACATGACTGAGAGGCATAGGCGTGTCCACAAAAATAGAGGGGTTTTCTACTTGTTTCTTATCTCATCTCTAACTATAGCTAATAAAGGGATCTTGTCGCAGGCAGATTAAGGGGGGGATGAAAAATGGGCTCAATTCGAACATGGTTTTCGCTGCTGTTTATGGTGATGGGGATATGCTCGCTGGTGATCTCTTCTGTCACGACCCAATCAACCAAACTACGGGAAGAAAATCGTGTTCAGATGGAGACTCTGTATCAGTTTTCGTCATTATCTCAACAGCTTAAACAGAGCTTTGATCTTCTGACTCAATACGGAAGGGCGTATGCCTCAACCGGCGATGAGCGATGGGAAACGATGTTTAACCGGGTGATGAAAGTACGCAACGGTCAGCTTTCTGTTCCGGACAAAGCAGAGTACGAGTTCTGGGATAAGGCCGCTGACAACATGTTTTTTGGTAACGGTGAGAAGTTGTTTGGGCCAGCCGGGCCATCCCTTATGGATCAGATCCGGGACTCGGGTATTGAACAGGCCGAGTTTCTCGATATGAAAGCGGCGCTGTTGCTGGCAGATGAACTGGAAGACATTGAAAATGAAGCTTTTCTGGCGGTAAAAGGATACCGCCTTGATGACAGCGGGCTGGAGCAGTTTACCGGTACGCCGGATCTCGAATATGCCCGTAAGCTGATGTATGGAAAGCGTTATGCCGACGAGAAAGCCGGATTGATGCGTGCGATAGGCTCTGCCCATAGTGCCATCGTGAATCGCATTCAGTCAGACATTGACAGTACTAAGGCTTCAGAGGAACATTTTCTTTCGCTGTACGAGTTATGTATGACGATTTTGCTGGCCTCTATTCTGATCTCATTCATTCTGATGTGGCGTTTCTATATCAGTCCGCTGAGTCAGCTGTTGCAGACGGTGGTTCATCAGGTAAAAGAGCAAAACTATGCCTTTACCATAGAGCAGAAAGCCTATGCCGAAGTGAAGAAGTTCATCGACAGCCTCAACGTGGTCTTCCACCATATTGGCGAGCAGCTGAGTCAGAACACCCTGGTAAAAGACTTCAACATTGTGCTGCGTACCAGTAAGTCAACAGAGCACCTGTGCCGGGGTGTGACCCAGTTTCTGCTCCATCAGTTTCCGGTGCAGCAGGTTGGTATTTCCATCTATCAGGACAGCAAACTGATCCGTATTGCCGGAGCCGGGTTCGAAGAGGGGGCAGCATCGGTGCTGACCGAGCCGAGTACCACTCAGCTTAATGTGCTGTTGTCCGGCACGCCTTACTGCATGAAAGAGCTGAGTGGTAACTATACTGTTCCGCTTAACGGCGGCGCACTGTCACTTAACGAGCTCTATTATTTCCCGCTGTGCGTTAATGGCCAGCCCGTGGCGCTGCTTGAAATTGGCACATCTGTCGAGCTGACTCCGCGTCAGTATGAGTGGCTGACTGATATGCTTGATGATTTGTCGGTCAGTATTCAGCTGAGTCAGAATGTTGAGCTGCAGCGCAAGGCAGAGCAGAAAGTGCTGGATCAGTCCCAGCTCAATCAGGAAATTCTCAATGCGACGCCAAATCCTATGTATTGCCTGTCCGGTACCGGTCAGTATCTGACGGTGAATGCCAAATTCAACGAGCTGACGGGACACAAAACCGAAGATATCGTGGGCAAAACGCCGGTTGATCTCTTCAGCGGGCAGTCGGCGTCGGATATGTTCGACAAAGTGCATCAGGAGCTGTTTGAGAAGCAGGGCAGCCGGAGCTATGAAGTCTCCCTGTATGATAATGAGCATCACTCGCGGGATATGCTGGTGTGTGAGGCGACGTTCTGTAACAGCGCGGGGCGGGTATCGGGCATTGTTGGCATACTGCTGGATCTGACCGAGCGTAAACAGATGGAAGCCGAGCTGCGTCGTGCTAAAGAGATGGCCGATGCCATGAGCCAGGCAAAAGGGGACTTCCTTGCCAATATGAGCCACGAGATCCGCACGCCGATGAACGCCATTTTGGGTATGGTTCACCTTGCACTGAATACGGATCTGGATTCAACCCAGCGTAAATATCTCTCGCGGGTGAATGAGTCTGCCAAGAACCTGCTGGGGATCATCAACGATATTCTCGACTTCTCCAAAATTGAGGCGGGTAAACTGAGCGTTGAATCGATAGATTTCAGTCTGGATGAAGTGTTCGATAACCTGACCAATGTGATCTCCTTCCGCGCCCAGGAGAAGAATCTGGAGTTCCTGCTCGATGTGGATCCAAACGTGCCGGTCGGGCTGATTGGCGATCCGCTGCGCCTTGGCCAGGTGCTGGTCAACCTGTGTGGTAACTCGGTTAAGTTTACCGACAAGGGGGAAATTGTCGTGTCAGCCTGTGTGGACAAACTGACTGATGATGAAGTGGTGCTTAAGTTCTCGGTTCGGGATACCGGTATTGGCATCGCGAAAGAGAAAATTGACGATCTGTTTAACGCCTTTTCTCAGGCGGATACCAGTATTACCCGCCAGTTCGGCGGCACCGGCCTTGGCCTGAGCATCAGTAAGCAGCTTGTTGGTCTGATGGGGGGCGAGCTGAATGTGACCAGCGCGGTAGGCACCGGCACCACCTTCACCTTTACCGTCACCTGTGGCCTGCAGGAAGCCAAAATGCGGGATATTTCCAAGCCGGTTCACGGATTGTCTGATAAATACGCCCTGATCGTTGATGATAACGAGTCTGCGCGCCGCATCATGATCTCCCTGCTGTCTGCGATGAACTTTAAAACCAAAGCGGTCAGCAACGGTTTTGAAGCCCTGGATGAACTGCGGGTGAACACATTCGATATGCTGTTTGTTGACTGGAACATGCCAGGCATGAACGGAATGGAAATGCTGCAGACGGTTGAGCGCGAATCCCTTTCTCCGGGCTCGAAGAAGTTCCTCGTCACCGCGTATGGCCGGGAGATCTCCCTTGAAAACGAAAGCGGGCGGCTGGTAGATGCGCTGATCGTTAAACCGGTTAATCCTTCCAATCTGCTCGATGCCATTATGGACAGCTACGGTATTGACCATATCTCCCATGAGTCGGTACGGATTGATGACACCAAACCGGAATTTGATGGCCAGGTACTGCTGCTGGTGGAAGATAACGAAATCAATCAGGAAGTGGTGGTCGGGCTCCTCAAGGGCACGAAACTGGACGTTCTCACCGCTGGAAACGGCCAGGAGGCGCTGGAGGCGATGCGGACCAACGCCGTCGATATTGTTCTGATGGATATGCAGATGCCGGTCATGGATGGTATTACCGCCACCAGGAAAATCCGCGAGGAGCCTCAGTGGAAAGATGTGCCGATTATTGCCCTGACGGCCAACGCGATGCAAAGCGATGTGAAAAAGTGCACCGATGCAGGCATGAACGATCACATTGCCAAGCCAATCGAAGTGCAGTACCTCTATCGGCTTTTGACTAAATACATTAAGGCTTCAGGTACTGCGACTGCAGCTCCGCCACCGGCTGCTTCAGATGACCCCGATGTTCCGAAGCTGACAGGGATAAACGTGGCCGAAGCCATTGTAAATACCGGCGGTAATCAGGAGAACTATCTGCATATTCTGGCCCATTTTGCCGAGATGCAGCAGACCGAACTGGTGAAATTCAGTCAGGTTCTGGCAGAGCAGGACTGGGAAACCGCAGGCCGTATCGCACATACACTAAAAGGTGCTTCAGCCAATCTGGGCGTAACGCGCCTGACTCAGCTGGCGGTCAAAATAGAGAAATCACTTGAGCGGCAGGATCCGGATGTATCTGCTGAGCTTGAACAATGTAATCAGGTGCTCGATACCCTGCAGCAGGAACTGGAGATGCTGGAGCAGTCATCCGCACCGGAGCCGGAGCAGACCGCTGATGCTGATTGTGATGAGTACGCTATGTATCGTGAGCTGGTCACCCTTGTGAATCAGTACGATGTGGGAGCGATTGAGGTGATTCAGAAAGCGGCCGGTTGCAAACTCTGGACGCCGGCGCAAAAACAGGAGCTGATAGAAGCGATAGAGGGGTTTGAGTTTGAAGCGGCGAAAGAACTGTTGTCCCGTTACCCTAAACCTGAGCCGGAAGAGGACACGGCATAACCGTAACAGATAAAAACAAAGCCAGTTAGCGGACTAACTGGCTTTTCTTTCGCTCAAATGAAAGCAGGGGACTTAGTGAGTCAGGTGCTGCTTCATAAAGCGGGTGATGTTCACCATGTCTTCGATTGCGATGAACTCTTCAGTGGTGTGAACCTTAGCCATACCGGTAGACAGGTTAACTGTCTTCAGGCCTTTGCTGTTGAAGATGTTTGCATCGCTGCCGCCACCGGTTGATTTGGTTTTTGGCTCGATACCAATGGCTTCAAAGCTCTGCTTGATGCTGGCTACGTGCGCGTCATCGTCAGAGATCTTATAAGCGTTGTAAGCACGTGACGAGATGATTTCAACTTCAGCGCCATGCTTGTCAGCGGCTGCGCGGAAGGTCTCTTCCATGTGAGCAACCTGCTTAGCCAGTTTTTCATCATCCAGAGAGCGCGCTTCTGCTTCGATGAACATTTCTGGCATTACGATGTTGGTCGCCTGACCACCACGTACCACACCGATGTTTGCGGTGGTTTCTTCGTCAATACGTGACAGTGTCATGTTGGAGATGGCGTCAGAAGCCACAACCATGGCATTGATGCCTTCTTCCGGTGCCAGACCCGCGTGAGCCGGACGACCTTTGATGGTTACTTTGATGTTCTGCTGGCCAGGAGCAGAAGTGATGATAGTACCGATAGGGCCGCCTGAGTCCAGAACGATAGCGCTGTTTGACTCGATGTGCTCCATTTCGAAGTTCTGAGAGCCGTGCAGGCCGCCTTCTTCGTGAACGGTGAACGCCACTTCGATAGTTTTGTGCTCGCTGCCTTCTTCCTGAATGGTTTTAACCGCTTCGATCAGAGCTGAAATGCCAGATTTATCATCGCCACCCAGGATGGTGTTACCTTTAGAGCGAATGATGCCATCTTCGATGATTGGCTCAATGCCGTTACCTGGGGTAACTGTATCCATGTGGGCGCTGACCAGAACGCTGCCTTCCAGTGAGCCTTTCAGTTTGCCGTAAACGTTGAAACCGTTAGAAACGGCTTCTGGCACAGCCAGCTTTTTCACTTCAAAGCCCAGGTTGCCCAGTTGCTCTGCAATTTCCTGGCTCATCGCCAGTTCGTTTCGTGATTCGCTGTCGATACGGACAAGTTGAGTGAAGTGCTCAACCAGACGTTGTTCGTTAATCTGAGTCATGGTAATTCCACTGTTACGTTAGTTTGCTCCAAATATACCGTTATAAAATGGGGGATGATTCCGTTCAGATCAACTATATTCTGAATATCATCCTGATCTTGTAACAGATGATGAACGTTTATTCTGCTGCTGGTAATAATGTGGTTGTTTTTGATGCTCGTGGCAAATATATACTAACCGCCGGTTCACAAAATGCCGGGAAGGTGCCATGCTCAGAGTATCAGGCCCTTTCTCTGCTTTTGGTATATTAATGAAGAAGATACTCATTCTGTTGGTCATTCTTGCTCTGGCCGGTGGTGGCGCGTACTACTATTTTTTCATGATGCAGCCTGCAACAGTCCCGGTTGAGGAGATGCCTGAAGAGGAAGAAGAGATTGCACCAGCCACAGAAAGCCTGATACCAGAGCTGAAACCAGACCCGGGTTTGAAGCCGGGCACCTATATCGTCAACTCATCCAGTCTTAATGTTCGCTTTGGCCCGTCTTCTGATGCGACGATTGCCAGGGTGCTGGATATTGGCGACAAAGTAGAGGTTATTGAGTCCCAAAAAGGCTGGGCGCGGATCAGTGAATACCATGAGTTCATTGACGGAGAGAAAGCTCAGTGGGTATCAGAAGACTTTCTTGGGACCGAACTGCCGGATAACTACGACGAGGTACGCTCGGCCCGGCTGGAGATTCAAATCAAGAAATCAGATGATTTCATTCTCTACCGGGATGTGTTCCTGAAAGAGTCACAAAAGCTGATAGACCAGGGCGAGTGCTCCAACCGCGATTTCGAACAAACCCGGGGCTGGCTGAAATCGCGCAATTACGCGGATGAGCCGGTTTATTACACCTATTGCGGCGGGCTGGAAAGGGAGCACAAAATCTATCTCAATGTGGCCAAATCGCAGATATTTCGTCCATAGGTACTGCCTTTATGGCCTCCGGTCTGGCGTTTGTTCCGGGCGGTAATGTATATTTAGTACAATGTTCGAATTAGTGCTTGATGTTGCAAAGCATCATGCTAAATTGGAGTTATAACTCAGCTATTGCTGTGTGTTATCAATCAGGTATTTTTTCCCACAAAGGAATGTTGTATGTACTCTTATCAAAATGACTTACTGCGTCTGCAGTCTCTGACAGACAGCATCTTTGCTAACGAATCGCAGTCCTCACAAGTTCACCTTCAGTTGGTCAACCTGGCCGGTGAAATCTCCCGCAAGGCAAAGGACACTTACATTACCGGTAAACTCAGCCACCTTCGCCTTGATACAGAGCAGGTAGCCAAAGGCGAGTATAAACCAGGTAAAGATAAGGCACTGCTGGCCAAAAACGTTGATGTATATCTGCGCATGATCGAGCGCCAGTTCCAGTACCGCATGAAGCAGTTCCTGGCGCAGATAGAAGAAGAGTTGGCTGCCTGACGCAGCGCCACTTTATATTGATTTTTCAGAAGCGGGGATCAGTCCCCGTTTTTTTTCATTTTGAATCTGTAGCTGAGGAATGTCTCAGTTTATAAATTCAGTAGTCGCATACATGCATATCTGATGTCAGAATGATCCCAACCTTACGTCACTTTCAATTACCTGTCTTTCGTATCGTAAGGAAATCGTATGAGCCCATCCTGCTTTAAACAATTCTGCCCGCACTGCGGCGAACAAACCGATCACAAAGAATTGATCCGCCAGAAACCCTCCAAATACGGCACCAGCCGTAAAGAGCAGTTTAAAGCCTTTCTGGAAGGTTTCCTTTCAGGCCGAGCCAGCCCGGCCGGCGCATCGCTGGATCTCATCGACCGCTATGTCGTTTGTCAGAAATGCGGCAAAAAGAGGCTGCAGAATGAAGGGGAGGAGTTCAGGTAAAGGTCAGCCTGAGCGAACATTTCAGGCCCGCACCTCAGACAAATCACCGGTGTGATGCTGACAAATGAAGTCATAAAACTCATCCGGTGATGCCAGCTTATCTTCCGGGAAAATCAGTATAAAGGTACTGTCGATATACAGTATGATCATTCCCTGTTCCCGGCGTACCTTTCTGATGACCTTCCACGCGTAACTGGCACTTGCACCGTCAGTAACCGCTGAAATTCCAGAATCGGTAAACTCGTATTCACTGGTGCCGAGTATTACGCCTGTTTCATCGGGCTCCATAATCCTGCGTATTCTGTAAACCTGCCATTGATTGTATGCCACCAGAAGAGAGGCGAGGATCAATACGAAAACAGCGGTCGGGATGTGAAACTTATTTGAACTGAAAAACACGCTAAACAAAGCAATGGCAACCAGAAAGCTCCCGGCAAAACTAATCAGGAACTCTTTGCTCCCGGAAGAGAGTGATCGCTGGGCGTCCTTAATAATGAATACCTGAGCTTTTCGCCAGTCCTTTATATCCAGCTGAATCTGCATTTTCATGATGCCTCCTCAGAGCGTGATGACTCATTAGTAATAGTAGTGTGGATGCATATTTTTTGCCTGAAGGGAAATAGGTTAAGTGGGAGAGGGGTGATTCTTAACGCCTTAATATGACACTCAAGGCTCTGAGGCATTCGCTAGCTGGGTCGGGTACCAACCAGCGGTTTCTGAGCATTATGTTTAGGTCACCTTTCTCCATCGTAAACAGACCTTTGCCTGCTGTTACCCCGCTCCTTGTAGATGAAGTTGAAGCAACCATCACCCTGTCCGGTGCCGGCAAGTTTAAAGCCGTAGTGGCCCGCTGGCATGACGGTGACGCAGCTCAGACCGAAACAATCCGAATCGGAGAACCAGAGGGCAGGGCAAAGTAGCTCAACGCCAACTACCCGGATGAAGCTGCAGCACTGGCAGCGGCAGAAATGCATAACCTCTAGCGAGCCGAGTACACCCTGGAAATTGATGAGTTTCTTTTCGTTCCAGGCCTGATGGTTGAGCGTAACATCAGGTTAAGTGGCCATCACCATCCGCAGTTTAATGGTGAATGGATGTGCGAGCGTGTTACCGAGAGGCTTGATGAGAACGGACATGTGCTGAGTGGGAGGTTTGTGGCGCCGAGAAACAAAGCGAAGGAAATACCCAGCCTGAACACTGCCAGCTCTAGCGCTTAGCTATGAGCAATCTATTCACTCATCACAAACTCCTGCCAAAATACACGGTTATATGTAGAGGAAGCACTCGATGCTGTGGTTATATACAGTGGTGTAAAAAGACGCTAATTAACTAGACATACAGGACATATCCGCCATCTTGATGTGCAATCTATTGCTTTTAGATCTAAGTCACAAAATTCCCAAATATGCAGCTGTAAAATCGCGACCTCTGTAAAGGAGATAGGTGGCATTGACATAGGTGAGATCTTCGACATCTTGCCGTAGATCAAGTGTTAGCTTATTGGAGGTATATTGGAAGTTTTAGACAAATATGCAAATGTACAGGATCATGATTACGACCCTGAATGGGTGAAAATTGTTCCAGATTACGAGGTGTCACTAAAAGAATACCTCGACTTTGCATATGTAGATTTTAGCGGTGGGGATAGTCGCAGTTACATTAACTCGCTCTCAAATGCGAAGAAAGCTATGCACCTACAAACTGAGACTCTAGCTGACTATTTTTCATGGGTGAGTTTTCTAAACAACGCGAGTAAATAAGCTAAGAAAATCTCGGTTCAATTCTTGCGATTTGCTTGATAAATATCAAGGTCTGACCCCGGGCACGTTTAGAAATATCGTATTTATAAGGAATGAAAATGACTAATAGACTTAACTTGTCACTTCCTGTTGTTGTTGATGTAAATATATACGAGAGGCGTCTGGTTCAGGCGATTAAAGATGCCATCTTGACCTTCGAAAATGAATTCATTCCTCGAATGGCTCAGATATGTACTCAATATGATATGAGAGCTGACTATTGTGAAGGGAGTTTGGATGTTGAGAGCATTTTGTTTGAAAATCTTGATACGAATGATGATGACGAGCTTGTCTTAGATATCACAGGTAACGCAGAAGTTACATATGATTGGTATGCTCATTATGGTTGTAAAGATATGTGTGGTGGTGATCAGGTTAGTGATCGTTGGGAGTTTCATTTGCAAGACGGTGAATTAGATTTTTCACTGGAAATTCCAGAAGAGCGTCATGATGAGTTCTAGTCTATGATAACAGAAAAAGCATTGAATATATCATCAGTAACCATAGCAATTTGTGCCGTTTGTATATCAATATGGCAAGGTTGGGAAACAAGGAAGCACAACATGCTATCTGTAAAACCTGTTCTTGTATCGGCACCTAGGCTTCCAGGAATTAGAGGTGAAAATGGTGTTTTCATTTCAAATCAAGGAGGAGGCCCTGCATTCATTAAAAGTGTCACGCTAAAAGCAAATGGGAAGACTTTTGATTTAACAAAGAATAGCTGGCCAGAAGTCTATAAACATCTTGAGATGAAACAATTGTGCTATTTTGAAAGCTGGTTACCTGTAGGTTCAATTTTAAGAAATGGACAGGAAATTAAGTTATTAGCTCCAACAAGTAGTCCTATAAAGCCAGATTGTCCAGTTGAATTCCTGAAGTTACTATCGGTATCAGAACTAGACCTCTCTCTACAGTATGAGTCACTCTACGAAGACTCTTTTACCTATACTCAGCGAATCGGAATGAGTAAAGAAGACATAAAAACATACAGTAGACTTATAGGATATTAATACATAAGAAGTATGGGGTCTTTATTGTTAGCGCAATAGATGAAAATAAGAGTCCAGTTGAAAAATACTGAATAAAGGTTTGATAATGAAAAGAGTCTTTTTGCCCTTGTTGCTTGCTTCTGTTAGTTCTAATGCTGCCGATATAAATAACGACATTAAGTCATTCTGCAAAAATAAGTGGTCTGACGATTATCAAATGCAAGCTCACTGTATAGACAAAATCAGTGAAGGATGGATGAAAATATCTAGATTAGCTGAACAGCATCCAGAAGGTACTGAACAGAATAAACTTATAAATAACTGTTGGGTTAAGTGGTACCCTCAGTTAGATATGGTTGCGTACTGTTCTGACAAACAATTATCAGCTTACAATAAAGTTACCGATTCATCAGCATCTCAGGTAAGTGACACTGAAAAGGATATCAGGATTCACTGTAAGAGTAAGTGGTCGGATGATTATGAAATGCAGAAATTTTGCATTAAAAATCAATTTAAAGGATGGAAAGCAGTTGTAAAAAAGGTAGAGAACTACGCTAAGGATAGTGAAGAATATGAGATTGTCTCACGATGCTCGAACAAATGGTATCCACAGCTAGACATGGTCGACTATTGTTCTAGGAAGCAGCTATCAGCTTACAATTCTTTGAGTAAATAAAAATATAGCAAGGCAATCAAGGGTGACGCTTTATAGCAGGCGTCTTTGGTATGTAGTTCAGTTTGCTTCGTTAGTTCAGCAAATAGCATAGGGTCAGATCTTTCTATTTACTTAGTAAATAGAAAGATCTGACCCCGAGAAAATGCTATTTATTATGTGGTGGCTGATATTTTGTTTATCTGGATTATTGCGTGCGGCTTCACTATTTTAGTGTGCGAGCATGTCATATGAAATATTAATTGAGGTGTTAAAATGGAACTTAAAGAAGCTCTCAATCTCGACTCGAATCTGCTTCTGAAGCAAACGAGTCATAGATCTAAAGGGTCAATGGCAGAGACTGATCTGTACACATATGATGTTTTGGACAAACAAGGAAACTGTGTTGGTAAGGTTGAGTATCATGACCATACGTCCGTACGAGGATTTAATAGAAGTCAATATGTAGAGTACAAAAATTCTTTAGGCGAGGTGATTCTTGAAAAAAGTTGGTAAGTCAAAGTGGGTAATGTCTGAGGAACCTATGGCAAAATGGGATATTCGATTTTGCAAGTTAGCCAGACACGTTTCATCGTGGTCAAAAGATCCTAACGCGAAAGTCGGTGCCGTACTTTTCTCCAAAAAAGGTGGAGATATCACAATAGGTTATAATGGATTTCCATTTGGCGTTGAAGACAGTGTGGAGAGACTTAAAGATAAAAGTAAAAAGTTGGACCTTGTTGTACACGCAGAGGTAAATGCGTTAATTGCAGCTGGTAGCAGGGCTCGGGGAGCAACATTATTCGTATGGGGAAAACCTATATGTTCTCGCTGTGCGGGCCCTATAATTCAAGCTGGTGTAAAAAGAGTTGTAGCTCTTAGACCGGGAAATTCTGAATCTGCATGGGACCAGAGCGGCCAAATAGCTCACGAAATGTTCCGTGAAGCTGGTATTACAGTTGATTTTTACCAGTATAATGGTGGGATATAGTGTCAAGTATACCGTTGAATAGTACTGGCCTACCTAAAAGTATTCTAAATCTGGATTAATTTACGGCTAATCTGAAAATTATAGGGTTAAGTCTGACATTTGTTTAGCAAGTATCAAGACTTGACCCTGAGTTATTTTCAGTTGTTTAGGTTCGGTGTCAGCGTCATTGATACCTTAATTTGCTGTTATGTGACTTACGATTAGTTAAAGACGATTAAAATAAGAAGTATAGGAGTAACTAAAGATCTATGTATGATGTCTATTGTATTAGTGCAGGGCAATTGACAGTAAAGAAAGACGCAAACATAGTTAATAAAAAAAAACAACTATCTGAATTATGGGCTTTTATCTTTAGCGTCGATTATTAAACGAACCGGACTGTCTCCTATCCAACTACATGGACACTTTTCATCACCAAGAGGTTTTACTGATTACTGTATAGCGCTTGGTATTGTAAACACAAAGTATCCGGTGTTTATTTCCATTCCAAGTTTTTATGCGATTGGTTGGGTAAACGAATTTACCCATATACTAAAAACAGAACTGAAGATTAAAGATATAATCATTGGTGGTCGTTGGGTTATTGATGGCGAAGCTCATCAATTGGAAAGGCTACTTCCATACGTCGATAAAATAGTTGATGGTTTAGGTGAAAATCAAATTGCAATGTTATTGGGAAGACAAGTTGAACATATTTCTAGTTATGTGCCGCTTCAGTATGACTTGGTTGATAAAAGGGAGCTTTATCAACCGAGCATCGAAGTTTCACGGGGTTGCGGAATGAAATGCGACTTTTGCCAGGAACGCTATGAGAGGTTGCAACCATTGAAATCGCCTACGGTAATCTCATCAGAAGCAGCAGAGATTCTGTTTATTGATGATTTAACTCCTATGTCGCCATACTTCGAAGCATCAATGTTTAAACCAACACTTCCATGGCTCAATGAGTTGGCTGAACAAAGGGAATTTTACTCGCAGAATTATCAGTGGAGAGCTGAGTCTCGAGCAGATACATTTCCACTTAACCAGGTTTCGTCACTGTCAAATGCAGGAATGAAAGTGTTAGACCTTGGCTTAGAAAGTGCGAGTCCTACTCAGATTGAAAGAATGGGTAAGTCTAAAACACCAGAGCGTTATTTGTCTCGAGCTTCTATGCTCCTTGAGAACGCCTGTGAGGCTGGTATTGATGTTAAAGTTAACGTTCTGCTTTATGCGGGTGAGTCGCATAAGACAATAGATGAAACATATAAATGGCTCGATAAACACAGACAATATATAAAAGGTGTCTCCGTTGGTCCTGTTTTAGCTTTTGGTTGGGAAAATAAAAAATCAGATTTTATCAAAAGTTTGCGCTCATTAGGTGCTACTGTAGAAGAGAGTGTATCGTTTACAGGGGTCACAAGTTTCAATTTGAGCTCATCGATAAATCACTCCGATTCACTACGAATATCTAGAGAAATATCTAGAGATTTCATGACAGCTAGGGATTATTTTGATTTGAAATCTTTTTCATATTTTCCACGTGATTATTCATACAGCGATTTTATTCTGGACATTAAGACTGAGAATGGTAACTATCCATTTGATGTTAGTGAAGTGTAGGCAAAATCGTCATGTAATAAACAACTATGGCCTCATGAGATTTCTTGTTATCCCATGACTCTCATCACCTTCGAAACAACTTCCTGCTGATCCTCCGTTAGCCCTGAAAACAGGGCTAACAATCCACAAACTCACGAAACATAGTGCACCGCCTGCCAGACAGTTGAATGAAGTAAGTCAGTACTGTGACCACTTTACCCAGGTAAACAAAAAGTATCTGAGCCGCAAGTTCTCGTATTACAGAGATGCAGTTGGGGTAAAACGCAGTCTTCCGCCTGAGTGCCGGCCAACATTTTGTAACCCTCCCCAAAAAACTGGTCACTAGTAATTAGAGCTTTTCCGTTTACACTGAAACAAACGGAGAACGCATGATGAAGAAATCACGCTACACAGAGACACAAATCGTCAGGATCCTCAAGGAAGTGGAAGCAGGCCGAAAGGTCAATGAAGTTTGCCGTGAATATGGCATCTCTGATGCGACTTACTACAACTGGAAATCCAAGTATGGTGGTATGGAAGCATCGGATGTGAAACGCCTGAAAGAGCTTGAAGATGAGAATCGAAGGCTCAAACAGATGTTTGCTGATCTCAGCCTTGAGCATCGCATTGTCAAAGACATTCTGGAAAAAAAGCTCTAAAGCCAGCGGTTAAACGGGAACTGGTCGATTATGTTCGCAAACAGTTCCAAACCAGCCTGAGAATGGCCTGCCGCGCAGTTGGCATCAGTGATTCGGTATATCGCTACCGGCCAGATCCTCACCGGGATGATGAGGTGATAGCCAAACTTCAGGAAGTAACTGAGCGGTATCCTGCATACGGATTTGGCAAGGTATTTGCCGTGCTCAGGCGTTGGGGGCATGCATGGAACCATAAACGGGTTCATCGTGTTTACTGTTCTCTGAAACTGAACATGCGCCGCAAGGGCAAAAAACGCTTACCCAAGCGCGAGCCCGCGCCCCTGATATGCCCGGACTGGGTCAACAGCTGTTGGTCTATCGACTTTATGAGTGACTCACTGAACTGTGGCAGACGCTTTCGCACATTCAATGTCGTGGATGACTTCAACCGTGAAGTACTCGCGATTGAAGTGGACCTGAATCTGCCCGCTCCACGGGTGATACGGGTTCTCGAACGTATCATTGCCTGGAGAGGCTATCCCGGAAAACTGCGAATGGACAATGGGCCAGAGTTTATCTCAACCGCTTTGGCTGAATGGGCAGAAAAAAACAAGGTGGAACTTGAGTTCATTCGGCCAGGAAAGCCCACAGAAAACTCGTATATCGAGCGTTTTAACCGGACGTACCGGACAGAAGTTCTGGACATGTATGTGTTCAAAACACTGAGTGAAGTCCGGGAACTGACGGAAAACTGGATGAGGGAGTACAACGATGAACGCCCTCATGAATCACTGAATGATCTGACTCCCTGGGAGTATTTAGCAAGGCATGAAAACAGGAAAACCTCTAATTTAGAATGCCACTAAAACAGGGAGGGTTACA
>NZ_JBSDZD010000011.1:0-176433 GCF_056726165.1 Vibrio sp. 9-16B-A1
CCCGATGCACCAAGCGCATCGACATCTTGTTGCTCATGGCGCTACTGGCCGAAATCATTATGTGGTGGAATGGGCTAATCGCGATGCAAGCCAAATGGCAGTGGGACTTCCAGGCCAATACTATTAAACACCGGCGTGTACTCTCAATTCCCAGACTAGGGCGAGAAGTGCGGAAGCATCGACGCTACCACATTCGAGAGCAACAATACCGGTGGGCAATCATAGAATATCAACGGTTAACGCACTTCTGTGGGATGACAGAATTATGAGGGGATCCGCCAGCGCCCGCTTAACTTGCTGCCAACTGCACCACACTCAAACAGACCACCGTAACCACAAAAGCCAAACCGAAGTAAAAATGCCATAGGTTGGCAGTCAGGTTGAAGCGATTGTTAAGTTTCGACTTTATATACATATGCACCCAGTGCCTCAAGGGAACTATCTGGTAAATATGTCATTGATGCAGGGAAACCTGAGCCCCCCCCCTGAATGTCTAGAAAAGACCAATCGGAGGAACGAACTACGACTATATGAAGGTTATTCAAACTGGAATTTCCCGCATTAATTGGAACTACGAACTTACCGTTACTATTAAAGTCAGATGTAAACTCACCGCCAACGAGACGAACTGGAGCATAGGTTGCATTTTTACCTTGTGAGTAAACTAGCAGTTGATAATCAGCATGGGAGGCATCAGAAGAGAAGTTAGCCTTGCCAGATACTACAATCATATTTTCCTTTTTTTCTGTACTCATGTCGTCAATGCCCTCGACAACTACTGAAGCAGGCGGTGCTAACAAGTAGCTAACATCAAAAGCGTTCCCCACCATCCATTTCCCATAAGGAAAAGCCACCACAAAAATCCATACTGAAAAGAGAAACGAAACACATTCAATTACGCACTTAGGGTAGTTCTTCTCTTTTAGATAGACGTACATTTGTTTAGTAGCACTATAAATTGCGCCTAAAGCGAGCCAAATACAAAGAAAATAGAAAATAGAAAATAATAGCGATTATAAAATCACTTGCAATGAACTCTATGTTTGCAAACTTACTCAAAAAGGGACCTGCAACAAACGTTGCAACTGATACACCTAGGATCGTTGATACATTAGATATTATTGAAAGCTTCTCTGTAGACGAGCCATTCACAAAATCACTTAATAGCTGTTTCATTATATTAATTTATAATCTTTAAAATCAGTAAACTACAGATTAACACAGCAAGCATGCAACTAGAAACTTAACGCTTTGTTAAGTTGCAGCTAACTGCCACGACACTCAAGCAAAGCCACCGTAATCACTAAACTCAAACCGACCCAAAAATGCCACAGGTTAGCTGTCAGCTTTAACAATTTGTTATGTAGCGAGACAGTACGATGAACCCATGGCTTGGTGCCAAGATGTTGAATATTAGCCACATTACCCAACCTAAGCATCGAAGTAAAACGGACAGCTGCCCAAGTTGAACCTAGTCGCTAAACGCACTTGGCAATGAAGCGACATTCGGTGACAGCCCAGCCATTTCCATACTTGTATGGCAAAGGATACTTTCGCTGATGCCGACTACAGCGCCAACAAAACTCCCGTTTTCCGAAACTGGTTCAGCAGCAGAGAAACAGCGGCATCGAACACCGCAAATGAGAAAGCCACAGTAAACGCTTTCAGTTCAGCGAAAATTTGATTCAAAGTGCCACCGGAAAGATCGTGGTTGGACGCTGACTGGCAGGTGAAAAGCACGGCCAATGAACAAAGAAACTGTTCGAAAAACCTGGCTAAAGCCTTGAATCCAAACAGCAACATAACGCCGCGTTAAGGGGCAGCAACGCACTACCACCAAACTTCAAATTACCACCGTAAACACAAATGCCAAAACTTGAGCCAAAATCGCCACGCGTTGACTGTCCCTCTTGAACGCTTTGTTAGGCAATGATACTTTAAAGCACGCGATTTCATAGCAACTAATTGAGTGAGGTGTCAATGGATAACGGTGGTGTTCTAGCAGAATTAAAAAGAGAGATACAAAAATCTAACACAGTCACAATTATCGTCCCTGACAGATTTAGCTTTATGGAGCATGGCACGTATGACTTCGAAAGCTTCGTTAACTTTTTCGACTGGTCCTATACTGATAAAAAAGTCAAAATTGACTTAACAAAGTGTTATAATGCTAATTATCAGGCCCTTTCGCTACTTGTTCTTTATGCTTGGAAGCTAAAGTCACAACGTTGTACCGTTTCATTCATTGAGTCTGAATCAACTACTGGTGCTAGTGAAATGTATCGCCGCCTCGGGGCCAGAGGCACATTCAACGTTCTTATGCATTCGACAAGTAATTTTAGAGGTGATCAGTTCAAACCTTTATTTGCCCTTCGAAATTCTGACGATTTTAAAAAAGTAATTGAAACAGCCCAGTCTTACACCAATGACTTCAATGTGGAGTTTACAAAAACACTTCGTTATGTATTAAGTGAACTGCTTTATAACACATTAGAACACGGGCAAAGCCATTATAAGTATGGCGAGCGGTATCATAGAATCCCATCATTATGTCAATTTTCATGGTTTAAAAATAAAAATGAGGTGTCTTTTATCATTGCAGATTCAGGCGTGGGAATTAAAGAGCACCTAGAGCAAGCATACCCAGGGCAACCTAGTCATGAAGAAGCCATAATTCAAGCAATGAAACCTCAAGTTTCTGGTACATTTGGAAAAAATGACCCATATAAAGAAAAAAACAATGCGGGTATCGGACTTTTCTTATCTACAAATATAGTTAGAAGGCTTAACGCAGACATGCATATTGTCTCCGGTAATGGATTGGTACATATATCCCCTAGAGATATTACAAATAGAAGGCTAGATAGCTATTGGCCCGGTACATTTGTGCTAGTGACTATAAAAGTTGATAGGGAAACTTCTTCCGAAACATTAGATGAAATGCTTAGAGGGTTCAGAGAAGAAGCATTAACTGAACAGAAAAAAGCAGATGGGAGCGAAGCTGACGAGAGTTTTTACATTAATATTGCTAACTATTTTGGCTTCTTTGCAGAAGATAAGGAGTCTGCAATTAGATTCCGAAACGAAAGGATATTCCCTGCTTTAGAGCAAGGTAAGAAGATACGCATAGACTTCTCTGGTATTGAAAGTTCACCTCACAGTTTTTTGAGCGCATTATTAGCATCGCCTATAAAGTCGTTGGGGATGAAAGCATATAAAGTCCTCAAAATTCTTAATGCGACTCCCGATATTCGAGAAACAGTCGATTTCATCATGGATGAAAATACTGAGTAATGTAGTTATAGGGTCCGTCCAACTCCCGTCAGTTCTGGGCCCTTGCCTAACGCTTGCTTAAGCGGCTGCCAATGCACTGCACTCAAACAGGCCACCGTAATCGCATAAGCTAAACCGAACCAAAAATGCCATAGGTTGGCAGTCCGACTTTAAGCACTTGTTAGCTGCTGAACGCATCAAGCCTTGTAATTGTGAAGGCAATGCTCTCCCCAATCACCCGTTTATCATTCGTTTCAATAGGCGCATCTAACTCGGTGATGCCAATGTCCACTTTAACATCAGACTCTATTGCTGTAATTACTCCGTATGCTCGATAACACCAACCTCTCTGATGCTCTAGAAACCTCAGCTTATCTGGGTTACCAGTAAACATAGATTCCCATTCTTCATCTTCGTAGAGCAGGCTTGCTATTAACTCAACATCTATAAATTCACCAGGGTTGTACCTATTACCACCGAAATCATCCATTACATATAAAATGCAACCATCAACTTCAATTTTGGCTTCTAAGTAATCACCATCTGTATTGTGGAAGACAGCCTTCATAATCCCCCTTTGCAGCTAACATCTATTCAACGGTAAAATCCCGCAGATCCCACCCACGCTACCGCCTTCTTTTTAAAACAGAATCCGCAAATGCTATCGCAATTGATTCGCAAATTCAGTGAGTTACAGCACATCAATTCCTATTACATATAGTGATCTGCAGAATTACGCCGCAGATCCTGCCGTTATTCAAAATGCCTTGCGGCACTGTATATAAAAACAGTGGCCAACTGGCAAATTGTCAACACAACGAGTATCCGAAACTACAGCGCTGCAGTTCTTTCCCTTACAAGCTCAGTTAGCTCTGTAAGGAACTTGTCTGAGTCTTTAAGATACTGATTTCTTCTGTCCTCATAGACGGTTACTTCCGGGATCTCGGAGTTAAAAATCTGGTTCATAAAATCCATTTCTGGAGGATAGTGGTAAAACATCTGCCCTTGGGGATAATCGTGCTCTTTCTGCCAGGCTTCAAATTCCGCGGAAAAACTCGGGTGATCCGGGGGTGTAATCGCTTCAAACAACGACTTGTCAACAAATCGGGCAAATCGATAAAGAGCATGTATTTCCGTTGCAAAGCATTTGTCACTGCTTCCCATAGTCTGGCTTCGTTGCAGACCCTTACAGGCCTGTTCCAGCGCTTCACTTGCCGCTTCTGCATTTTCCTTCATCAGCGCTATCAGATAGTGAACAACCGCTTTGTCCCGAACCGGGCTTTTCGTTTTCAGGAACTTTTCTGCCTGTGCCAACACTGTTGATTCAAGTTTCTGCTCCCGGTAGTACATCACTTTTATCAGATTCATCGCCGGCTCATCATAGAATGGAGATTTTGTAAGTGGGAGATGTTTGGGAAAAAAACGTTCAAAAACCGCAAAGTCATTACAGCAAAAAGCATCTGTCAGATCGTAATAAACGTTACCATGATCAGTCCCGCTCGCCGTCATTCCACCGGACAACAGGTTGCGCCTTGCGTTCTGATACAAAACGTTATTTAGTAGTTCGCAATCCCTGGTCTGAAAAGCCAGATAGAAACCGAACCCATCAAACGTACTTGCCAGAAAATCGATGTACTGTTTAACGGTTTTCTCCGTTAGCTCCTGTCCTTTCAGGTAACGGTCGAACACTCTTCGTTGTTCCGCATGTACCTCTTCCCATGTACGATACGGAAAGCACTCACCCAGACGTTCATAGCGTTCCTGCACCGCTTCATCGTAAAGCTTCAGGAACTTGTTCGCGTTTCTCATGCTGTCCCCCGGTTCTCTGAGAACCCGGATTCAAAGAAGCTCAAATCAATACCCTCTATTTCACATACCGCTCTGACCGTTTTGTTGCAAGCCATTCGCTTCAGGTAATTCGCAAGATACTCAAAAGTCAGTGGGGAACGCTCAACCGGTAAACACCACCCAGCCAGCATAAACAGGAAATAATCACAGGCCGAAATCTTATCCCCCAGAAGATATTTATTACCCTCAAGTTGTTCATTAAGAACAAACAAAGCATCAGCAACTCGTTCATCCTGAGCAGCGACCACACCCGGTATCGCAGAGTGATCATTGGTATGACGGTGCGGATAGTAGCGGACCATCAGCTCCGCCTGGAGCGTATTGTTGAGAAATGCCAGCCATTGGAAGAAATGCGGACGTTTAGGATCGCCCAAAGCCGGGATAAGCTGATGCTCAGGGTGCAGCTCCGCAATATAGATACAGATAGCAGAGCTTTCAAAAATAGCCTGCCCATCTGCGACCAGTACAGGGATCCGCCCTGCTGGGTTCAGTTTCAGGTACTCTGCAGATTTCTGAGCACCTGACTTTTTGTCGACCAGCAACAGGTCATATTCCGCCCCTGTATGATGGAGAAGAAAATGTGGCGCAAGACTGGCGTTATTGGGGTAGTAATACAGTTGAAACAAAGGAGACTCCATTCCGAAGTTAAATATTGCAACAGCATCACTTAAACGCCAATGCATTGAGTAGCATACCAAAGAACTCAATCGCGTGCTGTCATTTACCAGTCTGTGTCAGAGATAAATCTTGCTACGGGGTAATGCCAGGTCTCGCTCTAAACTAAACTTAAATTTTTTACCCAGAATAACTGGCCCGAATCTAACGCCCTGCCCCGGCTCACCTATACTTAAAGAGAATTCTCTGCCCCTACGGGAGGGTACTATGACCATGGCGAGACGGCTTAACAGCTACTTAAAACAGCACCATATTCACTATCAGACACTGACGCATGATCACAGCCACAGCTCACTTCACAGTGGCTTTGCTGCGGGCATTCCCCTGACTCATCTGGCCAAAGCGGTCATCCTGGAAGATCATGAAGGGCGCCACATGATGGCGATTCTGCCAGCCACAGCCAAAGTGAATCTGGCGGTATTGAATGACGCGTTTAACGCAACGTTCCACCTGGTAAAAGAACGCGAAGTCTACAAAATGTTTACCGACTGCGACCACGGCGCAGTTCCGCCTGTCGGTGAGGCTTATCACATGCAGACTGTATGTGACACCATGCTGACAAGCCTGGACTACGTTTACCTTGAAGCCGGTGATCACGAAACCCTGATCAAACTCGAGCAGGAAGCGTTCGGCCAGCTGATGCAACACAGCAGACAAATGCACTTCAGCAATGAGGTCTTTCACTAGAGTGAACAGTGTTAAAACAGAAAGGGAGGCGCAATGCCTCCCTTGTTTTATACTGTCTCTCAACAGACTAAATGATCTTATACCGCCTCAAACGCCAGCGCTTTTTTCTCCACCTTACGGAACACCAGGGTCAAAACTCCGTTCACGCCCAAATAAAACGCACCAGCGATACCAAATACCGTCAGGGTATCGTAAGTCTGGGCATTGATCCGCTGAGCATATCCCATCAAATCCATGATGGTAATGGTGCTTGCCAGCGAGGTGCCTTTAAACACCAGGATGACTTCGTTAGAGTAAGCCGGAACGGCGCGGCGGACTGCATAAGGCAGCAATACTTTCAGCGTATCCGCTTTTCCCATTCCCAGCGCCCTGCACGCTTCCCACTGCCCTTGCGGGATGGCATTAAACGCACCTTTAAACAACTGGGTACTGTAGGCTGCGGTATTGAGTGCCAATGCCAACATGGCACAGAACCATGGCTGACTCAGCCAGTTCCATAAAAAGCTTTCTCTCACCGCTTCAAACTGACCTGGGCCGTAATAAACCAGAAAGATCTGTACCAGCAACGGCGTTCCGGTAAACAGGGTGATAATGCCCCGGCTCAGCCAGTGGATACCCGGTGTGCGCAGGATCAGGGTCAGCGTCATCAAAAGCGCCAAAATACAGCCCACCAACAGTGAAGCGCCGGTCAGTTGCAGGCTGACGAGCAACCCGTCGAGCATTTGCCATGCGTGTTGTGCATTCATGCTGTGGCCTCCTTCGCAACGCTCATTCCCTGAACGGTGAATTTCTTATCAATCAGTTTGACCGCTCTTTGAGTAATAAGGGTGATCACCAGATAAATCGCCGCCGCAGAAGCATACCAGGTAAAGGCTTCATGGGTTGCCGCCGACGCAAGCTGCGCCTGTTTGAGCAGATCCGTCACGCCGATCAGTGACACCAGCGCCGTATCTTTAAGCAAGACCAGCCATTGGTTAGTCAGGCCCGGCAGTGCATGGCGCACCGCCTGTGGCAAAACAATACGCACAAACCCATGCGCTTTACTGATCCCAAGCGCGCTGGCTGCTTCACGCTGCCCATTCGGTACGGCTTTGAGCGCCCCACGGATCGTTTGAGACGCGTAAGCAGCAAAGATAAGCGACAGTGCAATCACACCAGACACAAACGGGCTGACATCAATCGGCTCTCCGGTAAGCAGAAACATCACATGAGCCGGGGCAAAGAAAATAAACAGCACCACCAGCAGTTCAGGCAAACCACGCAGTACAGTCACCAGGCCGGTCGTTGGCCACTTCAACCAGATTTTGCGCGACATTTCACCGCCAGCAAATACCACCGCCAGTACCAGGCCCAGCAACAGGCTGACAAAAGCCAGCTGAAGGGTCAGCCAGCCTGCCTGCACCAGAGAGAGAGAGTAACCCGTCAGCGCCATATCAGTTTCCGAAGTACTTGTTGTAGATTGAAGCGTACTTACCGTTCGCTTTCACCGCTTCCAGTGCCGCGTTCAGTTGATCCACCAGAGCCTGGTTGTTCTTGTTCACCGCGATGCCAAAACCGTTACCAAAGTACTGCTGGTTGGTTACGTGCTCACCAACATACGCCAGTTTGCTGTCTTTCTTAAACCACTCGGCTACAACCGCGGTATCCCCGAATACCGAGTCAATACGGCCGTTCTTCATATCAAGGAACGCATCCTGGTAACTTGCATAAGGTACAGCTGTCACACCCGGCATTTGCTCCAGCAGGTAACTCTGGTGAGTCGAACCATTCTGAACGCCAACACGCTTGCCTTTCAGTGCAGTCTGATCCGCAACCTTACCGGCTACGCTGACAAATGCCGCAGAATTATCGTAATAAGCCTTTGAAAAGTTCACCTGCTGCAAACGCGCTTCGGTAATATCCATCGCAGAGATCGCCGCATCGTAACGCTTGAACTTAAGCGCCGGGATCAGGCTGTCAAACGCCTGATTATGGAAAGTACAGCTGGCCTTCATTTCCTGACACAGGGCATTCGCAAGATCGACATCAAAGCCCTGGATCTGGTTGTTCTCATCCATGTACTCAAACGGTGCGTAAGTCGCTTCCATCACAAATTTGATCTCCTGCTGCGCCGCGGCGTTTGCAGAAACCAGTCCAATCAGTGATGCCAAAATAATCTTTTTCATTGTAATACTCCGTGTTCTGTAACCGGCAGCTCACCCGGAGCGGCCAAAACTGTCTGTGAAAATAATTGTTTGTGTATGTAATTAGTGTTTTAAATACTCTGCAAACTGAGTTGTCTGCGGATTAGTAAATGCCTCGCTGGTACCGTGCTCAACAATACGGCCCTTCTCAAGATAAAGAACGTGGCTTGCTATCTTACGGGCGAAGTCCACTTCATGGGTCACCACCACCTGGGTGATGCCGGTCTTGCTCAAGTCTTTGATAATACTGACCACCTGGTTGGTGATCTCTGGGTCAAGCGCGGCTGTAGGTTCATCAAACAGCAACACATCCGGCTTCATCATCAGCGCCCGCGCAATCGCAACCCGCTGCTGCTGACCACCGGAAAGCTGCATCGGCCAGGCATCAGCTTTATCTGCCAACTGCAGTTTCGCCAGAATCTGCATTGCTTGTTTATGCGCATCATCCTTACTGAAACCAGCCACTTTTACCGGTGCTTCGATAAGATTTTCCATTACAGTCATATGTGGCCACAGATTGTATTGCTGAAAAACCATGCCTACTTTACGGCGCAGTTTAAGGCCCTGCTGCTCTTTAATCTCAGCTGAGAAATCAAATGACTCACCTGCGATATTCAGGCTGCCATTGTCAGCATCCTCAAGCAGATTAAGGACTCTGAGCAATGAACTCTTGCCCGCTCCGCTTGGGCCAAGCAAAACCAGAGTTTCACCACTGGCACAATCAAAGCTCACGTTGTGCAAAACCCGGGTGTCCCCGTAGGACTTATCAACCCCATTTAATTGAATATTCATGCCAGATTACCGCATTAATTATCACCTGGTAGTCATACTACCAAAAGCGATGATCTATGCAATAAAAATGTATAAATATTTTATCAGGCGTATTTTTGTTCGAAATTTAAACGATTGCGCAGTGTTAATGACTGGTTAAAAAAAGACAGGAGATGAGAGATTAGAGGCGAGAGGCGAGAGGCGAGAGGCGAGAGGCGAGAGGCGAGAGACTATTTTGCCACAGACTATGAGCCGGGCAATCCTGCGTAAAACGGTAAATCAGCTTTTGAGCTCACCCCGCCAAACCCAGAACCGAGGACCCAGGACCGAGGACCCAGAACCCAGAACCCAGAACCCAGAACCCAGAACCCAGAACCCAGAACCGATTATCCAACCCCGGCCCAAAAAAAACGACCTTTGAATCAGGTCGCTTCATACACACCATTCCCGGCAGATCAACCTATCGAAATGACTACCCGTTCATTTTCATTGTGATCGACCACTTCCATCAGCATACCGTTACTTTCCGGATCGTTGATGGCTTCAAGCAAAACAGCCAGTTTTTCTTCACCGCCAACGTTGCCTGCAAAGCGACTACCCAGCAGTTTGGTGAGAGCTTTCGCCATCACCAGAGGAACTGAAACCGTTTCTTCAAGTTTGCCAGAGTCGTGCTGATAGGTATCGATTGTGAGCTTCTTCATGTTCCGTCCCTGTATGTATGCTGTACAGAAAACATACAGGCGGATAAGTATTTAATCCCGGGAGCAGTTCACAATCTGTTTAAACTGGTGCTTAGTGAGTACGGCGCGGACCATTGCGGACCAAATCCTGGCCGGTCTGGAAGATTTCGTCCGTTACCCAGCGGGCAAGGATCAACTGGTGGTTGTCATCCAGTACCGCTACAAAGTGACGGCCATTAGCGTTATGAGTCGCCAGTGCCACACCGGCTACGCCTTCCAGCCCCAGTGCACCACTTTCTACCGCCAGCAAAAACGCTTCCAGCTGTTCCAGGTTATCAATGGCTTTGTCATCGGTAAACATATCGTGATTCTCTCTGCTTTTGCGCCAAAAAAAATAGCGCCGGATTTCATCAGGGGCGCTACTTTAACGATCATCTTCAAAGATTGCCAGTACGGCTTAAAACGGAATGCCTTCCAGCTCTACCACCGCACACGGCCAGACTGTATCAAACATGCAAACCATCGCATCACCCAACTGGACCGTTTTACCCTCATCTGTGATCATCACCAGGTTATTGACCGGACGGTAACCGGCAGACTGGTATACCTCCATCTCACCAAACAGTACCGACCAGACATCACCACGCTCTCTTGCGTCAGCGTGGACCTGCTCAAGCAGTTCCTTGACCAGCCCCTGCCCACGCGCATCCGGGTGGACACACACTTCCGCGATGCCACTGACAGGCACCAGCCGGCCACCTGTCTTTACCCGCTTTTCATGCACGGCAACGTGGGCTGCCAGCCTTCCGTCTTCCCATGCAAGATAACGGTGTACCGGCATTTCCTTTGCGAAACGCTGGGTCCGGAACATCTCATCCTGCTCACCCATAAAACAGGTACAAAGCAGTTCACGCAGCTGACTGTCCAGCTCCGGGGTCACCTGATCATCTCTCAGATATTCTGTCTGCATCTCACACCTCTGATTCAAAACATGCAAAAGAACAACAACACTTTCGATTTCAGACAATTAGTGTTCGAAATCACTCACTGTATTCTATTTCGAACATATAAAAACTCAACCGAAAACACAAAACGAAACTTATGTTCGATTCCGCACAGCCCTGAAGGAAGAAGCTCACGAAGCCTTCGCTTGCGATTTTGCTTCCATGAGCGGGTTTTGGTGTGCAACCGGACAGGGCTCGTAAACGGCATTTTCACACCGGTGGCTACAATATGTTCATCGTTGCACTAAGCTATCACATAACCCCCTTTCACTGTGCTGTACCGGTCGCAAACCGGCCACCATATTCAGAAAATGCGAATCAGCCCACTAAGGCGTACTTGGCTGAGCTTTGATTTGGTTAGCGCGATCACAGGAATATGTAAAAATTTCAGTAAAGTAGAAGAGGTTTAATGCCAGTTTTAATCACCAGGAGGAGAGCGCCTTGACCCACACAGTACGGCTTCTGGATCTTATTGCGCAGCACCCGAGCCTGAGCGAGGCACGGGGATTCGTGTTTTTTGGCTCTCACTGCAAGGCCCCGCCCTGGGATCACACTACCTACTGCACCATTCGATTTACCAAAGCGCCGGTTACGCGCAACAAGCACCTGAAAAGAGAGCTGGCAATTCTGGCGGAAAAACTGCTGGGTGAGCAAAAAGGCGATCAACCACTGGTGCACGGCTACTTCATGCTCAGCGGCGATGAATCAAAAGTATTCTGGACCAGCAAGGAAATCGTCGACACCATGCTGGATAAGTTTCCTAAGCTATAGTACCGAGTCCGGCCGGACAAACACCTCATTCATGGTCCGGTATATCAGTTTCCCGTCAATATTGACGCTCTCCATCAACGCTACTGAATGTACGTTCAGCTCTGTTGGCTGAAAAGCCAGTTCTGCGGCAGGCTCCGGCATCACAATATTCCGCCCCAGTGTAATGTGCGGCAGATAAGGACGGCTTTCTGGTTCAAAATCCACCTCCTTTAAAAGGTCAGCAAGCTGACTCTGCAAAGCCATCAGTTTGGGCTCAGGCCTGATCCCAAGCCATACCAGCTCTTCACCCCGCCTTTCAAACGAGCCAAAGCGCTCAGCGGTCACCGACAGCGGTGGGTCGCAGAGCTGATGAAGGATTTCGGTCATCTCGCCGTACTGCTGGATACAGCTCTTGCCTATAAATTCCAGTGTCAGATGAAAGTTGGCCTCACTGGTATAACGCCCTTTCTCAGCGTTATCGGAAATCAGCTGGCGGTAATAGTCGAGCTCCCGCTTCGTTGCTGCATCAAAAGTCAGGGCAAAGAAGAGTCGCATTGTTTACTCCATTGATCACACTATGTTTTTCAGTATAGAAGCAGAACAGGGATCCGGTAGTTGAATTACATCCCAATTATCAGAACTTGTGCTTACCGGGCCGGGTTTAACACATCAACACTCCTCCAGCGCGTCAATACCTGATAGTAAACATATAATTACACCACTCTTAAACAAAAGAAGCCCATACGCAGTTGAAATAGTCAAATAATGATGAATTCACATCCCGCATCACTATTTCTCACCCTTCACCCGCCACTGAAAATCAGATCTGTACACTTTTTAAACCACCATATACAGAACAATAAACCTGCATTTTACCGTCAGGCATGCAATTAATCTCACAATCAAACGATGTACTGTAGTTCACCTTTTACGCACAACAAACAGTTAAACAGCAAAATAACAGCACTTCCGTAACCAAATTGAGACCAAAAAAGCATCGATTTAGCACTTTTATCTGACATTTGTTAGAAAACTGCATATTCGGGGTTCCTTTCGTGACCACAAACTGTTTTACTTGTCACTGCCGGAGTGTTAATGACAACTTTAATAAGTGTACAGGATTGTATACACCCAATTTCAGGCACCCGGTACAGATGCACACAACACAAATATATGGAGATACCGTGGATATAAGTACTACTGCCGCAAAACCCCGCGAGACATGGGGTTCAAAACTTGGGTTTATCATGGCCGCTGCTGGTTCAGCCGTTGGTCTGGGTAATATCTGGAAATTCCCTTATACAGCAGGTGAAGGTGGCGGCGGTGCATTCGTTGCGATCTACCTGATATTTGTAATCTTTATTGGTTTCAGCGTTATGCTGACCGAATTTGCCGTAGGGCGTAAGACAGGTCTCTCTGCTGTTGGCGCATTCAAATCTACCGACCGTCGCTGGAGCTTCGTTGGTGTGATGGGCGTAATCAGTGGTCTTTTGATTATGGGCTTCTACCCGGTAGTAGGTGGCTGGGCACTGGCTTATGTGTTTAAAGTAGGCGGCGGCCTGCTGAGCACACCAGAAGCTATCGGTGACAGCTTTGGCGGCTTTATTTCAAACCCGACTCAGCCACTGATGTGGATGGGCATCTACCTGCTGATGAATGTGTTCGTGGTTATACGCGGCATCTCAGGCGGTATCGAGAAAGCCGGCAAAATCCTCATGCCTATCCTGTTCCTGGTACTTATCGTTGTATCGGTAAAAGGTCTGACCCTGCCAGGCGCAAGCGAAGGTCTGAAGTTCCTGTTCAGTCCTGACTTCTCTAAAGTTGATGCTAACGTTGTGCTTTCTGCTCTTGGCCAGGCCTTCTTCTCACTGAGTCTGGGTATGGGCTGTATGATGACTTACGGCAGCTACCTCAAGAAGAAAGAGAACCTGGTACAGAACACCGCGTTCGTAACCGGCATGGACACCGCTGTAGCCCTGCTGGCTGGTGTGGCAATGTTCCCTGCAATGTTCGCATTCAGCATCGAGCCGGCTGCAGGCCCGGGTCTGGTATTTGTAGTCGTTCCCCAGCTGTTTGCTGAAATGGGCGGCGTTGTTGGCCTGATTCTGGCTCTGCTGTTCTTCGTTGGCCTGACAGTAGCAGCCCTGACCTCTTCTGTATCGCTGCTTGAGGTTGTGGTTTCTTACCTGATTGACGAGAAAAACATGAGCCGCCCGGTAGCCGTAGTGGCCGCCAGTACGGTAATGGCATCGCTGTGTGTGTTCGCTTCCCTGTCTCTGGGTGGTGTGGGTCCTCAGCTGTTCGGTACCGGTGCGTTCGATATCTTCGACCTGCTGACCGACAAGATCTTCCTGGCTGTTGGCGGTATGCTGCTGTGTATCTTCGCAGGCTGGCGTCTGAGCCGTGAAGAGCTTGAGAAAGAGATCACCAACGACGGTAAAGTATCCTTCCCTCTGTTTGGTCTGTGGTACAACCTGGTGAAGTACGTGATTCCTTTCGCTATCGCTATCGTTGCTTTCATGGGTATCAAATCCGGCTTTGACAGTGGCAAAGGTGAAATCATGATGATCGGTATCGGTCTCATCGCCCTGACCGGCCTGGTATCGAAGAAACTGTAATAACCAGCATTTAATTTAACAAAGCGGAAGCTCTGACGGGCTTCCGCTTTTTTCATACTTTTTACCCTTACAATCCCCGCGTTCACGGGGTAAGATCGCGCCATCATTCATCAGACGCGTCACCTATGCACACTCCCCTTTCTTTGCTCAAATCCATCTTTGGTTACGATGCCTTCCGCCATCAGCAGGCCGATATTATTGATGCCCTGGTCAGGGGCGAAGATGTGCTGACGCTGATGCCAACCGGTGGCGGTAAATCCATGTGTTATCAAATCCCGGCACTGCTTCGCCCGGGAGCTGGCGTGGTGATTTCACCGCTGATCGCCCTGATGCAGGACCAGGTGGATGCGCTTAAACAGGTCGGTATTGAAGCGGCTTTTCTTAACTCCACCCTGGATCAGTATGAACAGGCTGAAGTTGAACAAAGGCTGTTAAATGGTGAGATTCAGTTGCTTTACGTGGCCCCAGAACGGCTGATGATGGAGCGCATGCTGAGCCTGCTGGAACAAACCCACATCGCGCTGTTCGCGATTGACGAAGCGCACTGTGTGAGCCAGTGGGGACACGACTTCCGCCCTGAATATCAACAGCTGAGAGTATTGCAGCAACGTTTTCCGTCCGTACCGCGCATCGCCCTGACGGCCACCGCCGATTCGCGCACCCGCCAGGAGATCATCGACCAGCTTGGGCTTGGCAATGCGCAAGTGTTTGTCCACAGTTTTGACCGGCCCAATATTCGCTATATGGTCTCTGAAGCGTCGGGGGCAAAGAAAGAGCTGCTTTCGTTTATCAATACTCACCACGCAGACGATGCCGGTATCGTTTACTGCCTGTCACGCAAAAAGGTGGAAGAAACCGCCGCCTGGCTCAGCAGCCAGGGACGCACTGCCCTTGCCTATCACGCAGGGATGAGTGCAGAGGCACGCGAAACGAATCAGCAGCGGTTTCTGCGTGAAGACGGGATCATCATCGTCGCCACGATCGCGTTTGGTATGGGGATCGACAAGCCGGATGTCCGCTTTGTCGCCCACCTCAGCCTGCCAAAAAGCATCGAATCCTACTATCAGGAAACCGGACGTGCGGGACGTGACGGCAGCCCAGCCAACGCCTGGATGACCTATGGCATGCAGGACATGGTGCTGCAACGCCAGATGGCACAAAACTCTCAGGGCAGTGACCAGTACAAACAGGTACTGATGCAAAAACTCAACGCCCTGCTTGGTTACTGCGAAATGGCTTCCTGCCGCCGCCAGACCCTGCTGGGCTATTTTGGCGAGACCCTGTCTGAACCCTGCGGTAACTGTGATAACTGCATTAATCCGCCTAAAACCTGGGATGGTTCCGTCGCGGCACAAAAAGCGCTCTCTGCGGTCTACCGCTGCGATCAGCGTTTTGGGGTTACTTATCTCATCAATGTGCTGCTGGGAAAAACGGATGACAGGATCCGTGCCAACGGCCACGATAAGCTGTCAGTATTTGGAGTCGGCACTGAACTCAACGCCAACCAGTGGAAAGGTGTATACCGCCAGCTGATCGCGATGAACTTTATTGAGGTGGAAGGCGAGTACAGCAGCCTGCGCCTTTCCCCGACCTGTCGCGATGTACTCAAAGGCAACCAGGCGGTTGAACTAAGAGAACTGAGAAAAGCAGGCTCTGCCAAAAAGAAAGCTACCAGCACGGACGACTCACTCCCTGCGGTGGACCTGGAGCAGTTTGAAAAACTTAAAGCGCGGCGTACTGAACTGGCCCGGGAACAAAACGTGCCTGCGTACGTGATATGCCATGATTCGAGCCTGCGCGAACTGGCCCGGGTACGTCCTGAGAACAAAACTCAGCTGACGGAAATCTCCGGATTCGGCGAAACCAAAATCGAGAAATATGGTGATGCCCTTCTGGAAGTGATCGAACAGAAACCGGCAGAGCTCAAAGTGCTTAATGCAACCGAGCTTTCCTCGCTGGAACTGCTCAAACAGGGTATGACACCTGATCAGATCGCCACCAAACGTTCCCTGGCTGAAAACACCATTCTCGCTCATCTGGCTAATGCTATTGAGAGCGGCGCCTGTGAACTATGTGACGTTGTCACCATGAATGAGCAACAGCTAGGGGAAATCAGCGAGGTTATGCAGGCGCATAACATCCTTAAAGAGCGTAAACTGAAGCCGGCATTTGAAGCCCTTGAGCAGCGTTATGACTACGCCACATTGCGCTGCGTGGCGGCCAGCCTGATCTTTGAGTCCGGCCAGACCACCCGGTAAACCTGTACCTCAGCGATCCGGATACTGGTGCCGGATCGCGAGAAACTCATCCATATTATCCAGCAACAGCTCGGTCAACGCCGGGTCGAACTGCCCCCCGGCGCCTTTAAAGAAGTATTCGGTGACGGCACGTACAGACCACGCCGCCTTGTAACAACGCTCACTCAGCAATGCATCAAACACATCGGCAATCGCGGTAATGCGGGCAAACACATGAATATCGGTCGCACCGAGTCCCATCGGGTAGCCGGTACCGTCCCAATGCTCATGGTGCTGATGCGCCACGATCGCTGCCAGGCGAAACAGCTCGCCTTTGCTACTGCTAAGCAGGTTATGCCCCTCCGTAGTGTGCTGTTTCATTACCGCCCACTCCTTTTCAGTGAGCTTACCCGGTTTTTCCAGTATTGATTCTGAAATCGAAATCTTACCCACATCGTGCATCGGACTGATGATTTCGAGCATTTCCACTTCACGATGACTCAGGCCATGCAACTGTGCCAGACGCGCCGAGATCCGCGCGACCCGTTTAACATGATTGCCGGTTTCACCGGAGCGGCTTTCTATTGCCTCACCCAGCAGCAAAATCATCTCTTTTTGTACATTCAGGGTGCGCCTTTGAAGCAAATAGATCCTGCGGTTATTTCTGGCAATGGTACGTTTATGCCGCAGCAGTGCCCATTGAGCGAGGATCACCACCAGCAGGAAAGCGATAATCACTGCTGATATAACAATAATCCGCCAGTGCTTTTCCCAGAGACTCATTGGCCGGTCAACGATCAGTGCATCCGCCGGGAGCAGCCTGCGGGAGATATCATGCCGCTGCATGGCCGGCCAGGAAAAAACCGGGCGATAGCTGCTGGTATACTCCGGCTCGTGAACCATATTAAGGTCCAGCAACTCATCAAGTGCATACACCGCAGTACGTCCAAGCTGCTCAGAGTGGTTCACTACCCCGCCAAGCACCCCATAGCGGATATAAAACTGCCACATCACAAACACAGGCGCAGAACTGGCGCTGCCGATCTCATACGAAACTTCCTGATAGGAGTGATATATCCCTTCAGTTACCTCAGTGTTGAAATGGCTGAGCAGAACCGCGTCATCCGGTGAAATCCCGGCAACGAACTCTGACGCCTGAGCAAGAGAAAGGTCATCTACAACCACCAGTTCTGCGTGGCTGATGGCGCTGCGCCTGAGAATTTTTCGCACCTGAAGGGCGACATAATGCGCCGTGTGAGACTTATCGGTCAGAAAATAGAGCCTGTTCAGCCCCGGTCTCACCAGGCCAATAAGATTGAGGTTTTCGAGTGTTTTATCTGCGGAGTAGTAAATCCGGTTATGAGGAAACTCTTCTTTTAAGGTAAGCCTGCCACTGTTGATCCCGACCGCCACTACCGGCGTTTCCGGGCCCACCAGATACGCAAGGCGTTTTAACATGATAAGCGCATTGTCGTCAGTAATGATCACTGCATCAAAGGGGTAATCACGATACTTCTCCGTAAAATACGCTTCGAACTGCTTAAGATATTCCGCTTCAGAGCGGCGTTTACTGTCAAGATACTCAATGGAGAGCTTGGTCTGTACCTGCGCATCTGCCAGCGCGTTGTCGATACCACGCTGAAGATCACGGGTCCACTGATAAGAGGGTTCATAAGAATGAAGAACCAGAACATTATGTATGGTCATTTCTGCGCGGCAGGCAAACGCCATCAGCACCAGCGCGATGAACACGCCAGAGCGCCTTACTGACCGAAGAAATGAAACCACTGCACTGCCCACAACTATCGCTTAATAAGAACCCAGGTACTTATAGCGTAGCACAGGCGGTGCTTCAGTCCGGCCGTTATAAATTAATTTATCAACAAAGGTTGTAATGGACAGCCAATGTCCGGCGTACGATTTAAGGTACGCCGAACCTCCTTTAAATCAAGATTTTACCGCAGTACAGAAACTCACATCTGCCACTTCGGTCTGCGGATCGTAACTGTGATACAACTCGAAACATGGTCGTTCATCACACTCCATTCCTGACTCTGTCAGCTGTTTCATCAGATCATCCCAGGCCATACCATACTGACTTTTCTCTTTAATTGTCTGACGCAGCGTACCATAGCGGCCACCAGCGAAGTCCTGCTTCTCAATACCCGCTGGCAGTTCTGTTTCTGATGGAACCATCAGACAGATATCGGTACGGCATTTATCCGCCGGGGTGATCTCAGGATTATCATGGTAAATAAAGATACAGGTATTTTCCGCATATCCGGCAGGACCAGCCCAGCCCCACAGCTTCTCACAGGCCTGCTCGTAGTTTTCACCATAGGGACCGGTCACGCGAATGTAAGCCAGTGTTGCCGAGTCAAAGTTTTCAGTTTTCATCTTGGTTCTCCCTGTTAAGTACTGGTGCTCAGTATAGGAAGCCGATGGTTCAGAAGCGTTTCCCTGCTTGCGGTTTGCGTGTCCTATCTTGCTGCTTTTAGCCAGGCTCGTGAACGCATCCATACTGATACATTCCCGAAACGCGCTGGGTGCAACACCAAAATGACTGCGAAATGCTTTCGCAAGGCTCTGAGAGCTGGAAAAACCGTAATCGAGCGCAACTGCGGTGACAGAATTTTTCTTATAAAACAAGTCCCCTGCCGCAGCCTGTAAACGCAACCGTCGTAAAAATTCGGCCAACGTCTCCCCCTGCACCGCTTTAAACGTACGGTGAAAGTGATAAGGCGACAGATTAGCCAGCTCCGCGACTTTGGTCAGGTTAAGCGGCTCGTTAAAGTTTTTTTCAAGGTAGCGGATCACCGGGCGTAACCGCAACTGATAGTCTGTTCTCATGGGCTTCTCTCATTAATGCCCACATAGCATAGCGCACAACTGTATAAACATACAGTTGTGCGGCAAAATTTGAGATCCAGTGCGAAATTTATAAAGTCAGAGTCAACTCAGGGTTGGCAGCATCTGGTCACAAACCTTGGAAACCCAGAAATCTTCACCGTCTTTTACATGAATCACCGAATGGGCAAGATTATCTGCCATCGGCTCGTGCCAGATATCATCCGGACCACCACCAAGTAGTTTGTTAAGCAGGGTTTTGATAAACGCAGCGTGAGACACCACCAGAATAGTTTTACCTTTGTGGTCTTCTGCCACACGCTTCAGGGCTTCATATCCGCGATGAGCGACGTCCGCAAAGCTTTCACCACTGGGGTTATTAAACTGGCTCGGTGCGTGCCAGAAGTTGTCAAACTGCTGTGGATGCTGCGCCTGCACTTCCTCAAAAATCCTCCCTTCCCACTCACCAAGAAAGATCTCTTTCAGACCATCGTCAGTAAACACCGGGATCTCTGCGCCATTCATCAGCAGGTCGGCGGTATGAACAGCACGTCCACTGGGAGATGTCACCACGACATCAAAGCGCACGCCACGTATTTTCTCACGCGCTTCAATTGCCTGAGCAATCCCAAGTTCCGTCAGCGGCGCATTTTCGTGCCCCTGTATTCTGCCTTCGAGGTTAGCCTCGGTCTGCCCATGGCGAAACAAATGGATTTCTGTCACCGTGTACCTCCTTTAAATCACGTTGTATTATGGGCCGGTGTATCAAAAACCACAAAACGTACAACAGGATATATGGCCAGGTTGAATAGTGGTTCACACTATTGGCACATCCGTGCGCCGGATTAACAGTTTTGTTGTAAACAACTTTGTCCCCTGCTTGTTTTCTGCTAGCAGCCAGCTAAAATTTGCCTCCCCGGATAAAAATGCAGAATGATATGCCTAAACTGAACCTGAGCGCGGATCCGCACCACCCAACGCTGAGCTGTGAGAAGTCAAGCAGCACGCTGGCCGAAGCCATCGGCCCCAAACACCAGCCTGTGGATACCCCGATGCCACGCTCGCCTTTCCTGCGCGACAAGACTGTTCAAAAACGCTGGGAAGCACTGGATAACCCGGCAGCGCAGCATATCCTGCTCGACCAGACTACTCAGGAAAGCATGGCGGCTTATGCCAAAAACATCGAACACTTCATTGGCACGGTGAAACTGCCAGTTGGTATCGCCGGTCCCCTGCGGGTGAACGGCCTGTTTGCCAGTGGCGACTACGCTATTCCCCTGGCGACTACCGAAGCTGCGCTGGTTGCTTCCTATGACAGGGGGTCAAAACTGATCACCGCTGCAGGCGGCGCGTCCGCTCTTTTGATCAACGAAGGTGTAACCCGTACACCGGGTTTTGCCTTTGAAGGTCTGGCTCAGGCCGGTCAGTTTGTCGCCTGGGTCACCACCCAGTACGACGTCTTTCGCGAAATCGCCGAATCGACGACCTCTCACGGAAAACTTAAAGACATCAACGTCAATATTGAAGGCAACCAGGTCTACCTGGTCTTTGAATTCCTGACCGGTGATGCTTCCGGTCAGAACATGGTGACCATTTCTACCAACTCGGTAATGGAATACATCATGACCCATACCCCTGTGATGCCGGTATATGCCTGCCTGGACGGTAATCTCTCCGGAGACAAGAAAGCTAACGCTTACACCATGCGCCACGTAAGGGGTAAAAAGGTATCAGCAGAAGTGCGCCTGTCACGCGAGCTGGTTGCCCGGTATCTGCATACCACACCAGAGCAAATGGAACGCTTTGGCCGCATGACCACCACCGGAGCCCTGCTGAGTGGCTCTATTGGGGTGAACGCTCATTACGCCAATGCCCTTGCGGCACTATACATTGCCTGCGGTCAGGACGCGGCCTGTGTGGCCGAGTCTGCTACGGGCATGACGCGGATGGAGGTCACTGACAATGGCGACCTGTACACCTGCGTGACCCTGCCAAACCTGATGGTAGGTACGGTTGGTGGCGGTACCGGACTACCAAGCCAGAGAGCCTGTCTGGATCTGATGGGACTTTCCGGCAGCGGAAACGCAAAAGCGCTGGCAGAGGTCTGCGCAGCGCTTTGTCTTGCGGGGGAACTGTCTATTGTCGGCGCATTCAGTGCCGGTCATTTCTCCCGGGCACACCATAAGCTGGCCCGCTGACCCAGTCAAATAACACTACTGCTGCAGCGATGAGTGATAGAAGCCCAGCGCTTTCCGGTTCACAATCGCTGCAGAGCCAATGATCAGCACCACGATCAATGGCCATTCAAGCACCATCACCATCGCCTGTACTCCACTGTTGCTCTCCGGCGCAATCACCACAAACAGCAGTGCCTTAAGGGTAAAGGCTACCACCCACAGCAGATTGATCTGTTGCCACATCCGCTGATAATCGTCCTGATAGCTCTCACGCAGGGCTTCAAAGTGAGGGTTCATTGCCTCTCCAATCAACATGGGAACAGGCTTACCCATCAGGGAAAATACTGTCAGCAAGAGTGCGGCCAGGCACGAGCTTACGATACACACAGTGGCCGGCTGAGTCAGCACTTCCGCCAGTGGAGAGAACTCCAGCACCAGCCATTCAATACTGGCAAGCAGCGAAAAAAACAACGGAATAAACGCACGACGGTAGTACGCCAAAACAGCCAGGGCGTACGAAAGCGTCACAACCATGGTTGTGAACAGAGAGCTGAATGTGGATGCAATAAAAAACAGTGCCATAGGTAGCACCAGCATGATCAGCATATCCCGATCACACAAATCGCGAGCAAACTGCCGCATAGTCACCTTCCTTATCTGACGTATACAGCGCCACCCCGTGACCAGGCAGTGCTGTCGGAGCTTTCACACGATAAGCAAGTAGTGTTTTATAGTGGTTCTTAACCGTGATCTGAGTACTTCACGAAGTGCTGCCGGGCATAATGCCTGCCCCCGGCTAATGACTCCAGTCTCAATGAAAGCGTATTTATATGAATCATAGCGTACATCAAATTAATCATCGAACAAAATTTGATTAATCCAGCGGCTATTTTTCGTACAAATCTCCGGACGCAGATCACTCTGCGTCAGCCCTCACATCAACAAAACGGCGTTTAAAGAAAGAAAGTGCCTCCTGCAACGGACGCTCTTTAATTGGTTTGACAATAATGTAGTTGGCACCGGCGCTGATAAACGCCTGCTGAGTCGACTCATAAGCATCAGCAGTACAGGCAAAGACCGGCGTATCCAGCTGCATCTCCTGACGGATATAGCGGGTCGCTTCTACCCCATCCATGCCAGGCATCTGATTGTCCATCAAGATAAGATCAAAACGTTTTTCAGCCAGAATTTTCAGCGCTGACACCCCATCCTGCGCCCATTCAGTTTCCATACCGAACTTCTCACAGAAGGCTTTGGCGATAAACGCATTGCTCTTGTTGTCTTCTACCAGCAATACCCGTGGCGGAATATCAAACATGTCAAAGTTAACCGCTGGCGCAATCACTTCCTGACGTACTTCCGGCACCACGGTAACCAGGTTCACCGGCAGACTGACGTAAAAAGTACTGCCTTCTCCCAGCTCACTTTTCACCCCAATTCGGCCACCCAACATATCAAGCAGATTCTTCACAATGCTCAGGCCCAGACCACTGCCGCCATACTCACGGGTTGTGGAGCGTTCGGCCTGAGTGAAAGGTTCGAACATATTGCCCAGATTACTTTCCGCAATACCAATACCGGTATCACTGACCTCAATGTTCAGATTCGCGCGGCCGGCATCAATGGTTTCCAGATCAAAACGGGCGGAAACACTGCCTTCGGACGTAAATTTGATCGCGTTACTGAGCAGATTAAACACAATCTGATTCAGCCTGACCTGGTCTGTGCTGATGATCACCTCATCCCCAACCGGGCTCTCTACCGTCAGGCTCAGGCCTTTGTCGTGACACATAGGCCGGTAAATGCTTTCCAGAGGTTTGATGAAATCTCCAAACTGAAAATCACTGAACTCAAGGCTCAGCTTGCCCTGTTCGATCTTTGAAAAATCAAGAATATCATTCAGGACAGCCAGCAAATGCTCACCACTACGATAGAGAATATCCACCTGATCACGGTTTTCTTCTTTCTCCAGTGAGTGTTTCAGCAACTGGCTGACCCCAAGAATCCCGTTTAGTGGTGTGCGGATCTCATGGCTCATTTTCGCCAGGAAGTCTGCGCGCGCCATCGCGGCACTTTCCGCTTCAATACGGGCAAGATTACTCTGTTTTTCTGCTTCAATAAGCGCGGTAATATCCTGGCCCTGACCAATAATGGCGCCAATGCCGTCATCGAGCTTGATCGGCGAAAGGTTCCAGCGGAAGATCTTGTTATCAATAGGAACGTTCACCCCCATCAGAGTTTCGCCCTTCATCACCATCCGGATATAGAAGGCTATCTTGCTCTGAAAGACGGAAAATGATTCGTTCTGCTTAACCGAACCGAAAACCCTGAGCACCCGCTCAGCCGCCGGGTTCATCTGCACAACGCCACCATCGGTGTCCCAGACGATAATCGGTGACAGGGAGAAGCTGAACAGATCCTGGAATGACTTCTCTTTTTCACGTAGTTGCATGAAAGTCTCTTCCAGTTTGTGGCCCAGCGAATCAAATTCTTCAATACTGGAGCCTTCAAACCGGCGCTGTTCACCATCTTCTTCACTGACACTCATGGCATAACTCATCAGCACTTCAAGCTGATTGGTCAGAATACGGCGGATAACATGGCGGAAAAACAGCGCCATCAGGATGACCACCGCGACAGAAGCAATCAGCCCCATGCGATAGGTTTTTTCCAGCGCTACAATGTTGGAGTTATTCTGGATAGTCACCACATTCAGCGGCAGCGGCGTATCTGCCACCACCAGTTCGGTCTGCTGAAGCAGGTAACGGGAGTAAGAGGTCGGCTCAGGGCCGAGCAGATCCAGCATATCAATAAAACGCGGATCATCCGGTGCCAGTGAAGACGCCACCACACTGTCACCGGACATGATGATGGCCCCTTCACTGTCAGCAGCACCTTTAAGCTGCTCAATAAAAGTAAAGTTGTTGTTCAGTACCAGCGCGATATAGAGCTGACCAATCACCTGGCCGTTGTCAGGAACAATAATGGGCGAACGCCTTACCAGCATGTGTCGCTCACCCATCACGGTTGGCACTTTAATAAAGCTCCAGCCCGGTCGGGAAAGCAGCTGCTCAGCCAGTTCTTCAAGCAGATCATCACCAATGCCGTAAAAATAGCTGTTACCGTCATTCCAGCCGAGGGCGGAACCACTGCCGGAGGTGATAAAGCGAAAATCCGGCGTATTAAGCGGATCACTCTGCTCTACATCGAGAAAAAAGAAATCGAGATCGCGGTTACGTTTAGCCAGAAACAACTTTTGCAGCGTCAGGCTCAGCGTAGTGCTGTCCTGATGGCTCTGCATGGTCACCAGTTTAAAATCAAATACGCTCTGCAGCAGGGTCGAAGTTTGAGACGAGGTGCGCTGCACCTCCTGCTTAATGATATTCGAGGAGATCTGATAAGTCTGGATCACCACACCAAACATAACGATGGCGAAAATCGTGATCACAATCCGGACCAGAACACTGGCCAGAGTGCGTTTATTCTTAACTGGCTTTACATCCATATCGCTTATTGATCCGAGTAACGGAAAGCTCTCAGTTTTAGCTTCTCAATTTTTTCCGCGGAATCCTGACTGGTGACCACTTCAAAGTCACCAGAATACACCGTCGGGACAGGCTTCTGTTCAAGGTCGCGCTTAATGGCCTCAGCCATGGCAACACCGGTATCATCATTCATGCGCATCACGGTGACATCCAGTTTGCCCTGCTCCAGTGCTTCAAGCTCTGCGCTGCCTCCACCCCAGCCGTTAATCACGATGTCCTGACGTTTTAACCGCTCAAGTGCGTCTGCTGCACCCAGTGCCACATCGGTCGAACAGGCGTAGATAAACTCAATGTCATCCTGACCCTGCAGGATAGACATGGCCGATTCAAACCCACTCTCGCGAGTTGCCCGGGTATAGAAAGAAGAAACCATCTTATAAGGGCGGCCAGTGCCGCGCATCTCTTCGATAAAAGTGCCACCACGGGCGTCACTGACATACCCGGGAGAGAAGTATAGCATTGAATAATCTGCACCTTCCGGGAAAGTGTTACCGAAATATTCTGCCAGCGCCCGGCTGCCGGTCGGGTGGTCAAAACCCACATACAGGAAAGGCTGCTTATCAGCCCAGGCTTTCACCGGGGTGGTGATGTTTTGCAGGATCAGCCGCGTGTCCGGATTATTGAGCACGTGTTCAATAAACTTTCGGTGCCTTGTGGTATCGAGTGTGAAAATCAGATAGCCACTCTTGTCCTGTAAAGCCTTCATCAGTGACAGGCTCTGCTGACGCGTATCCAGATTTGGTCTGGTGAACACCTGGTTCATCTCATACTTAATCCCCAGCTCTTCCATCCGGCTGGTGAAGGCGCTGATGTTACGCCGCCAGTAATCTGATACCTGCTCGCCCGGATAGACGACCGATATCCTTACCGGCTCTTTTTGCTTTACAGAAAGAGGCTGCGCTGGCTGACGGACGGCCTCCCCTAATTCTGCAGTCAGTGCCTGCTGCTCAGGAAAAGCAGACAGAAACTCATTATACTCCCAAAAACTGTCGAGCGAGCGACCAGCGAACGAGCTACATGCAACAACCGATGTTGTAACTCCCAGCAATATTTTTATTTGCCATTTCATAGTTATACCTTATGTCAGGTCGCGTGGAGTTAAATATAATTTAGTTAATACAGAATTTGTACATCAAATGCGTTTCTGAGGGCTAAGTGCTTAACCTTAATACAAATCCATTCAGTAATTGTGGCACACGAGACAGAAAGCACCGCATTTTATAAACAACTTATTTTATATCCGCTCCATAATGCTCGAAATAGAGAATCGTCGCCGCCGTTCGTGAAGGCACGCTGAGCTTTTTGAGCAAGCTCTTCATGTGCACTTTTACTGTCGATTCGGAGATAAACAGTCTTTCCGCAATCTGCCGGTTTCGAAAGCCTTTTGCCACTTCCCCCAAGATCTGCATTTCCCTTTCGGTGAGCAGCTCTGTGAGCGATGGTTTTTCTATCCGCTCAGCCAGATACTGCTCAACCAGTTGGCTGTAGCTCTTGCTGCCGGTCATCGCCTGACGGATAAGCTCAATCAGTTCATCCGGCTCGCTGTCTTTCAGCAGGTAACCATCTGCCCCCGCGCGCACTAATGCCTCAATATCGGCCGGGTTATCCGATACAGTCAGAATAACGATGATGGCTTCCACACCCTCATTTCGCAGGGCGTTCAGGGTATCGAGCCCGGACATACCCTTCATGTTCAGGTCAAGCAGGATCAAATCCGGCTCATGCTCTGCTGCAAGCGCAAGAGCATCCAGGCCATTACTTGCCTCAGTAATCACTTCAAAATCCGGCTCATAATTGAGTAACTGAGTGATCCCCCGTCGCATCAGGGGGTGGTCATCAACAATCAGTACCTTATTGGGTGTCATTTTCTGCCTCATGGTCATTTTCAAAGCTCAGGCTGACTGTACAGCCTTTGCCGGGAGCACTGTCAATGGTCAGCTCCCCTCTTAATCTTGATGCCCGCTCATGCATTATGCTGAGCCCATAGTGATCGCGTTTTTGAACGCTCATATCAAATCCGTCACCATCATCCGTGATGCTCACCTTAATCGTGTCACCAGCACTGGAGCAACTCACAGTGATCAGGTCTGCCTGTGCATGCTTAACCGCATTAAGAACTGCTTCACGGATTAGCTGTAAAAGATGTACCTGCCGGTTAGCGCGCAGGTAAATCGAAGACAGCTGATTATCTACGCTAAGTTCAGCGCCTGTTTGTTCGCGTAGTGGCGCAATCATCTGTACCAGTGCTTCACCAAAATCCGCTTCCTTAACCGACATACGGAAAGTGCCCAACAACTCACGAAGCTGACGGTAGGCGTTTCGGATCCCATCATCAATTTCTCCAATCGCCTCAGTGGCCTCCCGGCACCTGTCTACCTGGCAATCGCCACCCACCTGCCTTTTAAGCAGCGCAACCTGAATTTTCAGATAAGAGAGCGACTGAGCAATCGAGTCATGAAGTTCACGGGCAATCGTCGCCCGCTCCTCCATCAGAAGCAGTTGTTCACTCTGCTTTTGCGCCCGGTTGTAATAAATACCCCGCGCCAGGATCCGTGCGACGTTGTCGATCAGCGCCTGATCAGGACACGGCAGGCGGGCCTGCCATTTCAGGGTGCCCAGCGACTCACCATCCAGATTGAGCGAAGTAGAATGCCATTCACTCCCCTCAGGTGTCCCTTCCCGAAATTCCAGCGCCGCCGGGCTGCCTTCTTCAATGACCAAACGCGCAGCCCGAATGCCTTCAAGCCGGACCAGATAGCCCAGCATGGTCTGAAAGTGTTCGGCAGAAAGATAGCTGACACTGAGTTGCTGAGAGCAGTCGTACAAAACCTTCAGTGATTCATTGGCGTGTCTCAGGCGGTGTGTTTTCTCGCTTACGCGCTGCTCCAGCCCCCGGTAGAGCTTACCCAGCTCTGCCGTCATGGTATTAAAGGTTGCCGCCAGACTGGTCAGTTCATTGTCTCCACTGACATCGATTTCGATATTAAAGTTCTGCTTTTGGATCTCTTCACTGGCGCGGCCAAACAGGCTCAGGGGTAACACGATCTCTTTGCGCACATAGTGAACCACAAACAGCGCCGTCAGCAGGATTCCACCAAGTCCCAGCCCCGCTACCCAACCAAGCACGATCAACTTTCGCTCAGAGTGACGTTGTAACTCAAAAACAAACTGGTCTATCTGTTCAACAAAGTCCGCCACCTGCATCACGTAATCGGTTCGGTTCTCACCGCGCAGCAGCACGTCCAGTTCCTCCCAGCGGGAAATCAGACTGGCGTAATGCTGCTGAATATCGGACGGTACAATCCAGTGAACCAGCGCCTGCATAGATGGCGAGTACAAAGACTGTTCAAACTGGTCAAGGTGCAAATGATAAAGAGGAGATGCCTGCTGAATATCGTAAGCAAGCCGGTAACTCTGCATCCGCATCGAACCGGATACATTCACCGCCTCCGCATCATTAAGGCTCGACGAAAGGGTAAAAAGGGCAAAACCGGTCGTCATCACCGACAGCAGCAGGATCAGCAGCAGCGCACGGGCAATGGTTGTTGTTACCGGACGGCCAGGAGAATAAGCCAAATGAAAACCCTCTTAAAAAACTTAACCTTAGCTTAGACCCAACCACTAACCCTGTCTGTGATCGGGTTTAATTTGTGTGAGCTGGCTGATAGTAGCGGCCTGGGATGTTACCCACTCCTTACGCCGGGCGCTTCCCCGGCACCAGCCACCGGTTTTTCATAGTGTGAAGAATGTCATAAACAATTATTGATCTGTGTCAATTCGTGCATCTGTTTACCTCTTTGGTGGTATTTCACAAATACCACCAAAATCCCAGACTTAGCATATTAACAAAAATATCTAATTATTAATGGTCTATGCTGATTTATGAGCAATAACTCTTATCTGGACTATTGTTGAATGAGTTGGGAAGTAATTTGACAGACATCGCCCGCCGCCAGCTGTTTCGACGCGCTTCTGTTGCAAAACCCAAGCCTGTGCAAAGGATGCCCTGGCTTATCGGCGAGGAACTGTTCACTGATCAGTGCACTCGTTGCGGAAAATGCAAGGAAGTATGTGAGACTGCCATCATCGTAAAAGGAGATGGCGGCTTTCCTGTTGTCGATTTTGCACTGGGAGAATGCACCTTTTGCGGAAAGTGCGCCGATATCTGCCCGGAACCACTGTTTCATCCGCGGGACACCAGACCCTGGCAACAGGTAGCGATAATTGATGAGACCTGCCTGGCACTCAAAGGAATCGAATGCCGCAGCTGTGGCGATATGTGTGAAGACCAGGCGATCTCATTCAGGCTGACACCTGGTGGTATCGCCAAACCAAACCTCAACGCCTCCGGTTGCAGTGGATGCGGTGCCTGCATCAGCCCCTGCCCGGTAAATGCCATAAACATCGAACTAACAGGAAGCAGCGAATGACCTACCACGTAAGCAGTCTGGCAGTGCACGCCGCAGCAGATCAGCTGGAGAAAGTAAAAGCCACCATAGAGCAAATGGAAGGTGCCGAAGTCCCAGGCGTAAACGAAGTCGGCAAACTAGTCGTCGTTATTGAGGGCGACAGCCGAACCTACCTGGCAGACATGTTTGAAGAGATTAAACAAATCCCGGGAGTGCTTGCAGCAACCCTGGTATTCCATCAAATGGACGAGCAAGCAGAGCTTGACTGAGGAAGCAATAATGAGTGTCAGCAGACGAACGTTCTTAAAAGCAAATGCAGCAGTTGCAGCGGCATCGGTAGCGGGTGTTACGCTTCCGGCGTCTGTTGCCCGGGCTGCAGGTAAGGATAACAGTGTTCACTGGGACAAAGCCCCCTGCCGCTTCTGCGGTACCGGCTGTAGTGTTCTGGTCGGAACGCAAAATGGCCGCGTGGTCGCCTCTCAGGGCGACCCTGATGCGCCGGTAAACCGCGGTCTTAACTGTATCAAAGGTTATTTCCTGCCTAAGATCATGTACGGACAGGATCGCCTTACTCAGCCTCTGCTGCGTAAGACTGACGGCGTTTATGATAAAAACGGCGAGTTTACCCCGGTCAGCTGGGATGAAGCCTTTGATGTGATGGCAGACAAATTCAAGGCCGCACTGAAAGAGAAAGGCCCGACTTCTGTGGGTATGTTTGGCTCAGGCCAGTGGACCGTTTGGGAAGGTTACGCAGCAGCAAAACTGTACAAAGCGGGCTTCCGTTCAAACAACATCGACCCTAACGCACGTCACTGTATGGCGTCTGCCGTTGTTGGCTTTGGCCGTACCTTTGGTATGGATGAACCAATGGGTTGTTATGATGACCTCGAGCACGCAGATGCATTCGTGCTGTGGGGCTCAAACATGGCAGAGATGCACCCTATTCTATGGTCACGCCTGACTGACCGCCGCCTGTCTGAGAAACATGTTCGTGTTGCCGTTCTCTCCACTTTTGAACACCGTTCTTATGAGCTGGCCGATAACGCTATCATCTTTACCCCACAGACCGATCTGGCCATTCTTAACTATATTGCTCACTACATCATCTCGAACAATAAAGTCGACAAAGACTTTATGGCTAAACACGTCAATATACGTGAAGGTGAGACGGATATCGGCTATGGCCTGCGCCCGGAACATCCGCTGGAAAAAGCAGCCAAAAACCCTGGCAGCAAGAAGTCCAAGCCGATGACCTTTGAAGCGTACGCCAAGTACGTTTCGAAATACGATGCGAAGTATGTGTCAGAGCTCTCTGGCGTGCCAATCGATCAGCTGGAGCAGTTGGCCGAAATGTATGCAGATCCGAAAGTAAAAGTCGTCTCCTACTGGACCATGGGCTTTAACCAGCATACCCGTGGCGTATGGGCCAACAACCTTGTTTACAACATCCACCTGCTGACCGGTAAGATCTCCAAACCGGGCAATGGTCCGTTCTCCCTGACCGGCCAGCCATCAGCCTGTGGTACTGCGCGTGAAGTGGGTACCTTTGCTCACCGACTGCCAGCCGACATGGTGGTAATGAATCCAAAACACCGCGAGATGTGTGAAACCAAATGGAATATTCCGGCTGGTACCATTCCGCCAAAACCGGGTTATCACGCCGTTCTTCAGGACCGTATGCTGAAAGACCGTAAGCTGAACGCCTACTGGGTTCAGTGTAACAACAACATGCAGGCCGGCCCGAACATCAACGAAGAACGCTATCCGGGCTACCGCGATCCGGCAAACTTCATCGTCGTTTCAGACCCTTACCCAACCGTCACAGCCATGGCTGCAGACCTTATTCTGCCTACTGCGATGTGGGTAGAAAAAGAAGGTGCTTATGGTAACGCCGAGCGCCGCACCCAGTTCTGGTACCAGCAAGTGAAAGCGCCAGGCGAAGCAAAATCTGACCTTTGGCAGCTGATGGAGTTCTCCAAACGCTTCAAAGTGGAAGAAGTATGGCCACAGGAGCTGATTGACAAGAAACCTGAACTCGCAGGCAAGACCCTGTTCGAAGTGCTTTACGCTAACGGCAACGTTGACAAGTACAAACTGAGCGAAATCCCGGATGACCGCCTCAACGATGAATCACGTGACTTCGGCTTCTACGTTCAAAAAGGTCTGTTTGAGGAGTATGCCTACTTTGGACGCGGACACGCACACGACCTTGCTCCATTTGAAATGTACCACCAGTCCCGCGGTCTGCGCTGGCCTGTGGTAGATGGCAAGGAAACTCTGTGGCGTTACTCAGAAGGCTATGACCCGTATGTAAATAAAGGTGAGAACTTCTCTTTCTATGGCAAGAAAGATAAGAAAGCCGTGATCTTTGCCCTGCCGTATGAGCCACCAGCGGAATCACCAGACAGCGAGTACGACCTGTGGTTCTGTACCGGCCGTGTACTGGAACACTGGCATACCGGTTCGATGACGCGCCGTGTACCCGAGCTTTATCGTGCGTACCCTGACTCGGTGGTGTACATGCACCCGCTCGACGCCAAGAAACGTGGACTTCGCCGCGGTGATGCGATCAAAGTCGCTTCGCGCCGTGGTGAGATCACCAGTCACGTTGAAACCCGCGGACGGAATAAGGTCCCTCAGGGACTGGTATTTATGCCGTTCTTTGATGCAGGGCAACTGACCAACAAACTGACACTCGATGCAACGGACCCTCTGTCAAAAGAGACCGACTTTAAGAAGTGTGCAGTTAAAGTCATGAAAGCCTGATAAACAGGGAGCAGTTAAGTGAAATCATCACTTCCCTCAGCAAGCCGGCGTCGCTTTATGCGCGACGCCGTCAGAACAGCGGTTGGTGTGGGAGCAGCAACAACAGTTCTGAGCCTGCAGACGAAGCAGAGTAAGGCTGACACCACCAGTGTGCCGATCAGACCGCCCGGTGCACTGGATGAAGCCGAGTTTCTCAATGCTTGTCTGCGCTGTGGGTTGTGTGTTCAGGCTTGTCCCTATGACACCCTGAAGCTCGCCACCATGGTTTCGCCTGTCGCAACAGGTACCCCCTACTTCTCCGCCAGGGATATTCCCTGCGAGATGTGCGAAGACATTCCATGTGTGGTGGCCTGCCCCAGCGGCGCGCTTGATCACGGTTTAACCGATATCACCAAAGCCGCGATGGGCACAGCTGTACTGATTGACCACGAAACCTGTCTGAACTGGCAGGGGCTGCGCTGTGACGTCTGCTACCGAGTTTGCCCGGTGATCGATGAAGCGATCACACTCGAGCCAGTCCGTAACCAGCGTACCGGCGTGCACGCCATGTTTATTCCAACCGTGCACTCGGACAAATGCACCGGGTGCGGAAAATGTGAAGAAGCATGCGTACTGGAAGAAACAGCGATCAAAGTGGTACCGACCGCGCTGGCAAAAGGCGAGCTCGGGCATCACTACCGTCTTGGCTGGGAAGAGAAAGCCAAACACGGCGGCGAAAGCCTGATCCCTGAGCAGCTCACCCTGCCAACCCGCAGACCTGAAGATGGAGGTTTGTGATGGCTAAAAACTCAGCAGTTGACGCAGGTAAAGCAGCAAGAGAAAAACTGGGCCTTTGGCACGCTAACCGTTTTCTATTGCTGCGACGCGGTGTACAAATCAGCATCATGGTGCTGTTTATTATGGGCCCAACGTGGGGCGTGCTGGCCGGTAACCTCTCATCAGGTGAACTGTTCGGTACCATTCCACTGTCAGATCCATTACTGCTGATGCAAACCATCGCGACCGGTTTCTGGCCGGAAACCACTGCCATCACCGGTGGACTGATTGTGGTGGTGTTCTACGCCATAGCCGGACCGCGTGTTTTCTGCGGCTGGGTTTGCCCGGTCAATATGCTGACCGACCTGGCCGCCTGGATACGCAGAAAGACCGGTTTCAAAGCCAGCTACCAGTGGCCATCTAATCTCAGATACTGGTTGCTTGGCGCAATTCTGGTCGGCAGTGCCGTTTCCAACACCCTTCTTTGGGTCTGGCTGGATCCGGTTTCGGCGCTGCACCGCGGACTGGTCTTTGGTATGGGTACAGGCTGGACGCTGCTGGTCATTGTGTTTTTGATTGACCTGCTTCTGGTCGAGCACGGTTGGTGTGGGCATCTCTGCCCGCTTGGCGCCACCTATGGGGTCATCGGTCGTTACGGGTTAACCCGTGTTACGGCGGTGAACAGGGAAAAATGTAATAACTGCATGGACTGTTTCTACGTCTGTCCGGAGCCTAAGGTCCTCCGCCAGCCGTTAAAACAGGGTGACAGAAGAGTAATGAGCCAGGATTGCATCAGTTGCGGTCGCTGTATTGATGTCTGTGCTGAAAGAGTATTCGAATTCAGAATAAAAACTGGAGCTAAATATGAAGAGTAAGTTTGTCGTGTCTGCAGTGCTGGCAGCGATTGTAAGTGCGGCAGCGGTCGCTGAAGTGACCTCTCTCCGCGGGGAACAGGAAATTAACGAACTGAACAAAGTTCCCGAATTAAAGCACGTTCCAAAAAGTCAGGATAAGCTCGCGCTGGATTACGTGAATCAGCCACCTTTGATCCCCCATTCTACGGATCAGGTGCAGCTTAACCAGTCCAACAACGGTTGTCTTCAGTGTCACGATGTAAGCACCTACCGCAAATCAGGTGCACCTCGTGTCAGTCCAACTCACTATATGGACCGCGATGACAAAGTACTGACCGAGGTAGCGCCAAGACGTTACTTCTGCCTGCAGTGCCACGTAACCCAGGTTGACGCAGCGCCGCTGGTCAGCAATGAGTTCACGCCTGCCGGTAAATTCGGTCAATAGGAGGCGCTATGGGATTTTTAAAACGCCTTTGGGCCTGGTTTATCAAGCCCAGCACGATGGCAATAGGGAGCATTCTGACCATTGGTTTTATCGCCGGTATCATTTTCTGGGGTGGCTTTAACACCGGTATGGAAATGAGTAATCAGGAAGAATTCTGTATCGGCTGTCATGAAATGCGTGAAAACGTCTACGAAGAGTATGTAGGCACCATCCACTACCAGAACCGCTCCGGCGTTCGTGCGACCTGTCCGGATTGTCACGTACCTAAAGAGTGGGGACCGAAGATGATCCGTAAGATTCAGGCCAGCAAAGAGTTGTACGGAAAACTCATCGGGATTGTGGATACACCACAAAAATTTGAAGACCACCGGATGGAAATGGCGACCCGTGAATGGGCCAGGATGAAAGCCAATGACTCACAGGAGTGTCGTAACTGCCACAACTTCGAGTTCATGGATTTTGTTGAGCAAAAGCCTGTCGCGGCGCAAATTCACAACAAGGCAGAAGATGAAGGCAAGACCTGTATCGACTGTCACAAAGGTATCGCCCACAAGCTGCCAAAAGGCCATACCATCACCAAAGAGTTCTAGACCTGGCCATAAACCAGAGTTTGCCACCGGGGTCCCCCCCCGGTGGCATTTTTTTACTCTTCGTCTTTCGGCCTGCGCTCTATATCGAAACAGACACCCTCTTCATCGTATACCCGGCAACCCCAGATATAACCAAGCAGGTTGATCTCCTGCTGATGGAAATAGCGTCCCTTATCAAAAACGCAGGGACACGGGACATTGGTATCCATAGTGCCATACTGATCGCTCAACAGAGCCACTTCCCTGGTACCGGGCTTAAAGGTTGTGGTGTCTGTGTTTGGGAATACTTTTTTGGCCGGGCTGTCAGAGGATTCCGCAACAGCACTTGCGCTCATAATTAATCCAAACAGCAGGCATGCTCCGGGCAGTAAGGCTCTTACTTTATGCATAAGGTCCACCAATAGAAATTTATCCATTTATTTACGCTCAGAGCATACTACAGCTGTTTATATAATTGCCAATTACTGGCCGAAATCAGGGGGCGCTGTCAATTTCCACTGGTTGATAGTGGCGTGGCTCAAGCTTCAGCCATTCCGGCAACACGGTACCAATTGAAATCGATGACCAGGTTCCGGACAGGATGCCGATAAACATCGCGGTGGCAAAACCGGCCAGTGCATCACCACCAAGCAGCCACAGTGCCGATACCGTGATCAGCGTGGTACCAGAGGTTACCATGGTACGCGAGAACGTCGCTTTTACTGCGTTATCGTTGGTCAGCTCGGTCGGGTCATTTGGTTTAGCCAGCAGCAGTTCGCGAATACGGTCTGCAATAATAATGGAATCATTGAGTGAGTAACCGAGAATCGCCAGAATCGCGGCAAACACCGTCAGGTTAAACTCCATCCCGGTCGCAGCGAAAAAGCCCAGTACCAGCACAACGTCATGGATAAGTGCCAGCAGAGAACCGCAAGCCAGGCGCCACTCAAATCGGAAGCTCAGGTAACCCAGAATACACAGCATACAGATAAAGATCGCCAGACCACCCTGGTCTACCATATCTTCGCCAACCTGAGAGCCAACAATGCTTTTACTTACCACACTGACACTGGTGGACACTTTTTCAAGCTGCGCATCCAGCTCGGGAATGGTATCGGTACTGCGGATGATCCAGCGGCCATCTTCGCCGCCCTTGGTCACCATGACTTTCAGCGCTTCATCATGGCTCAGGTTTTCTGTCAGCTGGTTGTTGGTCAGGCCCGGGTCAAGCTGAACTTCAGTGACCACACCACCGGTAAAATCCAGCCCCCAGTTAATGCCATTGACGGCAACCATTACCATTGAAAACACCATCAGGGCGACGGACACCACACTGGTGATATAACGTGCTTTGCGAATATTCATCAGACTCGTACTCCACGGCGACTGTCACGGCCCCACACCAGGTTAATAATGGCGCGGGAGGCAAAAATTCCGGTAAACATACTGGTTAAAAGACCCAGACCCAGCGTCAGGGCAAATCCCTGGATTGGGCCATTACCCATGCCGTACAGAACGACAGCGGTAATAAGGGTGGTAATGTTGGCATCCATGATGGTGCTGATGGCACTGTCAAAGCCCTTGTCGATCGCCTGGGCAAAACTGCGCCCTTCGGCCATCTTGTCTTTGATCCGCTCAAAAATCAGTACGTTGGTATCTACCGCCATGCCCACGGTCAGAACCAGACCAGCAATACCCGGCAGCGTCAGAACTGCGCCCGGCACCAGGGCAATCAGGCCCAGCAGGCAAAGCATATTGCTGACAAGTGCTACGTTCGCTACCCAGCCCAGACGACGATACCAGAGCGCCATAAACGTCAGGGTTAAGCCCAGACCCAGCGCCAGTGCTGAGAAACCATTGGCAATGTTCTCTGCACCCAGAGATGCACCGATAGTACGTTCTTCAACAATGGTGACCGGCGCCGTCAGGGAACCAGCACGCAGCAGCAGCGCCAGTTGCTCAGACTCTTCAACTGTGCCCGAACCGGTAATACGGAACTGCGTACCCAGTTGTGACTGAATGGTGGCGACACTTATCACCTTATCCAGACGCTCGGTTGTACCGTCAGCTTTTGGCTTGTACTCCCGGTATACGGTCGCCATTGGTTTGCCGATATGAGTTGCCGAAAAGTCACTCATCATCTTGCCACCGGCGTGGTCGAGCGAAATGTTCACCTGACCGCGGCCCATTTCGTCACGGCTGGCACGCGCATCAACAATATGCTCGCCGGTCAGAACCGGTTTTTTCGCCAGCGTAATCGGACGGCCACTCTGATCGTTCACAGTCCAGTCCTGATAGCCGTGCGCATCAGACGGGCTTCTCGCTTCATGGAAAGCCAGGCTTGCCGTTGCGCCAATCACGCGCTTGGCCTGAGCCGGGTCCTGAACACCTGGCAGTTCAACACGAATCGCGTGTTCACCCTGACGCTGTACCAGCGCTTCAGTGATACCAAGCTCTTCAATACGGTCACGCATGATCTTCAGGTTTTGCTGCAGGGTCAGTGTGGTGAACTGACGCACTTCCTCTTCACCCGGTTTCACTTCAAGCTTGTTACCTGAATGAGTCAGCTGCCAGCCCGGGAAAGTTTTCTTCACATAACCCGCGACCTGCGCACGCTTGTGATCATCATTAGCGCGGATCTCAATACCACGAACGCCCACTGGCACGACACGCACACCTCTCAGGCGTTCATCACGGACAAACTGCTGGATTTCAGAGACTGAGTTGTCACGTTTTTCGCCGTAGGCTTTGTCGATATCCACGTTCAGCAGGAACTGAACCCCGCCACGCAGGTCAAGACCAAGCTTGATCGGCTCAAAGCCCATGTTTTGCATCCACTGAGGGGCAACTGAAACATAGGAGAAAGTGATGCTGTCTTTGTCGTTCAGACCTTCAGCGAGCAGCTTGCGGGCCTGGGTCTGGTCATTTTCATCTTCCAGTACAACAACTGCATTGTTATCGCTGATGGTAATGCGCTCAGCATCGATGCCATTGCCTTTCAGAGTAATCGACAGCTGCTCAGCTGTTGGGGTCACTTCATGGTATTTCACCTGGATAGCCGGTTTGTCACCGTACCAGGTTGGGATCGCGTTCAGAGTCAGAAGTACGATGGTGACAATCAACACCAGGTACTTCCACTTTGAGTAGTGGTTCATTCGTTTCATACACTCTCCTCCCGATGTGAAAATCAATCAGGATCAGGGTTCTGTACCGCAGCCGGGAAAAGGCAGCAGCCAGAGCTATCTACAATAAATTTGGTTGTTCAGATATGTGAGAGTGTGCTCAGACGTGAGCATTGAGATGCACGTAGAGTGCGTTGGATTCTTTCCAGCCAGCCACCCGAAAACGGCTGCTGACAGTCGGCTGAAAACAGAACTGCGCTTTTGGCAGAGGGTATGCCTGAACATGACCTTTTACCGGCAGGGTAAAGTCATGAACGAGGTCAAAGTCCGGGTCTGTATCAAGCCGGGATTCGATTTCCGCGCTTACGGAATGATAACGGACAATGCCTTTCAGGCTGTCCTGTTGATGAGAGTTCTGATTATGGCCCGGCGCAGATGGCGTGGTACCTGAATCACCGGCAGCAAAAGCCTGCTGACTCAATACCATGAGCAGCACTATTAAGCTTTTTAGCAGGAAACGCAGAGCCATTACGGGGGACCAATCTATTCAGAGGAGGCTATAGTACGGCTGGAGCTATTGATACACAACTAAAAAGATATAAAAGGGGGGAAAAGGGTTCGGGGTGCTCGGTGCTCGGTGCTCGGTGCTCGGTGCTCGCAGAGTATTATGTTTGGCGTTCAGTTCAACTTTACAGATCGCTTCACGGGGTCCCGGGTCGCGCCTGCCTTTTGCGGGCGTGAGCAGTTTCGTGGAACGCGCCCGGGATGACAAAATTTATTTTAAACAAATGGTTAAACAGCCTTTCATCCCGGAAATTCTGCCAACTGAAGTTGCAGTGAGGTACACTGCCAAACCAGAATTATCCGGGACCTCGTAACGAGAACTGCAAAACCATTCAGCATTACAGTTCAACCCACCAGATTCCGGTTCACGCCTGCCTGCGATTTCGCGACTGGTTCCGTGGAGCGTGACCGGGATGACAAATTTTATTTTTAAACAAATGGTTAAACAGCCTGTCATCCCGGAAATTCTGCCAGCTGAAGTTGCAGTGAGGCACACTGCCAAACCAGAATTATCCGGGACCTCGTAACGAGAACTGCAAAACCATTCAGCATTACAGTTCAACCCACCAGATCCCGGTTCACGCCTGCCTGCGATTTCGCGACTGGTTCCGGGGAGCGTGACCGGGATGACAAATTTTATTTTTAAACAAATGGTTAAACAGCCTGTCATCCCGGAAATTCTGCCCGCTGAAGTTGCAGTGAGGCACACTGCCAAACCAGAATTATCCGGGACCTCGTAACGAGAACTGCGAAACCATTCAGCATTACAGTTCAACCCACCAAATCCCGGTTCACGCCTGCCTTCGAGTTCGCGACTGGTTCCGGGGAGCGTGACGAGATGACGGTTTTTTCTTTATCAGCAAAGAGTTAAATTATTCATCATCCTGGAAGGCGTACTGTATAGCCTTGTTAACCTAAATACCCCTTCTCCACCACACAAAAAAAGCGCAGGCATCTGCCTGCGCTCCCCTTCTTTTCCCAGGACCTTACCCCCAGGACCGAAAATCACTGACAACTACCCAGCAACTTCCAGCCCGCATAAGGCTCATCCGGGGCTTTGCCGACGTCTGTCCAGCGCTCTGCCTGGTAGTGGTTGCCCTGATACTGGACTTCCTGGCCTGGCTGGTATTGCTCGCCATCAACGTAATGTGCAATGTTGACGCACTGGCCTTCTCCGCCAGACTTGCCTTTCACCTTCAGCGTGGTTTTGGCGACTGAAGATTTGCTGCCATCTGAAGCAGTCAGGCTCAGGGTATAACTGGTATCAACCGGAACCACTGGCGCGGTTACCACCAGGGTGTCGCTGTCACTGCCGGAAACCACACTCACCGCAGGCGGAACTTCCCAGCGGTAGCTAACGCTGGCACCTTCAGGATCCACTGCGGAAGCAGTAATGGTCACCTGGGCACCGCTGTCTGCATTGAACAGCGGGTCTAGGGTGATCACCGGCGGTTTGTTTGGATCCGGATCAGGGTCATTACCATTTCCGCCCCAGATAGAACCATCACAGTCAGCGCCATACAGACAGGTTGGGTTGTTCGCATAGTCGGTGACTTTATTGTTCAGCCAGCCACTGTCTGAGCCGTTAGAGCCAATCGACACCACTGATGTAGTCGAACCACCGCCCCACAGAAGTGCAAACACGTTATGAGCCGGCAGATCCTGCATACGGCGGTAAGACCAGTCATAACCGTTATCTTTGACCAGCAGATCGCGAACAGTAACCGAGCCGTTATACGCCGAAGAACCAAGGTTCTTATCCAGCAAACCGGTACGAATACTGTCTACGTCCGTACCGATCCGGCTGTCACCCATAAAGAAGCTGCCACCCGATGCCTCATGATTACTCTCAATCATCGAGTTGCCTTCCTGCTGCGTCGGCATATGACCGCCCGGGATCTGCCAGATCATCGCCGGCGAATCTACCGCATCACTGATCACTTTGACGTAATCCAGATAGCGCTGCCAGCTGGTGGCATTATAGGCATAGTTTTGAATCGCTTCAGAGCCAAAACCATCCCGTTCGTACTTATCGAATACGATGTAATCCGGTTTGTACTGACTGTCATACACACCCAGTGTGTTAACAAACTGCCCTACCAGATTACCCATCTCCGCAGACTGATCTTCAGTGGTATGTACCCAGTTCGCCGAGCCTACCGCCCACAGGTTAATCTGCCAGCCAAAGCTCACATCCGGCGCGTACGCTTTCATGATGTAGTTCAGAGACTGAATGTAGCCATTGAGTGTGTCATCAAACGTTGGCACTGTACCTGACGGCTCAAAGCCATATGTGGTCTTCATGTAACTCAGAGCATTAGCCAACTGCTCATTAACTTTTACCGAACCAGCCTGGTTCAGATTATCCACATGGTTTTGGTTTTTCTGCAGCTCACCCAAAAAGTCCGGGTTCATCACAAACGACATCGGTGAGTGACCGTCGCCTTTCGCGTATTCCTGCGCCGCCCATGCCTGTGTAATAAAGGTCGCATAGTGCTTATACAGCAGTTCGTTATTGGTCAGATCATCAAATGTCGCGCCACCACTGGCATTAGCAGTGTAAACCACCATCACTGGCTGTACGTGTTTACCCGACGCTTCTGAAGCGATCTTCGCGTTATTCATAGTGCGGTGCAGAGGAAGGTTATCTTTTTCCAGGATAACACCCGGGTCACCCGAACCACTGAAACCAGCGTATTTAAAGATTGCATCAACTTTCGTCTGACCAATCTGATTGGTTACCCCTTCACTGTCGTTAGTCACCGTACCGTTAGCAACAAAGTCCGGGAAGCCCTTAACAGCCAGCTTCACACCATTTTTAAACGGCAGTGCCAGAATCTGAGGAGACGAGGAACCGATTGTTACCGGTCCGTCCACATCCAGTACATAGTTTTCGCCACTGATGGCAACAGAATCGGCACTCAGCTGATACTGGCCCGGCTCAACACGGTAAGGCAGTTCAGCCGCATCCGTCGCCAGTGTAAACACATAGCTTGCACCACTGCCTTCGAGTTTCAGCTTCACGCTGCTGACTGAATCCGGCAGACCGGTGATTTGAGGCTTAACCCGGGTAAACTGGCTGTCATCGACCACCTGTGAGGTCAACGCTGGTGAAACGTCCTGAGCCTGCTGATGGCTGACAAGAATATCCAGCCCCGGTGCCAGCTGATGACGCTGATTGTTGATCACGGCATCCGAGTAACGCAGGTCGTAACGCTCGCCGTCATCCAGCTCGTTGATTTCAACCTTCTGACCAAACGCAGCTTTGAGCTGGCGAAGAACAGCTGCACTGCCTGCCGGCGATACCGTAACTTCACTGTACACCGGCTCTGTCATACCCGGAATGGAAGGCAGGCTCAGATCTATCGTGGCAAAGTAAACAAACGCCTGGTAATCCAGTGAGACAGCTGGCGCAGCCTGACCGGATTCCACCACCACTTCTGCAGAGGCTCCGCCTTTCGCGTAGCCTTCCCCGCTGCGAACTTCCAGTGGAGTCACCTTATAGGTCCCATCCTGCAAGTTATTAACCGTCAGTTCCTGACCCCAGGCGACTTCACGGGTTTCTTTATACTGCTTACCTTCAATAAGAAACAGTGCTGTATTCAGGCTGGAATGAGGGGTCGCTGGCGCACTTACTTTTATTTTTCCTGTAAGGGCCGGGTCGTTTTTAATAATAATCTTATCGGCCTTCACATCATCTGATGTGATCGTCGTTCCATCAGAACCAACACCAAAACTAATATCTGCAACACCGCCTGCTGACAGTTTTACAGAAGGGTTTGTCTGGCGAATAATATAATTTGTCCGACCATCAGAAGAACCGGTTTTTTCCAGGCTAAACGCCCAGCGCCAGTCACCCCACGGGTTCTGAACATCAGCAAAAGACGGTACTGAGACATGCACTTCCATTTGCTCCAGGTCCAGTTCCTGGCCGGATATATTGGTAATTCTGATCTTAGCCGAGTTGTACCACGCCCCCGGGCTTTCAATGGTCACGGTTGCAGATACAGACTGAGACTGAACGACAGCCGAAGCTGCGTCGTAAGAACTAGCGTATGCGGGAACTCCGCCGATCAGCAAAGCGGAGATCAAAGCACTGATATGTGTTTTGTTCATATTTATTCCTTTACGGTTTTTTGAATTGACTAATATTGATTTGACCGTAAGGAAATGGTCTCAGATAAAGACGGCGTACGCTAAAAAATAATTGTGATACCGGTTCACACTACAAAATATCAAACCGTTACCATCTCAGTTAATTTTATAATTGCTGAACACGATTCATACTTGATGGAATTAATATCACATGCAGTAAAAGCTAATATAAAGGCGACTATTATCAGCCGCCTTTATAATCAAATGAGTGAATGGAGATTACTGACTGTGGGCAGCCTCTTCCTGCTGCTGCAGTTCTTCCCCTTTTTTAACCCATCCGGAGATCACGCGCGACAACATCAGGGTAACCCCTGCCATCACTACCGCCAGAATCGACAGATTAAAGAAGTAACTGGCATAGACGTTTTCAATGATTTCCGGTGTCAGCACCTGATCTTTTGGCAGGGCGATTTTGGTCGAAATCACCGCCGCCAGAATGCCACTCAATGACAACGCAACAGAGCGCAGACCAATAGAGAAAGCGGACAGATAACGCGGCACCATCTCAAAGATAAAGCCCGCACCCAGCGCGCCGACTATCAGCTCAGCCAGAGACTGGAAGAAGTGCACCCACAGGATCCACTGCGCAGCAATCTTACCGTCCGGTCCCACAAAGTGAGTCGACAGGCCCAGCAGTGCAAACGCTACAGCACTGAACACAAATGCTGCTGCAAACTTGGTTGGAATTGATGGTGAGAAGCCTTTACGCTCCAGCCAGCCGTAAATGAAAATCACCGGCCCGCCCAGCACAAAGCACCATAATGGGTTAAACGCAGCATTCGATTCCGGACGGATCGGGATAAGACCAAACAGGTGGTCTCCCATCAGATTGATCGCGTAGATGTTCATTGAGGTCAGCATCTGACCATAGTAAAAATAGAACACGATCATAATAAAGATCATCACCAGCACGGCGCACATCTTGTATTTGTACGCACGGGTAGCACGGGTGATCTCAAAAACAAAGTAACCGATGGCACAGGTGCCCAGGGCGTACAGCAGATATTTGCCCTGATCAAGGTTTGAGAATACCCAGAACACCAGACCCAGCATAGCTGCAGAGCCAATCACAAACGCAATCCAGGTCTTCAGGCTGACCGGGCGTTTATCTATCTCATTACCCACTTCAACCAATTGTTTGCGGAACAAAACAAACAGAACCAGGGTGATCGATATGATGCCGGAAGCGATATAGAAGTTCCCCTGGTACGCCATAAAGGCCACCATGAACGGGAACAGGTATTTGGACGAGAACGACCCCAGGTTGTTGATTGAGTAGTTCACCGTCAGGCCCTGCTGGAACGAATCACGGTTATCCGCCGCGTACGAGTTACCCAGCAGCACCGTCGGGCTGGTGGCAGAAAGGCCACGGGCATAGCCAATCAGGGCGATGGCAAAAATACTCAGCGGCACGTTAAGGGTAGATGCCCCCGTACCCAACAGGAAGAAGCCTATCGTATAAACGGTGTAACCAATATATACCGCCCGGAACGAGCCGATAAACTTGTCTGCGACATAACCGCCTACCGCTGAGAAAACCGGTCCAACCGCACCAAACGCACCCATCATCATGATGGTATCGGCTTCGCTGTAGTTGAGTTCATCGAGGAAGTATTTGGTCAGCAACACATAGGTGCCGTAGAAAGCGGCACCCCACAGAAACTGCCTGAGGATTAAGATTCTGGAAATGAATGGAAATCTGGCATTTGCATCTTGCATAAACAACTCCTTTAAAATTATGCGCTGCAAATGTAGCACTCAGACAGGATATATTTATTGATCAAATGCAATTAATCACCTAGCAAATGTGTTGCTGTATCACAATACTCATAATTACCCGCAATACCGGATGCGACCACAAAATCAAAAAAGCCGGACAGTACCCATGGGTTCCGTCCGGCCTTTTGACTGAATAAACGTATCTGAACTAGTTACAGCAGACCAGGTACCTTGCCAGTAACCTTTTAAACACCACGCCCATAACTATGTTCTGCAGCTTTCCTCCGTTGGCTTCAATCACTTTTCTTGATGCGTAGTTATCATCATCAGCAGTGATCAGCGCCTGCTCAATACCCAGCGCCTTTGCTTTGGGAAGCGCCAGTTTCAATATCTGTTTTCCATAACCACGTCTGCGAAATGACGGCGCAATATCGTAACCAATATGCCCGGCCTCCAGTGCCAGAAAGGCATTGCCGATATTATGACGAACACGAATAACGCCAAGAATCGTCTTATCTGCGTCAACAAGCCAGAAGTGATTGCAGGGCACATAGCCATCGCGCAGGTTGATGCCATTGGCTTCATCGGTCAGGCTCTGCACGTAGCCGGCAAAGTCCAGTACACCCTGCTGATAGTACTCAGCGTTCTCAGCATCGTTGTGCAAAAAATCCTCATAATAACTGGCAAACTCTGATTCAAACTCCAGTGAAGGGGCAACTAACTCCATGTCTTCTCTCCTTTCTGTATACTGCTAACACTGTTTACTGATACTACATTTGGGGCTCTGTATCCAGCCCACTCCTGACCTGATTTCATGAGGCGACTCATAAAACTACAGGTAGTCAAATATACAGCAGGAACAAATAAGGACTCACAGGGGAAGGAAATCCGGCGCTTAGTCTTGTTAAAAAAAAGACTCTGTCAGGCAAGCTCCAGCGCCCCCAGGACAAGCTTTTCTTTTTTGGATTTGGGAAATTTCTTGATTTGATATTCGAGCTTCAGCGCTTCGCTTTTGCCTTCTACTGGCTGCTGCCAAACCAATTCAAGCGGCCCTTTACCTTTGAGATATTTGGCACCGGTGCCTTTCTGGTGGGCGGCAAAACGTTTTGCGACGTCATTACTGACGCCGCAATAAAGCGTACCGGAAGCAGTCCGAACCAGATAAACGGACCACTCCTGCATATTTGGGTTACTCACCCAGTCTCGCTCTCAGAGCTTCGACTTCTGCCTTCAGTTTGGCGTTTTCCAGCTTCAGTTCGCTGTTTTCCTGCTCAAGTTCAGCCACACAACCAGACTCGCCCGGCTGAGCGGCTTCCGCGGCCAGGGCTTCGATATCCACTTCGCCACAGAACAGGTGCTGATAGCGGGCTTCACGCTTACCGGCTTCACGTGGCAGTTTAACAACCAGCGGGCCTCCTTCGCGCTCTGCCAGTCCCTGCAGCACGGCTTCCACTTCCTTCACATCGGTAAATGAACACAAACGGTTAGTCCGGCTGCGCAGCTCACCCGGAGTCTGGGCGCCGCGAAGCAGCAGGCAGCACACCACGCCGCGCTCCTGATCGGTAAACTTCAGCGAACCAAATGCCGTATTGCAGAAGCGGTGGCGATACTTCGCAGCGCGGCTGTTAAAGCCGCTTTCATCCGTCACCAGGTGGCGCTCTGTCAGGGAGTTGATCGCCTGTTTTACTTCTGCCTCAGAAAGCGCCATCACAGGATCGCGGTTACTTTTTTGATTACAGGCTGCGGTGAGGCTGTTCAGTGTCAGTGGGTAGTAATCCGGGGTGGTGACTTCTTTCTCAATCAGGCAACCGATCACCCGTGCTTCGGTCTGATTCAGCTCTATGCTCATGGCGCTATCCTTATTATTTTTGATTATGTTCTCTGGTGCAGTAACTGACAGAAAGGGTCAGTTGGGTCTGAACAGATCCAGTTTTACCTGTTTTCCGTCCTGGTCCAGCATGACGATTTTGCTGCGGTTCAGCTCAATATCCGTCAGTTCCTGCAATCGCCGGCCATCTTTATACGCCCGGCTCAATTTTATCTTCAGCCCGCTTTCTGCCGGCTGCGGCTTACTGCTCTCTTGCACGCGATTGACTTCACTTACTTGTCATCTTTAGGGCTGATAATAATGCCAGATCAAAAACATTGCTATGCATCACGCGATCAGGTGTTGAAAAAAGCACCATCAGCGAGAACGGATTGATCTAACTTCTGTTAAGCCGGTACACATTGTGTTTTAATCAGGTCAGTTGCTTAATAAAGTTAGAAAAGGGAATCTGATGAACAACGTATTTGAAATCGTTAACCTGGCTCGCCGTAAAAACAAACTAAAACGCGAACTGCAGGACAACGAGAAGAAAATCCGCGATAACTCAAAACGTGTAGACCTGCTGGACAACCTGGTTGATTACATCAAACCAGAAATGACTCACGATGAGATCGTGGCTATCGTGAAAAACATGAAAGCCGACTACGAAGACCGCGTAGATGACCACATCATCAAGAGTGCTGAGATTTCAAAAGCGCGCCGCGACATCAGCCGCAAGATCCGTGAACTGACCGAAGCGGACAAAGCAAGCCAGGGTAAAAAGTAATTCTCCCCTGCCTGAATGACAAGCCCGCCACACGGCGGGTTTTTTGTTGTTTTCTTTCAACACAATTCGAATACGACCTGGCCGCAATACCACATTAAACGTTTGCGTAATCGCTAACCTTCACTTTCCCTGAAAGTGAGTATTTCATCGATAGTTTGCCGTTGCTATAGTTGCGTCCAGAAAGACCATTCGGGGCAAGGAGCTCCCCCTTATACCAGTCCGATTTTTGTTTGTAGTCACGGAACCGACTACGTTGTAACAGTTGTACCTGGCCTGGTGTTCATCTCAAGACGAGAAGAATTGGCGTCACAAAGTTAACAAGAGGGTCAAAACTATGGAATTTAATATGGTTGAAATTCTGGGCTACGCATCATCAATCATGGTTGCAATCTCACTGATGATGAAAGACATCGTATGGCTGCGTGTTCTTAACTTCATCGGTTGTGCACTGTTCACCGCATACGGTCTGATGATCGACGCGATGCCAGTGGTAGTGACCAACGGTTTCATTGCGTGTGTGAACGTCTACTTCCTTATGAAGATGCACAGCGAGAAGAAAGCCGCAGATATGGCAGCCGCCAAAGCCTGAAAGGCCGACGAATAGCAAAAAGCCAGCGAATAAACGCTGGCTTTTTCGTATCTGCTTATGAGAAAAAAGCCTTACTCGTGCTCGTTCCCCATGTTCTCTAATACCTTGTTACCGCAGGTTTTACAGGTCAGAAAACGGTTCATATTGTAGTAATGCCCGCCATTAATAAACTCATGCACAATAAGCATGAAGCGGCCCCACAACGACTTATTTGTGTCGTAGCTTGAGGGTTTTCTTTCAAGGGTTTCACGGTGGTCAGTTTCGGTCTTACACTTGTCACAATACCTGGTCATATCTTTACCCTTTCCTGTATTCATCCGGTCATTAATTTACAAGCAAAGACATTGATTTCACAAATATTAATAGACCGCAATATGAATCAATTCACATTCTCTGTGGCATCTCATGCTTTGTAAAACTCACGCCTGATATTCCACCCCATCCAGCCTCTTACCCAGGCTCACCGAGTGATCAATCTGAAACCCAAGCCTCTGATAGAACTCGATAACTTTCTGATTGGACGCGCGGACCTGAAGATTGATCTTAGGACAGCCTGTCTGCTTCAGCCTGGCTTCCAGCTCCGCCATCAGCAACTTACCAAGACCGGTGCCCTGATACTGAGGTTCTACAGCCAGATAATTCGCCCAGCCACGATGACCTTCATAGCCACCCATCACACAACCGACCACAACGCCTTTGTCTTCCGCCACTAAAAACAGATCACCATCATGAGCCATTTTGGTCGCAATATCTTTATGAGGGTCATTCCACGGTTTGACTAATTCGCAGCACTTCCACAATGTCACCACCGCTTCTGTATCCTTTGTTTCAAAGCTCCTGACTTCCATTTCCTTCTCCATCTACGCCCCCCAGGTCTATGCTAAAGGAGGATTTTTCCCTTTCATTGTTGAGTTAGCCTGAATACAGACTTAAATCCTGTATCCACAATAACAAGAAAACCACTATGAAAAAACATACCGTTTATCAAGTCTTTACCCGTCTGTTTGGCAACACCAACAGTAATAACATCCCGTGGGGCACCATTGAGCAAAATGGTGTGGGCAAATTTGCTGATTTTACTGACAAAGCACTGCAGGAGATCCGGGCACTTGGGATCAGCCATATCTGGTACACCGGTGTTCTTCACCACGCCCTGATTGGAGATTACCGCGATTATGAGATCAGTGATGACCACCCGGCAGTCGTCAAAGGCCGCGCCGGTTCTCCCTATGCGGTGAAAGATTACTACTCGGTCAACCCGGATCTCGCGCTTGACCCGGCTAACCGCATGGCTGAATTTGAAGCTCTGATCAAGCGCACTCACGCTCAGGGCATGAAAGTCATCATCGATATCGTACCCAACCATGTAGCCCGGGTATATGAAGGAAAAAACAACCCTGAGGGCGTCAGCGACTTTGGGGAATTTGATGATCCATCAGTCGCCTACCGGAAAAACAACAACTTCTACTACATTCCCGGCCAGGCTTTTGAGACGCCGGACATTCCAGCAGAATTCCAGCCGCTTGGCACCAGCGCCACCATGGCTCACTGCCCGCCGTTTGAAGAGAATCCCGCAAAATGGACCGGCAATGGCTCAAGAGATGCCAAACCCGGTTTTGATGACTGGTATGAAACGGTCAAGATCAACTACGGGGTCAGACCGGACGGCAGCAAAGACTTCCCGGATCTGCCGGACGAATACCGTGAACTAAACGCAGAATCGCACTACCTGTTCTGGAAAGACCGTGCCCTGCCGGACTCCTGGTACAAGTTCCGTGACATTGCCCTGTTCTGGCTCGACAAAGGGGTAGACGGTTTCCGCTATGACATGGCCGAGATGGTGCCGGTGGAGTTCTGGAGCTTTATGAACAGCTCAATCAAACACCACAACCCCGACGCTTTCCTGATGGCCGAAGTGTACCAGCCTCACCTCTATCGTGATTACATCCGGCTTGGCAAGATGGACTACCTGTACGACAAGGTAGATTTGTACGACACCATCAAAGCCATCATCCAGAAACGTGGCCATTGCCGTGACATCAGCCGCCACCAGCGCGAACTGAGTGATATTGAGCAGAACATGCTGCGTTTTCTCGACAACCATGATGAGCACCGCCTCGCCGCGCCGGAATTCGCCGGAAATGCAGAGTTTGGCCGCCCGGCAATGCTGATAAGCGCCCTGTCCAGCCGCGCCCCGGCCATGATCTACTTTGGCCAGGAAGTGGGCGAGCCCGGTTCTGAAACCGGGGGTTTTGGTCAGCCAGGCCGCACTTCGATCTTTGATTATGTGGGCGTTCCTCACCATCAGCGCTGGATGAATCATGGCGAATTTGATGGCGGGCAACTGACTGAAGCAGAAAAAAACCTGCGATCCTTCTACCAGCAGTTGCTCAACTTTGCCCTGAGCCATCCGGCAATAAATGGTGACTATGATGAGCTGTGGCAGCCAAACGAATATGCCCTGGGTTCACACGCTTACCTGTTTGGCCGCCACGATCAAAACGGCCAGTTTGTCCTCGCTGCCGCCAACCTGAGCGACAACGACCACATCACCGCGGATATCACAATCCCTGCTGAGACCATTGCCCGCTGGCAGCTCAGTGATGGTGACTATGCGATTAAAGATCAGCTTGGAAGCGAAGAAGTGTTCACGCTCACGGTAAAAGACGGAGCAGGCCACCTGTCGCTGTCACTGCTCCCGTTGGCCGCACTGGCGCTGACACAGTAACGGCTTTCAAACAGCATCCAAACCGCCCTTTACGGGCGGTTTCTTTTTCCTTCGGCGTTGCATCGTGCGCTGTTCACATCTTCAAAATCCGGTTTTCAGGCTTCTTCCCTGCTTTGTATGACCAAAGTGGCAAATACCCGTCATGAAATAGTTTTTTCCTATATCACCGCACGTAAATTCTATTTTTCCGGTCCGTTAATCACCGTTATTCTTTATTCCATGGTCACTCTACAGACCCTGAAACTAAAGGAATCCCGCTGATGAAAACTATGATAAAAACCCTGTCCATCTGCACCCTGTCTGCGCTTGCGGCAGCACCGGTATACGCTCTGCAGGAAGGCGAACTGACAGTATGGATTAACGGCGACAAAAGCTATGAAGGACTGGCCGAGATTGGCCGTCAGTTCGAAGAGGACACCGGCATCAAAGTTCGCGTTCAGCACCCTGAGTCTCTGGAGTCCCGCTTTGAAAAAGCGGCAGCGACCGGCGCTGGTCCTGATATTGTAATCTGGGCGCACGACCGCTTTGGTGGCTACGCTGAAGCCGGCCTGCTGAAAGAAGTAAAACCTGCTGCTGAATTCAAACAAAAGCTGGTTGATTTCAGCTGGGATGCGGTCACCGTGAACGGCAAAATCATGGGCTACCCAATTGCCATCGAATCACCATCGCTGATTTACAACAAAGACCTGCTGCCAACCCCACCAAAAACCTGGGAAGAGCTGTACGCCATCCACGATGACATGCAGACCAAAGGCAAGAAAGCCATCATGTGGGATGTGAAAAACGCCTACTTCACCTGGCCTATGATCTCTTCAGGTGGTGCGTACGCATTTGAAAAAGTCGAAGGCGGCTTTAACGCTAAAAAAACCGGTGTAAACAACGAAGCTGGTGTGAAAGGCCTGGAGTTCCTGGTACAACTGGTCAACAAAGGCGTGGTTAATCCAAGCATGGACTACTCGGTATCTGAATCTGAGTTCGCCAAAGGCCGCGTAGCAATGACCATCAATGGTCCGTGGTCATGGGGTAACCTGGATAAAATGGGCGTAAACTACGGCGTTGCTGTCCTGCCTACCCTGAATGGTGGCACCGGCAACCCATTTGTTGGCGTACTGAGTGCAGGCATCAACTCAGCCAGTCCAAACGGCGACCTGGCGGTAGAGTTTATCGAAAACTACATGATGACCGATGAGTCGCTGAAAATCATGAACGATGACAAGCCACTTGGCGCGGTAACACTGAAATCGTTCCAGAAGATCATCGAAAGCGACGAGCGTATCCGCGCCACCATGATCAACGCAGAGCACGGCGAAATCATGCCAAACATCCCGCAAATGACCGCTTACTGGTTTGCTGAAGGTGCGGCTATTGAAAACGCTATCCTTGGCAAACAATCGACCAAAGACGCGCTGGATACCGCAGCCAGACAGATTGTCAGCAAGTAATTCGCTGAACACAACGAAAGCAAAAGGGGTGTAATTTACGCCCCTTTCTCTGTACCGGCAGACAGCTCCAGTCTTGGCCATGTACAGAGCCAGCCTTTCGACCCGATTCTCTGCCGGAACACCTCAACATCCCGCGCCGGATTATGGCTGACTTTAAGCGCAAACAGGGATTCAAATCCAAACCCGCTTAGAAACTCCAGCTCTCCCTGCTCATTCATTCTTACTGCGGTAGCCGTCTCCTTTTCCGGCCAGTGCCTCATCGCATTCAGACTGCTCTGATAGGCCGCATCCCCATTTCGAAGATGCATCCGGGCCTGATTTCTTACCTGCCAGTTCACTCCGGGCATAAGAGCGTGCAGTTTTGCTTCATAGCCGCAGCAGGCGTCAGCGTCTTCTTCGGCCGGTTCAAAGTAAATCACATCGATATCATTGAGCGGTGTCGCTGCCTGTTTGTGATGCAGACGATCCCAGACCAGGTTACGCACAAAACCCGCGGCCAGCCAGCACTGAGGCAAACCAAGCGTGCTCACCACCTGCAATGCCTGCATGCGAAGCGCATCTTCCTTCACCCAACGCTCTAACTGAAATTCCGGGCCCGTCATCAGCAACCACCCTTAGTTACGGACATGGTAATAAGCTGGTCATCGGGATACAGTTGCACGTCACTGCGCTCCCGCATTCCCAGCCGGCTCAGCAGTGCCAGTGAGGGCTGATTGTCCTTAACTGCTACGCCAAACACTTCATCACATATACCCAAACTGAACGTAAAATCGAGCACAGCTTTAGTTGCTTCATACGCATAGCCTTTTCCATGGAACTGCCTGAGCAACGCGTAACGGACATCATAGAGACCACTGTTGCCCGCTTCCTCAATCCCGGCATACCCCATTTTGACGTCCGGATTATCCGCGTCGCTTATCACAAAGGTGCCAAAACCGCGTACCCAGTGCTCCTGCTTCTGGCTGACATAATGACGGATGTAATCCTCACTGTAGGGCTTACCTCCGGGAAGATAACGGGTTGTATCAGCACAGCGGAACAACTCCAGAAACAATCCGGTATCGCCCTGCCCCGCCGGGGACAGCATTAGTCTGGATGTAATGATCATGGCTGCTCCTGTTTAGCCGTCAGAGCATCACCCGCAGCTCTGCTCCATCCATTTGTTTTTTAACTTCACCACAAAATACCACCAGCTCATTCCCAGCACAAAGATTGTGGTTTATTCTTATTATTAATGACAAATATTTGAGTACACACATGTTTTCACGGAGTAAATCAGTCTTCTTCCGTCACTTACGAAAACGTAAGGTCTACTATGTCTTCGCGGCATACTTTATCGTCTTCGGCATGGCCGTCGCGTTGCTGACATCGGCAGTTAACTATCAGTTCCAGCGCAGCAACATCGACTCGATCCTTCATAACGAGTTCAAGGAAACCGTCGAAAACAAACTCCAGGTTGTGCGCATTACACGCGAGTCACTGGATGCCAGTTTATATGCCCTTGCCATCAGTCCATTTACCCATAACTACCTTGATAAGGATACACCGGATAACCAAAGTAACCTCCTCCAGATGTTTAGTGCCCTGCTTATGTCCGAGCCAGAGTATCTGCAGGTCCGGTTTCTGGACACCTTTGGACAGGAAAAGCTGCGCGTCAACCGGATCAGTACAGACAAAGCCCAAATTGTGGCTCCGGACGACCTGCAGGATAAGTCTGACCGGTACTATTTTACCGAAGCCATTGCGGTGCCAGAAAACGAGTTCTGGTACTCCAGACTGGACCTTAATATTGAAAACGGAGAAATTGTAAAACCTATCGTGCCGACCATTCGCGCTGCAACTCCTGTTTATCATCATGGCAGGCTCCGGGGGCTGATCATTATCAACGTTGATGTTTCCGCTATACTGCACCAGTTTTCGGCCTCATCTGATTTCACCATTTTTATTCAGGATAAGGATAAAGAGATCCTTCACCATCCCGATCCTGAGCTTGCGTGGTCACGCTATCTCGACGAAAACGCAGATGCGGCAAGAGCCTACATAAACAGTCTGGATAACACTTACTTTACCCGTCCACTTGAGGACGTCATCACCAACTCAGAGGGCTTAGAGCTCGCGGTTGTACCGCGGACCGCACTGCTTGAGTCCCTTGCCAGGGATAATCAGACGACAGCGCTCGTTATTGCTGCAATTGTACTGGTGATCTCATTCCCGCTTTCCTGGCTGGTGGCTCTCTTCCCCGCCCGCCTTCAGGAAGCACTGACCCGCGCACTGGGTGCCCTGGATCGTTCCAACACCCTGCTCGACAGGCATGTGATGATCAGTGAAACTGACACCAGTGGCACCATCACCAAAGTCAGCCGCAAAATGGTGGAAGTTACCGGGTATGACAAACAGGACTTGATAGGAAAAAACCACAATATAATGCAGCATCCGGAAACCACGTCGGAACTGCACCGCGAGTTATGGGACACTATCCTGGCGGGTGATACCTGGAAGGGAGAAATCAAAGACACCAAAAAGTCAGGCAACCCGTTCTGGATCCGCTCCATCATTACGCCCATTTTCGACGATAATGACGCACCGCTGGGCTACACCCAGATAGCGCAGGACATCACTGACAGAAAAACTCTGGAGCACCTTTCTCAAACCGACCCGCTGACCCAGTGTTACAACCGGCGTAAACTCGATGAAATTCTGCAAAAAGAACTGAGGCGCTTTGAGCGATATGCCCAGCCTTTCTCCGTTGTAATGCTCGATCTGGACAAGTTTAAGAGCATCAATGATAACTGGGGCCACCAGGCCGGAGACGACACCCTGGTAGCGGTATCTGCCCTGCTGAAAGACCTCACCCGGGAAATAGACGCCGTTGGCCGCTGGGGCGGTGAAGAGTTCCTGATTGTCAGCCCCAATACCACAATCGAAGGTGCCGCAGCGCTGGCAGAAAAACTGCGCCAGGCCATTCAGGAACTTGAGCTGAACTACGACTTCTGGGTCACCTCCAGCTTTGGCGTTGCAACCATCCGCCCGGATGAAGCACTAAACCGCATGCTGGCACGGGCCGATGATGCGCTGTACAGAGCCAAGGAGGCGGGACGTAATCGGGTGATTACGATTGAGTAGTGAATGGGATGAAAAGCTGGTCAGGTAAACCTTGAAGCCAGCTTTTTATAAACCGCATCTTTATCGCGTTTACCAATAGCAAGCACGTAAACGACGATTTCATCGTCAATGACTTCGTAGGCAAGGCGGTAACCGGCAGTGCGCAACTTGATCTTGTAAACCGAGTCATAGCCACGGAGCCTGGCCGAGGGGACATGCGGATTTTCAAGACGCTCTTTCAGCTTTTTTTTAAACTGACTCTGAATAGTCGGAGCAAGCTTTCCCCACTCCTTATACGCAGCGGGCAGGAACTTGAGCTTATAAGTCATCAATATCGACTTCCACTGCCTCAGAAAGATCGCCACGACGACTTTCAACCAACTTTGAAAGCTCGTAATCATCCAGCGTTTCCATCAATAACTCATAAGTTTCCGCAGGAACGAGGTAGGCTGCCGGCTTATTGTGATTCAGGATAGCAATAGCCGCACCATCAGCCTCATTTAACAAAGCCGTAGGATTCTTCTTTAACTCTGAAATACTTGCTGAACAGTCAGCTAATACCCGTCTCATACTTCCACCAATTAAGCACTAAAATCAGTGCTAATTTTAGACCTTATTTTAGATAATATCCACCAAATTACCGTCTCTCATTAATGTGTGACAAAGATTCTGGAAAACGCTTGTGCGAAAGCGGATATAACAAACTACACGCTGTTTGCGTATCTTTCGCGGGAAGCTGACTCACAATGAAAAAAACGGGCCAGCAACAATTGCCGGCCCGGATGTTCAGTGCATCAGACCTTAAACCGCCCAACCAGGCTGTCCAGACGCTCACACTGACCGGCGAGGTTTTTAGAAGAGTCATCGGCACTTCTTACCACATGCACCATCTGCTGACTGCTTTCTGCGATGCGCTGAACGCTGCTGTTTACCTCTTCACTTACCGTAGTCTGCTCAAAGGCCGCGGTGGCGATTTGCGAGTTCATCTCGTTGATGATTCCGATAGAACGGCGGATCTCATTGAGTGAAGTGGTGGCCTGATTGGCCTGCTCTATCGTCTGCTCACCACGGGCCTCACTGGCCTGCATGGCGGATACCGCGTCGCGGGCGCCCTGCTGAAGCCTTTCAATCATAGAGTGGATCTCGCCGGTACTGCTCTGGGTTTTACCCGCCAGCGCACGTACTTCATCTGCCACAACTGCAAATCCGCGACCCTGTTCACCGGCACGGGCCGCTTCGATTGCGGCATTCAGTGCCAGCAGGTTGGTTTGCTCCGCAATACCGCGGATCACATCCAGAATCGAAGCGATATTGGCAACATCATTATCGAGATTGGTGATCACTACACCCGCTTCTTTCAGCTCTTCTCCCAGGGCTTCCATTGAAACAACGGCATCAGAAAGCACCTCTGCTGAAGCCTGTACTTCACTATGACCAGCATCACTGGCATCCGCCGCTTCCTGGGCATTCTGGGCCACGCTTTCACTGGTCGCACGCATTTCGTTAATCGCCGCCGCCACCATTTCGCTTTCCTGCTGTTGAGCCGTTACCCCGGTCACTACGTTTCCGGTGGTCTGGTTAAACTGGCCCATTTCCTGGCGAACCTGGTGAGTCGCATCCACAACATCGCGCATGGTGAGCTGAAGGGACTCAACAAACGCATTGAAATTTTGACCCAGCTGACCAATCTCATCGTTTGAACCGGTCTCTACCCTGCGGGTCAGATCCGCATCACCTGAGGCAATATCCGCCATGCTCTGGTTCAGGCGGCGGATCGGCGAAACAATCAGACCAGATAACCACCAGGTCAGCACGATACCCAGGACAATGGCCATAACACTGCCCACTTCAAGTGCAATTTCAGAGCGTTTTGACGCGCTGGCCGTTTCCAGACGAAGCTGGTCCTGAGCCTTCTCCACCTGATCCATCAGGGATTTAAGTGATGAACGTATCACCGCAAACTCTTCCATTGCGACCTGTGTCTGGTCCTGATAAAGCATCTGTGCCAGTTCTGGCTGGGCAAACATTTCTTTGTAACCAGCAATCCACTTTTCTGTTGCTGCTATCAGGGTATCCAGTTCACTTTTTGCCGAAAGCGACAGCGTTTCCCCGTCGATCAGGTCGTTGAGGCTTTCAAGTCTGAGCAGGGTTTCATGGGAGTTGTCCTCGAACTCAAACTTCTGCTTTTCAATTTCAGACGGACTGCCATCTGCCAAAAGCAAGCCCTGCCCGGCAGCGATGATTTGATACAGATCGCGATACGCATCCTGCAGATTTTCCTGAACCGGCACCACGCGGTTGTTCAGCGTGTTGCCCGCCTTCGCCTGTTCCGCAAAAAGTAATACGTTATATAAGGTAACGGAAGAAAACAGAACCAGCATAACTATGACGGGAATCGCCATTTTGATCCTGAAAGAGACATTGGATAACCAATTCATAATTCACCTGTGAGTCAGGAGCTCCCCTATACGAACTGATCGTATAAAGTGAGTTTCCATAGTTGTGCGTTACCCGCAATCAACAGCATGGCGACCGGTATAACCAACCGAACCCGCTGTCAATACTGGGCTTAGTATCCAGGTGGACGTGCAAGCAAGAAAGGGAGCCCTTAGTGGTAATTAATATAAATCGGGCATGACCGGCGTCTTAACACCGGTTCGGTGATTTAATAACATTATTCATCATGTGGCACAATGGTTAACTGGATTGAGTGCTTTGATTCTGTACAAAGTTCAAGAAATTAGCTGCAGTCTGCAGGCTCAGCGGTCAGCGGTCAGAACGACCCGTAAGAAAAAAGGCCTGCATTACGCAGGCCCTCAGTAAACTGTACCGGACAGAACAGCAGCGGATTACTCAAAATCCCACGGCATGTCCGGCAGCGCATCCAGATTTTCACTGTAACGCTTAATATCAAAACTGCCGTCATTTTTAGCCACGTCATAAACCTCAATCGACAGTGCACACGCGATCATTTCGATCGCTTCTTCTCTTGATGTGCCGGTCATCATAAGACGCATCAGGGTCTCTTTTACTTTGATCGGGTTGCCGTCTTCCAGCTGGTTTTTTACTGTTTCAACAAGCATATCGCCCGTCATCAGTTCATCGTCTTGCATCTTTGTTTCGCTATTTCAAATAAGTTACGCCGCCACTATAAGCGGTTCTGCCCGGTTAGGCCAACTTACCAGGCGCTTGGGTGTAAAAAAGCCCGCAACTGCGGGCTTTCAAACATTCAGGTCAGGCTGTTACAGCATGATAAACAGGCCAGCCAGACAGGCACTCATCAGGTTTGCCAGTGTACCAGCGATAACCGCGCGAATACCCAGGTTTGCAACCTCAGAGCGGCGCTCTGGTGCAATCACACCGATAGAACCCAGCTGAACCGCGATAGAACCGATGTTAGCAAAACCACACAGAGCGAAAGTGATGATCACCTGGCTGTGCTCAGACAGCATGGCTTTGTGCTCAATGAAGTCGATAAAGGCAACAAACTCGTTCATTACCACTTTCTGGCCGATGTAAGAACCCGCCATCAGTACTTCGTCAGCCGGTACACCGATTACCCACGCCAGTGGCGAGAAGATGTAACCGAAGATTGACTGCAGGGTAATACCATGTAAGCCAACCAGTTCTGCCGCGCTTTCAAGGCCAGTGTTCACCATCGCAATCACACTTACGAATGCGATAAGCATAGTACCTACCGCTACAGCGACTTTCATGCCGTTCATCGCACCGCTTGCCAGCGCGTCGATTACGTTGCTCTGGTCACTCTTGTCCAGGTCAATGTTGCTCTGGTTCAGCGGAACATCCTGCTCAGGCACGATAAGTTTCGCCATCATCAGGCTGCCCGGCGCCGCCATAAAGCTCGCTGCAATCAGGTATTTCAGTTCAACACCCAGACCTGCGTAACCACCCAGCACACTGCCGGCAACCGATGCCATACCACCAGCCATAACAGCAAACAGTTCAGAACGGGTCATTTTGGCAAGAAACGGACGAATAAGAAGTGGAGACTCGCCTTGTGACAGGAAGATGTTACCGGTTGCAACCAGGGATTCGGCTTTACTGGTACCCAGGAATTTTTGAATGCCACCACCGATGAACTCGATGACTTTTTGCATGATGCCTAAGTAGTAAAGGGCAGAGATCAGAGCAGAGAAGAAGATGATGATAGGAAGAACACGAACAGCAAAGATAAATCCGGTGCTGGCCAGATCGCCAAACAGGAATCGGATACCTTCATCAGCAAAGCCAAGAATGCTGGAAACGCCACCACTCAGTGCGGCAAGGGCCTGCTGGCCAAGAGGGAAATAAAGAACCAAAGCGGCAAAACCGACCTGAAGCATCAGAGCACGGGAGACGGTTTTCCAGTTGATCGCGCTACGGTTTTCAGACAGTGCGAATGCACAACCAATAAGAACGACGATACCAAAAAGACTTAATAAGATACCCATTACCAGCGTCCCTCCATTGCATGACCAAATCGGGTCGAACACTGGGAAGTCGCGGGTGCTGAATCAACACTCCAACTCGAAGAAAGGAATCGGATCACAAACATTTTTTCACCTTTACAAGCAGATAAATCTAGCTGGTCCTGTCCGCAGGGTCATTCACTGTTCCATGTGACGGCTTGTATTGGCTAAGCTTCGGCTTAAAACCGAGCGTGAAGTATAGCGGCGAAAATTTGAAGTGCATCACATATTTTTGACGCAAACGGTTCCGCGGTCAGTAATTGAACATCCTGCTCTCAATTTGCGCAAACCGAACTGCGTTTTTAACAGAAATTTGTGATCCACTGCGTTGCATTTCGTCTGGATTTCAGAACAAAAAAACCGGCTCACTATTACAGGAGCCGGCCGGAGCGCTTACCCTACAGGGGGGAGGTAAGTCTTATTCAGGAGAGTGCGAGCACATCGTGAATTTCGGTTTTAATGTTGTCTGACTGGGTACCAAATATGGCCTGCAGACTGTCTCCAATCACCAGTACATCGTGCGCACCCAGTTGTTTTAATCTTTCGATATCTACGTAACTGATGTCTTTTACCGTTACCCGCAGACGGGTAATACAGGCATCAACACTCTTGATATTGCCCTTGCCACCAAGGGCTGCCACCACACCCACGGCCACATCATCAAGCTTGCCTGCCAGTTCCACCTTCACAGGGTCACTCTCACGTCCCGGAGTTTTCAGATCCATTTTCACGATCAGGGTCCGGAACAGCACGTAGTAAAGCGTTGCCCACAGTGGACCGATGATGAAGAACAACCAGGCGTTAGTCGACATTGGATAGTAGAGGAAGAACTGGATTGCGCCGTGGGCAAAGTCCGTACTGTGTTTGATGTCCAGGAACGCGGTCAGTGCGAAAGCAATACCGGTCAGGAAAATATGGATCACGTACAGGATCGGTGCCACAAACAGGAACGTAAACTCAATCGGTTCGGTGATGCCGGTCAGCCATGAAGTCAGGGCTGCTGAAGCCATCAGACCGCCGACAACTTTTTTGCGCTCTGGCGATGCGCAGTGATAAATAGCCAGCGCCGCTGCAGGCAAAGCCCACATAGAGTACATAAAGCCACCGGACAAATAACCCGCTGTCTTGTCCCCGGCGAAAAAACGACTCAGTTCACCGGTGATCTCTTTACCTGTATCCGGATGAATGTAGCTGCCTACCTCAAAGAAGAATGGTGCATTCCAGATATGGTGCAGGCCGACCGGCAGAAGCGAACGCTCCCCCGCGCCGTAAACCGCCCAGGCCATCACAGGGTTCTGATACGCTGCCCAGTGGGAGAACACGTCCAGCGCCTGTCCGACCGGTGGCCAGATAAAGGCCATAAAGGCACCAACCAAAATGGCACTCAAACCGGTAATAATGGGGACAAAACGTTTGCCGGCAAAGAATCCCAGATATTCAGGCAGACGGATATTGTAGAAACGGTTATACATCAGCGCTGCCACTGCACCCATAATGATACCGCCAAATACCCCGGTCTGAAGCGTTGCCACACCCATAATGGTGGCGTCAGTTTCCAGCCCGCGCAGTCCTGTGACGATACCCAGTGCCGCATTCATGATGATAAGGCCAACCAGGCCCGCCAGTGCTGCTGCGCCGTCATTGCCCTTAGACAGGCCCAGCGCCACACCCACAGCAAACATCAGCTGCATATTGCCAAATACGCCGTCACCCGCGGCCAACATCACTTTACTCAATGCGTCCGGAATAAAAGCGAAACCGGCGTTACCAATACCCAGCATCAAACCCGCAACCGGCAGCACTGCCACCGGCAGCATCAGCGAGCGCCCTATTTTTTGTAACTGTCCAAATGCGTTACCTAACATGTATCCCTCCTGGTTGGAGAATGGTGCGGCACTGTCACCGCAAAATGGTCATGGCGGAGAGTCCGCCGCCTGTGTTGATTTTCCAATCCCCTTCAATCTATCCAATCCGGACCGGGGCAAGGTTACAAATGGCAACCGGTTTGTAAGTGTTCTCTTACAAAATTCCTGTTATGTAAGCCATGAATTACGAGAAGGATGACAGTTTTATAAACCACACTGTGGCATGATCATTTCAGCATCAAAAAACCGGGTACTCTCCAATGGACATGGAACGAAAACAGATACTTGTAGTGGATGACAATCTGGAGTTGCGTGAAGCGCTGACCGATTACCTAGGCCGTTCTGGTTTTGACGTACTGGGCGCCGAAAACGGCCAGGCAATGTGGCGGATACTCGACCGCAATGACCCGGACCTTATCGTGCTCGATATCATGATGCCCGGTGATGATGGCTTTACCCTTTGCCAGAAACTGCGCCGCTTCAGTGATATTCCCATCATCATGCTTACCGCCGTCAGCGAAGAAGCCGACCGGGTGGCCGGGCTTGAAATGGGCGCAGATGACTACATCACCAAGTCTTTCAGCCCGCGTGAGTTGCTGGCGCGGATCAAAACCATATTAAGGCGCAGCCAAAACAGTGCCACCACCAAGCTGGCGCGCAAGGTGAGCTTTGCAAACTGGCAGCTAGATACTGTCACCCGTCAGCTGACCCATCTTGTCAGTGGTGAAATCAAACAGCTTTCCGGCGCTGATCTCTCCCTGCTGGGTCTGTTTATCAGTCACGCTGAAAGAGTGCTGTCACGGGATGACATTGCCCGCGAAATCTGGGGACGGGATGCCGATCCGATGGAACGCGGAATTGATGTTCAGATAAGCCGCCTGCGCCATCATCTGGAAGACAAGCACCGCTCCCTGATCCTTACGGTGCGAAACAAAGGCTATATGCTGACTTCAGGTGTGCAGTATGAGCATTAGCCCCCCCCGTTCCCTTGCCGCCCGTGCCAGCCTGTTTCTGCTGACGGTGATCGTCATCGCCCAGCTGTTTTCCAGTGCTATCTGGTATCAGCGCACCAGTGAAAAAGAGACTCAGGGGCTGCTCAATACGGTCAACAGTCTGGCCCTCAGTGCCTCTTCTACCATCTCTTTTTTTCAGTCTCTTCCTGCCGAGTACCGCCACCTGGTACTGAATCAGCTGCGCAATATGGGCGGAACGCGCTTTTTTGTGTCGCTCAATACCCATCCGCTCAACGTCACCCCGCTGCCGGACTCTGAGCGCAAGAACATGGTCATTAAACACGTACGCGATGTGCTCGACAAAGAGCTCAGTGGCACGCCTCAGATCCTGCTCGACTTCACCCACAGGGATGATCTGCGGGTATTTAACAACGAGTTGCCAATTGACCAGCTGCCGCTGCTGTGGGCGCACTATTCCCTCTCTTATGGCAACCTCAACCCGCCAATCCTGGTGATGCAAATCGAAGTCGCACCAAAACAATGGTTCTACCTGGCCGCAATGCTCCCTGCTCCGTACGTTGAACTGGAAACCCGCTTATTCGATCTTCGTCAGGGCTTTACCCTGCTCTCTTCTGCCCTGCTTTTGCTTATCTGTACCTGGCTGGTGGTCAGCCGTGAAATCCGCCCGATACGCGAGCTCGCCAAAGCGGCAACCCTGATGTCTGCCAAGCTTAAAGTGCCTCAGGTAAAAGAACAGGGCAGCAGCGAGCTGCGGGCTGCTATCCATGCATTCAATAAGATGAACCGGCGGGTAGAGAGCCACATTAAAGACCGCGAGATGCTGTTTGGTGCCATCTCCCACGACCTGAAAACGCCCATCGCCTGCCTTAAACTGCGGGCTGAAATGCTCGATGATGAGCAGGACAGACAACGTTTCGGCCGCATTGCCGCGGATCTCGATATCATGGTTAAAGGCGCACTGCAATGCATCCGGGAAACCGATGTGCATGAGGATATCGAGTCGCTCGATATTGATGCCCTGATTACCCTGGCGATTAACGGCGTCAGCCATCAGCCAGATCAAATCCGCTATCTGCCGGAGGTGTGTCCTCCGTTTGCCGGCAAGCCGCTGGCCCTGAAACGCTGCCTGCAAAATCTGATCGATAACGGGCTTAAATACGGAGATAAAGTCGATATCAGCGTTGAAAACAGCCCGGACTTTATCCGGGTCAGCATTCAGGACTATGGGCCAGGTGTCGATGAAGCGCTGCTGGAGCGGATCTGTGAGCCCTATTTCCGCGCCAATCCGGAAGGGAAGCAGGAGGGCAGTGGCCTTGGCCTGACCATAACCCAGAGCATCATCAACGCTCACGGTGGCTCACTCAGCCTGAGTCACGCAAGAACCGGCGGGCTGTGTGCCACAATTTCAATTCCGAGGGACGAGTAATGCAACGTATTCTGGCTTTAACTCTCAGCCTGGTTTCATTTGGCTCAAACGCTGCGGTTGAGTTTCACCACTGGTGGACATCTAAAGGTGAACGCGCTGCGCTGGAAGTGATGTATGAGCACCTGCAAAGTAACGGCATCAGCATCAAAAACTCTCCTGTGACCGGAGGTGGCGGAGACAGCGCTACTACCGTACTTCAGGCCCGTGCCCTTGCCGGCAATACTCCCCATTTCGCCCAGACAGAAGGCCCGAGCATCATGGCCTGGGATGCGATTGGTATATTGCAGCCGCTCAATGAAACTGCGCAGCAATACCAGTGGAATGAACAGCTCTATCCCATGGCGATAGAAATCAACCACAGCCTGAATGGCTATGTTGCCCTGCCCCTTACCCTGCACCGGATGAACTGGCTGTGGACCAATCAGGCTCTGCTAAAGCACCTCGGGCTGACCGAACCACAAAACTGGCCAGAGCTTATCCATGCTATGGAAACCGCCCGCGATGCCGGTATCCAGCCATTAGTCGTCGGTGAGCAGCCCTGGCAAATAGCCCAACTGTTTGAAAGCCTCCTTATTGCAAGGCAGGGCGTGAGTTTCTATCAAAGCGCCATGGTCCGGCTTGAACCTGAAGCTATCAACTCTCCGCAAATGCACGCTGCACTGGAAGAGTTTCGTCATCTGAGTGACATCGTCAGTTCGCCGCTGAATGACCCGAACTGGGACGCCGCCACCGCCGAACTGGCGGCCGGGAACGCCCTGTTCCAGATTGGCGGAGACTGGATTCTCGGTGAACTGAACGCACTTGGTCAGAGTGTGCCGCAACAAATCGGCTGCACTCCGGTACCGGGTACTCAGGACGTTTTTCTCTACAATATGGACAGCTTTATTTTCTTCTACCGGCCTGATTTTCAAAAGGAAGAGCTGAACAAGCTTGCCGGGCTACTGGCAGACCCGGACTTTCAGCGCCGCTTTAACCTGACCAAAGGCTCAGTCCCGGTCCGCAAAGACATCCCCATGGATGAGTTCAGCGTCTGCCAGCAACGTGCCAAACAGGACTTCCTCACCGCGCAGAAAAACCAGCTGGCAGTGCCGAGCATGACGGACTCCATGGCGGTTAATCCTATTGCCCAGCATGCGATTAATAATGAGTTGTTCCGGTTTTTCAGAGAGAAGAAGATTACGAGCCAGGAAGTGACGGACCGGATTCGGTCTATTGCGGCGAGTAATTAAGGGTGACTGTAACCTTGCCCCGGAATCTCTGCTGGATGAAACTCAGGTCAGAGCCCCCGGCTGACCACACTCTCCGGGTCATCCTGAACGGGCTCCACAAAAACAACCGGGCGCACAGAAGGTTAAGCGCGATTCAGGATCTTCTGTCGGCAAAGGAAATAGTTACCTCGCGGCAGCGACTTTCCATAGTTCCTGCAAGCACTGTGATTGGCTTCCGCTTTAATTATTCGACACGCTGAAAGCAGATCCTGAATCAAGTTCAGGATGACCCGGAGGGAGCTGTAGCAAAGCCAACTGTCAATCGGTCAGCAAAATAGCTGTCAGAATGCATGCATGTTGCTGCCAGCCACCATCATAGTCATCCTGAACGCGCTCCCGGAAACATGCCTATACTCAATAGGTTAGGCGCGGTTCAGGATCTTCTGCCCGCAAGGGAAGCGGTTACCTCACGGCAGCGACTCTTCATGATTTCTGCTAGTTCTGTGATTGGCTAACGCTTTAATTATTCAACACGCTGTGATCAGATCCTGAATCAAGTTCAGGATGACCCGGTGGGGACTGTAGCAAAGCTAACTGTCAATCGGTCAGCGAAATGGCTGTCAGAATGCATGCATGTTGCTGCCAGCCACCATCATAGTCATCCTGAACGCGCTCCCGGAAACCTACCCCACACTCAATAGGTTAAGCGCGATTCAGGATCTTCTGTCCGCAAGGGAAGCGTTACCTCGCGGCAGCGACTCTTCATGATTTCTGCCAGTTCTGTGATTGGCTGGCGCTTTAGTTATTCAGAACGCTGAAAGCAGATCCTGAATCAAGTTCAGGATGATCCGGTGGGGGCTAGTAACACGCCACAAATAGATTTATTGCACCACACTAAGTCCATACGCAAACTTCCACCCACAAAAAAGGGCAACATCCGTCACCCTCTTTCATTCAAACCATCAAATCATCGGCGCTTCGGCTGCTTATAAGTCTTACCCGCAGCCTGGTAAGTGTCTTTGGCCTTGATTTCGAACATGGTATAGAAGAACCAGGAAACAAAGATCATCACATCTTCTCCTTCGTTCATCACATGCTCGACGAACTCCTGCTCTTCACCGTTTTCATTGGTGTCGTTTGTTACGTGGTAAATGCGCTGCTCGCCGTCCACTTCTGCCAGTGCGAACTGGCCAGCCAGTGACAGAGCAGCTTCGGCTACATCTGCGTCTTCAGATTGCTTTAACAGCTCCAGAGCTTCTGGCAGGGTTGCTTTCGTGCTGAGCTCTGTAACCAGTTGTTCAAATTGTGCTTGTTCCATCAGGATTCTCCAAATCAGAATGGCCGCTATTCTAATACCAATCATGGCAATTCGCTATGATGAATAAAGCAGGGAAGTGAAGAGAGAATAAATATCCAACAAAGTGCAGATAAAAGAAAACCCTGCTAAAGCCTTGGCAGGGTTAATAGTCGTTTATAGCTTATTCGTGCTATTTAGATGTATCTTATCTGTCCTTACGATACCACCTTTCCATGGCGTCAATCCTTTCGCGCCTTCCTAAGCGGTGTCCTTCATCTTCCTGATCCCGGGAGCTTTCCTGCTGCCGGACTCTCATCCTGAGAGTATCTTTGCCTTATTTCCTGACGTCCTGTGTATCATACTCCCAAAAACGGTCCAGAATGCATACATCTAAAAAATAGCTTTATACCGAACCTATAACCCCGCAGTTAAGTGCTTTAAAAACAACAAGATAGAAAACCAAGCTTGCCACAAACTGCATAAACTTCCACGGATTCTTACACAAACAATGGCAAATCTCTCACACAGTGTGACCGGATAGCCGGAAATCTCTTCCCTGCTGCGCTAACATAAACCCTACAAATGACCATAATTCAATCAGATAAAGTGTATAAATGCTGAATAAATAGCTTTTTTTATTGAATAGTCTTTCATGGACAGGGAAAAACAGGTATTCTCTGCCCAACATGAATAATAAAGCACTAAAAAGTGCATAAAAATTTTTTGCTGACCGGTCTGGTACCGCGAACTAATGAAGAGATAGTCACAATGGATACGTCCACACAATCTGTAAACAACCCTAAGCCGAAAAGCGCTTTCTGGACATTTTTGATCCCATCGCTTATCGGCGTTTTTCTTTTTATGGCACCAGTCAGTTATGACGGTAACATTACCATTCCGGTTGCTATCCTCGCATCCATGTTTAAGAGCGTACTGGCTGACAGCCTTGTTCAGATCGTGACTGTGATTATCGCGTTTATGTCTGTAGCTACTGTTGCCGTAAAGCTGTTCCGACCGGCGTTTATCAACAACAGTGCCTTCCTGTCTGGCCTGTTTAATCCCTCTCCGCTCTGGTTTGCGGTGCGCCTGATCGGCGGCATCGCCGTTGTTATGACCTTCTTCCAGGTTGGTCCGGAAGCCGTTTGGGAAGAAAATACCGGCGGTCTGGTACTGGAAGGCCTGCTGCCTACCCTGTTTGCTGTGTTCATTTTCGCAGGCCTGCTGCTGCCACTGCTGCTTAATTTTGGTCTGCTGGAACTGATGGGCACCCTGCTGAGCAAAGTCATGCGCCCTCTGTTTAACCTGCCAGGCCGCAGTGCTATCGACTGTATGGCTTCATGGCTGGGTGACGGCAGTGTGGGTATCCTGCTGACCAGCAAGCAATACGAAGACAAGTTTTACACCCAGCGCGAAGCGGCGGTAGTTGGTACCACTTTCTCTGCGGTATCCATTACCTTCAGCCTGGTGGTTATCGCTCAGGTAAACCTGGAACACATGTTCCTGCCTTTCTACGGCGCTATCTGTCTTGCTGGCCTGACTGCTGCGGTTATCATTCCGCGTCTGCCACCACTGAGCCGCAAAAAAGACCTCTACATTGACGGTACTGCGCCGGAGAAAGGTGCAAATGAAATCCCGGCGGGTCACAGCCACTTCTCATGGGGTATGGACCTGGCCATCAAACGCGCAGAACAGGTGAAATCACCAAAAGCAATCCTGTCTGAAGGCGTGAAGAACGCAGTGGATATGGTATTTGGCGTACTGCCTGTCGTGATGGCACTGGGTACTATCGCTCTGGTCGTTGCGGAATACACCCCGGTCTTTGCTTTCCTTGGTAAGCCATTTATCCCGTTCCTGGAACTGCTGCAGATCCCGGAAGCAGCCAAGGCATCAGAGACCATCGTAGTTGGTTTTGCGGATATGTTTATCCCGGCGATTCTGGCCGCTTCAATCGACAGTGAACTGACCCGCTTCGTTATCGCTGCAATGTCAGTAACTCAGCTGATCTACATGTCAGAAGTCGGTGCCCTGCTGCTGGGCAGCAAAATCCCGGTAAATATCTTCGAACTGTTCGCGGTATTCATCCTGAGGACCCTGATCACATTACCGGTAATCGCCGGTGTCGCCCACCTGATTTTCTGATTTTATAACCGCGCCTCCCGGCGCGGTTTTTCTTTTATGGCTTATAATTACATCATCCTGTTCATCAGCCATAACAATAAAATCATGCTCATAGAAACAACCTACCATCCCCGCAGAGAAGCCATTGATGCCATTTTTAAGGGCCTGTCTGAGTTTAATCAGGGACATTTTACGGATCTGACCGAAAAGCCCCTTGCTCTGCTGGTCATCCCCTCAAAGGGCGAAGTTAAGGGCGGGCTCATCGCCAGACTCCACTATGACACCATGCATATCCAGAGACTTTGGATAGATGAATCCCTGCGTGGCAAAGGACTGGGGTCCCGGCTGCTGACGATGGCAGAAAAAGAAGCACGGAAACAGGGGATACGTCGACTCTACCTCGATACCTATACGTTCCAGGCTCCGGATTTCTATCTGCGGCACGGCTTTATCGAAACCGGTCGTTACCGTGATTTTCCACTGAGCGGAACCGATAAAGTATTCCTGCAGAAAACACTCAAACAATCATAAGCTTACTTTCGAACGTTAATCAAACAACCAATAAGTTAACCAAAGGTTAAATTAACGCTCGATTTCGCTCACTGAAATGTTTATATTATGTTCATTCGAACATTTCAGGGATAAAGCGAAAATGTCTGAGCAATTTGACTACGATCTGATCATCATCGGCGGTGGCATCAACGGAACTGCAATTGCGGCGGATGCCAGTGGGCGCGGCCTTAAAACCGGCCTGTTTGAAATGAACGATCTCGCCAGCGCCACCTCGTCCGCCAGCAGCAAACTGATCCATGGTGGGCTGCGCTATCTTGAACACCACGAGTTCCGGCTTGTGTCTGAAGCGCTGGCTGAGCGCGAAGTGCTGCTTAATAACGCACCTCACCTTGTATCGCCACTCAGGTTCGTGCTCCCGCACCGCCCTCACCTGCGCCCGGCGTGGCTTATCCGCCTTGGACTGTTTCTCTACGATCACCTCGGAAAACGGGTTACCCTGCCCGGCAGTCACGGCGTCAGGTTTGATGACGGCAGCCCATTTAAGCCGGAAATCCGGCGCGGTTTTGAATACTCCGACTGCTTTGTAGATGATGCCAGGCTGGTTGTGAGTTACGCAATGGCCGCCCGTGAGCGCGGCGCTGAGATTCACACCAGAACCAAATGCCTTTCTGCCAAGCCCATTTCAGAAAGTGAGCAGAGTGGCTGGCGAGTCAGGCTGCAAACTGACAATGGTGACGTTGTCACAAAGACCTGCCGGGTGCTGGTAAACGCGGCAGGCCCCTGGATTAACCGGATTTACCAGCACCAGTTGCAACAGCCTGCGCCCAAATCTGTGCGCATGGTCAAAGGCAGCCATATTGTGGTGCCCCGTCTCTATTCACACCAGTATGCCTGCATCCTGCAAAACGCAGACAAACGGATTGTGTTTGTTATCCCCTACCAGAACGACTTCTCGCTAATCGGTACTACAGATGTGGATTATCACGGCGATCCGGCTAAGGTCACCATTGATAGAGAAGAAACCGAATATCTGTGCGACGTGGTCAACCAGCATTTACGCAGCCAAATCAGCCCCGCTGATGTTGTTCACAGGTGGTCCGGGATCCGGCCGCTGATCTCAGATGATGCAAACAGCGCCCAGGAAGTTACCCGTGATTACAGCCTGGCGCTGCATCAGGTTGAACAATCTCACCTGCTGTCGATATTTGGCGGAAAGATCACCACCAGCCGTAAACTCGGCGAAGCAGCAGCGGATAAGCTCAAATCGCTCTTCCCTCATATGGGGCAGGCCTGGACCAGCAACACCCCACTGCCCGGTGGCGATATGTCTGACCGTGATACACTGGCAGAGCGCCTCTCCCTCCTCGCCCCATGGCTTTCACCGGAAATCATCCGCCGCTGGCTCGGCGCCTACGGCACGCGGAGCGAACTTATCCCTGGCATGCAAAACAGCGCTCAGGACCCTGGCCTTCATTTTGGTCACGGATTATATCAGGCTGAAGTGGACTATCTTGTTAAGTACGAATGGGCACAGACAGCAGAAGATGTGTTGTGGCGACGAACCCGCCTGGGGCTGAGATTTACCAAAGAGCAAACCGCTGCACTGGCGCGTTACCTGGCAGAGCGCCACCAGGCAACGCAAAAGGCAGGATAACTTCGCTTACTCCTTATCGTCTTCTTTTTTCAGCTCGAGGGGCACAGTAATGGTAAACAGTGCACCCTCACCAGGCTCAGATTCACACTCGATCCGCCCCTGTAAAAGCTGGGTCACAAGGTTATAAATAATGTTCGCACCAAGCCCACTGCCACCGCGGCCACGCTTGGTGGTAGTGAACGGCTCAAAAATCTTAGCCTGGAGGCTCTTATCGATACCTTTACCGGTATCGGAATACCTGATCACCATCATGCCGTCATCTGTCGTAATATCAAAACGGATGATCCGGTCACCATCCCACTCATCAAAACCATGACGAATCGAGTTGGTAATAAGATTGGTGTACACCTGAATGTAGCCACTCGGGTAGCTGTCAATCACGATGTCATCCGGACAGTTAATCTCATAACTGGCACGGCCAACTTTCAGTTCGTGTGACAGGGAGATCAGCACTTTTTGCAGGTTATCCTTCACGTTAAATGAATACACCTCCTGACTGGTCTGATCGACGGCCACCTGTTTAAAGCTCGAAACCAGCTGCTCGGCACGGGACAGGTTGGAGGTCAGGATGTCGGTAGACTCGTTCAGTGAAGACAGGGTTTGGGCAAACTGAGTTTTGGACAGCTTGCCGGTATCAAATCCGGTTTGCAGCACTCTCAGTTTCTCTTCTATGTAACTCGTCGCCGTCACACTGATACCAAGAGGCGTATTGATCTCATGCGCCACACCACCGACCAGACCACCAAGAGATGCCATCTTCTCAGCTTCAATCAGCGATACCTGAGTTTTCTCCAGGGTAGACAGAGTATCAGACAGATCGGCATTAGCCTGCTCAAGAGACAGAGTACGCTCTTTCACTTTTTGTTCCAGTTGCTGGTTAAGAGCGATCAGTGCATTTTCTGTGTTGGTCAGTTCAGTAACATCGACACCAAAACAGATAACCCGGTGCAGCTCTTCGTTACGGATAAGCCGCCACTGAAGAAAACGCTCTTCACCGGCGTGGTCACGCATATTCAGCACCAGCTCAAACTCAGGAATATTCTTCAGCAGTTCCATCCTGCTCTGCTGATCGACGTCTTCATCAACAAAAAACTCAAACCAGCTCTTACCAAGCAACTCTGATTCCGGCGTATCAAGAATGCGCTCAACTTCCCGGTTGGCAAGCTGAATCACAAAGTCATCGTTAAGCGAACAGATAAGCGAAGGAGAGGACTGGATGATCACTGCGGTAAAATCACGTTCATACGCCAGTTGAGCATTCATCTTACGGCGTTTTTCCAGCTGGGTGACGATATTTTCATGCAGCGCATTAATGGACTCGACCAGCACATCTATCTCATCGAGCTGAGCCTTACGGTTAAGCTCCAGCCGGTTATGCAGCTCAGACTCACCAAGACCGCTGTCCTGAAAGAACCGGGAGATCCGGTTAATATGGCGGGTCATCACCTGATGGACGATATACAGCACACAAAACGAAACCAGCAGGTTGATCAGTAACTGGGTCTGAAGCAGCAGCCAGGCTTTCTTGACTATCTTGTCGTACAGCGCGGTATAGGAGGCTTCGATAACCAGCACGCCGATCTTCTCATCGGAATGATTAAGGTCAACTTTCTTGGTTAACTCATGCTTCTCACTGCTGAGGCCGGTTTCAACCGAAAGGCTCAGCTCGCCGTTGTGATAGGAGTACACACCCACGTATTCCACACTGGGCAGATTCTTGATCCCACTGGCCTGAATACTGAGCTGCTCTTCATCCAGGTTCCACAGGCTGTTGGCGATAGAAGAAGTTACCGATGTATCAATCCGTTGCAGAGAAGACTGCAGCTCCTCTTTTTCTTCTTTGAGTTCCCACACCAGCTGAATACTGGCGATGGCAAGCGCCAGCAGGGTTCCACACAACAAGGTATAGAAAAACAGCCGGACCGCAATGCTGCGCTGACGCTCGATAACCGGGATGTGGTCGCCGTTGTTGTCATTGTGCTGACTGACGTTATTCGTATCCATTGCCATCCTTCTTCTTTAAGAGCCAATGAAAAAAGTCCCCATTTCCAGATACAGTATAGACACAGGCTTCAGACTTGCTTGAATATGCAAGATTTTTTCTGATCAAGATGGAATTTTTTAAATCCGGTTTTGCCGAACTAATCAAAAAATCAGTAACGCCTGTGCCATGCAGCAAAATCTTGACTACAATCATTACATAATCAAAAACTAATGCGCTATTTGACGTATTTCCAGCAGGGCTACGAGGTGAGTGATGGGAAATGACGACCAATTTCTGTTCTCAGATGCTGAAGACGAAATTGTGGTTGAAGAGCAGGAGAAGTGGAACATCCTGATCGTCGATGATGATCTGGATATCCACCGGGTTACTCAGTTTGTACTGAACGACTTCAGCTATTTAGGGAAAAGCCTCAATTTTCTGAATGCTTATTCGGCCACTGAAGCTAAGCAGATTTTCCAGGAAAACGATGACATCGCGGTAGTATTCCTTGATGTTGTGATGGAAACCAACCACGCGGGGCTCGACTTTGTCGACTGGCTGCGGGTGGAATTTGGCAATACCACCAGCCGTATCATCCTGCGCACCGGCCAGCCTGGTGATGCGCCGGAATCAGAAGTGATCAAGAAATACGAGATCAACGACTACAAAAACAAGACCGAACTCACCGCTACCAAACTCAATACCACCCTGTGCGCAGCCCTTCGCTCGTACCGCGATATCATGGTGATTGAGAACACCAAAAAAGGCCTTAACACCATTATCAATTCATCCGCCTCGATTCTGGTGGAAGGTGATGGTACACACTGGCTGGATGGCATTCTTTCCCAGTTGAGCGCACTGCTCCAGCTTGGTGAAGTACACGCATTTAACTTTGCCGCCCAGGAGGTGGAAGGCAAATGGCAGGTCGTAGCTTCATCAAAAGGCGGCGAAGCGCTGATCGGTAAAAACCTTGGCGAGTTTATCTCCTGCTCTGTAGAAGATGTGACCAACACCACTGAGCGATATATCCAGGCAGGTCCGGAAGAGTTTCTTATCCCGGTGAAGGTCAATAAGAGCGTTGGCCTGCTGGTTGTGCACTGCCCGGAAAGCCGGCTGAAAGAGAACATTGCCATTCTGGATCTCTTTATCCGTAATATCACCATCGCCTACGAAAAAGTGATCCTGCTGAATGAAGTGCGCGATACCCAGAAAGAGATCGCCTATCGACTTGGCGAGGTTGTGGAAACCCGCTCCAAAGAATCTGGCAGCCATGTTAAACGTGTCGCCGAAATCTCTATGTTCCTGGCGCGTAAATATGGTCTGTCTGAAGAGATGGCATCAAAAATCAAACTGGCTTCGCCGCTTCACGACATCGGGAAAATTGCAATTCCCGATGCGGTGCTGAATAAGCCTGGCAAGCTTGACCCGGATGAGTGGGAAACCATGATGACCCACGCAAGTATTGGTGCAGAAATCCTCAGAGGTTCTAACCTGGAAATCCTGAACATCGCGGCCAACATTGCAGCCTACCACCACGAGAAATGGGACGGTAATGGCTACCCTACCCGCTTGTCCGGTGAGGATATTCCTATCGAAGCACGCATCACGGCCGTCGCGGATGTATTCGACGCCCTGGCCTCACGGCGCTGCTACAAAGAACCCTGGCCGTCAGACAAAGTGTATGACCTGTTCAAAGAAGAACGCGGACGCCACTTTGATCCTAAGCTGGTCGATATATTCCTTGAGCACTACGACGCACTGCAGGGAATACGAAGTTCATTCCCGGATTAAGAAAAAGCAGGTATGGGATAAAGACGCGGTCAGGGACCGCGTCTTTTTTTGTTTCTTCTGGGGTGTGGAAACAAAAGACTCGCCAGTTTCTCGTTACCACGCTCTGCGTGGTAATGCATACCTGACCCACAGTTACCACCAGCGCACCATGGCAATCCGGTCTGTATTCCAACGGAGACCGTTGGAACAAGTGCGGGGAGCACAGTGCTTTCTGGTTGTTTACAGATCGCTTTATGAGATCCCGGCTCGGTGGCCGGGATGACGGTATTTTATTGTAATTATTTGTATAAAAGGAAGTTCGTCATCCCGGGCGCGTTCCGCCTGGCCCACCAAAGGCACAGAGGCAGGCGCGACCCGGGACCCCGTGAGGCGATCTGTAAAGTACAATTATTTCGTCAACCAGATAGTCCGCGACTGAAAGCGAATACTACGGCTGAATACAAAGAAGAAAACAGCAGCTACTCCTCACTCAACTGCCAGTCCATATACGTCTCAAGTGCTTCATCACTGCTGTGCCAGGCGGGCTGGAACAGGGCCAGCCACTGGTTGGCCTGATGGATGGGGCCAGGGTTGAGGGAACAAATATGTTCGCGACCCACTACATTCCTTTGCAACAGGCCTGCGCGCTCAAGGATCTTGAGGTGCTTGGTCACTGCGGATTTGGATAGAGGATTAGGCAGCTGAAAATCCTTTACTGCGAGGTCGCCATTAGCCAGCTGACACACCATAGCCCGCCGCGTTTCATCGTTCAGCGCCATGAATATGTAATCCAGCTCAGGTTTTGTTTTTAAATTCATACAGTAAACACTAGTAACGGCTTTCAAATGTGTCAAACCAGCCAATATGCGCAACCCGCCATTCATAAACGTTATCAATTTTACAAAACCGACCAACAACAGATACATCCTCTTCAAAAAGAAGCAGAGGTGACACAAAATCTTACAAATAAGTAAATTTGTAACGATATGCACTTTTGACCCCGGTCATATCCAATCCGGCTGTAACACGTCAATATGCATCTCCTTTCCAACTCTTTTAGAGGTAATCATGTCTCAACCGACAACAACAGAGCGTAAAGTCACGCTGGGCTGTTATATTGCCCTCGCCTTTGCGGTAGTTTTCTTCTCTGGTCTGATGCAATCCAACGAATGGTATGGCGTTTTCGACTTCACTACCCTGAACGGTTCATTTGGTCAGGTCGCTTATGGTGTACAGGAAACGGCTGACGGCGTTCAGGCGGTAACGACCACCATGCGTGGTAAAGGCGGTAACGGTGCCCGTGATGGCTTCCTGTTTGCCCTGACCCTGATCCCGACCGTTATGTTCGCTCTGGGTATGATCAACGTACTTGAGCACTACGGTGCACTGGACGCAGCACGTAAGCTGCTGACTCCGCTTCTGCGCCCTCTGATGGGTATTCCTGGTAATACCGGTCTTGCCCTGATTGCATCACTGCAAAGTACCGATGCCGGTGCAGCCATGACCCGCCAGCTAAAAGATGAAGGCAACCTGACCAAGCGTGAAGCTGACGTCTTCACCATGTTCCAGTTCACCGCTGGTGCAACCATCGTAAACTTCTTCTCTTCAGGTGCGGTTCTGTTCACCCTGACCTACGCTGACGGCACCAACGCGGTGACCTCTTCTATCGGTCTGGCTGTCGCTGTGATGTTCATTTTCAAATTTGTTGGCGCAAACCTGTTCCGCGTTTACCTGAACATCACCGAAGGCAAAGAAGACAAGCAAGCTGACGATAAAAAACTGCAAGAGGAAACCGCATAATGAGCAACGTTCAGGCGAAAAAACCAATGGTTACCGACATCTTCGTTGAAGGTGCTAAGAAAGGCTGGACCATTGCGACCACCTCTACCGTTCCTAACGTACTGATGGCTTTCGTTATCATCAAAGCGCTGCAAATTACCGGCGCACTGGATCTGATGGGCAGCGTATTTGAACCGGTTATGGCACTGTTTGGCCTGCCAGGCGAAGCGGCGGCAGTACTTATCGGCGCATGGATGTCGATGGGCGGCGCAGTTGGCGTTGTGATCACTCTCTTTGACCAGGGCATCCTTAACGGCGACCACATTGCCATTCTGGCTCCGGCTATCTACCTGATGGGTTCTCAGATCCAGTACCTTGGCCGTATCCTTGGCCCGGTAGGTACTGAAGGCCGCTACATTCCTGTCATGATCGCTATCTCGGTGCTGAACGCCCTGGGTGCGATGTTTGTGATGAACATTCTGGTGTAATCCTGCTCCCATCATCTGATGGAACTGACATAAGGAAATAACGATGAACTTTTGTTTAGATACTTACCTTGAAGAACTGCGCCCACTGATCGACGTGGACTGCGGTACTTACACAACAGAAGGCATTAAAGCCGTAGCCTCTCAGTTTGCAGAGAAATTTGAAGCCATGCCTGGCTGGCAGGTAAAAACCATCGACTGTGGCCGTGCTGGTGTGGGTCTTGAGATCCGCAACAAGCCGGAAAGCGGGCAGATCGATGTCATGATGATCGGCCACATGGATACCGTATTCCCGGAAGGCACTGTGGCGAAACGCCCAATGACCACTGACGCGGAAAAAGCGTACGGCCCAGGTGTATCCGACATGAAATCCGGCCTGCTGAACGTGGTTTACGCCATGCGTAACCTGGACCAGGACGTACTGGATAAACTCTCTCTGTGCATCTGCATGAACCCGGACGAAGAGACCGGTTCACTGGATTCAGTAGACTGGATTCAGTCTGTCGCCAAAAACGCCAAAACCGTACTGGTAGCAGAAGCAGCCCGTGCTGACGGCGGTCTGGTAAAAGCTCGTAAAGGCATGGCCCGCTATAAGATTGACTTCCATGGCCGCGCCGCTCATGCCGGTAACGAGCCAGAGAAAGGCCGCAGCGCGATCACTGAGATGGCGAACTGGGTCCTGGAAATCAATAAGCTGACCAACTTTGAAAGCGGCACCACCCTGAACGTGGGTGTTGTTTCCGGCGGTGACGGTGCGAACATCGTACCTGAGCACGCTCAGCTTATCGTTGACGTTCGCTTCTGGGACAACAGCGAGTACGACCAGGTTGATACGACCCTGAATGGCCTGACTGCGACTCCGTTCGTTGAAGACATGAAGATTGAGCTGGTTCGCGAAGCCTACAAACCTTCGATGGTACCGGATGAGAAGACCGAAGCCCTGATGAAGCTGGTTGAAGAATCTGCTGATGAGCTGGCTATCGACATCAACTGGAAAGAAGTGGGCGGTGGTTCAGATGCCAACAACACAGCCATTCTGGGCGTTCCTACCCTGGATGGCCTTGGCCCTGTCGGTGCTGGCTTCCACAGCGATGCTGAGTATCTGCTGCTGGAATCGATTGAACCGCGCATTAAGCTGCTGATGTCTGTTATCACGAAACTTGCCAGATAATGGCAGATTAAGATATGCAAAATCCCGCTCAGTGAGCGGGATTTTTTTATTACCGGTGTTACTCCGTTGCGACTGCAGCTGTGAGCGTCTCTTCACTCTCCTGCTGCTGCTCATCTTTATTGTTTATCCAGCGGAAGAAGCCGTAGAGCATAATAAAGATAACGAACATCAGTGGCAGCGAGGTCACGATTGCAAGCGTCTGAACCGTACTGAGCGGCGCGTCGATAAACATCATCGTTAGTGGAACCGCAGCCAGGATCATGCACCAGAACAGGCGCAGCGCTGTCGGCGGGTTCGCATTTTCATCAAGCTGGTTTGCCGCTGTTGCAGCCAGTGTGAACGACGCAGAATCCAGTGTGGTCGCCAGGAAGAGTGTCGACATGACCGCAAATATCACGATAAACAGCGCACTCACCGGCAGTGTTTCCAGCACCGCAACAACCGTTGCCGAGCCACCCGCTTCCGTGATCGATTTAGTCACATCAACCAGTTCATTCAGGTGTGTGCTCATACTAAAGCTGCCCAGAACACCGAAGAAGATGAAACAACCCGCACTGCCACCCAGAACCATACTTGCAATCACTTCTTTCAGCGTACGGCCTCGCGAAACCTTAGTCACAAACAGAGCCATAAAGGGTACATAAGTCATCCAGTAAGCCCAGTAGAACACGGTCCACGATGTCGGGAATGAGCCACCTTCAACCGGGTCAGTCCACAGGCTCATACGGATAAAGTTTTGCAGCATCAGGCCATAGCCGTTGGTCATCTGGTCGATGATGAAAGTCGTCGGACCAACTACCAGGATCGCCACCACGAAAAAGATCGCCAGCTTGGTGTTCATATCACTCAGTTTGGCCATGCCTTTTTCAATGCCCACATACGAGCTGATAGTAAACAGTGCGGTGATAAACAGCATCAGTCCCAGGTTCATGGCAAAGCTGCTCTCAGTGTTAAACAGAGATGCGATCCCTTCTGTTACCATAGGTACACTCAAACCCAGCGTGATACCCATAGCTCCCACACAACTGAAGATAAAAATGGTATCAATCACTCTGCCCACCGCCGCGTTATAAAAACGGCCCATAATGCTTTCACATACTGCACTCAGCTTAAGTTGCGGGTTCTTACGCACGTGGAATGAGTAAGCCACCGGCAAAGATGCGATACAGTAAAGTGACCATGCAGAGAGTCCCCAGTGGAACATGTTGTAGCTGGTCGCCCATTCAGCGGCCAAAGGTGTATTGGGTTCAATTCCGTATGGCGGGCTCATGTAGTAATAGCCCCACTCGACAAATGCCCAGTAAACGGTAGCAGAGCCAAGCCCGGCACAAATCATCATCGCAAGGTATGTAAAAAAGCTGTACTGAGGTTTTTCGTCACCCAGACGGATCGAGCCATGTTTACTCAGGGCGATCCAGGCCAGGATGATCACGGCGAAAAAGCCAAACAGCAAAAATACAGAGCCGAAGTTATCGGTCAGTATGGTGAACAACTGTTTTGCAATTGCGTTGCCCTGCTCCGGATAAAGGGACAATCCCGCCACAATGGCAAAGATGGTCGTGAGGCTGATGGCCATCAGCGGCTTATCTATCTGTCGGTTGTCATGTTTCATCACGAATATTTCCATTTCTTTCTTATAGTCGGTAGCGCTCAACAATCTCTTCATTGAGCTCGATTCCCAGTCCTGGTGCATCAGGAACAGGGACAAATCCCGCCTCAAACGGCAAGCGATTGGCAACCAGGTCGGTAAACAGCGGACTCTGACTTTGTGAATACTCCATCAGGGTTCCGTGCTCGCAGGCAGCCAAAAAGTGGACCGACGCAGCCAGCAGTATCCCGGTACTGAATCCGTGCGGAACCAGCTGGACACCCTGCAATTGGGCCAGGTCGTATATCTTTTTCATCTCGGTGATCCCGCCGCAGCGGGTAATGTCAGGCTGGACAATGTCCACCTGAGCGTTTTCCAGGAAGTGTTTAAACTCGTAACGTGTAGTGAGCGACTCCCCGCCCGCCAGTCTGGTACGAACTTTTGATGAGAGCCTGGCATAACCGGTCAGATCGTCTGCCAGTACCGGCTCTTCAATCCAGCTGAGGTTAAACGGCTCCAGCCGCTCGGCCATCCAGGCGGAGTGACCGGCCGTGCGCCACTTTGAAGCCAGATCAATCTGAACTTCAACGTCACTGCCTGCCGCTTCGCGAACGTTACGAACAATTTCGACATCGGTATCCGGGTCATCACCAAACACGCCGCCGCCAAATTTGATGCTGCGAAAGCCCTGCTCGACCAGACCGGCGACAATAGCGCGGTTATCAGCCGGGTTGGGTGCCGGAATAAAAGTACCGTAGGCTTTGATTTTGTCGCGATACTTGCCACCAAGCAGCGTATGAACCGGGACACCATAAAACTGACCCGCGATATCCCACAGGGCGATATCAATCGCGCTGATAGCGTGAATACCGGCACCGCGTCTGCCGACGTAATTTGAGGCCCAGTACATCTTGTTCCAGAGACGCTCGATCTCCAGAGGGTTCTCCCCGATGAGCAGGGATTTCAGGCCATAGCAGTAGAGGTTTGACTGCGGTGTTTCAATACAGGCACGCACAACTTCAGGCGAACTGTCTGCTTCACCCAGCCCAATTAGTCCTGTATCGGTGTGGACCCTGACCAGTACTGCATCTTCTCCCCACTCACATTCCTGGTCTAAGGCCGGTACCCGCAGGCAGATGACTTCAATATCTGTAATACGCATTTCGGACTCCTTATACCGGTTGTGAACAGATCAGCTTTTCAAGGCGCTGGTCTTTCTGGTAAAGAGAGCAGAAAGCAAAACCGACTTCTTCGATGGCGGTTTTCTCTCCTTGTGTGACCAGGCTGAGACAGCTCAGGATCTGATCAGCGGCCTGCTCTGTGCTCTGGGTCGCTGACATAATGCCGCTTACATCAACATCGATATCCTCAGTGATCAGCGCCTGATTCCCGCTGACCCGGATGACCGGCACAATCGGGTTATTAAAGCCGGCACCACCGGTGGTCCAGAGCACAACCTGAGCGCCGAGCGCAGCAAAGTGCATCCCCGCAGCGCCGCACAAATGAGTCGTCTCAGACAGGTACATACCCGGAGCAGATGGCTTTTCAATGCCTTCCGGCGTTATCTGCAATACATCCTGAATCGGTCTGGTACCGGTTTTATGCAACGCGCCAAGTGCTTTTTCTTCCAGTGTGGTCAGGCCGCCAACGCTGTTACCAATACTCATGGTCTCTACGTCTGTGCCTTCTATGTGCCAGCGGCGCTCTTCTTCATGTATCAGCTGTTCTGTTTTGGCTGCCACTTCCGGCGTTACTGCCCGCTGTTTCAGAATTTCTTCACAGCCGATAAGCTCTATCAGCTCTCCGGCAACACAACTCGCCCCCATATCCACCAGATGGTCTGCCGCTCTGCCTACAGCGGGATTAGAGGCAATGCCGGAACTGGTGTCCGAGCCGCCGCATTTGATACCAACAAAAAGTTCGCTCACCGGTACGGGTTCAGGCTTTATTTCCTGCGCCAGCGCAACCAGCTCTTTTGCCAGCTCAACCCCCTGGCGAATGGTCTGCCTGGTTCCGTTACTTTTAATGATCGACAGGTTGCGAACCGGCTTGCCTGAACGCCCGATTGGACCGGTAACGATTTCCGGGTCTATGCTGCCGCAGCCCATATTCAGAACCAGTGCGCCAGCGACATTTGGATTGAGTGCTGCACCCGTCATAATGTTGACCAGCTCTTCATTGCCACCGTACATACAGGTGTAATGGTTGGTCACGATGACACATTCGCTCACCTGCTGACGGATTGCCTGAGCGATCCCTTCCGCACATTCGTCAATCGCCAGAATCAGTATGTGATTACGTATCCCTGCCCGCCCATCCGGACGGCGATAACCTTGGAAAAATTGCATTATTCAGTCTCAATCTGCATTTGATGGATAATTTGTTCGATGATGTTTTCCGGAATATCTACCCGGCTGCTTCGCACGTTCTGTACATGCACCAGCTCACCTGCAGGTATTTCCTTAATCGCAACACCAACCGGGTAACCCGCTTTGGTTATCACCTCTCCCGGCCCGATACGGCCAAGGGCAATTTTGTTTCCAAAGGGAATACGCTGACGCGCCTCAAACTCCCCTGCGGGCTGATTCATCTCGTCAATTACCCCGACCAGCTGATGCTTGTCTGCATCACCCAGCAACGTGGCTACGTTGTCTTGTTTGGCCAAACGAATGGCCTTCATTGCTATGTTCACCTAATCACCTATTGCTGATTGTCCGACAATCTACAGTCGGCGATTATACATTTATCATTAACGATTAATGAGAAGCAGCGCATGTTTTCGCCGGGCAGGCCATTCATTGTTTGATTGTTTGACAATCGTCACATTTGATCCTGATCTTTCTGTGACAGGGATCCGCTACAATGCAGACATAAGGAACAGCTAACGGCATATAAAGAATGAAAAAAATTGTGAAAAGCAGCCTGGAAGAGCAAGCGGCCGGATATCTGCGGGAACTGATCCTGAGTGGTCAGTACACGATGGGGCAAAAGCTGGTAGAAAGTGCGCTGGCCAAAGAGCTGGAGCTTTCACGCAGCACGGTGCGCATGGCGCTCAACAGCCTGGCGCATGAGGGTATTGTGGTACAAAAGCCTTATGTAGGATGGCAGGTCATCGATCTGGATGAACACGATCTGTGGGAGATCTTCCATCTTCGCGTTGCACTGGAAACCCGCTCAGCCTGGCTGGCTGCAAAACGCTTAACAGAAGACGGTAAAAAACAGTTGCTGGAAATGATGGAGTACTTTCATCAGGCAGCAGCCAAGCCTGATGCCACCACTCAGCAGATGAGCCGGCTTGAGCTGGAGTTACATACGTTAATTGTCGAGCTCAGCGAAAATCGCAGGTTGTACAACATCTATCAGAACGTCGCCAACCAAATGCTGATCTACTTTAATATCGATCTGGTCAGCCATGCTCCCAAAGATATCGCTGACAGCCACCAGCCGCTTGTCGATGCCATCTGCGCTCAGGATGCAGATCTGGCAGCCAGACTGGCACAGGACAATATCACCACGTTCAGCGAAATCGGTGAGAAGTTCAAATCTCAGCAGTCGGTTAACTAACCCGCAAAACTGCAGATAAAAAAAGAGCCACTCGCAAATGCGGGTGGCTTAATTTTTTGGTGGACAATTTGGTCCACTAACAACGTCAGTTGGCTAGGTGACCCTCGGCTTTAAGGGTCGCTATATACAATGCATTTCACGTGCCAACTTTTGCACCCCTTTTTTTGGGGCGAAACTCACTAAAAACCCCGCTTTTTGAGTGTCAATTTGCATAGTGCGAATTTCAATATGCAAATGAGCACATTGTAAGTGCAAATTGCAAATTCTATTGATATTGCATGAATTAATCTCATCCAGCTCTGGCACTAATAAATTTCCCGCTTTTATTTGAAGTAATCGCCGTTTTTTCGGGTCTAAACTTATATCAGTCCTTAAACGACGTAACTCAGGGATGATGTAATGAGATTAGTCCGAACTCTGCTGTTAACCGCCCTGCCCCTGCTTTTGCTGGCCGGGTGTACCACCAAGTTTCTCTACCGCAATATCGACTGGATAGCGCTGTCCTACATTGATGACTACGTGAATCTCACCACCGATCAGGAGCGAATGGTCGGGAACAGCGTACGCCGGTTCAGCAAATGGCACCGCGCCAGTGAACTGCCAAAATACGTGGCCTGGATTGATACGCTGAAAGAGACTGACTTCTCCGCCACTGACGTAAAATGGGTTACAGCTCAGTCTGACCAGCTGCGTCTGTTCTCTGTTTCAATGGCCGAAAAACTTGGGCCGGACCTGTATGCACTAAACCGTCAGTTAAGCGACAAACAAATAGTAGAGCTGTTAGAGAATCTGCACCAGAAACACGCGGACTACGAAGAAAAGTACGCCGGAAAGAGCGATACAGAAATCCGGGAGATTTACATTGAGAGAATGGTGAAAGGACTGGAGCGCTGGCTGGGCAGCCTGACCTCAGATCAACAGGCGATGCTCGACAATTGGGTACAAAACATCATGGTCACTTATCAGGCAAGGCTGAGCCAAAACATCCGTATGCACCAGGCTTACACCGACCTGCTGGAACACAGGGATGACGCCAATTACTTCCGCACCACCCTGGACCGGCTGATCAACCAGCCAGAAAGCTACTACACCCCGGAAATGCAAAAACTCATCGCCCACAACCGTCCGCTCGGCCGCCAACTGGTCGCAGACGTACTGGGCAGCCTGACCGAAAAACAGCACAAACACCTGATTGGGGAACTGGAATACTGGCGGCAGATAGCGGTGGATTTGCAGTAAAGGTGCTGGGTGCTGGGTGCTGGGTGCTGGGTGCTGGGTGCTGGGTGCTGGGTGCTGGGTGCTGGGTGCTGGGTGCTGGGTGCTGGGTGCTGGGTGCTGCAAGATTTAGGTATAGATACCCGGGGGTCAAGCCCTCTTTTCAAAAAGATGCAGAAAAACAAATAAACAGAGTGCGCTGTGCTGGCAAGTAATCCCGCCAATATCTCAGCGCACTCCCCCAGAGCCCCGAGCCCAGGGCCCAGGGCCTAAAACGCTTTAGCTTTTTAACGCATTAAGCTTAGCCTGCGCAATCCCAAACACCGAATCAATCGGGAAGGTGCCGTCCAGTTCTGGTTCGCCTACAGGTTTACCGGTAAACAGCTCAATTGCTTCGCTGACGTGCTCAATTGCCCAGATATGGAACTCCCCTTTCTCAACCGCTTTGACGATGTCCTGTCTCAGCATCAGGTTATGAACGTTGGATTTCGGGATGATTACCCCCTGGCCCGGTGCGCGGCCTTTGATGGCACACACATCGAAGAAGCCTTCGATCTTCTCGTTCACGCCGCCGATTGGCTGGGCTTCGCCGAACTGGTTCATGGAACCGGTGATCGCGATATCCTGACGGTTTGGCAAACGGCTGAACGCCGATACGATAGCACACAGTTCTGCCATTGATGCACTGTCTCCGTCTACGCCGCCGTAGTTCTGCTCAAAGGTAATGTGCGTAGTCAGCGGTACCCTGGCGGTACGGCCAAAGACCGAAGCCAGATAAGCAGACAGGATCAGTACGCCTTTGGAGTGAATACTGCCGCCCAGATCAACATGGCGCTCAATATCAATCACATCACCCTCACCGTAAGCGGTAGTGGCGGTGATCCGGTTTGGCGCGCCAAACATGTGTTCGCTGGTACTCAGTACCGACAGGGCATTCACCGTCCCGACGGCCTGGCCTTCAGTACGGATCAGCGTGGTGCCGTTGATAAAGCTCTCCATCACACTGTCGCGCAGACGCCCTACCCGCATTTCCTGGTTTTCCAGTGCCTGATCGACGTGACTAACGCGGATCAGGTTCGAATTGGCAGCACTCGCCACATAGTTCGATTCGCGCAGCAGGTTAGCAATATGCGCGGAGTGCAGCGACAGCTTGTTACAGTCACCGGCGCGGCGGGAGCTGTGCTCGATGATGCGGCCAATCGCCTTCTTATCACAGTGCAGCATGCCGTTGTCATGCACAATACTGGAAATAAAGCGCGCATAGTGCAGCTCAGCTTCCTCGGTACGCGGCATTTCGTCTTCAAAATCTGCCGGAACACGGAACAGCTCAGCAAACTCCGGATCATAGTGCTGCAGCAGCTGATAGGTACGATAGTCACCAAACAGAATGATTTTTACATCCAGCGGGATTGGCTGTGGATCGAGAGATACCGCCCCACTCAGGGTCAGCTCCTTTTCCAGCGCTGTCAGGCTCAGCTGACGCGAACGCAGCGCACGCTTCAGGCCATCCCATACATACGGCTGCTCCAGCACCTTAATTGCATCCATCAGCAGCACACCACCATTGGCTTTGTGCAAACTACCCGGACGGATCAGTGAGAAGTCGGTAAACACGGTGCCTTTGAAGGTCGCGGTTTCCACATAACCGAACAGGGTATGGTAGTTTGGATTGTCTTCCACCACCACTGGCAGGGTTTCTTCCTGGTGGCTGGCCAGCACATTGATTTTGTAGCGGCGCGGCAGTTTCTTATCCAGTGACGCAGCGGCGATTTCACCCTGCTCATTGCCCTCTTCCAGGAAGATCTCGACGTTCTCAATGATGTCTTTTTGCAGATCGTCCAGATACTGCTTCACTTCCGGATAAACGCCGTACTCTTTCTTAAGTTCCTTAATAAAGTGACTGATCACATCCAGGGTCACTTCGCTGTTCAGCTTCTGAATCTTCTCTGTAAACGTCTCTTCCCACTCGGTCAGCTGACGTGACATGGTGCGCAGGGAAATTTCAAGATCGTCAATGGTCTTGTTAAATGCTTCCTGCTCATCGCGGGACAGGGTATCGAAGCTCTCTTCGGTATGCAGCTCATCCCCGTTCATGGCAACAAACTGGTAATCGCCCTGATTAGTGATGGTCAGACTGATCCCGCGATCCTTGGCATGGCGGCTGATCTGCTCCAGCTCTACCTGCTGCTTTTCAGCCAGCTGGCTTTTCAGTTTTTCAGCGCGGCTGAAATAAAGCTCGTTATCGAATGCCAACGGCATTGCCTTAACCAGCTTGGTCATCAGCTTTTCAATGTCCTTGGAAAATTTAGCACCCACGCCAACCGGAAGTTTGAGCACCTTCGGGGTACGGATATCGTCAAAGTTGGCAACATAGCACCAGTCAGACAATACATTACTTTGAATAGGATGACGCTTCAGGTAACGCAGCACCATGGTGCGCTTACCCAGACCATTGCGGCCAATCGCGTAGATGTTGTAGCCCTTCTCCTTAATCGACATCGCGAACTCAACCGCCTTCTGGGCGCGTTCCTGTCCTACGATTTCATCTATCGGAGCCAGCTCTTTGGTCGATTTACAGGGCAGAGCGTCTGTCTCCGCCGGTTTATACAGGGCACTTGCCGGGAGTGTTTGAATCGCCATAGCCACCTCCTTGTCCTACTTCTTATATGGGGCTGAGTGGTTGTTCCACCATCGGTGGAACCGTTTGCTTTCTTTCAGTGTAGCCAGAAAAGGCCGTGAGTTAAGTGATATGGAGTCAATTCACAGCCAAGTGGTTGTTATTTGGACAAGTCCACCACAAAACCTTACCTGGATCACATCTTTATGATGCTTAATGTAACGTTAATTTTATTCCCGTTTTTCATTGATTTAAGACAGATTTCTCCTTCAGGCTCCTGCGAAAATATCACCAGTTTCATACAGGAGTATTTATGTCACAGCCTTCAAAGAAAACGATTTACAGCATAGAGCTGACGCGGGTAATCGCCATGCTGGCAATTATCCTGCTTCACAGCCAGGTGCTGCTTGAAACATTCCTTATCAACGGTGAACCCTGGCCTGGCTATGTTCTCAACCAACTGTGCAGGTTTGGCGTGCCCTTCTTCTTTATTACTGCAGGCTTTTTAATTCAGCCAAAACTGGCGAAGTCTCCGGGCTCTACCCTGTTGCACTACTCACTGCCGCTGGGAAAAGTCTGGATAGTGTGGAGTATTATCTGTCTTGCTATCCCATTCAGGCTCGATGTGGTCGCCGAACACGGCTACCTGGCCGAGCGAAACGGTTACTGGAACTGGCTGATGGAAGCCCCTTTCAATACCCTGATGGAAGGCGGGCTGGTTCACCTCTGGTATATTCCCGGCCTGTTGTGTGGCCTGGTGGTAATTGCCCTGCTGCAGAAACTGGGCACTAAAGTTACATGGACCGCAGTCAGTGCCCTCTATCTGTATGGGGTAATGGGAGGAAGCTATCAGGAACTGACCGGTCTGTGGACGCCGTTTTTCACCCGCAATGGGCCGTTTTTCGCCAGCCTGATGATCTTTATCGGTTATGAAATACGCCGCAACGGCTGGCGGCTGTCTGCCACTCAGTCTGCATTGCTCGCCGTTACTGGCCTTGCTGTACATTTGGCAGAAGCAGGCTGGCTAAACGGTTATGGCGTCGCCTTTAATATTCATGATTATCTGTTGGGCACAACGCTGTGGGCGACCGGCCTGTTTATGTGGCTGCTCAACAAACCACAACTGGGAAACGGGTTAAAGTGGCTGCCACGCCTCTCTTCACTGACACTGGGAGTCTATGTGGCTCATCTGCCGATAGTGATACTGATGATGAACCTGGCTGGCTTTCTTCGCCTCCCGCCTCTGGCCGGTAACGCGCTGGTGTTCTTCGGTACCGTGGCAATAACCTACCCCCTTGTGTGGCTGATCTCCAATACATCGCTTAATAAGCTGCTGCTGCGCTAGCGCAGCGTGGTTACCGGGGATGGGTCTGTATTAACCCATCTCCGGGAACGAAACTTTCTGTTAGTCCCAACAACTCTTCCGTATACCTATTCCTGCGTTTTCGCCCTCCTGCCTTTGCCATACCAAAGGTAGCACAACATACCACCCACCAATAACTTAAAGCAAAAACATACAAAAAGAGGCGACACAAAACCACAAGCCACATACTCCGACAAAGAACAATACACCAACAAAATGAGTCAAAAACGGCGCAAGGCCATATCAATAAAAGGCTTGATCGAGATCAACAAGCATCCTTTGACATCATACCTGATGATGATAACATTCTCGCGGTGAAAATTTTGTTCCCAGAAACAAGTCAGGAAAATAGATATGCAATCAAACCTACAGCAAAATCAAACAGCAAATCTGGCCACTGAAAGCAAACCTACCCTGGTTCACTGGTCTTCTGAAGAGTCACGCTCCCGGCTGAAATCTTCTGTGCACAAACAGGACTTCTTTGAACTGTCGATGCACTACCAGTCACAGGAAAACAAAATGTTCTGTGGTGTTGCCTCTGTTGCCATCATCCTGAATGCCCTGCGTATGAACAAAGAAAATGCACAGATCCCACTGGATACCTCTACTGTTGGTTGTGATGAAATGGCCTACATGCCTGAAGGCTTCTGCCCACACTGGAACCGCTATACCCAGCGTAACGTTCTGGCAAAATCCCCAAAATCACGCATAGAAGTATTCGGTAAACCTTACGTTCTGAACAACGACAACAAAGAAAACTACGGTCTGACCATCTATGAACTGGCAGATCTGATCGAATGTAACGGTGCGATTGCTACCCCGGTTGAGTTCAAAGAGCTTAATGACATCGAGCAACGCAAACAGGATCTGATCAACGTCCTGGATACACCAGAACAGTACATTATCGCCCACTTCTCACGCCCTGCTCTTAATCAGGTGGGAAGCGGTCACTTCTCACCAATTGTGGCTTACGATCAGGTTTCTGATTCATTCCTGCTGATGGATACAAACACCATGTCTAACAACTGGACCTGGATTGATGCAAACAGCCTGCTTAAGGCGATGAACACCTTTGATAACCCGTACTGGCGCGGTTACATGGTGGTTTCTGACTAAGTTTCTGACTGACCGCCACCTCAAATAATTTCATAACAAAACCACCGGAGAGCAGGCTTAGGGCTGCAGAATGGATTCCCTCCGGTAAAAAATACAATCACAACAATCCGGAATTCCACGATGACCGTACTTTCAGCTACCCGAGTTCAACTTATCGATACAAACCTTGCAGAACAGGCCGCCAAATGGCGACGCGATCTGCACCAGATCCCTGAACTCAAATTTGACCTGTACAAAACTCAGAAATACCTGATGAACCTGCTCGATGAATGGCAGGTTGAATATGATCTGGGCTACGGAACCACTGGCATCGTGGTAACCATTAAAGGCCAGAACCCGGGCAAAACCATTGCGTTTCGCTGTGATATGGATGCACTGGGCATGCCTGACGAGTCTGGTAAGCCATGGGCATCGGTTCATGAGGGCGTGTCGCACTCCTGCGGCCACGACGGTCACATGGCGACGACTCTGGCGATGATCAAACACCTTAAAGACAACAACGACTTTAACGGTGCAGTAAAGGTTCTGTTCCAGCCAAATGAAGAAACCGGCCAGGGCGCAAAAGCGATGATGGAAGACGGCCTGTTCGCCATGCACCCATACAGCGAGCTGTATGGCTTTCACAACATGCCACGCCTGGATGACGGTACAGTTCAAATGCGTTACGGCGCGACAACCGGCGCAGGTGAGTGTTTCTCTATCACCATTACCGGTGTGAGCGGTCACAGCTCAGTACCACACAAATGTGTGAACCCAATTTCGGTTGCCGGTGAAATTGTTAACGGCTGGCACTCTCTTGTTGCAGAGCATATCGATCCAAACGAAATGGCTGTGATCGCGACCTGTAAACTGAACAGCGGATCGACTTTCAATGGTATTCCTGAGATTGCTGTAGCCGGTGGCACCATGCGCTACTTCGAAGCACACGTTGCCGATCAGATGCGTGAGCACATGCACCGCATCGCCAAAGAAGTGTGTGACAAATACGGCGCAAACTACGACCTGAACTACGAAGTGCTGTGCCCTGCTACCGTGAACACTACTGAGCACGTAAACGCGGTCGCGCAATGCGCAGCAGAAATCTACGGTGGAGAGAACATTAACACCAACGTACCTGCATCACCAGGCGGTGAAGACATGCAGTTCTTCGTACCGGAAGGCAGCGAGATGGGCGTGTGCTGGTACATGGTCGGCACCAAAGGCACCAACCTGCATACCTCGGAATTCGACTTTGACGACACCAGCATCCGCAACGCTGCATCGCTGATGGCAAACATTGTCTACACTCGTCTGGCTTAACCGGAGAACATAATGAGCACACCTCTTACTCTGGTAGTGACAGACTCAGGACTTGGCGGACTGTCTGTGGTCGCAGGCCTGGCTGAGAAATTTGCTAAATGCAGCCCGGCTGAAAACGTCAACATCATCTATTACAACGCCTGGCCCTGCCTGACGTACCCGTACAATGTCATGCCATCACAGGCAGCAAAGACCCTTGCTTTCAGCGATGCGCTGTATGGTACAAAAGCTTTCGAACCTGATCACCTGCTGGTCGCCTGTAACACACTGTCAGTTCTTTACTACGACACGGATTACTCTCGGGACACCGATGCCAACGTGCTCGAAATCGTGCGCTTTGGTGTTGATACCATTGCAGATAAGCTGCAAAGCGAGCCAAACAGCAAGATCTTAATTGCTGCGACACCGACGACTATTGAGGCAAACTCTCACGCACAGGCTCTTGAAGGTTTAGGAATCAGCAGTGAACGCATCGCGGGCCAGAGTTATGGCCGCGTTGCTGAGAAGATCGAGATGGATCCGGCCAGTGATGAAGTAAAAGCAATGATTGAGCAACACAGTCAGGAAGCCGCACGTAAACTGGCAATGAAAACGGGCGAAAAACTCTATGCTGCCCTTTGCTGCACACACTACGGTTACAGCGCAGAACTGTTTCGTGAAAGCCTTGCCAGGCATTGCGGCTGTGAAGTTGAGATCATCAACCCAAACACCGCAATGAGCGAAAATGGCATCGCCATTGACACAAGCAGTAACTCAACTGAAAACGCATGCATTGACATCAAAGTTATATCACGTGTTGAAATAGCCTCAGATAAAATCTCAGCTATCAGCAAGATATTGGAGCCGATTTGCTCCAAAACAGTTACTGCATTGAAGAACTACTATCTTGATTCTAACTTATTCGAGTTCAGACAAGATCTCGTCATGAGTCAGTAATGGACTAACGGGTTGCGCAACGCAACCCGTTTTAATAAACACCTGCAAAAACATACCCATACAAACTCAAGCTTTTTCTGTTCCAAACTAATAAAACCACATCGATTTACCCATAAATAACTATAAAACACTACGTTCGATACGGAATTATTATCCAATAACAGGCATGAATGAGACCTTATCATGATGAGAAAATATTTATCATTAGTTGATCGAGATCACACTAAATAACCCTAGCACAATTGTGTTTAATATCAAATGAGACTATTCTTATCGCCATGTTAAGAGGTTCGTCATCAAATGTTTTTTGATGTATGGATAGCAAAACGATCCTCTTTGCTTACAAGGACAGTTCTCATAATTGTGCAGGTTTCAAACCAGCACAACAAAACTTAAAAGTATTCTCTGAAAGCTGGTTTTGGCCGGCTTTTTAAACTTGCAACACTCTGATACGGGCTGCCTGTCAGCTTGTGGAGATTTTTTTAAATGTCTGATAAAAACAAATTTGGTCTACCTAGTATCGTCCTTCTTGGCTTCAACGCCATTATAGGCTCAGGTATCTTCCTTCTTCCTAACGCTCTGTTCCAGAAAGCTGGTCCGTGGTCTATTGCCCTGATCCTGTTCACCATGCTGATCGTATCAACCATCGCGGTTTGTTTTGCTGAAGCGGCTGGCCACTTCAACAAAAACGGCGCAGCTTACGTGTACGTGAAAGCAGCTTACGGTCCGTTCGCTGGCTTCCAGGTGGGTTTCCTGAAATGGATGATGGCGTGTGTTGCATGGGCAGCGATGGCAGCTGCACTTTCGACTCTTCTGGTCAACTTTGCACCTGAGGTGTTTGATGGTTATCAGACTTACATCATTGGCGGTACGGTCATCTTGCTTACCATCATTAACATGACCGGCGTTGACGCATCCAAATACGTGAACAACATCGCGACTGTCGGTAAACTGCTTCCTCTGGTCGTATTCGTACTTATTGGTGTGTTCTGCATCAACTGGGACCACATCAGCCTGATCCCTTCTGCAAGCACGCTTGCTGCCAGCGATTTCACTTTTGATACCGACATCATGGCAGGTGCAGTTGTACTGTGTTTCTACGCGTTCACCGGCTTTGAAGGCCTGGCGACTGCAGCAGAAGACATGAAAGATCCTGCGAAAAACCTGCCACGCGCAATCATGCTGGTAATGGCTATCGTATCTGCTTTCTACCTGCTGATCATGATGGTATGTATGGGTACTCTGGGTGCTGACCTGGCAAACACCAAAGTACCGGTAGCGGATGCAGCACGTGTTATCCTGGGTGATTTCGGCTTTATGGCAGTAATGATCGGTTCTATCGTATCTATCGCAGGTATCAACGTAGCCGCATCTTTCATGACTCCACGTACCCTGACTGCACTGGCTGACGACAAGCTGCTTCCTGAAACTTTCGGTAAGAAGAATGAAAAAGGTGTACCTGTATTCGCAATCATCCTGACCGGCGTAGTTGCTCTGCCTATCGCACTGTCTGGTTCATTCACGGTGCTGGCTGCCCTGTCTGTGGTAACCCGCTTTGCTCAGTACATCCCGTCATGTCTGGCCGTTCTGAAACTGCGTAAGATGTACCCGGACACGGAGCTGAGCTTCAAGATCCCATTTGGTCCTGTAGTACCTTACCTGGCGGTACTGATCTGTATCTGGCTGCTGACTTTCGCAGAAATGCACAAGATCCTGATTGGCCTGGGCGCAATGGTAGCTATCACTCCATTCTACTTCATGGCTCGCAAAAAATACGCGAAGCAGGAAGAAGAAGCCAAACTGGCGCAAGTTAAGTAACAAGTTAAGCAATTTGAAGGGGCACCTGTTAAGGGTGCCCCTTCTTTTTTGGGTTTTATCGTTCAGCACCAAATACAATGATGTTGAACAATGTAACTTAGACGTGTTCTAATGCGTGTATTAAAGAGCCCCAACAATAAAGGGACAGGATTTTACAAAATGAATATCACGTTAAATTTTTCGCATTTGATCAGCTTTCTTGCTGAAGTTCTGGGTTCGACTGCAGAGATTGCCCTGCACGACCTTGAGACACCGGAACACTCTTTGGTTTATCTGAAAAACGGCCATGTTACCGGTCGCCAAATCGGCGCACCTCTCACCGACCTCGCGCTGAAGATGGTTAAAGAAACCAAAACCAAAGACCGTCCTTACCAGGTCAACTACTCTTCCGTAAAAGGCAACGGTACCCGCCTTCGTTCATCTTCAATGCTGATCAAAAATGAACAGGGTCAGGCCACACACATGCTTTGCCTGAACATTGACGACAGCCATTTCCGTGATGCCCTGAACACACTCCAGCACCTGTTCCCGTCTGCTGACATCGAGTCTGCGAAAGAAACCTTTGTACCGAGCATTCAGGATATCGAAAACCAGGCAATCCAGGACGTACTTAAAGGCCGTAACGTTGCCAGCATGAGCATCGACGATAAAGCACATATCATTGCAGAACTGGATGAAATGGGCATGTTCCTGATCCGTGGCTTCCGCCATAAAGCAGCCCGGGCACTGGGTATTTCCGAGCAGACCCTGTACCGCTACATGAAACAAAACGAATCAGAGCTGGCAAGCTAAGCTTTCTTCTGCAATCCAGCTCTTTTAAGCCGCCGTTTTCGGTGGCTTTTTTATTTAAATTCTGCGCTCCCCTGCCCGCCTGAAGTTCCCATTTGCCCCTGACGTGTCCCCCGATATGAACTATGGTTACTACATAGTAGTATGACTGGAGAATGCCATGAAACTGCCCTTTTACCTGCTCTGCCTTATCTGCCTTTCACTCCTTTCCATGCCTGTCTCTGCAGGCCGTGATGTGCGCATGGTCACGGTAGACTGGGCCCCCTTCTACAGCTCTGAGCTCGATGAGGACGGCGTGGTAACCGCTATTGCCAAAGAGGCATTTAAACGCGCCGGGCACAATGCCTCTATTCGTTTTGTGCCATGGCGACGGGCACTGAATCTGGTGGAATCCGGCGAGTACGATGTCGTGATGGGAGCCTATTACAGCAATGAACGCGCTGAAAAGTACATCTACAGTGCTCCCATGTTTAATGTCGAGGTGGGGCTGGTAGCACTACAGTCGCTGGGAGTGACCAAATACCGCACCCTGCGCGAACTGACGCCGTACAAGATAGGTGTCAGCCTCGGCTGGGCCAATGGTGAAACTTTTGACCGGGCCGATTTTCTCGATAAGCAGGAAGCCTCCAACCAGATCCTCAACGTGAGAAAGCTGTTCCGCCGCCGGGTAGACATGATTGCTATTTCGTTTGCAGTATTCCGCTATGAAGCGATGGCTATGTACCCGGATCAGGTCAAAGATGCTGTTTATCTTGATCCACCGCTTATGGTAGCGCCGTTGTACATGATGGCATCACGCAATATTGAAGATGGAGAAGCCCTGATTAAAGGGTTTAACCGGGGTCTGAAGGAGATGAAAGAGGATGGCAGTTATAACCGCATTCTGAAACGCTTTGGTTACGATCAGTTCTGATCGTCCTCCCTATCTGCAAAGACGGCCCCGGTAATGCCGAAATAAAAAAGCCCCGACCTTACGGCCGGGGCTGCGGACATATTGCTACGCCCTGTTCCCATTCGGTTCCTGGTTAACCTACCAGGTTCTGGAAAATAAGCAGTGAAGCCATACCGCTTACCACTACCCATACCAGGTCAAAACGGAGGCTGACAATCGTACATACGATAGCGGCCAAAACTTTTGGATTCTCAAGGCTGAATGCCATGTTTGAGCCTGCGCCCAGTACTTCGACAGCAATGATTGCCGGCAATACCGTAATTGGTACAAAGCGCAGCGTCTTTTTCAGGCGCGGAGACATCTCAAACGAACCGGCCATGCCAATTACCGAAAAACGGATGGCAAAAGTGACTGCTGCCATACCCAGGGTAAAAATCAGAAAAGTAGAATAGCTCATGATCATGCCTCGCTGTTTGCTGCCGTCAGATCAGCCTGCGGGGCTTCTGCGGTATTTTCTTTCTGTGCCTGCTGCGCTTTCAGTTTCTCTTCTTCTTCACGCTCAGTCGCCAGGTCCATTTGATAACCTGCAAACACACCAATTGCTGCTGCAACCACCAAACCCAGTGAGTGTGGAAGGCCTGACAACAGGATGCCGGAAACCGTTGCGACCACTGCCGCTACAATACACTCACGGCTTTTCACCTGTGGGATCACAATAGCAATAAAGGCTGCAACCATTGCAAACTCAAGACCGTAGTTTGCGATTTCAGGGAATGAGCTGCCTACCAGTGCCCCAAGCAGGTTTGCAACGACCCAGTTACCCCAGAATCCGCCCATCGCGGCCAGGTAAAACCAGTGGCTGCCCGCTTCTTCTTTACGCATTTCTGTTACTGTGGCGGCATACACCTCATCGGTCATGCCATACGCCATCAGCGCGCGGATGTGCAGAGGATATTGTTTTGAATGCTCAGACAGTGATGCACTGTAAAGCACATGACGAAGGTTAATAATAAACGTGGTCAGCATGATCACCGCCATGCTTGCACCGGACTGGAACAGACCCAGTGCTACCATCTGTGCAGAACCAGCAAAAACAGTAAAAGCCCACAACGTACTCTGAATGACATCCATGCCAGCCTGAATGCTTACCGCTCCAACAATAAATGAGAACGGAAACGCTCCAATACACAGCGGGGCTATTGCCTTAAAACCCGCATTCATCAACTGCTTTTTCATACCCGAGAACACCTTGAATTACATCAAACATACCAACGCAGCGAACAATATTCGAAGTCATACTAATTTGCAAATCATTTATTTTGCAAATTTATTTGTCGCGTGATCAGGATCAACAAAATCCAGCAAAGACGCGACAAAACGCTTGTTATCGTGATCAAAATCACGTTCAATGTAAAACACAACTTGCTCAATGCAACTTTTTTTGCATTAATATACGCAAATCAAATCGCACTCGAATCGAGTTGGAATTACAACGAACATTCGATTTTATTCATAAATGTAATAGGTAATACAATGAAAACAGTTGTTACTTCTCCAGCAGCTCCAGCAGCTATCGGCCCTTACTCTCACGGTTCTGAGTTCAACGGCCTGATCTTCACTTCTGGTCAGCTTCCTGTTGACGCTGAAACCAGCAAAGTTGTTGAAGGCGGTATCACTGAGCAGAGCATCATGTCTCTTAAAAACCTGATCGCTGTTGTTGAAGCAGGCGGCGGTGACGCAGAGACTGTTCTGAAGACAACTTGCTACCTGGCTAACATCGAAGACTTCGCTGCGTTCAACGCTGTTTACGCTGAAGTATTCAAGAAAGACTGCCCTGCGCGCAGCTGCTTCGCAGTTAAAGATCTGCCTCTGGGCGTTCTGGTTGAAGTTGAAGCTATCGCGCACAAAAAATAAGAGGTCGTCATGAAAGCTGAGTGGAAACAATACATCGACATCATTAACTCTGTCGTTAAACCTGCTCTGGGTTGTACCGAGCCAATCTCTGCTGCATACGCGGGTTCTGCAGTTGCACAGATGCTGGGCGGTGCGCCTGACACCCTGAAAGTGTTTGTATCAGACAACCTGTTCAAAAACTCCATGGGCGTTTTTGTTCCTGGTACAGGCAAAATCGGTCTGCCTATCGCAGCGGCTTCTGGTGCTGTAGGTGGTGACTTTGACGCTGGTCTTGAAGTACTGGCTAAAATCACCCCTGAAGACGTAGAAAAAGCTCAGGCGATGATCGATGCAGGTAACGTAGAAGTTTCTCGTGAACAAACTAACGAGTTCATCTACTGCCGCGCAACTGCAACTCTGGGTGACCAGAGTGCAGAAATCACGATCAGCGGTGGTCACACCCTGATCGTGGAGAAGCGTCTGAACGGCGAAGTCACTTTCGCAGCGGATACTTCTGACCAGGCGGCAGCGTCAACCGCTTCAATCTGTGAAGGCGTTGACATCAGCATCGAGAAAATCTACGAGTTTGCCACTCAAGCTGACTTTGCTGACATCGAATTCATCCTGCAGGCGCGTGACCTTAACGTTGCACTGTCTCAGGAAGGTCTGAACAACAAATACGGTCTGGAAATCGGTCGCACCATGAGCAGCAGCGTTGATGCTGGTCTGGTTGGCCAAAGCCTGACCAGTGACATCCTGATCTACACCTCTGCGGCGTCTGACGCACGTATGGGTGGTGCTACCCTGCCTGCTATGAGCAACTACGGCAGTGGCAACCAGGGTATCGCAGCAACTATCCCTGTTGTTAAGACAGCTGAATTTGTGAAAGCAGACGATGATAAGCTGGCCCGCGCTCTGATCATGAGCCACCTGGGCGCTGTTTACATTAAGTCGCACTATCCTCCTCTGTGTGCGTTCTGTGGTAACACAGCAACCAGTTCTGCAGCTTCTATGGCGATGGTTTACCTGAAAGGTGGCTGCTTTGAACAGTCTTGTGCAGCTATCCAAAACGTACTGAGCGATACTGCTGGTATGGTTTGTGACGGTGCAAAAGCAACCTGTGCGATGAAAGTAGGCAGTTCATCACAAGCCGCGATGAAAGGCATGCTACTGGCTCTTAACAACCACGCTGTAGCTGAGCAAGGTGTTATTGCGAACGATGTTGAGAAAACAATTCGAAACATCGGCCGCATGGTAAGCACCGGCATGGCCACCACCGATAAAGAAATCATTGAAATTATGGCTTCTTAAGGTGCATAATCGCTACCTTCCCTGAAGGTAGCGATTTTTTTGCTTTATGTACAACCCCAGATTTAAGTGCCAAAGGATGTAAACAATGCTGGTCACACTTTCTCTAAGTGACAAACTGATTTTACAGGCCACGTTCAATGTCGTAGATGGTATCGCAGCCATGTACGGTCCCCACACGGAAGTAGTGCTTCACAGCCTGGATATTGAAAATCCTTCGATCATTAAGATCGCCAACGGTCATGTCACTGACCGTGACATCGGCGCCCCTATTACTAACCTGGCGCTTGAAAAACTTAAAACCGGTATTGACGTTTCCGAGCCTTACTTCAGCAAAGGCCCGCAGGGCAAACTGCTGCGCTCCGTCACCACGGTGATCCGTAATGATATTGGCACCGCCATTGGTCTGCTGTGCATTAATTCCGATATGGATGCCCCTATTCACTCACTGCTGAGCTCTATGATGCCAAATCCCGCCAGCGCCGCGGCCTCTGTGACTTCATCAGAGACGTTCGCCAAGAGCCCGGACGAGATGCTGCAGGATACGATTGAAACCATCCGTAAAGAGATCATGATGGACAGTACTGTTCCCTCTTCCAAGCGTAACCGCGCGATTGTTGAGAAGCTGTTTGACAGCGGCGCGTTCAACATTAAGGACGCGATTATGATCACCGCAAACAATCTGCAGGTGTCACGCGATACCATCTACCGATACGTGCGCGAGATCAAGCAGGAACAGGCCACAACGGCCTGATCTGACAGCTGATACGAGTTGATAAAAAACGCAGGCCGGTGGCCTGCGTTTTTACTTTGTTCTTTTCCGGCTTTTCTGTTCAGGGAAGCCTCAGAGCGATAACACCGACCAGGTAATCAGCCCCTGAGCGAGATAGTAAGTGGACATAATCCAGTACTGCTTACGCTTGCTCTGGTTACGGAAACGGTTCACCGCCAGCACCAGATCGGAGACAAGAAACAGCAGCGCACCACTGAACGCGATCCCGCCAGCAGGATGATGACTGCCAGTCAGATACACTTCCCCGGCCGCCCAGGCCATCTGAACGATAACCAACATGTACACCGTTACCGGTACCACCATGGATTTAAGGTCAGGCAGCAATAGCAGGATCAGCATAATGCCGGCAGAAAACAGCACCGCCGGAAGCCACCACACCATATCCCCGTCCACCAGCGACCAGAAACCAAAGCTGTAGCAAAGATGCGCACCAAGAAACGCCGACAGACCAGCGATAAAGCGGTCCTTTGGCAGCATCAGGAAAACATCCCCAAGCGCCGATAACAGCAGGCCGCCTATAAACAGGTATGTCAGGGTACTGCTCTGCGGGTTCAGCCACAGCGCCAACGCCATCAGCAGGATTGGAGCAGGTTTGGACAGATAGAAAATCCGGTCAGGTGCGCGGCGAATCGAAAAAAGATGCACTATCGCCAGCATGATGATTACAACCCAGGTCAGCATACTCTCTCCTTAACGACGAGATTCACAGAGGCACGGTTATACCTCTGATTCATCCTGTTCGTGATTATGGGAGGTCAGCTCTTCATAGGCTTTCAGCGCATGAAACTTTTCCACCACGGCAATGTAATCTGCCTCATCTTTGGATTTATGCAGGCCGGTATCGACCGGGGCAATGTCCGGCTGGCTGGAGTGGAGCACGGCGCGCAATTCGTATTCCGGAGAAAGCCAGTAAGCAATGGCAAAGATCACGATGAATCCGGGCAGCCCGGCGTATAGCGGATGAGTCAGGATAAACACGAAGCTGAATACAAACGCGATCAGCGCAGCCCTTTTGACCTTATCAATGGTCTCGTAGGACTTCACATACAGCTGTTCTATTCTGGTCAGAGAGATGACGGACTCTTCTACTTTCAGTCCGGCAGTCGTCAGATAAGGGATTTCCTTTTTCTTAAACATCCGTTCTTCCCGGTTCCTTGTAATACACTACAGATACACAAGCTCAAGCTAACATATTGAGTTGTCAGCTTATGTGCTCATGATTACAAACTCACCAACTCAAGTTTCGAGCCGGTTCGCAAAATTGCCAATGCTACGGTGCTAAGACGGTTAAATCTCACACAACACCAACACAGCCTGACGCCGGTCTGACATGGCATACCGTGCCAGACGTCAGTATAGAGGGGCAGTCAGCAATCACCGGCTGACTGCTCCGAATCTCACTGCTTACAGATTCCCCTGATAAATTTGAGTCAGTTGCTCAGAGCCTGCCGGATGCAGGCTTTTTCTTTTTCTGCTCCATGCTTTCAGTCTTTTGAACTTCCTGCTCCTGTGAAACTTCCGGCTCCTGCTGCTGACGGGAACATCGGATCCGCGGCTTTCCAACCAGAAATGGCGTCAATGCAGACATAGAAGGCATAAAATGTTTCATACATACTCCTTTGGGCCGCTTGCTTCAGCCCACAACCTGATGAAAATCTTCCCAGCGGTTCAGTTCATAATGGGGCTGGATATCCTCAGGGCGCACCTGCCCGGAGAGGTTCAGCCAACAGGTATCCACACCGGCATTCAGGCCACCTGCCACATCAGAATGAATGTTGTCTCCGACCATCAGCACCCGGCTGCGCGAAGGCTCGCCCATACAGCTGATTGCATGATCGAATATCGCCCGGTCAGGCTTGGCCACCCCGAGCTGTTCAGAAATAAAGACGTATTCGAAATAGTCACTCAGGCCGGTACGCTCCAGGCGGACACTTTGAAGCTGAGTAAAGCCATTTGTAATGATACCAAGCTGCGCCTGACCGCGGATCTGGTCCAGCATCTGCTGCACACCAGGCAGCAGCTGACAGATCTCTGCCATGGCATCAAGAAAGAGGCGGTTAAGTTCTGAAGTGGTGGTCGCGAGCCGGTCAGCCCAGGATTCAAAACGCTGGTTTTGCAGTTGGTGAGCGGTGATTTCGCCGTTCTGATATTTATCCCACAGCGGCCTGTTGACCAGCTGAAACTCATCATAATCCTGTCTGGAGAAGTCAACGCCAAAGCGGGAAAACATAGTCTGCAACCCTTTGAACGCATCAAAGCTGAACAGGGTTTCATCGGCATCAAACAAAATCCAGTCGTATTTCATTACTACTCCGTCAGAACAGGATTGGATTGAGGGCACAGTTTAGCCCTTTAAGTTACATTTTGTAAAATGAGTTTTTCTCGCGGGGTGCGGTTATCAAATTGATTTCATTTACGTTTGGCTGCCCAGTCTTCCACACCATAGCGGGTCAGGATCTGTTTTAACGCACCTGATTTTCTCAATGAGTCCAGCTCAGTATCAAATTCATTCGCCCACTGCTGAGCACGACTGTCGGCTGGTGTAAAGCCTATCACCAAAGGCAGGGGGGCGAGGCATCCCACCTCTTTGATTTGTGACTGCTGACCGGACTGCATAGCAAAATGGCGCATGGCATCCCTGTCTTCGACAATCACATCCACATTTCTGGCCAGCAGCTGCTCCATCAGCCGCGCCTGCCGGTACTGCTCTTCACCGCTATAAGCGTAGATACGGCTGTTACGATACTGAGCGATATGGCTGTCAATCGGGCCATAGCTGTATCCGGCCACAACGCCCAGCTTTACCCTGGCCAGGGATTCCGGCTGACTGTAGTGCCAGCGCCCTGACGGACGGGAATAGAAACAGAGGTTCACCTGTCCAATCGGCTGCTTTGGTACCACCAGCCCCGGGATATTGGTTTGCAGAGTCGCGACCATTCCTGCGTACTCACCGTTGTAGGTTTTTTGCTTTTGTCTTGCCAGCGGCTCACTGGTGTAATCACTGAGGTAGCCCATATTACGCATGACCGCATCAACGATCTCCACACTGTAGCCCGGAAGCTGAGCCTGAAGCCGCTCCCCTTCAGCGAACACAAACGGACGCCAGTCACCGGTAACAAACTGCATGGTTTCTGTAGCCTGTACGCCCGTTGTTGCCAGGCTGCCAAGCAACGCCAGTATGGTGGCTGCTCTCATTTACTTTCCTCTTGCTAACGACCAGTATTAACCGTATGAAACCACTCTACCCTATCTGCTCTGCACATCCAGCATCAGACAGATTAAGCGACGAAAAAATAACAAAAAAGCGCACAAACCGTTCGATTTGTGCGCTCAGCATCACAGTTTATTCCTGTCAGATGTTACAGACAGTGCTCCAGCTGCCATCGCTGCCAGGCTCAGAAGCAGTCCACCAGTTGGCCTGATAAACAGTGCCGTTATAGATCACTTTGTCGCCCTGGTTCGCGTGGCTTGGATTACCCTGCCAGTCCGTCTGAGGGAAATCCGGGTAAGTCACAAGGCCGCTGGTATCACAGGTTCCGCCATTGTTACCATTGTTGCCGTTGTTCCCCCCCTTACTCAGGTCCGCGACCGGCAGATCTGGCTGCTCAAACTTGAACGCGTAGTCCACACCATTCACTTTCACTGCGTAGTTCGCAGGTCCGGAGATTGGCAGGTAGTAGACCATATCCAGCTCGTAAGTCGCACCGGCCGGTAAAGACTTCCACGTTGGCAGGCTGAAAGCCACGCGGTGCATGGTGCCGTCAAGTCCGCCCACGTTGTTCGCACGGGTATGACCGGATGCGATTACCGTCAGGCCACCACCAGACTGATCTTTGGCATTATCCGGCGCCGATACCGGAATATCGAACTGGAACTCAGTGCCACCAGGCAGATCCACACCGGTGTTGTTGGTGAAGGTCAACTTAGGATTGATTGGGTAGTTCTGGTCACCGACCTTAAAGCCACCTACTGAGACCGCAATGTCCACTGCTTCAGCAGGCAGAGCCCCTGTCGCGATTTTGTTGCCATAAGGCGTTGCTGCCTTGAACTTGTCGTAGATGGCTTTGGTCATGGTGTTACCCATATGGTATTCACCATTGCCTGTCTGACAAGCCTGCTCGGTTTCATCTACCGTTGTACGGTTACCATTGGCATCCAGTACATAACAGTTGTAGTCACCCGCCAGCTCCCAGAACATGATGCCGCCGATACCCTTGTCGATAACGTAATCGGATTTCACTTCGATTGACACTTTATCTTCCGTTGACAGGAATACCGATTTCTCTGCGTTCCACAACCATGGTGCGACCGCTACACTGTCGTAATGGCGGGTATAGGTGCCCACCAGCACGTCGGTTGGATCGTTAACCGGGTCCAGCTTGTACGCGGCGGCGTAAGAGCCCCAGATACCTTTTTCCAGGTTCTTGGCGTGCCACATCGGGTTCGAACCTGCGCCCATCTCGTTGCCTTTCGGATCGGTATCGTGCCACATGTTATCGATACCAATTGCGCCGTGGCCACAGTTGTTCTTCTCACCTTCACCGGTACCGGCTGGACATTCAGCCTGGTTCGGCAGCGCGGCGCGGCCCCACAGACCATTGTCACCGCCGGTTACGCCCTGCCAGCCACGGGTGTAGTAAGGTACACCAATGTTGATACGGCCCGCAGGCATAGAACCGCGGAAGTAGTGGTATGCCCAGTCAGTGTTCAGGTAACCGATCCCGCCATAAGCAGCCGTTCCGTACACATTCCACTGCGCCAGCTCAGAGTCGAGACCTGTGTCGAACAGCGCTGCGTTATGACCAACGTGATCATTCCACGCACCGTGCAGGTCGTAAGACATGATGTTGACGTAATCCAGGTATTTAGTCACATCAAAGGTTTCCATACCGCGCAGCAGGTAGCCGGAAGACGGCGCTGCAATCGTCAGCATGTAGTGATGACCATCCTGCGCAGACGCAGCATCGAGTTTCTCACGCAGAACTTTCATCAGTTCCTGATAAGAAGCCCACAGGTAAGCACGGCGTGGTTCCATGAAGTCTTTATCATACGGATTACCGGCGCCGGCCATTGAAGTCGGGTACTCGTAGTCAATATCCAGACCGTCGAACTTGTACTGACGCATCATCGCCACCGCGGAGTCAGCAAACTTCTGAATACCTGCGTGGTTAATGGAGCCGTCTGCGTTAGTCGTCATGGTGTAGAAGCCACCGTCTGCCACACGCGAGCCGTCAGCAGCGAAGTGACCACCGGTTTCCGCCCAGCCACCGATTGAGATCAGCGTCTTAACGCCGTGCTTAGCTTTGGCAGTCGCCAGGGCACCAAAGTGACCTTTAAAGCCCAGCGCCGGATCGATTTCTACGCCAGGCCACTCTTTACCGGTCGCGGCGTTAGTTGGATCGGTAACATCACCCACGTTCACTTTGCCATCTGCGCCGATACTGACGAAGGCATAGTTAATGTGAGTCAGTTGCTCCCATGGAATGTCTTTCACCAGATAAGCTGCCTGCGGGTCATCCCCTGCACGCCAGCTGGTAAAGTAACCGATAACACGGCGTGGATGGTCAGCGCCCATCTTCTCTCGGCCGTCCTGGTCATAAATAGTACAGTAAGGAACCTCAACACCCGGAGTCTGGTACAGGCCGTCCGGACGACAGGTCGATACCACAGGGCCACTGTTCACCGTCAGAGTCGCGGCGGCAGAATCTGCAGTAGCGCCAAGGTTATCCGTAGCTTTCGCGTAAACAGACAGGCTGCCCGCGCGGGTCGCTGTGTAATCGAGAGTATAAGGTGCGGCAGTTACTGTACCGACCAGTTCGCCGGCAACAAAGAACTCAACTTTGTCGACGGTACCATCCGGATCAGAAGCCGTTGAGGTCAGGGTAACCACGCCCCCCACATCCACACTCGCTGCAGACAGGGCCACATCAACAACCGGAAGCTCATTCACCGGACCAACAGAGGTTTCAACGGTCACTGTCACTGAACTCAGTAGGCTCACCGCGCCCTTATCATCCGTCGCTTTCGCTGCCACTGTATGGCTGCCTTCAACCGCAGTCCAGCTTGCGCTGTAGGGTGCTGCTGTTGCAGTCGCAACCACCACACCATCTACAAGAAACTCCACCTGAGCCACAGTGCCATCACTGTCGGCGGCAGTCGCGGTGAGTGCAAGCACATCACCCACGGTAGCGGTGGCGCCAGATGCCGGAGCAGTCAGTGTTGCCACCGGCGGATCATTAACAATCACGCCTCCCTCACAAACGTCAACCAGAGCCCATGCGCCCCACTCTCCTGCGGTCGCCGGATTTTCGCCCTGACTCCAGTATTTCGCATTATATGCACTGTTTTCATATTGAACCTGAGCACCACCATTATAGGCAGTGCCAGCATCCCACTGGGGCAGTGCAGAGCAATCTACCGCGGCGTAACTGTTAAACGCGAGTAGACAGCCTGCTGCGACACTGGATAAAGGAAAAATCCCTTTACTGCGTGTTACAACTTTCATACCGTTTTATTCCTTATGTTATTGTTTCACATCGACAAAGCTTCGGAGAATTCCATCTCCAAAACTTAAATTTCCGAATAAAATAACTTTAGAATATGTACGGAATGGCATGCGAAAAATGTTCCTGTTCTTAACAGTTACTCGCAAATTAACGCTACAACAATGCAACAAAGCGCTCTTTTTTTGCATAAAGAACAAACATACTCATCACCCGGCTGCACTGTGCTTTCACGCTAAGTCATAACAAAGCAGAAGTTCAGTTTATAGGCAAAGAACCATTTTACAGGCCGGAAGTAAGCCAGATTTCAGCATTTTAGATGGCCGGAAATCTGAATTTCTGCTAGAATTCGCGCCTCTTTTTTCCCGGTGGTTGTAACCTGAACAGCCACTATTGCATTGCAAAAGGATAGCCTGATGAATTTCACTGCTAAAACCGTTGTTGTTATCGCAATCGGCGCTGCGCTCTACGGTATTGGTGGCCTGCCAATGTTTGGCATTCCGGTGTTTGCCAACACTACCTTAAAGCCTGCGATGGCGATTCTGGCCCTGTTTTCTGTTCTTTTCGGCCCTGTGGTGGGTTTTCTGGTGGGCTTTATCGGCCACTGGGTAACGGACCTTTTCGCTGGCTGGGGCGTATGGATCACCTGGGTACTGGGCTCAGGTATCGTTGGCGGCCTTATCGGTCTGTTCCCGCTGCTGACCAAAAAGCGTCTGGAACGTGGTGAGCTGCCGGGTCGTGACCTGGTTCTGTTCGTTGTCCTTGCCCTGCTCGGTAATGTCATTGGTTACGGCTGCTCTGCCCTTTTAGACACCATTTTGTATGCCGAACCGTTCACCAAAGTGTTCACCCAGCTGACGATCATCGCCAGTGGCAACACCGTTCTTATCGCCATCGTTGGCTTCATCATTCTGAAATCGGTGGCCAAACGTAAACAACAAAGCAGTAACCTGAGCGAAGCAGACTAACCCATGTGCATCGAATTTTCTGACTTCTCTTTTCGATATGCGTCACTGGACAAACCGACGCTGAAAAATATCAGTCTAAGGATAGAGCAGGGAGAAAAAATCGTTATCGTTGGCCCAAGTGGCAGCGGTAAATCCACGCTAGGACAATGCCTCAACGGCCTGATCCCGCACGCGGTAAAAGGCGAGATCAGCGGCAGCCTGACGTTAAACGGTCAGGCCTGTCAGAAACTCAGTCTTCACCAGATCACCGAACAGGTCGGCACGGTACTTCAGGATACCGACAGCCAGTTTGTCGGCCTGAGCGTCGCCGAAGATATTGCTTTTGCACTGGAGAACCAGTTGGTTCCTCACGGCGACATGCTCGAACAGGTTCAGAAAACCGCTGAAATGGTCGAACTGGAAAGCCTGCTGGAAAAATCCCCGCACGACCTTTCCGGCGGCCAGAAACAGCGCGTTTCCCTTGCAGGCGTCATGGTTGATGACGTCGACATTCTGCTGTTTGACGAACCTCTGGCCGCGCTGGATCCGAAAACCGGCAAAGCCGCTATCGAAATCATCGATGATCTGCACAAAAAGTCAGGCAAAACGGTGATCATCATCGAACACCGCCTGGAAGATGTGCTGCATCGTCCGGTGGATCGCATCGTGCTTATCGATAACGGTCAGATTCAGGCCGATATGAAGCCGTGCGAGCTGCTGCACTCCCCTCTTCTGGCAAAACATGGCATCCGGGAACCACTTTACCTGTCTACGATGAAAAGCGCCGGTTGTGAGATTAATGCCGCCGAGCCACTGGCTCAGTTTGGCAAGCTGGATTTCAGCCATCATCAAAGCGCCATTCAGAGCTGGTTTCATCAGTCTGCGCCGAAGCAAAATGCTTCAGAAACTGCGCCACTGCTGGAACTCAAACAGCTCAGCTACTCGTATGACGGCGAGAAAAACGCCCTGGAAGACATTTCCTTCTCTGTAAGCAAAGGGGAAGTGTGCGCCATTCTGGGTAAAAACGGCTCAGGCAAGTCTACCATTACCAAACTGGTGATGGGGGTGCTGAATCCGGATCAGGGCTCACTGCACTTTGACGACCGCGACATGGCAGAAATGACCATCTTTGAGCGCAGCAGTAAAGTGGGTGTGGTGATGCAAAACCCTAACCACATGATCTCCCAGCACATGATCTTTGATGAAGTCGCATTCGGCCTGCGTAACCGCGGCGTGGATGAAAACACCGTCAAAGAGAAAGTACTGAATGTACTTGAGCTGTGTGGTCTGTCCAAATACCGCAAATGGCCGGTAGAAGCGCTCAGTTACGGCCAGAAGAAGCGCGTGACCATCGCCTCTATTCTGGTACTGGAGCCGGAACTGCTGATCCTGGATGAGCCAACCGCCGGTCAGGACCACCGTAACTACACCAGCATGCTGCGCTTTATCCGCCGCCTGAACCGCGAACTGGGGATCAGCGTGGTGATCATTTCCCACGACATGCACCTGGTACTGGAATACACCGACCGCGCGATTGTGATTGCTGACAGCAAACTGATCGCCGACGCTCCGGTTGCTGAAGTCTTCGGCCAGCCGGAGCTGCTGGACAGAGCCAACCTTGCGCCAACCAGCCTGTACCACCTGGCAGAGAAAGCCGGGATTGCAGACAGCCTCGCGTTTATCAACCACTTCATTTCCTGTGAGCGGGAGGCCATGGCATGAGCAAAATGAGCAAAGCGCAGTTCGGTATCAACTACGTCAACACTGGCTCAGTGCTGCACGGCCTGAACGGCATCACCAAGTTCGTGCTGTTTATCGCCTGGATCACTGTGGTACTGACCACGTTTGACCTGCGCATTATCAGCGTGATGATCGCAGCCGGCCTCACCCTGTTGCGGATAAGCCAGGTCCCGTTCCGGGTATACCGGCCACTGCTGATTGGTACCGCCAGTGTCCTGACCCTGAACGCCCTGTTTATGTTTCTGCTGGCCCCAAACCAGGGCAGCGAACTGATCGGCAGTCACACTCCACTGGTGACCGTTTTTGATGACATCAGCCTGACTCAGGAGACCCTGTACTACCTGTTCACGGTTACGCTGAAGTACTTCAGCATGTTCCCAATCGCGCTGGTATTTGTGTTTACCACTCACCCAACCGAGTTTGCCGCCAGCCTTAACCGCCTTGGCGTGCCTTACAAGATTTCCTATGCGGTCAGCCTGACCCTGCGCTATTTGCCGGAAGTGAAGAAAGATTTCGTCAACATCATGCACGCCCAGCAGGCGCGCGGTGTGGATCTTTCCTCCAATGCACCGCTTATCCAGCGCTTTAAAAATGTAGCCAGCATTCTCGGGCCGCTGATTTTCTCCAGCCTGGACCGGGCGGATGAGATCTCCAACGCCATGACCCTGCGCGGCTTTGGACGCAACAAACGCCGCAGTTGGTACAGCCTTAAGCCACTGACCGGCACAGACAAACTGGTGATTGCCGCTACACTTCTGATAGTCAGCGCCGCCATTGCCAAACGTATTTATGAACCAGCCCTGTTCTGGTACCCGTTTTAATCATGGCGCGCTGCGGGGCGTCATCTGTTTATTGTGAGAAGCATTATGTCTTTTGACCGTCTTGGCCTGAGCCAGACCATTACCCAGGCTGTCAGTGAGCTGGGTTACCAAACCCCGACCAAAATCCAGAAGCAGGCGATCCCACTCGTTCTGCAGGGCCACGACCTGATCGCTGCGGCGCAAACCGGTACCGGTAAAACTGCAGGTTTTGTGCTGCCGATCCTGGAAAAACTGTCTCAGGGCGAAGCCGGACGTAAAAAGCGCTTCCGCGCCCTGATCCTGGCCCCTACCCGCGAGCTGGCACTGCAAATTGAAAAAAGCGTGGCAGATTATGGTCAACACACCGGCCTGAAAGCTCTGGCCGTTTATGGTGGTGTGGGTGACGCGCCTTCAAAACAGGCGCTTATTGAAGGCATCGATATTCTGATCGCCACCCCTGGGCGCCTGCTGGATCTCTACACCCAGCGCGCTCTGCATTTCGATGAGACCGAAATCATGGTGCTGGATGAAGCCGACCGCATGCTGGACATGGGCTTTATCGAAGACATCAACAAGATCCTGGATAAACTGCCGGAAGACGTGCAGAGTCTGCTGTTCTCCGCCACCCTGTCCAAAAAAGTGCGTGAGCTGGCCAGAACCGCGATTCACAATCCGAAAGAGATTGCGATCAGCGCGGCCAGCGCCAGCAAAGCAAACATCGAGCAGTGGGTTATTCCGGTCGATAAAGACCGTAAATCTGCTCTTCTGAGCCATCTGATCACTGAAAACAACTGGCAGCAGGCGCTGATCTTTATCAAAACCAAACAGGGCGCCGCAAAACTGGTCAGCCAGCTGGAAAAACGTGATATTAAAGCGGAAGCTTTCCACAGCGGCCGCAGCCAAAAATCCCGCGAGCAACTGCTGGAAGACTTCAAGGCCGGTAAGGTTCAGTTCATGGTAGCAACCGGTGTGGCATCACGTGGTATCGACATCGACAACCTGGAGCGCGTAGTAAACTACGACCTGCCTTTCCCGGCAGACGACTACGTTCACCGCATCGGCCGTACCGGCCGCGCCCTGGCCAAAGGTGAAGCGATCTCTTTCCTGTCGAAAGATGATTTCAAAAACCTGTGCATGATCGAAAGCCGCCTCAACCACCTGCTGGAACGCCGCGATGTGGAAGGGTTTGAGCCGCGTAAACCTGTGCCAATTTCAATTCTGAATTATGTGCCTAAGCATAAGCGGAAGGATAATCAGGACTGATTTTTTAGTTCTTACCGGGATTTTGTCAGGTGTTCAAACGCCGTACAAAATCCCGGCTTTCACCTTTCCCACAGCTCCCACAGCTCCCACCGTGTCATCCTGAATTAATTTCAGGATCTACTCACAGAGTGTCGTAATTTCAAAAAGCTGCCTGCAGCTTCCCAGAGTCGCTACCGCGAGAAAAGCATAGCCCCTGCTGAAACCAGATCCTGAATCGCGCTTAACCTTATCAGCGTGTGGCTGGTTAACGGGAGCGCGTCCAGGATGACACGGTGGGAGTGGTAAGTGAATGGTACTGTGTGCGTCCTGAGGGTTGTGACTATTCGGTAGTGGCGCTTTTGGTCAGGTGGATTCTTTTGCTTAACAGTTCGCTTCGCGAGATCCCGGGTCGCGCCTGCCTGAAGGGAAGTGGCAAGTTCAGTGGAACGCGCCCGGGATGACAAATTCATCTTATTATACAATCAATTACTCCTGCCGCCTCAACACAAACCTCAACTTACCCCCACTGCGATAAACCAGCAATGAAAGCAGAATAAGCGAACACCCGGTCAGCTTCGGCGCAGAGAGCTGCTCTCCATACCAAAGCACACTCAGCACCACAGTCCAGATCGGTTCCAGCAGCATGATCAGCGCAGCATTGGCTGCATTCGCCAGTTTCTGTCCTGTGGTTTGCATCAAATAGCGCAGGCTGGTCGCCAGCAGAGTGCTCAGAGCGAACCAAACCCAGATATCAACCGATACAGAAGGCGGTACCGACTCAAACAGAGACGAAATAGTGAGACCTATCAGACCGGTCACAAACAACTGCACGCAGGTCAGCAGCATCACCGGCAGGCGCTGAGCAAACTGGCGGTTAACATTAAAGTGCAGCGCCAGCATCACGGCGCTGGCCAGAAACCACAGCTGACTGACTGAACTCTGCCATCCCCCCGAAAGAGACAGGAAACCAAGTCCGGTCACAGCTACCGGCAGCGCCAGCCAGAATGCGCGTTGAGGACGCTGACCAAACATCATCCAGGCAACAACCGGGACGATCAGCATCGAAAGGCTCATAATGAACGCCCCTTCTCCCAGGGTATCACTGACGGAGATAGCATAAATCCAACACATCAGTGCACCACCAAGCAGGCAGCCCGTTAGCGCCGCGCCGCCAATATCCCGCAGTGCAACCTGGCGAAAATAACGACGGCAAAATGGAAGCAGACACAGAGACGCAACACAAAACCTCAGCCCGATAAAACCAAACGGAGGCAGACCGGCAATGGTCTCCTTTGAAAATATCCAGCCACATGCGGCAATAAAGGTAGTCACCACCAGAACCAGTGCCCCTTTATTCTCCTGACTCATACTACTAAACGACGCCATTCAGACCACCAATTACTGCAAGCTGTTAAAAATACGGGCCAAATCTACGCCAGTTCCTCCAGAAGGTCGAGCAGATTTTGCACCGCTTTGGGCTTTTGGTTCCTGACGGTATACTGCCCATTACTCTCACATCAAATCAGGCTGACCATGAACATTGATATCCGCTGGCTGGAAGATTTCCTGACCCTGGCTGACATGCGCCACTTCTCCAAAGCGGCTCAGGCCAGGCACATTACCCAGCCGGCATTTGGCCGCAGGATAAAATCGCTTGAGCAGGCCATTGGGCATCCTCTGGTAGACAGGACAACTACGCCGGTCAGCCTTACTCCGGCAGGGAAACAATTTCGCACCACCGCACGCAGCATTGTTGAACAGATGAAGCTGGGTATGCAAAACCTGCATCACCTTGACCAGCAGCTCAACAATCCGATCCGGATCGCGACGCCCCACTCGATGTGCCGTTCTCAGTCGATATCCTTCGGGTAGATATGGGCATAGAGGCCCTGAAAGAAGGTGAATGTGATTATCTGCTCTGCTTTGAGCAACACGAGCTCATGCAACCTCCATTTCAGAGCGTAATACTCGGCAAAGGGCGCTTTTTGCTCGTATGTGCGACGAACGACTCCGGACTGCCACTCTATAGCCCCGAAACTCAGGAGCTTCCTTTTCTGCGCTACACTCCGGGCTGCAATACCGCCAGACTCATCGAACAGCACCAGCCACAGGTACCGACGACGCTGACACCTGTATTTGAATCCTCCATGTGTCAGATCCATAAAGAAATGGCACTGCGCGAAAAAGGCGTCGCCTGGCTTCCTGATAATCTGATCCAAAAGGAACTCAACAACGGCGAACTCATCGCCCTGCTGCCTGAGAAGCTATGTATCCCATTCCAGATCCGGCTATACCGCACCCAGGCATCACTCAGCCCCGAGGCAGAAAATCTTTGGAAAGAACTCGGACTTAATGCCAAAACGGCATCATCAAAATAAAAGCGGCATTTCACTTCCCCGGGATAAACCCCGATAATCTCCGCACGCAAACGATTGCCAGGATATGATGAATGCAACAAATCACACTGGGCGAATTCTATCGCCGGATCCCAAAAGCCGATCTGCACTACCACCTGTTGGGGGGCGTGCGCCTTTCCACCATGCAGGCGCTAGCAGACAAATATGGGATCCCTCTAAGCGAGGAAGATGCCAGAGCCTATTATCGTGAGTTCCAGCTGCCCGGCATGAAACGCAAAGGCGGTATCGAAGCCCTGACGTTTCTGTATCAAATCATGCGCGAGCAGGATGACTACCAGCGCGTGATTCTGGAAGTGGCCGAAGACGCTGCGGCCTGTGGCCTGCGTTATATCGAGACATTCTGGAACCCGAGCGATACAGAGCTGGATTACGCCAGACTGACACTGGCCATGATCGAAGCCATTGACCGGGCAGAGCATGTGTACGGCGTGACCATTCGCCTGATCCCATCAATCAACCGTGAGAAATCGCCGGAAGAAGCGCTGGCGATGACAGAACAAGTCGTGGCCAACCCTCACCCTTATGTTCTGGGCCTGGGCATCGACTACAAAGAGCACAACGCCCCGGTTGAACATTTCTGGAAAGCATACCGTCTGGCGGCCAAACATGGTCTTAAGCTCACCGCACACTGCTCCGAGTTTGGCCTGCACTGGCGCAACACCGAGACCGGCGTCGAGCTGATTGGCTGTGACCGCATTGACCACGGCTACACCATCATCGACAACCCGGAGCTTACGGCGAGTTACGCCAAATCCGGTGTACCGTTTACCGTGGTGCCTTCCAATACCTATTACCTCACCCAGTGGCCGGAAAAAGAAGATTGGGCGGTTAAGCACCCAATCCGCGCGATGGCACAGGCCGGACTGAACATTATCCCGTGTACCGATGACTGGCACATCCACAATACCGACAGCGCCAACTGCTGCCGGGTGCTGGTTGAAGAGCTGGGATTCGACCTCGACGGCCTGCGCCAAATGCTGAAAAACAGTATTGATGCGGCCTGGGTATGCGACAAGACCAAAGCCCGCTGGACAGACAGCTGGCTTACCGAATATGACCAGTTGAGAGCCCAACTGGATAAAGAGCCAACGCACTCAAATCCGGTGTGTTATAAGCGCTGATAATAGATACAGGAATGAACATGAACACTGAAACACTCAAACAAACCCCGGGGCTGGCCGGCTGGTTTAAGTTTGATAAACACAACACCAGCCTGAAGAAAGAGATCATCGGTGGCCTGACGACCTTTACCACCATGGCTTACTTGATCGCCGTTGTACCTGGTATGCTGTCCAAAGGCGGACTGCCATTCGACCAGGCGCTGACCGTTACCATTCTGATGACGGTGGTCACCACCCTTGCTATGGCGCTTTACACAAACCGCCCGTTCGTACTTGGCCCGGGCCTTGGCAGTGTGGCGATCTTCTCTTACACCCTGCTGGGTAACGATGTACCGCTGAGCATTGCTGCCGGTATCGTGTTTATCAGTGGTGTGCTGTTTATGCTGGTTTCTTTTCTGGGTGTGCGTGACTTCGTGGTGCGCGTTATTCCGCACAGCGTGAAAGTTTCTGTCGGCGTGGGCATTGGTCTGTTTATCGCCCTGCTTGGCTTCAATCAGGCGGGCATCGTGGTCGCAAACGCAAAGAAAAACGTACTGATGTTTGGTGACCTGACCGCGACTAACACCCTGCTGGCCATCTTCGGTTTCTTCCTGGTTCTGCTGTTAAGCGCACGCAAAGTCCAGGGTGGCATCATCCTGGCAATCATTATCACCACCCTTTTAAGTGTGCCGCTGGGCGTAACTCACATGCCTGAAAAACTGTTCAGCATGCCGGCTCCGATTGACGACATGTTCATGCAGCTCGATATCATGGGCGCTCTGAACCCGGCTTACCTGCCGTTTCTGCTGGCTTTCTTTATCCCGGACTTCTTCTCAACCCTGGGTACCCTGCTCGGTGTGGGTGGGCAGGCAGCTTACCTGGACAAAGACGGAAACCTGCCAGGCATTGAGAAGAACTTCCACGTTGACTCGACCGCAACCACATTCGGCTCCCTGTTCTCCTGCCCGGTGCTGACTACCTACGTGGAAAGCTCTGCCGGTGTTGAAGCGGGCGCACGTACCGGCTTTGCTGCTGTGGTAACCGCCATTTGCTTTGCCCTGACCCTGTTCCTGGCACCACTGGCCGGCATGATCCCTACCGCAGCGACTGCGCCGGTTCTGATGTACATCGGTATCTCAATGATGGGTTCCATCCGCAAGGTGAACTTTGAAGACATCACCGAATACCTGCCAGCGTTTGTGTGTGTGGTGATCAGCATCTTTTCATTCAACGCCGGTAACGGCATCGCCGCCGCTATGCTGGTTTACGGCTTCCTGAAGCTGGCGACCGGTCGCTATAAAGAGGACCACTGGTCTGTGTATCTGATCTCGCTTTCGATGATCTATTACTTCTATATTGTGGCGGTGCATTAATCCAGGCCACTGCAAAGCAAAAAGGGGCAATCTGCCCCTTTTTGCTTCTCTGCCTGGTTATTTCAACTCCGGCCACATACCTTTGTTCGCCTCAATCAAGTCATCAAGCAGCGCCTTCGCCACGTCTGCTGAGGGCACAGTTTTGTTAAGCGTCAGAGCCTGCAACGCTTTTTCGTACGATCCTTCAAGGGCAGCTTCAACCGTCAGTTGTTCATAAGCATTTTGCTGTACCATCAGAGCCCGGTAGAAATGCGGTACTTTACCGGACGCAAAATGCTCGGCGCCATGGGCAGACACAATGCCATGAACCTCAACAATAGCATCATCAGGTAAGCCAGAAATTGCCCCCCGGTTTGGTACATTCACCGTTGTACGCATTGGATTATTGGTCACAATCGCCAGCGCATGGTTGACGATAAACTCACCATGTACGCCAGAGGTCAGGAAACTGCCTTCTGTTGTTTCCATCGCAGCACAACGCTCACACTCTTCAAACACTTCTTTTTCCCGTGTATCCATTACCCGGTTTGCCCGGGTGTAATCAGGTTTACAGTGACTGCGCATCTCCTCACCAAACAGATAGTACTGCAAATAGCTCAATGACAAATACTGCGGAAAGTAACGCAAAGACTTGGTTAGGCGATCAAACGTTGGTAGCCAGTCTTCATTAACGTGATCGTCTTCGAACAGACTGAGTTTCTCTCCGGCCAGCATTTTTTCTCGTAATCGTGGCAGCAAATCCGTACCGCATGGTGCCCAGATATGTTTCCACCAGCCAAAATGATTCAGACCGAAATAGTCAAACTGCAGTTGACTGTGTGGGTAGCCCAGAGTCTGAGCAAACAACATTTCAATAACGACAGGCATATCGCAAATAAACAGGCTCTTCAGATCCGGAAACTTCTTATGCCACATATCGGCCAATATCGCCGCCGGGTTTGAATAGTTGAGAATCCAGGCATCAGGAGCATAACGGCGCACATCATTACCAATCTCAATCATGTCCGGTATTGAACGCAGCGCAAAGGCAAAACCGCCCGGGCCACAAGTTTCCTGGCCAACCACTTCATGCTTGAGAGGGATCTGTTCGTCCATCGCACGCATCGGCAGCCCACCAGAGCGGATTTGGGCAAACATGAAATCCATCCCGGTAAAAGCTTCTTGACGATCCGTTGTTACAACAAGCTCTGTGTCCGGCGCCTTTTCTTTCAGTAACAAACGGATAAATGCACCGATTTTCTCAACCCGTTCGGCGTCTGTATCCAGCAGGACCAATTTCTTCAGCGGAAGAATCTCCCCTGCCTGAAGAATAGAGTTAACAATACCCGGCGTATACGTCGCACCGCCGCCCGCAATAGTAAGATGATATTTTTTCATTTTTGGCTCCTTGTTCAAGATGAACTCAGCATATCTTCCCCTTATGGAGCTTAACAATTGACATATTTACCCCTATGATTGAGAAAAAATCACTCATAGAACAAAAATGAACTTCAACAGCCTGTACTTTTTTGAGAGAGTGGCCGAATACCTGAGTTTTAAACAGGCCGCTCAGGAGCTAAACCTGACGCAGAGCGCGCTCTCACACCGGATTAAAAACCTTGAGCTGGAGCTTGGCTTCAAACTGTTTGTTCGCCGTACCCGTCAAATCACTCTGACTGATGAAGGTCAGCGTCTCTACCGTCAGTTAAGCCAGAATTTTTCGCTTATTTGCAATGAAATCAATGATATTAATCAGGGAGCTCTGCACGGAATTCTGAGCATCGGCAGCACGCCAACCTTTGCTCAGCATTGGCTGGTCCCAAAACTCGGGGGTTTTTATCAATCCTACCCAGAGCTTAATTTGCAAATTTGCTCTAAAGGCACCAAAGTCGATTTTAATCTCCACCCGGCAGAAGTATGGATAGATTACGGTGATGGTCATTACCCAAACCTGTCAGTCACCAAACTGATGGATGAAGTGCTCATGCCGGTATGCAGCCGGGAATACGCAGACAAAACCGGGCTGTGGGACAGACCAGAGAAGCTGAAAGAGTGCCTTTTGCTGCACAACGTAGAATCCATTGAGCAGGGAGATCGTCAATATGAGTGGCGGGAATGGCTTTCACAGCATCAGCTTGACCGAAATTGTCTGAGCACCGGATATTCATTTACGCACTATGACAGCGCCATAATTGCTGCTGGCTCCGGGCTTGGAGTCGCAATGGGACGATATCAGCTTGCACGCCCTCTGGTCGAACGGGGAGAACTGGTATTTCCTTTTGACAGTGTGCTGAATCAGGAACTGGGTTATTACCTGGTGGTGAAAAACGAGTTTGCAAATCTTGCGCGAGTTGAAGCCTTTCGCGAATGGCTGCTTAGCCAATGTGTTGAAAACCAATAAAGAAACACCGCCCATTTCAGGCGGTGTTTTCAAGTAAGAAACTATCAATAGTTCGTCATGTGGACAGGTTTGTGCTTACCGTCCGTTTTGAAATACACATCAACTTTGTTGCCATTAACGGCGTAGTAAGCAGAAGTCACGGTTCCCATCAGCTCACCGCGGCCTTTCCACAATGGCTTGCTTTCAAGCAGGTTGCGTACCGCTGATTCAGGCGTATTCGCATCGGCTTTTGCCGCAAAGGTTTCAGCCGCTTTCTGGCGTGCCAGAGAGTGCGCTGCGAACGCCTCGTCTACAAAGCTGCCGGTTTTGCCGTAAATAGTGTGGTTCGCGTGCGCTTTCCACGGGCCTTCTGAGTAGTTCACTTTACCTGAGTAAGTGTTCTCAATGTTCATCGCCGGAGAGTTTGCTGCCGCAACGGTGTAAGTAAAGAACGCTGTGTATGCAGGGTAACGGTCGAAGACTTTCTTAATGCCTTTGTAGCTCTCTGCGTTGTACACATCCCAGCTCAGGTAGAAAGATGGCGTAGCATTTTCCGCCAGGATCTCACTACCTTCGTTCTGACGAAGGGTACCCTGGTCTGCCATGGTGTTCATGGTCATCACCTGTGCACCCTTGGTTACACCACCGTAAGGGATCAGGCCTGCCCAGGTCTGGATAAGACGGGTCTTACCATCGGTATCCGTATGCTTAAGCATGATCAGGCCTTTATAGTTGATGCCCATGTAATCAAAGTTCGCTCCTGCCCACGCTTTATCACCTTTCGCAGCCACTGTCACTGCAGTACATTTTGCCGGAGCTTTGGGATCATGCCCTGCTTTCTCTGCCTGCAGGAAACCCATACCACCATTACGCTGAGACTCCAGAATCGCCTCATCTGACATCGCTACCGCCAGCAGCAGGTTAGGATCTTTGTTCAGGCTCTCAGACAGACCACGGATGTAAGCAGCGGATTCTGCGCTCGCCTTTTCCAGCTTGCCAAATACATTGTTATCTTCAAAAGACTTTGCGATTGAATCTACACTCAGACCAGGCAGCATCACACCCAGGGTATGGTTGAAGCGTTCAATACCATCCAGAATTTGATCGTGAGCAACCTCACCAACGTGATGACCAAGCTCATACGTGGAACCTTTAAACTGAACCTCTGCGATCTGGTCGGTATGTTGGATAAGTTTCGCGTTAGCCGCGCTCATTGAGCCCAGTACTAATGCGATAGCGATGATGGATTTTTTCATGTTACTACCTGTTTAGTTGTATGCTTTGAGTCAGAACTCATCAATGTGTTACAAAGTATTTCACCAAAAGTATTACGTCAAAGCAATTAGTATCACACAATGAGCCTTGTCACACTTTTATTTCCATCACTCGCATGAAAGCATTGATTGCACCTATGAAAAAAGGCGCACAAAAGTGCGCCTTTTCAACAAGATATGATGATAACTCAGCCTGAGAACGCTGGCAGCATGTTCATCATCGACATAAAGTGGAACACCGCCGTCAGTACACCAAAGCCAATCACCAGAGCAATCATCCCATTACCGCCCGGAGCGACAAAACCTTCACTGCCCGCTTCCATTGAACGTGACTTGCGCGCCAGCAGTGCCGGAATGATACAGGCCCATACCGTTGCTGCAGCACCAGCGTAACCAATCGCAATAACGAAACCGAACGGGAACAGCAGTGACATCACCAGTGGTGGGATAAAAGTCACCGCCCAGGTTTTTGCACGGCCCTTGCGGCAGTCTTCGAACTTGAACAGATCGGCCAGGAAGTCGAACACGCCCAGACCAACACCGATAAAGGAAGACAGAATCGCCGCCATGGAGAAACCGTTGATGGCGTTTGCTACTTTCTCAGATTCGATCACCGAACCCAACGCTGTCAGCAGTGCATCCACGTTACCGCCCTGCTCAATCACCGGGCCAAACTGGCTGCGTGGCAGGTTACCGTAAATGCTGAACAGCCACAGGAAGTACAGGCTAAGCGCGATAATCGTACCGCCAAGGATAGCGTACTTCGCTTTGCGTTCTTCACCATAGTAGGCACGCATACTCGATACCGAGTGATGGTAACCAAATGAGGTCAGTGCGACCGGCAGCATCGCCATCGCGTAAGGTGCGTATTCAGCGTTCTCATTGATGGTATCGAACAGTACCGAGGTATCAACGTTGATTGCCAGGCCAGACACACCGAACACGAAACTGAGGATCATAAAAGCGATAAGCACAACAGAAATGCGGTCCACAGCGCGGGTTGAATGCCAGACAAAAGCAGAGAAGATGGCAACAAAACCAACTGAAGCGATGCTGCTGTTGATCCCAAGAACATCCTGCAGGATCAGGCCTGATGAAGTGATATAAGCGTAAAGCAGAATGCCACCCACAAAGTACACAGTCAGGTTATTAAATGCGTTTACTTTTTCGCCAAGAAGGTCTTTAGTCACCGTATTAAATGACACTTTCAGGTCATAGTGTTTGAATGCTTCAAGCAGCATCCAGCCAGAAATGGTCATCACAGTCATCGTAAGTGCGATGGCGAAAACCGACCAGGTCGTCCAGGCTCCTGCACCTGCGCTGGGCAGACCCAGCATACCAGCACCAACACAGACACTGGCTATGATGCACGAACCACCTATCAGCGATGGGTTCTTTTTCATAATTGTCTCTCTCAAAAATTGTTCACGTTATTGGATTAGTTATTCAGCATTTCTCATATAATCTGCTGATATTTTTATATATTCTGAATTTTGGTCAAAAAAAGAGCGCAACTCCAAAGAGTGCGCTCCTGAGTTAATTACGCTTCAGCGAGTTCTTTTTGCTTTACCGCGGCCGCAGGCTCAACCTCTTTCAGGCGTGCCGTGAAGTGGCGCAGTACTGCAGGCTCGTAAGTGAAGTCCAGACCTTTCACGTTCTTCGCGTTCTCTTTCACCTTCTCAAATGCTTCGATAATGAAGTCCATGTGAGTCTGAGTATAAGTTGCACGAGGAATAGTCAGACGAAGCAACTCAGCCGGACACGGATGCTGTTTACCGGTTGCAGGATCACGACCCAGCAGCAGTGAACCGATTTCAACCGCACGGATACCCGCTACTTTGTACAGCTCACAAGCCAGTGCGTGCGCAGGGAACTGATCCGCAGGGATATGTGGCAGCAGTTTACCCGCATCAACAAACGCCGCGTGACCACCAGCCTGCTGACAAACGATACCAATCGCTTCTAGGCCATCTACCAGGTACTGAACCTGACCGATACGGTACTCCAGCCAGTCCTGACGCATACCGTCATACAGACCTACCGCCAGACGCTCCATCGCGCCGCCTTCCAGGCCGCCGTATGTCGGGAAACCTTCCTGAACCACACACAGGGTACGACACTCGGTGTAGACATCCATGAATGACTCATCTTTGAAGCACAGCAGGCCGCCCATCTGTACCATGGCGTCTTTCTTGGCTGACATCGCCAGACCATCTGCGTACTTGTATGACTCGCGGGTGATCTCTTCGATGGTCCAGTCCTGGTAGCCTGGCTCACGCTGCTGAATGAAGTAAGCATTCTCTGCGTAGCGCGCTGAGTCCATGATGACCGGAATATCGTACTTCTGAGCGATCTCATATACTGCTTTCAGGTTCGCAATAGAGACTGGCTGACCACCAGCTGAATTACAGGTAATGGTGCTGACGATGTAAGGTACGTTCGCCGGGCCAGCTTCAACAATCGCTTCTTCCAGCTTCACCAGGTCAAAGTTACCTTTGAAGTCTGCGTTTACAGAAGTATCGAATGCTTCCTCGGTGTACACGTTTTTCGCTACACAGCAGTTCACCTGAGTGTGACCCTGAGTGGTATCGAAGAAGTAGTTAGACAGCGCGACCATTTTCTCGCGGTCCAGACCTTTCTCCTGCTCACGCTTCTTAATCAGTACTGGGATGTAGATCTGCTCTGCACCACGACCCTGGTGAGTCGGGATAGTCAGCTCGTAACCAAAAATGTCTTTTACTGCATTTGCCAGTGCGTAGTAGCTGCGGCTGCCACTGTAAGCTTCATCACCGCGCAGCATCGCTGCCTGCATTTCCTGAGTGATAGAACCTGTACCGCTGTCGGTCAACAGGTCAATAAATACGTCTTCACTGTCCAGCAGGAACGGGTTCATGCCTGCTTTAATAATGGCTTCTTCACGGTACTCACGGGTAGTACGTTTTACCGGCTCAACAACACGAATGCGGAATGGTTCTGGTAGGTGTTTGAAGTTTTCCATGATAATGCCTTCTTATTTCACGCGGTGTTTTTTACACCAAATATTTGTTTTATTATTCGCCAATTAAATACGGGTATTTAAAAACGCTTTGGTTTAATTGGCGATTAGATTTAGTTTTTAATTTAATGTCCTGCTGTATTAGTACACTGGTGCATTGATACAAAAACATACAATTTGCACAGAGCAATATAGAGACAGCATGATGCGCAGGGCGCGCAAAGAGTAAGGGACTATTCAGCCGACAGGCGGAAGGACAGAAGGTGGTCTCTGTTGTACCAGGCTGATTGGGTCAGCCAGCAACAGGATTGCCATTTTAGGTACATATCTTTTGATAAGCTCATTGTATGTTCCCGCCGCAAAATCCAGAGGAGTTAATCGATGGGTTGATTATGCTGCAGCTCTATAAATTAATATACTGCTCATTATTGCAAATGTGATCTGATTATAAAAAGCTGCGCGTTTAAAATAAAAAACATTTCCGCTATCACAAAATAAACCATTCGAATATGCACAGGACTGCAATCATCTGTATTAACAGCGCCAAACTAGTTTATAAGTACATGATTGCAACCAGATTTTAATCATTAAAAACGAGTTTAATATAAATGCCATACGATTATTTTTCTGAAACCAAAATATGAAAATCCCGAAGACAGGCTCCGGGATTGATTATTAATGCAACGCCTGTTTAAACCTTGAACTGATTCAGCTGACGGGAAAGCTCTTCACTGATTCGGTTAAGGGACTCACAGGTTTCCAGTGTGCCTGATAATTGCGCCGAGGTATGACCGGCCAGCTCATTAACCTGCTGGATCCGCTGGTTCAGATCTTCGGTGACATGACACTGCTCATCTGCCGCATGGGCGATCTGTACATTCATGTCGGTTACGGTATGCATAGACGACGTAATCGATTCAAGCGCCTTGTTAGCCGAGTGTGCCCCTTCCAGGGTCTCAGTACTGACAGCGTGGCTGGACTGCATCGCCTGAACGGCCTGCTCTGTCAGAGCCTGAATCTCATCAATAATGGTTCGGATATCCGCCGTACTGCTTTCTGCCTTGGCAGCCAGTGCCCTGACTTCATCCGCAACCACTGCAAATCCCCGCCCCTGCTCTCCGGCGCGGGCCGCCTCAATGGCCGCATTCAGTGCCAGCAGGTTAGTCTGCTCGGAAACCCCCTGAATCACATTAACTACTGAATAGATAGAGGTTGATTTCTCACTCAGCGCGTCGATAACACCAACCGCATGCTCTACCTCTTCTACCAGTTTGCTCACAGAGTTCACCGCGGCAGAAACCACGACTTTTCCTGAATCAGTATGTTGATTGACTTCCAGTGACGCGTTTTCCGCGCCCTGGGCATTTTGCGCCACATCATGAGAGGTAACGTTCATTTGTGTCACCGCCGTTGCAATCTGCTCCACTTCCTGCTGCTGGTTCTGCATGGTCCGGTCACCTTCCTGCATCGCATTCAGGGTTTGAGCCGAGGCTTCACGCAGCTGTTCCGTGGAATGACCCACTTCCGTGATTAGCGTCTGGATACGGGCAACAAAACGGTTAAACGCACCGGCAATCAATGCCATTTCATCATCACCCCGCACTTCCAGCCGTTGGGTCAGGTCTCCCTCTCCTTCGCCAATGTCAGTCATCATCTCAACCGTGGTATTGATCGGCATAACAATCACTTTCACCATCAGAGCACCGGCAGCCAAAGTCAGAAATGCCAGCCCCATCAGGGCTGAAATAATGATCGTCTCCTGCCAGGCAATATCAGATGAAGACTGCTGTGCCAGGGCCTGAATACGGTTACTGCTTTCCAGTGATGCCTTACTTACAGAAACCTGCTGTTTCAGGAAGCTGTCCAATTGCTCAACCTGCGCAGCCTCAGCAGCAATCTGTGCGCTGAAGCTGTCCAGATTTTCAGAAGACTGCAGGATATTGATCAGCGCCTCACGTTTGAGCCTCTCGCCAATATCCCCAACTTCATCGCTCACTTCCTCAAGGATCGCCAGCGCTTCGTCGTCTGTAACATCTTCTGACAGCTCTTCTATCGTCTCGATCAGTTCATTGAGTGTCTGGCTGATATCATCAACCTTCTTGCTCACCAGGCGGGTGCGCTGGTTGGCACTGTTGATACCATCGACAATGCCGAGCATTTCACGATTAATGACCGCCAGTTTCTCACTGCCATGTGCTGAGCCCTGGGTGGCCTTTTCGGCGTTTGCAGAACTCTGCTCCGCAGACTGAACCACCTCATCAAAGCTGACCGCCAGGTTATCAAACGAGAACTTAGCCACTATCCCGATTGCAATCAGCATGGCACACAGCCCGCCCCCAATGGCATAGAGTTTGGTTTTAATCAGCATAAAACCCTCCTTATCACCAGGTTAACCAGTTTGCTTACTTCGCTGCTTCCGCTTCGTAAAGCATCACGGCAGCGTTCATTTCTTTCAGCAAAGGAAGGTTGGATTTAGCGATCTGTTCGATTTGTGCCGAAGCAATCGCTCCACCGCTATGATCTGCACCAGCAGCAACAAGGGGTTTAAAGTCCGCCCACAGTCCGCCAACCACGTCCAGCTGCTTGCGGATATGTTCAGGTTTGGTGCCTGGCAGACCAAGGGTTTCATCCCCGTCTTTCAGGCCTTTAAGGGTACGGTCAAACAGGGAGTAAGTTTCAAGCAGATTCAGTTTGTTATCTTCCACCTGGTAACCAAGGGCGATGAGGAAATATTCCTTACTCATCTTCTGGCTCAGCATACGCTGCTTACCGGAAAGATTCAGCGTAGCAGCAAGGCCAGGCGCTGCTTCAAGACCACTCTTCTTCGCATCTTTCTCATACAGGCCAACCGCTTTATTCATCTCTTTCAGCAAAGGAAGGTTTTGCGTCGCTACCGCGGTTAATTGTTCATCAGAGACTGCACCAGAGGCAATCACAGACTGAATTACCGGATAAAACTCCACCCATACTTTATCGATTTTATCGAGCTGACGCAGAATACGTTTGCTCTCGGTAGGAGGAAGACCAAGGGAAGCATCCCCATTTCGCAGACCTTTGAGGGTCTTATCGAACAGAGCCGACGTTGCGGTGAGGTTTTTCACATTCTCTGCCACATCGACTTTGAGCGCGATCAGCGTGACTTCTTTGGACATTTTCTGGCTCAGCATTCGCTGCTTACCGGAAAGATTGAGCACCACACCATACTCAGCGGCGGTCGGGGCAGCAAATGCCGGAAGGGATAGACCGAGGGACAAAAACAGACAAGCGATAACACGCGCAAACAGAGCGAACATTTTCATAGCATGAACCTTTTTTAACCTAACAGACTGACAATTCAAATATAGTCGAAAAAACCGCCACACCTGCGAGTTGGTTCACATTTTATTTACCTATCAGACCAAAGAGTTATCATCACCCCACCCTTTTTAACCGCATAAACCCCCGTAATACCAGCGGTCTGACCTTTCAAATACCCCCACAAAAAAAAGGGCAGAAACCTGAGTCCCTGCCCTTAACTTATCACCGGACTTTTACGCCGGACTGGCCTGACCGACCAGATTTTTCAGCCACCAACCTTTACGCATCTGGTGAACAAACAGCCCCGCTTTAAACACCTCTTCCAAAGATATGCCAATAAACGCGCCGATAAGCCCGAGATCACAAACCACGCCCAGAATAAAGCTGGCCGGAGCGCCCATAAACACGAAGCTCTTCAGGGTAATGTTCATCACCGATTTGGTATCACCACCAGCGCGAAGCAGCCCAGGAATAACCGAGTTCACCGCAGTAAAGAACAGTGAACCGGCAAGGATCCACAGGCACCAGTATGCCTGCTGATACGTCTCCGGCTGGATCTGATACAAGCCAAGCAGCGGATGGGCAAACAGGATAAGCAGGGTCACCGGCACCGTCATCAGCGCAACGCCGGTCCAGATCGCAGCTTTAGCCGTCACCCTCGCCTGTTCGAACTCTCCCGCTCCGAGAAGCTTTCCGATATGAATGGCGGTTGCCTGCTGCAGACCACCCACCGGAAGCATAAACAGGCCCTTGAAAGTCCGGACGATGGCATAACCGGCATACGCAATCGCGCCTATGGCGTTCATCAGCACGGTATAAAACACCCGTGCACCCTGCCAGTAAAAGCCATCTATCGTATTGGGGTAACCCAGGGTCACGATTTGCTTCAGCTCTGGCCACTGGCCCCATTTGAGTCCGCCCAGACGGCGATGGATCATCGCCGCCAGCACCAGGCATTGGCCAGTACTGGCTATCAGGGTTGCCAGCGCAGCACCCCGCAAACCCAGCGGGGTAAACAGCGGCGCATCAGCCCCCGGCAGAAGCAGGCCAAAGATCAGCACGTAGTTACCAATAAAGTTCACCACGTTAAACGTCACGGAGACTTTTACCGGGCTTTTGGTATCACCAGTGGCGTTAAATACTGTCGCCATCATCTGCGAAAGCAACATGAACGGGACAGCAAATGCAACGATTTCCAGATAACCTGCAGCCACCTCCGGCACCTGTGACCACTGCTCTGCCGGTAAGAACAGATCGGTGGTCAAAAGCGCGATCAACGGCTTTGCGTACAGATAAAATGCTGCACCCAGCACCACCCCACACAGGCCACCGGTGACGATCATGGTATGAGCCACATGCTCAATCCGCTCATGCTTTTGTGCTCCGCTGTACTGGGAGATCAGAATGCTGCCCCCGGTTGAAAGCGCAGCAAACAGAAGGAAGCTGAACGAAAGCAACTGGGTCGCATTACCCTGAGCGGAGATAGACTCTTCACCCAGCTGGCCAATCATCAGCGAGTCCACAAATCCCATCAGGGAGAACAGAACGCCCTGAAGCATGATCGGCAGTGCCAGACGAACAATCGGCTCAGCGAGGGTACGCCAGTTACTTTTCATCACTGAGTACCTTTTCAATCGCCTGCATGGTTTGCGTCAGGTTACGCTCTACCTGAGACATCTCCCACTCAAACCAGTTAAGGTGCTCAATACACTCCTGCTCACTGTTACTGAACTGAAAGAACTGGGAAATATAGAGCGGCACGGCACGGATAAACAGCGGCACCAGCGCCAGCTCTTCATCGCTCAGCTCTGCATGACGTCGATATTCAGGGATTATCATACTCCATACATGAACCAGAACCTCCAGCGCTTTATCGTCCGGCAGTACGTAGTCCATCGCTTCCATCTCTTCATGGGTATAGCGGCGGCGCACTTCGCGGAAACCGAGGATCCGGCTGGTCCAGAACACATCCGCCAGACGGTATTCCGGGCGACTGAAATCAAAATCGGTCACACCACTGTAGTTACCTTCCTCGTCATAGAAGAGGTTGAAGCAATGCAGATCGCCGTGAACAAAGCTCTTTTTAGCCGCAGACAAATCCGCAGCCGCTATTTCACGGTCAAGGGTATCAGCCAGTGCACGCAGCTTTGGCAGGTACTCTGCCATTCTGCGCACGGATTCACGTCCGGCGTCTTCCCCCGCCCCCTGAAATTTATCCAGCCGCTGATAGTGGGCTCTCATATCCAGAAAGCACGGGCGTGACTCGGAATAGGGAGCAATAAAACTCTCCGTAGCCCGGTGAAAATCGGCCATAGCGCGGATGGTTTCCCGGTGCGCTTTGTCCGGAATATCACTCGACCAGTTATAAGTCGTATCCGGACAGTACTCCGTCATCAGATAGATTTCACCGTCGAAATCGACATAAGGGTTCCCATCTTTATCCGGGACGATTTGAGGGGTTGGACAGCCGTTAGCATTTAGCTGCTCAATCAGCGCCACTTCGTTGCTGATCAGCGCTTTTGTGTTACTTTTAAAGCAATTTTTCAGCACATAACGGCCGTTTTTAGTCGGCACGATATACACTTCATTGGCCATACCGAAGTAACACAGGGTTAAGTTGTCATTAGGAAAAATCTGATATTGATCGAATACAAACTGTATCCGTCGCTGTACTGGCTCTGCTGCCATAATTAGCTACTCCAAAATTAACCGCTTCCCGCGGTGGAAAAATAAAACAAAAGTGTGAGTAGTGGACGGGGCAGGCAGAGACTAGCAGTATCACGCCTCTACACACAGTGCGCTGTATCACATATAAATATATTAACCATTTATAATATTCACCCCTTCTATTTCGGTCTTTCTCAATATGACGGCCGATTTGATTCCCATGCTGAGAATACCTGCCGTTATATATATAAACCCTATAAATTCAAAAAGATAAATATGGCACAGGACTTGATTGATCCCTCCCAGACTGACCGAAGGGGACAACAAATGAACAATAAATGGATATTACCCGTCATTCTCAGCGGCCCAATGACAGCCTGGGCCGCACCGTTTGATACCTGCCCGAGCAAGGCCTACCTGTTTCAGTCCAGGCCGGTACAGGTATATGGAGTCAATCTGGTGACCGGGCAGACCACACTGCTCACCGCAGATGCAGGCACCAGCGCTAACATCAACGGGCTGGGCTTTGATGAAGCCGACCGCTACATCTACGGCTACGATACCGATAACCGCAAGATCGTCCGTATGGGGGCGAACTTTCAGGTCGAGGACATCAACACATCCGGTCTGCCAACCGACCACACTTTCTTTGTCGGAGACGTGTTTAATCACACTTACTACCTCTACCGCAAAGGCAAAGGCCTGTTTAAAATCGACCTTTCGCCACTTGATACCAACCCGGACGCCGTGCTGCCGGTCGTGCGCATTACGGCCACCGCCAATATCAGTCTCACCGACATGGCGTTTAACCCGGTTAACGATAAACTCTATGGCGTCGATAACAGCTCCGGCTTTCTGTATGAGTTTGACCCGGCCAACGGCAACACTACCTATATCGGCGATACCGGTCAGACCGGGACGTTTGGCGCGGGATACTTTGACGTTAACGGCTATTACTACGTCTCGCGCAATCAGGACGGTCAGATCTACCGAATCAACCTCTCCGACCCGCAAAGCGGCGATGTGACGGCAGTGCATTTTGCCTCCGGCCCAGCTTCAAACCAGAACGACGGAGCCCGCTGTGCCAATGCTCCGGTGATCGACGAAGACTCCACCATCGACTTTGGCGACGCACCAGACAGCTACCAGACTCTGCTTGACAGTAACGGCCCACGCCACCAGCTCGACGGACTGACCTGGCTGGGAACAACAGAGCCCGATGGCGAACAGGACGGATTACTACTACCCATTTCCGATGACACCTCAGGCAGTGATGATGAAAACGGTGTTGGCTTTGTCACCGCGCTTGAACCGGGGCTTGATTCCCTGGTAAACGTGTATGCTTCTGCCAGCGGCTATCTGTCGGCATGGATTGACTGGAACCAGGACGGCGATTTTGCCGATGCCGGTGAAAAGATTTTCAGTGATGAACTGCTGTCCCAGGGACAAAATGCACTCTATCTGAATGTAGATATTAATGCCCTGCCCGGCAGCACCTGGAGCCGCTTCAGGTTCAGCCAGCAAACCGGCCTCAGTTACAGCGGCGGATCGACCTCCGGGGAAGTGGAAGATCACCCCGTCACCATTACGGCTGCCAATACTTCTGTACGCTACTTCCCGTCTGAAACCGGCTTCGTCACCCTCAGCTACGAAGACAACTGGCCTTACACAGCCGACTATGACATGAATGACGTAGTTATGCGTTACCGCGTAACGGAGGTTATTCGTGACGGCCAGGTTGCCAAGACCACCATCGCCGGAAGCCTCGCTGCTATGGGAGCAGATTATCACAGTGGCTTTGCTGTGCGTCTGCCCGGAGTCACCTCAGCCAGCGTTAATCCAACCCTGACCCGACTTGAAGTCAACGGTGTGGTCCAGAGCGATTCCGGTCGTGAAACCGATATGAACGAGGCCAGCTTTATCATCCTTAATGACGTCACCACCCGTAAAGAGGAACAGTGTGACTATTACCGGACCCAGACGAACTGCCAGAGCGACATTAACTTCACCTTTGAGCTGCATGTCAGCTTCAGCGGCGACAGCTCAGCTCTTGCTGCTATGCCGTATGACCCATTTATCTTCGCCACTCCGGGTTATTACCACGGGGAAGGTATCGGCTTTCAGCCAGGACGAAAATGGGAAGTCCATCTGGCTGACCAGGCCCCGACTGAAAAATTCGACGCCGCCACCCTGTTTAACAACCTCGGCGTTGATGCCAGTGATGCCAATGCCGGTATCTATTTCAAAACCGACAACAACCTGCCATGGGCACTGCTGATTTACGATGAAAGCTGGCGCTGGCCACTGGAGCGGACCGACATTCTCAACGCGTACCCGGATTTTCGCGACTACACCGAGAGCGGTGGTGAAACCCATACTGACTGGTTTGAAGCACAACGGGCCGTACCCGGTTTCTATTACTGATTTGAGGAGAACACCATGAACAAGCATGCCATGACTAAGGAATGGATCTGGGCCCTGCTGCCGGTCATCGCTGCCTGCGGAGGAGGCGGTGGAAGTGACGGTGGTTCAGGTGCGGGAAGCGCCCCTCCCCCGGCAGCTCAGGCACCGGAACCGGACCCTGCTGTCACGTCAACCAAAGACCTGATAGCACCGGAAGGGTTTGACTACAACCCGATTGAGACCAGACGACTGACCGTCGACATTTCTTCGGTCACCACACAACGGGCTTACCTGTCTGTGTACCGCAGTTACTCAGTCACAGACAACGGGGAAACCGTGCCTGATTATGGCACCCGGATCATCGCGGTATCGCTCAACGAAGGAAAATCGGAACTGGAACTGAACATTTCAGACAGTGAAGAAGAGTTACTGGCAGAAGTCTGGTTTTATGACGGCAGCGCTCCGCTGCAAAAACGCTTTTTCACCAGCAGTGATAACTGGATATGGTAACGCAATGGCCGCTGCAGTGCAGCGGCCATAAAGGCTTCTGCCAACATCACTCGGTTACACTTCGCTGCCAGCGCTGATCAATCTGACCACACTGAACCGGCTCAGAACTGACTGGCGATGCCAGACAGGAACTGTTATGAAGACGAAGATAAGGGGTACGGTAAACCACGACAGAAATAACCCCAACCAGTACTGTCACCAGCAGTAAAAACAGGGAGACAACACGAATCATGATACACCTCCAGGGGGCTTATGAGCTTACGTGCATTGTACCTTTTTTCGCCAGTAAACGGATGTGCGCAGATCTCAAATTTACAAGCTAAATACCAAAAAAGGTTTTACGAAAAACATAAGCCAGTATCCGGTTGTTCTCAGCGCATAAAAAATCCCGCCGTAGCGGGATTTTGTTAATAACAGTTAAGCGTTACTGCTGAGGATGTTTCTCGCCCAGGAAGTTCCAAGTTTCCACCACGCTGTCCGGATTCAGGGACAGAGAATCGATGCCCTGCTCCAGCAGCCAGTCAGCCAGATCCGGGTGATCCGACGGGCCCTGACCACAAATACCCACGTACTTGCCAGCTTTATTGGCCGCTTTAATCGCCATGCTCAGCATCGCTTTCACCGCGTCGTTACGCTCATCAAACAGGTGAGCAACTTCACCTGAGTCACGGTCAAGACCCAGAGTCAGCTGAGTCATGTCGTTAGAACCGATAGAGAAGCCATCAAAGTATTTCAGGAAGTTGTCTGCCAGAACCGCGTTCGATGGCAGCTCACACATCATGATCACTTTCAAGCCCTGCTCACCACGGCGCAGGCCGTGCTCTGCCAGCAGATCGATAACCGAAGCACCTTCGCTTACCGTGCGCACAAACGGGATCATCACTTCCACGTTCTTCAGACCCATCTCATTGCGGACTTTCTTCATCGCTTCACACTCCAGCGCGAAACAGTCACGGAACTCTTCTGAGATGTAGCGCGATGCACCACGGAAGCCCAGCATAGGGTTCTCTTCGTGCGGTTCGTACTGGCTGCCGCCAAACAGGTTGCCGTACTCGTTTGACTTAAAGTCAGACATACGCACGATCACACGCTTAGGCCAGAATGCCGCACCAATGGTCGCGATGCCTTCGGTCAGTTTCTCAACGTAGAAATCAACCGGACTCTTGTAGCCGGCGATACGGCGATCGATTTCTTCTTTGATTTCTGCAGACTGAGCATCATAGTTCAGCAGCGCTTTCGGGTGAATGCCGATCATCTTGTTGATGATGAACTCCAGACGAGCCAGGCCCACACCTTCGTTTGGCATAGTTGCAAAGCTGAACGCACGGTCAGGGTTACCCACGTTCATCATCACTTTCACAGGCAGGGTTGGCAGCTGGTCAAGACAGGTACGGCGTACTTCAAACTCAAGCTCACCTTCGTAAACAAAACCGGTATCACCTTCAGCACAGGAAACCGTTACCAGGTCACCGTCTTTCAGCTGCTCAGTCGCGTGACCACAGCCCACTACCGCAGGAATGCCCAGCTCACGGGCAATGATCGCCGCGTGACAGGTACGGCCGCCACGGTTAGTTACGATAGCGGCTGCACGCTTCATTACCGGCTCCCAGTCCGGATCGGTCATGTCTGCAACCAGCACGTCACCTTCCTGCACCTGATCCATCTCATCCAGGCTGCTCACAATGCGCACGCGGCCTTTATCGATGCGGTGACCGATAGCACGGCCTTCAACCAGAACTTCCGCTTTCTGAGCCAGGTGGAAACGCTCCATTACGTTCTGCTCATCGCGTGAACGTACAGTTTCCGGACGGGCCTGAACGATCATCAGCTCACCGGTAACACCGTCTTTCGCCCACTCAACATCCATAGGACGGCCGTAGTGTTTCTCGATGGTCACCGCCATTTTCGCCAGTTGCTCCAGCTCAGCGTCGGTCAGGGAGAACTTCGAGCGCTCTTCAGCGGTGGTATCAATGATCTCTACCTCAGTACCCAGCTTATCGCCTTCTGCGTAGACCATTTTGTGCAGCTTGGAACCAATAGTGCGGCGTACAACCGCGTGGTTGCCTGCCGCCAGCATTGGCTTGTGCACGTAGAACTCATCCGGGTTCACGCTGCCCTGTACCACCATTTCGCCCAGGCCCCATGAAGAGGTCACAAATACCACCTGGTCAAAGCCAGATTCGGTATCCAGGGTAAACATTACGCCTGAAGCTGCCTTATCTGAACGCACCATGCGCTGAATACCAGCAGACAGCGCTACGCCACGGTGGTCAAAGCCCTGGTGAACACGGTAAGAGATCGCGCGGTCATTAAACAGAGAAGCAAATACGTGCTTCACCGCTTCAATGACTGAATCGATACCACGGATGTTCAGGAAAGTTTCCTGCTGACCGGCAAAAGAGGCGTCCGGCAGATCTTCTGCGGTCGCACTTGAACGAACCGCAACAGACAGCATTTCATCGTTGTTACCCAGTTCGCGGTAACAGTTGCGAATATCTTCTTCCAGCTCCGCCGGCAGCGGCGCTTCCAAAACCCAGTTACGGATCGTTTCCCCGGCCTTTTGCAGTGCCTGTACGTCATCCACATCCAGCTCATCAAGCAACTGGTGGATGCGCTCATCCAGTCCATCTGCATCCAGGAACTTATTAAAGGCAAAAGCGGTGGTTGCAAAGCCATTTGGTACCTTAACTCCGGCGTGCGCCAGATTCGCTACCATTTCGCCCAGTGAGGCGTTTTTGCCACCAACTTTATCCACATCGTTCATTGATAAAGCATCGTACCAGACAACATTCTGTTGCATGGGGAGGTCTCCTTTTTATTGGATCAGCGGTATAATTAAGCAATCAGCAGGCAATCGTTTGCTATTCGGGTTAAAAAAACGCGAAAATCGCAAATCCCGCCTGACTGTCACTTTGCACGGGTTATTGTAATAGTTTAATCTGGCATTAAGATTACGGCTTTTTTTGAATGATTCAACTTTTTATGCAAGAAAAAACAAATTTTCGTGATGTCTTTTACATTTCTGACGGCACCGCTATCACCGCTGAAACCCTTGGTAACGCGGTTCTTGGGCAATTTTCTATCCGGACCAGCCACACCACGCTGCCGTTTGTAGATAACCCGGAGCGGGCCGAAGATGCCCAGAAGCTGATTAACCAGTCCGCCGAAAAACATCAGCAACAACCGATCGTGTTCTATTCAATTGTAGTCCCTGAAGTGAAAGCCATCATCGAAGTGAGCAACGCGCTTTGCTACGATGTGCTCAGCGCCCTGGTGACTCCGCTTCAGGCCGATCTGGGTATGGAGCCCAAACCCAAACTGCACCGCTCCCACAGCATCAAACGCGACCACGCCAGCTATATGGACCGCATCGCAGCGATTGAATACACCCTGGCCCACGATGACGGAATTTCACTTAACGACCTGGATGAAGCCGATATCATCCTGCTCGGTGTTTCCCGTTGCGGCAAAACCCCGACCAGCCTGTATCTGGCGATGCAGTTCGGCATCCGTGCAGTTAACTACCCGTTTATCGCTGAAGACATGGATCGCCTCACCCTGCCGCCAGCGATTGAACCATATCGCTACAAGACTTTTGGCCTGACTATTGAGTCCGACCGCCTGCAGCTCATCCGCCACGAACGCCTGGCAGACAGCAGCTACGCAAGCCAGGAGCAGTGCGACAAAGAGCTGGAAAAAGTGGAGGCCATGTTCAGAAGAGAGGCCATTCCTTATCTCAATACCACCGCACTGTCAGTGGAAGAAATCTCTGCAAAACTGCTTGAAATGAGCGGGCTGAAACGGAGACTATGTTAGTCCCCAAATACAACGAAGAATTATCATGACTCAACCAACGAAAGATGTATTTGTCGCCTTTCAGGTGATCCCAAGACTCAAAGAAGGCAACAATTTTGAAGTGGTCGATAAAGCCATAGAAGTAGTTAAAAACTCCGGTGTACCGCATCAGGTCGGTGCAATGGAAACCACCATGAAAGGCGAGCTGAACCAGTTGCTGGAAATCGTTAAAGATGCCCAGCAGGCCTGTTACGATGCCGGCGCGCTGGAGGTGATCACCAACATCAAAATCCATTCACGTACCGAAGAAGCAACCGATACTTTTTGTACCTACCATCGCGGAGTAACGAAAGCGAACCACATGTTTGTCGAATAACACCGCTATAACAGGCTGAAGCTGGACTAAACTCAAAATATATCCCCTGTTTCAGCCTGTTACCAAGGAGTCCTTATGGAGACCAATGCCGGTGTACTCATTCTGGTTTTTGTTGTCTTATCCCTGCTCCTGGGCGCCCTGATCAAATCTCTGCCCAAATACCTCACCTCTCCTTACAGTGTGGTTTTGCTGGTGGCTGGCCTGTTTGTTGGCCTGCTCAGCCGCACCCACTATATGGAGGTCAACTACCCAGAGCTGAATGAGACCCTGATGGTACTGGCGGATATTGACCCGCACCTGATCCTGCTTTTGTTCCTGCCAACCCTGATCTTCGAATCCGCCTTTGGTATGGAAACCCACCTGTTCAAACGTATGTTCAGTCAGATAGCCATTCTGGCGGTGCCCGGTCTGCTTTTAACTACTGTGCTTACCGCCGGGCTGGCCTGGTATGCCTTCCCCTGGGAGTGGTCCTGGCTGGCGTGCCTGCTGTTTGGTGCCCTGATCAGCGCCACCGACCCGGTTGCTGTGGTTTCGCTGCTGAAAGAAGTCAGTTCCCGCAAACGGCTCGAAACCCTGATTGAAGGCGAGTCACTGCTCAATGATGGTACCGCCATCGTACTGTTTACCCTGTTCTACGGCATGCTGACCCTGACCTCTCAATACGAAGCCGGGATCATCTCCACCGCCGGACAGTTCATTATGGTCGTTATGCTGGGAATGGGCATTGGTGCGCTGGTTGGCGGGGTTGTGCTTGGCTGGGTCAGCCGGTTGTTCAACCAGCCACTGGTGGAGATCACCCTGACCATTACCGCGGCTTATATCGCCTACTTTATCGCAGAGAACATGTTCCACGTCTCCGGCGTTGTAGCTGTAGTCGCCCTTGGGCTGATGCTGGCGAGCTTTGGCCGCACCCGGATTTCACCTGAAGTGGCTGACTTCCTTCACCATTTCTGGCACATGATGGCTCACATCGCCAATACCCTAATCTTTGTGCTGGTTGGCGTGATCGTCGCAACACGGGTCCGTCTGGATATGGCTGACTGGTGGATCTCTCTGGGAATTTTGTATGTGGGCATTCAGTTCATCCGGGCTTTCTCTGTCACCGTTTTTATGCCACTGCTGAAACGTATTGGCGTGGGCATCACCAAAGAGAAAGCGGTTGTGCTGGTCTGGGGCGGCCTGCGCGGTGCGGTTTCCCTCGCGCTGGCGCTGATCATCGCTCAGGATAATCTGGTCGAGAAAGAGCTGGGTGAGCAGATCCTGTTTCTTACCGCCGGTATCGTGGTACTTACCATAGTGATTAACTCCACCACCATGACCTGGGTGCTGGAAAAGCTGGGGCTGGATAAGCTGCCTCCCGCCAAGCAGGCCAGCCTGGATAAGGCCAAATACAGCATTAAACTGAGAATGCTCGAAGAGATGCCGTCACTGGAAAGTAACGAGTTCCTCCAACGGGCCAACTGGCTCGCACTGCGCAAACCGCTGGATAATATTCCGGCACCGGCAGAAGACGCTCTGCCCAAAGAAGTGACCGCCAAGGATCTGCGCGTCGCGTTTTACCGTCGTCTTCTTGAAACCGAGCGTCAGTTTTACTGGTCCCAGTTCAAACAGGGTGCCCTGACCGGCCCAGCCACTGCCCAACTGGTCAATGCCGTAGAAATTGCCCTCGATGGAGACCCGGAGCTGGCCCCGCGCAACAGCCTGTTCGAGTTCTGGCAAACTCCGCCTTACATCAAGTTTTTTAACCGGGTGCCGGTGCTGAACAAGGTAGTGGTCAACTTCTCATTCGAACGTCTGGCACTGAGTTACGATACCGCGCGCGGATTCATTCAGGCCCAGGATGAAGTCGCCCGGCATGTCCACGACCTAGCCCCGAGTGTGCAGGATGCCCAGGATGCACTGACTGATGTGGAAACCAACAAGAACCAGACCCGAACCCATATTGACGACCTGCGCGAATACTTCCCGGATCTCTCTTACAGCCTGGAAACCCACTCCGCCCACCGGCTGATGCTGAACCTGGAACGCGCCCATCTGCAGGACCTGATTGACGAAGGGGTGCTCGACGACAGCGAAGCACAGAAAATGACCCACGAGGTGGAATACAAACTCGCCCACCTCAAACGCCATGCCCACCAGGTCAGCGCCAAAGAGATCAGCAAACAGCTGCGCGATATGCCATGGGCCACCGGCATCCGCGGTAAAACGCTGCTGGCGCTGGGTAAAATCGCCCGCCGCCAGATCTACAACGAAGGCGAGCTCATCTACCGCCAGAACCAGCACGCCGCCGCCATTGCCCTCGTCATGCACGGCCGGGTCAGCGTGATCAGCACCCAGAAAGAAGAAGTCGCCGGCCCCGGCACCATCATCGGCTGCTGCGCCTTTTTAACCGACTGCTACCGCACCAGCGCCAAAGCCATTACGCCAACAGAGCTGATCTGGCTGGATCTGTCGCGGATGAAAGCCATTGCTTCGAAAGATAAGCATCTGGGAGAAGTGCTGGCTGAGGAGCTTAACCGGGAGATTCATCAGGAGTAACGGCTTCTTTCCAAAAGCGACAGGCTCCCAACCGGGAGCCTGCCTGTATCAGCATCTTTCTCAATCCATGCCCTATTTCCTGCTGTCCACCACCAGCAATTTCGCCTGCTGCAGCGCATAGCTGGCTGCCTGTTTCGCACTGCCCTGACGGGCCATTTCACGGGCGGTTGGCAGGATCACGAAATAGATAAGCTCATTGGGATAAATCGCCTGCTGGCGGTTACCGGAATCTGACAGCTGGTACGCTTTCATTCTCAGGCTGAGGATCAGGCTGCTGTTGTCAGCCAGGCCACCAAAAAACGCGCCGAGTTCATGCACTGCGCCGTAAGTGTGCTCAAGCGAAACTTCTGTCGCTGGTGCGAGACGCACGGTAAAGCTGACGCCATTCCTGCGGTCATCTTTGTGAGCCTGTATACCATTCTCATACGCCGCTCCGCTGATAAAAGGCATCGGCTGCTTCTGCCTGTCATCACGCGCCAGACCATCACAGCCTTCAGCCTCCGGCTGGCGGTGACGGAAGCGGTATTCTTCACAGACAAACTCTGAAATAACCTCGCGGGTCGCACTCAGAAGCCCGGGAGACTCCAGTTTTTGCGCCAGATAACTGTCTTTCGCGTACGCCTCGGCAAACACCGGTTTAAGCGCACTGTTAAACTCCCGCTGACTGCTCAGCGCCACCGTATGGCGGTTCTCAATCGCATAGGAAATGATGTTACTGGTATTAGTGATGTTCTTTCCCGGCGCAAAAGACGACCAGGCAAAACTGGGATAGTTGCCGCTGTTGTATCCGGCACTGACGCCAAATGAAACCAGGGATAATAAGATGACACTACGCATAAGCCCTCCAAATCTTCAGAAAGAGTACTGAAATCACTTTATTCTTGAGGGGATGCCCTTCTCAGTTTGCTTTTTTTCCTGCAGTTTCAACAAAAAGTGAGCTCTGTTCAGCAAAAACTGAACAGTATGTAAGCTATTGTTCCAGTCATGAGACCTGTGACCTTTACTCAGCTTTACGCTGCTTTGCGTTACCTTACGTTCAGCGTGCCAGACTATAATTGACAGACAAAACAGACAGAGGGACATATTATGAGCACTTTCAAAATCAGTACCCTTGCCCTGATGGTTGTAATGGGCCTTGGTACCGCAGCTGGCGTCACCGCCGCAGGCCAAAACGCACCAGGGCAGATGCGGATGCAGGCTCCCTCATTTACCCAGTTTGACCTTGATGGTGACGGTCAGATTACCGAGAGCGAGTTCGATGAAGCCAGAGCTGCACGGATTGAACAGCTGACCAGTGAAGGAAAACTCATGGCGAACATGCCCTACGCGCCAACCTTTGAAGAACTTGATGGCGATGGTGATGGCGTGCTGAGCCAAACCGAGTTTCGCCAACATCAGATGATGAACCAGGGTAAGAACCAGCGCGGCACCGGTAAACAGGGCAAAGGCATGGGTCAGGCCAGAATGCAAGCGCCTTCATTTAACCAGTTCGATGCCGACGGCGATGGACAGGTCACCGAAGCGGAATTTGAACAGGCCAGAGCGGAGCGCATCGAGCAGCGCACCAATGATGGCAAGTTGATGAAAAATATCGACAACGCACCTGATTTTGCCACCCTTGATCAGGACGGTGATGGTGTTCTGACCAGCGATGAGTTCCGTCAGCATCAGATGGACATGCGCGGCCAAAACAGCCAGTCCCAGGAAAAAGGTAAAGGAATGGGGAAAGGTAACGGCGGTGGCAAAGGCAATGGCGGCGGCCAGGGCGGTGGTGGTGGTAAAGGCAAAGGAAATAACTGATCGCCTGAGTTAATCCCGCTTTGAAAAACAAACAATAAGGGCCTGATGATTAAGGCCCTTGTTTCATGCCAGATTTATACCCGTCTTCAGAAGTCTCTGATCCGGAGAAGTCTTAGTTTTTGGCGTTGTAGATCTTGTCAAAGTTACCCGGATTCCAGCCAATCATGATCCGGTCACCAATTTTCAGCACCGGCACCGAACGTGCCCCAAGGGCATCCAGCTCTTTACGGCCGCGCTGCATTTTGGCATTGGTCAGGCGATATTTGATCCCTTTCGAATCCAGATAACGCTGTGCATCTTTACAATGCGGGCATTTATCCTTGATATACAAAACTACTCTCTTCATTTGCTGGCTACCGGCAGAAAAACTCAGGCGCGCATACTAACAGTAAGCCAGCATAATGTCAGCTCAGCTGCTCTGTCTGCTCTGCCGGAAAGTTCTGTTCTGCCCTCGGGCCTGGGCCGGTTCCGCTGCAGCATCCGGCAAGAAACATCAGACCCAATATCACGGCTATCGCTCTCATTACCCTCTCCTTTTGTACACCGCACAAACCTCATCAGTATGAACAGCAGACAGCGTTTTGGTGTGACGCGTCGCCAGTTTTGGCTAAAAGGCAGATCCAAATGGCATTTTGGCCTATCATAAAGGCGTTTTTTTCCGGCCCTATTGTGGAATTGATTATGCCCCTGTTTATCTCTAACAACGTTTCCATCGCAGACTGGGAAATCCAGCTCACCGCGATCCGCGCCCAGGGCGCAGGCGGACAGAACGTCAATAAGGTCTCCAGCGCGATCCATCTGCGCTTTGATATTCAGCACTCCACCCTGCCCGACTTCTACAAAGAGCGCCTGTTGGCACTCAAAGACAGCCGGATCACCAAAGAGGGCGTGATCGTCATCAAGGCCCAGCAGTACCGTACTCAGGAACAGAACCGGGAAGATGCGCTGGAGCGTCTGGCCGAGCTCATCCGCTCTGTTACCAAAGTGCAGAAAGCCCGCCGGGCCACCAAACCGACCCGTTCCTCTCAGGCAAAACGGATGGACAAGAAAACCCAGCGCGGCCAGACCAAAGCCATGCGCGGTAAGGTCAGTTACTGATGAAAGCACTCAATGACCTGAGAATTTTTACCGAAACCGCCCGTCAGGGGAGCTTCTCCAAAGCCGCAGATTCGCTGGGCCTGACTCCGGCCGCTGTGAGCGCTGCCATCAAACGTCTTGAAGAGCAAATCGGCTTCCCGCTGTTTGTCCGCTCAACCCGCAGCCTGAGACTGACCAACGAAGGCGAACTGTTCCTTGGCAAAACCGAACAGGCGCTGGATACCCTTCAGTCCGGGCTGGATGAAATCAGTGAAACCCGTGGTGAACTGGCCGGAAAGATCCATATCTCCGCCCCGTCTGATCTGGGCCGCAATCTGGTACTGGACTGGATAAACGAGTTCATTGCGCTCCACCCGAAAGTCAAAATCAAGCTGGAGCTGTCTGACCAACTGGCCGATATGTACAGCCAGCCGATTGATCTGGCGATTCGTTATGGGGAGCCAGCCGACTCCGGTCTGGTTGCCATTCCGCTGTGTAACGCCAACGAGTGGGTGCTGTGCGCCTCACCGGAGTACCTCGCAAACCATCCGCTGATTGAACATCCTCAGGATCTGCTCAGTCACAACTGCCTGTGCTATATGCGCTCGGGAAATTTCGAAAACAAGTGGGTAATGAAGCACAACGATGCCACTGAAACCCTGCTGGTATCGGGCAATCCTGGTACCAATGACGGTGAAGTGCTTCGGCAACTGGCGGTAAAAGGAAAAGGGATTGCCGCCAAATCGATGATGGATGTCAGCCAGGACATCATCGAAGGCAGGCTGATGAGGGTACTGCCACACTGGCATGGCGGCATGGCTCCGCTCTATTCGGTCTGCGCCGACCGCCGAATGATCACCCCGACCATCCGCAAGTTTCAGGAGTTTCTGAGGGAAAAATGCTGCCAGCAGCGTAAAGCGGTACTGGCAGCCATTGAAGCCAAATGTTCAGCCAACAAAGCGTAACGGGCGGATTTGCAAATACTCCACCAGCTGCTGCTCATCGCTCAGTTTCTGAAAGCGGGTAAAGTGCTCACTGGCAATGTGCGCGTCCAGACTCTGCTGAGAACACCATATCTCCTGCATCAGGAACAACCCCGGGATTGAGCTGTCAGCATACAGCTCATACTGGCAACAGCCCTCTTCACTACGGGTGGGCTCCAGAAGCTCACTCAGCAGACTCTCAAGAGCCTGCTCACAGCCTGGGTTAGCTTTTATCTCTGCGATTGTATGGATCATACTTCTGTAAACACCGTTTCCATCGGGAAGCGGGATTTCGGCAGCTTCGCATTAAAGTCTTCTTCAGCATGAAAACCCAGCGGCACAACCGCCACAGCTGTCAGCCCTTTTTCACGCAGGCCAAACTCTTCATCCAGTGCCCTGGCATCAAAGCCCTCCATTGGCAGCGCGTCAATCCCCATCGCACCAGCACCGAGCAATAACGTACCAATATTCAGGTAGACCTGCTTCTCCATCCAGTGTTTTTCATCTTTCAGATCGAAGCGGTGCATATTGACGAAATAAGAACGCCCACCGTGCTGGCCCTGCTTCACTTCTTCGTCAGCAAAACGGCCATCTTTGTCTTCCTGCTCAAGAAGGGTCAGCAGATACTCTTCATCAATTGCTGTTTTGGCACAGAAGACCATCACGTGCGACGCATCGAGCACTTTGCTTTCGTTGAACTGAAACACACCCTGGGTCGCTTTGGCGATTCGTTGTTTGCCTTCCTCACTGCCCGCCAGAATAAAGTGCCACGGCTGAGAGTTAACACTCGATGCGCTCATGCGCACCAGCTCTTTAAGTTCCGCGACCTGGCTCTCACTCAGCTTACGGTTTGGATCAAATGCCTTGGTTGAATAACGTGACTGTGCGGCCTGAACAATACTCATCTTTTTCTCCGGTTTTGTTGTCTGGCGACTAATGTAATGAGTTGTTCGGGTTAGAAAAACAGGAGGAAGATTGAATGATTTTCAAAATATTTTTGAAAAAGGCGGCGCCCAGGCCGCCTCAAAGTGACTGCGGAGCGATTATGCGCCAATCACGCCGCCATCTTTACGGGTGATCATCATCACCGATGAACGCGGCATTTTGTTCCCGCCGTCAGGGAAGTGCGAAGGCGCCAGCTCTTCCCCCGGGTGCTGAATACCGACAAACATGGTTTTATAGTCCGGCGAAAAAGTCAGGCCGGTGATCTCACAGGCCACCGGCCCGGTCATAAAGCGGCGGATCTCCCCGGTTTCCGGGTCACTGCACAACATCTGGTTGTTGCCCATTCCGGCAAAGTCCCCTTCGTTGCTGTACTTACCGTCAGTCTGGATCCACAGGCGGCCAGCCATATCAAAACCGATGCCATCCGGGCTGTTGAACATGTTGTCTTTGTTGATGTTAGCCGTGCCTGCCATCAGCCCCTCATGGACTTCCGGGTTCCCGGCCATGACATAAATATCCCACTCAAAGGTATCCTGGGTGTGGTTACCCGACACCGGACGCCAGCGGATAATATGGCCATACGGATTTTTTGTACGCGGGTTTGCCGGATTAAGAGGCTGCGTCTCTTTGACACCGCGATACTTATTGTTAGTCAGGGTACAAAAGACTGACATGTTGTCCGGATGCACCGCGACCCACTCAGGGCGGTCCATGGTCGTCGCGCCAACCTGGGTCGCCGCTTCGCGGGCAAATATCAGAACTGAGGCCTGATCTTTAAAGCCATTTTCCGGTGTCAGGCCATTTTTGCCCCAGGTCAGCTCAAGCCACTCACCCTGGCCACTGATCTCGCCCTCAGTGCCGGTAAGCTTAGCCACATACAGCGTGCCCTCTTCAAGCAGATCCCGGTTAGAGTCCGCCCCCGGAATGTACTTATTCTTTGAAACAAAACGGTACAGGTGCTCACCACGCTCATCATCACCCAGGTAAACCACCACGTGACCGTCACCGTTCACCGTCAGCGCTGCATTCTCATGCTTAAAACGGCCCAGCGCACTGCGTTTTTTCGGTGTTGAAGCCGGGTTCATCGGATCTATTTCCACTACCCAGCCAAAGCGGTGCGGCTCGTTTGGGTGCTTCGACATATCGAAACGTTCGTCATGTTTGTACCAGTCATAACCACTGTCGTCTTCTGTCAGGCCGTATCGTTTGTACGTTTCACCCAGCTCTGCTTTCTTCGTCGCACCGAAATAACCATTGAAGTTCTCTTCGCAGGTCAGGTAGGTGCCCCACGGCGTCATACCGTTGGCACAGTTGTTGAACGTGCCCAGAATCTTCCTTCCGGATGGGTCCTGGCTGGTTTTCAGCAGCTCGTGTCCGGTCGCCGGGCCGGTCATTTCCATTTCGCTGTATGCGGTAATACGGCGGTTGAGGCGTCCGTCCACATTGGTTTGCCATTTACCGTTGACCTTTTTCAGCTCAATAATCGACACGCCGTGAGCCGCCTGCGCTTTACGCACATCAGCGGCGCTGATTTTGTCGCCCTGGTGAGAGTACAGGTACTCGTTGTTGGTGTATTCGTTGTTGACCGCCAGTACAGCGCGATCGTCAGACAACAGATAAAACGTCATGCCATCGTTGTTATCACCAAACTGACGCTCCTGAGCATAAGCGTCATTACTCTGGCTGAACGATGGTGCGCTTTTCAGCACAGGGTCACCCCAGGAGATCAGGACATCCGCCTGATAGCCCGCCGGTACTTCTACCGAATCGGCGGTTGATGCCGCTATCGCATCAAAACCCAGCAGCGGTGAACGGGTCGCCATGCTTTTTGCTACCGCCAGCCCAACCGGGCTGGCAGCAAAGAACCCAACGGTACCTGCAGCGCCGGTCGCTTTTAAAAACTTACGCCGCGACATCGCCGCATCAACAAAACGGTTGAACTCAGGTTCAGAATCCAGCGGACGCTGGTCATCAGTATTAAATAACTTCACTCTACTTTCCTTTGTCTGACTTTATGTATTGGGCTGATATGCCTTTTTTATGGGGAGACAAAGTAGGTGGTGCAGATTTCAGGGAAATTACAGAAGGATTAATGTTTTATTTTGGGTGCCGATTGTGTTGTAACAGATTTCTGACGTGTTGGAGAAAAGAAATCGCTGTAACTACGGCGCAGTCGCTGCCGCGAAATAAACTATACCCGTGCTGTGAGCAGATCCTGAATCGCGCTTTACCTGATGAGAGAGCGGAATGTTAACGGGAGCGCGTTCAGGATGACCGCAGTATTTGTTACTGGTAATACATCATTTCCTGGTCTCCCACGCGATGACACTATCGTCGTACTGACTTTCTGTCCATAACAGACGTGTCATTCTGAACTTGATTCAGAATCTTCTGCACACGCGTCGTGTTCCCTAAGCGACAGCAACCCACTGAAAATAAAGCGCAATATGTGACTATTCATTGTTACCACGGTCTCCGTGGGAATACATACAGGCGTTAATGTCTGGCTCCGTACCTGACAAACTACCCCGCCAACCGGTCAAACGCCGCCATCACCTGAGCACACTTCATCACCCTGCCGTGGCCCTGCCCCTGAGTGGCAACCAGTTCCACTGCCGGCATCTCCTGCGCAGCCCTTTCGGACACATCAAAGCGGGTGAACTTATCCTGCTCATCGTGAACGATAATAGTCGGCGCTTTTCGCTGTGCCAGTTTTCCATAAGGATCGACGCTGTGAAGCGGGTAGTGATACTGCTCTTCCAGCTCAGATACCACCGCACGGAACAGGCGCATTGAGTAGCCTGAGCGTTTGATACTGCCAAACAGGTTATCCAGATAATCGAGCACCGGGGCGATAAGCAACATTGGCACGTCAGCGATTCTTGCGTGGCGGCACTCGATAGCAGAGGCAGTGCCCATACTGTGAGCAATCACACCGGCAATCGGCTCTTCTACGCTGTCGATGATGGCTTCAAGGCCACAGACAAAGCCCGGAATGGAGCCATAAGCGCCCTGGCTGGTGCCGTGCGCCGGGTGGTCGTATGCCAGGGCGGTAAAGCCGCTGGCGGCGATGTGTTCCATCAGCGGAATGTACTGGTTAGCACTGCCTGACCAGCCGTGGGTCAGCAGCCATACCGGGCCGCTGCCAAGACGATAAGTCGTCAGCTCGCCCTCACGGCTCTCTACCTTACCTACTACCATCTGCTCTGGCTGAGGGTTTTTGGGTTCCATTCTCGCAGGTGTAAGCAGCAACTTACGCGCAGTCTTCTTCGCGTGGGCCGGGGCCAGCAGATGATGGAGGCCGGTTGAAAGGCCCATCAGGCTGCGTTTGATACTGAATTTGTTCGATGTGTTGAAGTAGATCTTCTCACTCATTGTTTTGTCCCTGCTCATAATAGAACGAGCGTGCTTTTTAATTCGGTTAAAAACGGAAGCCGGGCTTATACCACGGCTCCCGCCCTGAAATTACCGCATTTTCCAGCGGGCAAAAATTGCGTCTGTGCCCTGCCAGAAATGGCGTTTACTTGTCTCTTCTCCGTCGATGGAGCTGTAGAGCTGCGCGCTCAAATACAGGCCATACAACTCAAACGTTGCCTGACGCGCGTCCATCGCAGGGTCAAATTCTCCCTGCTGCTGGCCCTTACTTACCTGAATCGTCAGATAGTCGAGCCATACCGCAATGATCTGTTTCAGCTTCTGCTGCACCGGAGAATCTTCGCAGGAACCATCTTTCCAGGCATCAAGAAACATGCAGCTTCCCTGATAAGAGTGATTCCAGTTGAGCCAGTTAGTCAGCAGACGCCGGATCTTCTCTTCAGCAGAAGCAAAATCACTCTCCCGGGCCGGGCTGATCACCCGCTGAATAAACACCTGATTAGCCTGCTCCAGCACACCTATCTGAAGGTTTTCTTTGGAGTTAAAATGCGCAAACAGGCCGCTTTTGGACATGCCGCACTGCTTGGCAAGTTCGCCTATCGTCAGGCTGCCAAGGCCATTTTCGCTGGCGATTTCAAATGCTTTACCGAGGATCATCTCCCTGGTCAGTCTGCCTTTTCCTGCCACTTTTTACCGCCGGTTGTCATGGGTAACGATCATTATTAGCACGATCGTACTTTTTAGCAAGTATAAAAAAGCTCCGGACTAACCGGAGCTCAGTATTACGAACAAACCATCTTACTTAAGGTCTGTAGCGGCAAGGGAGTGCAAGATTTCAAGGTGTTCCTGCCAGGGATGGCAGGTTCAAGCTACAGGGACTGTATTTATGCGACCTTGAAATATTGTGCTGCCTTGACGCAATGCAATAAACGTCAGCAATAAGCGCGGGCAAAACGGCCTTCGCCTTTCACCTGATATTCGCCTGCTTCTGCGCTGACAAAGGCAGAGTGTCCTTTCTCAATCTCCAGCGATTCACCGTTAGCGTGAGTCAGGGTCATCGGTGCATCAACAGCCAGAATGATCTCCGCTGTTACGGCTTTAACCGAAGCACCCTGCGCTGCCTGATATACGCTGAACTTAAAATCAGCCACAGGAACCGGGAAGTGCTCTGCAGCGCCCTCAACTTCAGGGGTGGTCAGCAGTGATTCAGCCGGTTTTGGTTCAAACAGGGTGCACGCTGCCAGCTCTTCGATGTCCATGTGTTTGGGCGTCAGGCCCGCGCGCAGCACGTTGTCTGAGTTCGCCATGATCTCAAGGCCGGTACCTTTGATGTAAGCGTGCGGGGTGCAGGCATCCAGGAACATAGCCTGGCCAGGTTCGAGCGTCAGTACGTGCAGGAACAGAGGCGAAAACAGGCCAATGTCGCCCTGATACTGATCTTTCAGGTCCAGAATAAGGGCAAACGTCTCTTCATCTTTGCGCTTGTCCGCATACGCCAGCAGCTGCTCCAGCGCTGAGTCTTTATCAATGCCGGAAAGTTTGAGCAGGGAAACAAAGAAAGTCTCCAGCCCCTGAGCGTTCTGGTTGATGGCAAATTCCTCGATCATGCTGTCCAGCTCTGCGATATCCAGAGACTGGAAGTTATCCAGAATTTCAGCATAAGAACGGAAACCATTCATGGCCTGATACGGCGTCAGCGCGTAAACCAGTTCTGGTTTGTGATTAGGATCTTTGTAATTACGGTGACCAGCAGAAAGCGGAACACCCTGCTCTTCTTCACGGGCAAAGCCGGCTTCCGCCTGCTGTTTGCTCGGGTGAACCTGAATGGAAAGCGCCTTTTCAGCCGCCAGTACCTTGAACAGATAAGGCAGGCCGCCAAACTTGTCACCAACGCCTTCACCCAATACCAGAGGGTGAGATTCAATCAGTTGGTCGAGACGGACCAACCCTTTTGAGGTCAGAGCCTGAGAGCAACCATTCGGGTGTGCGCCCATCCAGATCTCTGCCTGTGGTTTGTTTTCCGGGTTAGTGATACCAAAAAGACGGGAAATGGAATCCACACTGCCCCATGCGTAATCCTGAATGACATTAGTCATCCGCATAAAAAATTGAGTTGTCATAATCCGTTCCAGAGCGAATAAAAACGTTTGCAGAAAGCAAAGGTTCATCTTACTCATTATTCACAGATTGATAAGTACCCAGCGACATTTTTACCAATATTTTACCGTTCAGACGCATGTCATTAATATCTTTGTCGCGAAAATGAGTCTGACAGCAAAACAGCAAGAAATGTCAGGAATATCAATTATATTTACCCTAGAATGGAGCCCGTCATCATATATTCAGGGACTCACAGATGAAGACTCGTATTCTCCGCTGGCTGGCTCCATTCGCCATTCTGATTGTGGCCGGATTTGGCTTTTACACCGTGAAGGCAAATGGACCGGAAACCGAAGCCACCAAGCCGGTCAGTAGCACGCCCAAAATCAATGCTGCGCCACTCAGCGCCGCTGACCATCAGGTGATCATCACCAGCTACGGTGAGCTCAAACCACTGGAGACCACCTCAGTCGCAGCTCAGGTTTCAGGCGAAGTCAAAGCCTGGCATCCCAACTTTGTTCCGGGCGGCATCGTAAAGCGTGGGGAGGTGCTGTTTTCTGTAGAGTCCGATAACTACGAAGCGGCGGTGCTTCAGGCTCAGGCCGCGGTGGCCCAGGCAGAAGCGGCGCTGATTGAAGAACGCGCCCGCGCCAAAGTCGCCGAACGTCAGGCCCGCAGCCTGAACAAAGACCAGGTCACCGACCTGTACCTGAGAAAACCCCAGCTGCTCAGCGCCCAGGCACAGCTGAAGTCTGCCCAGGCGGCACTTAAACGCGCCAAACGCGATCTGGATAACTGCAACATCATCGCACCGTACGACGCGCTGGTGATTTCCCGCGATTTGGGTCAGGGCCAGTTTGTCACTGCCGGTGCCGAGGTGGCCCGCCTGAACAATATTGAAAGTGCCGAAGTGATGTTCCCTATCGCCGGCTTCGACAGCCGCTTCCTGCCACAAAATGTCAAAGGCGTTCCGGCAATGGTGACTCAGCGCAGCACCCGCTCTCTGAGCCGTGAAGCCCATATTGAACGCGATCTCGGTATCGTAGACAGCGCCACCCGGATGGTGAACCTGGTCGCCCGCATTAAAGACCCTTATGGTCTGGACAGCGCACAGCCATCAATGCATTTCGGCTCTTACCTGGAAGTACGCTTCCACGGAACCACATTGAAACAGGTGTTCCGCCTGCCTCAGGAACTGGTGAAAAACAACCGCGTATGGCTTATGAACCCGGACAATACGCTTAAAGTTGTACCGGTGACCATTGCCCGTGAAGAAGGCCGTTACTTCTACATCAGCGAAGGTCTCAGCGAGGGTGACATGCTGGTCACAACCGTGCCTGAATACCCGCAGCCGGGCATGAAAGTCGAACTGATCAGCGAGTCTGAACAGGCAGAAAAAACTGAAACAGGTGACGCGCTATGAGGGAGCAAAACCAGCCTCAGCGGGGCCCTATCGCCTGGTTTGCCAACAACTCAGTGGCAGCCAACCTGCTGATGTTTTTTATCATCATCATGGGGATCATCAGCTACGCGCTGATTCAGCGCCAGATGTTCCCGAATTTTGAGATCAACTACATTCAGGTCTCAGCAACCTATCCCGGGGTATCCGCTCAGGAGATTGAGCAGAGTATTCTGATCAAGGTTGAAGAGAACATCAAAGACATCACCGAGATCAAGAAAGCCGTGTCCACCGCCTACCGGGGCGGAGGCGAAATATCGCTGGAGATCGACACCAAAGCTGACCTGCAGAATGTGCTGGATAAAGTCAAACAGCGGGTCGATGGCATTGCCAGCTTCCCGGCAGCGATGGAGCCGATCAAAGTCCGCCAGATAGAATGGCGTCAGGACGTGATTGGCATGGTGCTGACCGGAGACCGGCCGCTGACCGAACTCAAACCGCTGGCGAAAAAGATTGAGAAAGAGCTGCTGCAGCTGAGCAATGTCTCCCTGGTTGAGCTCAGTGCCCCCAGCGATGAAATCGCGATTGAGATCCACCCGGATGATCTGCGCACCTACGGCCTGACGCTGAGTCAGGTATCCCAGGCAGTGCAACGCTATTCCGCTAACTTCTCCGCCGGTCAGATCCGTACTGCCAGCGGCATCATCTCGGTGCGGATTGAAAACCAGTATTATGACGGCGAGGAGTTCCGCCAGATCCCGGTGAAGCTGGGCGCTAACGGCTCCAAAGTGCTGCTTAAAGACATCGCTACCATCAAAGATGGCTTTACTGAAGGTGAGCGTTACTTTAAGTACTCCGGCAATAACGCGATGTACCTGTCAGTTAAAGCGACCAAAACCCAGAACATGGTGCCGGTAGCCAAAACTGTTCATCAGTATATCGAAGCGCGAAACCAGACCCTGCCCCACGGCATTAAGCTGGAAACCCTGATGGACATGACTCACTACCTCAATGCCCGTCTGGATATGATGCTGACCAACCTGCTGCAGGGCTCGGTTCTGGTAGCGCTGATGCTGGGGATCTTCCTGCGCTTTAAGCTCGCGATGTGGGTAATGGTTGGCCTGCCGGTCTGCTTCCTTGGCGCAGTGATGATGATGCCGCTGTTTGGCATCAGCCTGAACATTATCTCCCTGTTCGCGTTTATCATGGTACTGGGCATCGTGGTTGATGACGCCATTGTAATGGGAGAAAGTGCCTGGACCGAGATAGAAAGGCACGGCGGTGGGGTGCGTAACGTGGTCACCGGCGTCCAAAAAGTCGCAACGCCAGCCACGTTCGGCGTACTGACCACCATCGCGGTATTTGCCCCGTTTGTGTTCTCCACCGGGCCGGAAAAGGCGTTCTTCTTCGGCATCGCTGTCGTGGTTATTCTGTGTCTGGTGTTCAGCCTGATCGAGTCCAAACTCATTCTGCCTGCTCACCTGGCGCACACCCACTTTACCCCTATCAAACCCGGCAGCTGGCGGGCGCGGTTCAACACCCGCTTCTTCCGCTTTGTGAATCACAGCTATCGGGGATTTATCGAAAAATGTACATACTGGCGCTGGAGTGTATTCGCCCTGTTCATTGGCCTGCTGATGATAAGCATCGCCATGGTTCTGGCCGGTTTTGTGCGCATGGTGCCCAACCCTAAAGTGCCACACGATTTTCCTGCCATAACTTTTGAGATGAACAGTAACGTCTCTGACCAGCAGACCATCGATACCCTGCTTAAAATTGAACAGGTGGTAAAACAGGTCGAAGCAGAAACGCTCGAAGAGTACTCCGCTCCGATGGTCCGCGATCTGATGACCATGAACATGGGCCGGACCAAAGGCCAGTTGTTCGCACCACTGGTGGATGAAGAGGCTCGTCCTTACAACACCTTCGAGCTGTCCAGGCGCTGGCGTGAAGCCATGCCAGCCCTGCCCGGCCTGAAATCCCTGACCATCATTGATGATGTGACCGGCGGCGGCAAAAACGATGAGTTCGGTTACCTGCTCTACGGGCCGGATCTCGACGTGCTCAATGAAGCCGGGCGCTATTTCATCTCTCAGCTTCAGCAGCAAAATGGCCTGTTCGATATCAGCTCCTCGATTGATACCGGCAGCCGGGAAGTGCAGCTGAAACTGGCTCCGGTCGCCTACGATATGGGACTGGATCTGGCAACGGTGGCCAGCCAGGTCGGCGGCAGCTTCTACGGTGGTGAGGCCCAGCGTATCATTCGTGACGGCGAGGAAATCAAAGTCATGGTGCGCTATCCGAAACTGACCCGGGAAGCAATGGCATCACTGCGTCACACCCTGATCACTACCCCATCCGGCTCTCAGGTGATGCTGGGCGATGTAGTGGAAATCATCCAAAAACCAGGCATCAACGAAATCCGTCGTGAAGGGGGCTATCGTACCGTGTACGTTTATGGTTCCATTGACGAGCAGACTATTGAACCGGATAAAGTGGTAGCGCGGATTGAGCAGACGCTGCTGCCGGAGCTGAAAGAGAAGTACCCGCAGATCAAAACCGAGCTCGGCGGTACGATTGAAGAGCAGCAGCAACAGCGTCAGGAGCAGATCATGTTCTTCGCCGCCGGTATGCTTATCGTCTACATTCTGCTTGCGGTGCCACTGCGCAGTTACAGTCAGCCGCTGATCATCATGTCGGTGATCCCCTTCTCCCTGACCGGGGCGATTTGGGGACACATGCTGTTTGGCCTGGACCTGAGTATGATGTCGACCTTCGGCCTGATTGCAGCAGCTGGTGTGGTTATCAATGACTCGCTGGTGATGACCGATTACGTCAATGGTGCCCGCCGCAGGGGTGCTGACATCAAAGAAGCCGTAGTCGAAGCTGGCTGTGCCCGGTTCCGGGCCATTACCCTGACTTCCATCACTACCTTTGTGGGGGTACTGCCGATCATGTTCGAAACCAGCCTTCAGGCGAAATTCGTGATCCCAATGGCGGTAGGTCTTGGCTTTGCGGTGCTCTACGCCACCCTGCTCACCCTCGTACTGGTACCCTGCCTGTACCTGATGCTGCAGGATATTAAGAACCTGGGCAGCAGCGTTATACGCAGGCTCCGCCCGGCCCGAATCCAGACCAGCTGATAAAACGAAGCCGGGCATTTGCCCGGCTTCATCATCTTTGTCAGTCAGACATTACGCTGACAGCACAAACTTCTCAATCGCCGTCGCAACGCCGTCCTGATCATTGCTGTCGGTGATGTAGTTGGCTACCGCTTTGATTTCATCAGTCGCATTACCCATCGCAATGCCCATACCGGCGTATTCCAGCATGTGCTTGTCGTTACCTGCATCACCCATGCAAATCACTTCAGAAGCATCGATGCCCATCATTTCAGCCAGCATAGCGACACCAGAACCTTTATGACTGCCAAGGCGCATAAACTCCAGGAAGTACGGAGCGCTCTGTACTACAGTGTACTTTTCTGTCACGTAATCCGGCATGTTGCCAATCGCTTCGCTCAGAATTTCCGGCTCATCAATCATCATCACCTTCATCACCGGCTCTTCGTCAGCCAGTTCAGTAAAGTCCATTGTGGTTACCGGCATACGGTTAATGTCACTTTCCAGCTGAGTGTAGGTGCTGTTCTTTGGTGTGATCAGCCCCTGGGACTGGCTGAAAGCGTGAATGTGTACGTTCAGGTCACGCGCCACACCGGCCAGGTTTTTCGCATCAGCACCGGTCAGAATACGGCTGCGAACCACTTCACCGCTTTTCACTTTCTGCACCACTGATGCGTTATAGCTCAATACCAGATCATCTTCATCTGTCATTCCCAGCTGTTCCAGGTAAGGCTGCATACCCGGAGTCGGGCGGCCGGAAACCAGCACCACTTTCACACCTTTAGCGCGCGCGGCATCAATCGCGTCTTTGTTACGCTGAGAAAGGGTTTTATCTGAGTGAAGAAGCGTGCCATCCATATCGAGGGCAATGAGTTTATACATAACGACATCCAAGCAAAAAATGAGAAACAGGCCGGATTTTACTGAAACAGATACAGTAATGAAACGGTTTTTTTGCAGCAATGGTCAGACTAGTTAACAGACAAAAATGCGGTATAACCTCCGGTTCAACAAAACAAGAGCAATTACAAATGATTAATTCCATTAGCTTTTCTTCATGTTCGCTTTCAGTTAAAGGAAACCTGTACCTGCCGGAAAAAACTCAGGGTCCACTTCCGCTGGTACTGCTTTGTCATGGTTTCTGCGGTGTTAAAGAGCTGCTGCTTCCGGCGTTTGCTGAACGCTTTGCCGCTGAAGGTTACGCTGCACTGACTTTTGACTACCGTGGCTTTGGTGAGAGTGAAGGCGAGCAGGGCCGCCTGGTACCGGCCATGCAGATCGAAGACATCCACGCCGCAATTGAGTGGGCAAAACAGCAGCCGGAGATCGACTCAGACCGTATCGCTCTGTGGGGCAGTTCATTTGGTGGCGCTAACGCGATCATCGCAGCGAGCGAAAACGACTCCGTCAAATGTGTGCTGGCTCAGCTGACTTTTGCTGACGGCGAGAACGTGATTACCGGTGAAATGTCTGCTGAAGAGAAAGAGAAGTTTGTCTCTACCCTGGAGCGCATGCGCGATAAGAAAGCGAAAACCGGTAAAGAGATGATGGTACCTATCGCCAAAGTTCTGAGTGATGAGCAATCCGTCGACTTCTTTAACAGCTTTAAAGACGACTTCCCGGCGCTGAGCATCAAAATCCCGTTCCTGACTGTTTGGGAAACCATGCAGCACAAACCGGTTAATGCGCTGGCGAAAATGACCCAGCCTCTGCTGATCGTAGCGGCAGAAAACGATGGTGTTAACCCACTGAGCGAATCTCAGCGCCTGTTCGATAACGCAGCAGAGCCCAAGAAACTGCATGTTGAGCCTGGAGCAACCCACTACGAGGTTTACCAGGGTGAGAAATTTGAATCTGTGGTGAAAGTGCAGCTGGAGTGGCTGGCTGAATACCTGTAATCAGTTCAACACATAAAAAAGCCCCCGGTTTCGGGGGCTGATTCGTTCTGCTTCAGGGCTTTACTCTACTCCCTCCTGACAAACACGCTTCTGCACCGCAGGAGGCGCAGGCTCGTAGTGACTCAGCGCCATGCTGAAGCTGCCTTCACCGCCGGTCAGGGCGCGCAGGCGGCGGGCGTAGTCCTGAAGCTCGTTGACCGGAGACTTGGCTTTAAGCATGGTAAAGCTGTTTGACTCCGGATGAGTACCTTCGATCAGGCCGCGGTTGGCAGACAAATCGCCGGTCACATCCCCTACTGCCTCAGTTGGAATATGCAATTCCATCTGCACGATAGGTTCAAGCACAATTGGCCCGGCTTCGTTCACCGCTTCAAGAAAGGCTTTCTTACCAGCGATCACAAACGCGATCTCTTTGGAATCCACGCTGTGGTACTTGCCGTCAAAGACCGTTACTTCAAGATCCTTAAGCGGGTTACCTGAAATTGCGCCCTCTTCCAGTGCCTGGACGATGCCTTTCTCTACCGCCGAGATAAGTGCAGTCGGGATCGCACCGCCCACCACTTTATTGACGAACTTAAAGCCGGCGCCACGCTCAAGCGGACGCACTTTCAGGTGAACCTCACCAAACTGGCCGGCACCGCCACTCTGTTTCTTGTGGCGATACTGAGCCTCGGCCGGTTTGGTGATGGTTTCAAAATATTCCACGCTTGGCTGATCGGTATCTACGCTGAGCTGGAACACATTCTCCATTTTCTCAAGGGCAACCTTAAGGTGGAACTCACCCTGACCACTGAGAAGGGTTTCATTGGTTCTGGTGCGGTGCTCCACCCGAAGAGACGGATCTTCTGCCGCGATCCGGTTGAGAACTTCAGACAGCTTCTGCTCATCACCCCGTTTTTTCGGCCGGATAGTCAGGCTGTACATCGACGGTTGCAGATCCAGGGTGTGCATTTTCACCCCGTCTTCATCGTGCGAATCGTGCAGTACTGAGTCAAACTCCAGGTCATCAACTTTTGCCAGTACGCAGAGATCACCGGCTTTTGCGCTGGAAATCTCGATACGTTCTTTACCCTGCAACTGATACAGGTGGCCAACTTTAAACGCTTTGTTGTTCTCACCAATATAAAGCTGACTGCCCGCATTAATTTCGCCCTGGAAGACGCGAATATAAGCCAGCTTGCCCATATACGGGTCGACACTGACTTTGTACACATGAGCTACCGTATGCTCCAGAGTTTCACAGTCCACCCGGATTTGTTTGCCATCTTTCTCCAGCAGGGGTGGATTGCCTTCAAACGGCAACGGCATGATCTCAGCAAACGTGCGCAGTAACAGTTCAACACCTGCGCCCGTCTCTGCGGACACAAAGCAGACCGGAACAACGTGCCCGGTGCGAAGTGCTTCTTCAAACGGGTCATGCAGTTGCTTGGGAGACAACTCAGAGCCCTGCTCCAGGTAAAGCTCCATCAGCTCTTCATCGACCTCGATGACCTGGTCCACCAGCTGTTCATGAGCAGAAGTCACGTCAGAGAACAGGGTGGCTTCATCATATTGAGGCTCAAAGTAACAATCGACCACTGCCGAGCCGTCTGGTGATGGCAGGTTGAGCGGCAGACAGGCGTCACCAAAGTGCTCACTGATCTCTGCCATCAGAGCCTGAATCTTGCCCGGGTTAAGGTCAATCTTGTTCACGATGATCATCTGACACTTCTGCTGCTCATTGGCAAACGCATACAGGCGGTCAGAGAGCTGAGAAATTCCGCTGTTAGCATCAAGAACCAGCGCCGCCGTTTCTGCTGCCGGGTAGACACTGAAAGTACGCCCCATCAGCTCGGACAGCCCCGGGGTATCAATTACATTAAGGCGTTTTTTATCCCAGGCAAGCGCCGCCGGGGTGGCTTCAATACTGTGGTTATACTGAATGGACTGAGGATCGAAATCGGTGACTGTGTTGCCCTGCTCTACACTTCCGAGCGAGGTGGTGGTGTTAGATTCAAACAGCATACGCTCAATGAGCGTTGTCTTACCGGTACCGCTCTGACCGGACAGAACAATATTTCGGATTTTGTTGATAGGCATAACTGACTCCTTTCATAACAGGAAGATGAGAAACGCAGGTCACTCTGAGTTGGCGGTTACCCGCCACCCCGTCTTCCAGGTCATTTTTCGGATCAGTTTAAGCAAATGGTATCCTCTGTTAAGTATCCGGAACCCGCGAACCGAGAACCGCACACCACGAACCAGTATTTCTAGCATGGTCCATAATCCGTAAAAAAAATGTGAGATAATTCATAGCCATTAACATCTTTTTCACTAATGCAAAGAAATGTGCGACAGACACAAAAAAGGCCAGCAACCATGCTGACCTCTCTCATAATAGCGACCTGATTTAAAACGACTTAGTTTTCAGGAAATTCCCCCTGGCCTTTTTTTTCGCCTTTCACTTCCCAATGCTCTTTAGGATCATAAGACTCATCGCAAATGTCCACGGAGAAGCCCATATCGACCAGCTCTTTAAGAGTCAGGTTGTCTGCCAGTCTGGCGATTTCGCCACGTTCATTTTTCAGTTCCATTGCAAACCTCCGGTGATAGAAGACACTATAAGTATAGTGGCTATATTTTCGCCTGCATGCCGCAACAAAAATACGAACTGAAAAATAAATCAGGTGCTTACAACCCGCCCATCAACATGTATTTGCACTCCATAAAATCATCCATACCAAGGTGCGAACCCTCGCGCCCCAGTCCGGACTCTTTTACGCCGCCAAACGGCGCTACCGTGGTAGAGATAAGCCCTTCATTAATCCCGACAATCCCGGTTTCCAGCGCTTCACCGACCTTCCAGGCTCTTGCCAGTGAACGGGTGTACAGGTAAGCCGCCAGGCCGAACTCGGTATCGTTGGCGCGTTCGATAACCTCATCTTCCTCATCGAAAACAAACAGCGGGGCTAACGGACCAAAAGTCTCCTCAACCGCTACCTGCATGTCATCGGTCATTCCGCTCAGCACGAAAGGCTGAACCAGACGGCTGCCCGGCTCCGGCAGTGCGCCGCATTCGACTGTCGCGCCTTTCGCTGTGGCGTCTTCCACGTGCTGGGCCACCTTAGCGACAGCCGCATCGTTGATCAGAGGCCCGATGTTGGTTTCCGGCGCAAAGCCATCCCCCACTTTCAGGGCAGAAACTTTTGCCACCAGCTTCTCGCAGAACTCGTCATACACTCCGCGCTGGATATAAAGGCGGTTAGCACATACGCAGGTCTGGCCCGCATTACGGAACTTGGCGATCATCGCCCCCTCTACCGCTGCGTCGATATCCGCGTCATCAAAAACGATAAACGGCGCGTTGCCACCCAGTTCAAGAGAGAGCTTTTTGATGCTGTCTGCAGACTGGCGCATCAGGATCTTGCCTACATTGGTTGAACCGGTAAAAGAGACCTTGCGCACCGCTTTACTGGCCGTAAGCTCTCCGCCGATCGCGACCGCGTCACCGGTAATGACGTTAAATACACCTTTCGGGAAACCCGCCTGCTCGGCCAGTGCCGCCAGCGCCAGCGCGGTAAATGGTGTATCAGGAGCCGGTTTGAGAATAACCGGGCAACCCGCTGCAAACGCAGGGCCACATTTACGCGTGATCATCGCAGCCGGGAAGTTCCACGGTGTAATCGCCGCTACCACGCCGATCGGCTCTTTGGTCACCAGAATACGTGCATCCGGCTTGTGGCTTGGGATCACATCGCCATACGTGCGGCGGGCTTCTTCAGCAAACCACTCAATAAAGCTGGCCGCGTAAGTGACCTCACCTTTGGCTTCGGTAAAGGATTTACCCTGCTCAGTGGTCATGATGGCGGCCAGCTCATCGGTATGCGCTACAATAAGCTCATACCAGCGGCGCAGCAGATTAGCCCGCTCCTGTGCCGTGAGTTTTTTAAAACTCTTAAACGCCTGTTCAGCACCTGCGATAACTTCGCGGGTTTCACCGGCGCCCATGTTCGGAACTGTGCCTATCACCTCATCGTTGAGCGGGTTGGTAATAGTCATCGTATCCGGCGCGCTTCGCCATTCACCCAGTAAGTAGCATTGTTGTTTGAATAGTGGGTTCATACCTGATTCCTTTTGGAAGTTGTAGCAGCAAACTCCACTATACATACCGCCAACTGCGAAGCCCTACAAGGGTTACCGTACACGCAACCGTTCAGCTGCTCATATAAACATCAAACCAACAGGCCCGGACAGCGCTTACTGGTGAAACTACGCGACCTTAAAACGTTGCACCATCGCCTGAAGGTTTTCTGCCAGACGAGCCAGCTCTTCACTGGAACCAGAGGTATGCTCTGATGCGACAGCAGTCTGATCAGCCACCTCTTTCACCGCATTGACGCCGTGATCAACTTCCACTGAAGCACTGCTCTGTTGCTGAGAAGCGGTTGCGATCTGCATGCTCATATCACTGATGTTTTCGAGCTCTCTCAGTATTAGCGCCAGCGCCTGGTCAACCTTGTCTGCTCTGCCGACCATATCTGTAACCATCGTCTGGCTTGCGTGCATTTCATCCACTGCGGTGACAGCCCCTTCTTTAAGATTGAGAATCATGGTTTCAATTTCAGTAGTTGAAGACTGCGTTTTCTGTGCCAGGGCGCGAACTTCATCTGCTACAACAGCAAAACCACGGCCAAACTCACCGGCGCGCGCCGCTTCAATCGCGGCATTCAGTGCAAGCAGGTTGGTCTGATCAGCGATGTTTTTGATCACATCCAGTACTGTTGCAATATCTTCGCTGTGATTACGTACCTGCTGAATTACCTGCACTGAGTGCTCAGTACGCTCTTCCAGCTGGTGCATTCCCGCAACCGTATCTTCCACCAGTTGATTGGATTGTTGCGCAGCCTGATGAGACTGTTTAACAGCTTCTGAGGTTTCATGGGCACGTGCTGCGACTTCGCTTGTCGAAGCTGACATCTCTGTGATCGCAGCAGCGATCTGCTCAATGTCACCGCGCTGCGTCTGCACGCCCTGGCTGGTTTGCAGGGTGACGCTCGATAACTCTTCTGACGCGGTTGTGATTTGGCTGATACTGCTGGTCAGTTCCATAAGGACATTACGCAGAGAGGAGGTCATGATCGCCATCGCCTGAAGCAACTCACCAAATTCATCGCTTCGGTCTGTTTTCACTTCAACCGTTAAGTCACCCTCAGCAACTTTCCTGGTAATACCAACCGCCTGCTGCAGAGGAGCCATGATCTGACGAATAATAAGCAGGCTGACTGACAAGCCAATACCAATCGCCAGAAATGCCAGAACGCTGCTGATCCACTGAGCATCACTCATCACCTTACTCAGGGCCGCTTTTTCTGCCTCACGAGCCTGGTTCATCAGATCTTCTGCATTCCGGGCCTGTGTCAACATGTTCTGAATAGCCGCATCAAATCTGATTTCCTGACTGATATAGCTATCGAAAGCACGTTTATAGCCTGTCAGAGCAAGAGATATCTTGCTGAACTGTTGGAGTTCATCGTATGTTACGTTATTGTTTTTCATCGAGTTCAGACTGTTATGGACTTTTTCAATAACTCCGGCGACCTCACTGACATACTTCCTGTCGCCAGAGATGATATAGTTTTTCTCGGCCTGGCGCGCTTCCAGCATCCAGCGGATCATATCGGCTTCATCAATAACGATGTTGACCGCATTGTTAACCATGTCGTAATCGGCACCACTACGCAAAAGTGAGTCATATTCTGCTACTTTTTTTTGTCGTGATTTAACCAGCATCTCTTCCACTTCCACAGCTTTCTCACGCATGTTCAGAGTCAATGCAGACAGTTGACGTCTGACCGAAATTACGGTCTGAAATTCATTCTTGTATTCAGCCGTCGCTCCAATGATCTCAGCCAAAGCTGAGACTGAGACAGGATCCTGCATGTCTTTCTGAGTATGCTTTGCCAGGCTGATCAGCTCATCTACTGTGCTGTTCAAAGACGTAACCGAGCTCTCGGTTTGCCGGATAATATAGTTTTTTTCGTTAATCCGGGCTTCTTTTATCAGCTTAACCATACGGTTAACATCATCGGCTATATCTACTGAATGGCTCAGTTTTTGTCCGCTGTAGATCCCGTTGGCAGCAACCAGCATCGCCAGCAGTATTACGGTTCCAAAGCCTGAAAACAGCTTGGTTCTGACTCGCATATTCTTAAAATCAAACATCTCTATTCCCGCAAAATATAAGCAACAAAAAAACGCACCAGATGTGCATATTAGTCACCAAAATAATCCGACAGTTATAATTGATAGTGGGGATTTTATAAAGACCCAATGCGCAATCAAAACCAAATAATCATTGAATTTAACTCAAATAAAACCAGTTACAACCAGTAAAAAACACAATGTTCGATTTTATTTAACTGAGCCGATAACAAAAGCAAAGAATAAAACCAGCCATTAAAACCGGACAAACCACACACAAACCTACGCTTATTAACATATAATGAAATATTTGGAAATTTCATATAATAACTAAAGGGCAATGCAACAAACCTAAAAGAAAAGCCAACAATCTACAACCACATCAATCGGTTATAGAGCCAGCCTCATTAACTATTTTTTAAACACTTTCAGAAACCGGACTTAATCAATCATAAAAAAGAAAGCAAAGAAATAAAATCGAATAACAAAGCGGCGTAGAAAGAACAAAAAATCACTAATCAAATACAATATGATGAACCAATAAAGAAAGACAAACTTCAGAAATCATAAACTGCCACTTTATCGCGCCTTCATCAATAACTGCATCTGAACCAAACACATTGCCGTTGATGCCTGACGCAAACGTTCCATATCACCGTTCACCACCGCCTGTTTATCCAGGGCTTTTCAATGTCAATCGCGTGATTGATTAAAGGTGCCCGGTCGTTTCTGTTAAAACATCACGCACCACAACGCCCTTTTCAATTCCAAAACTGCGTTGATGTGAATATTCAAGGAAAAAGCCATCACAAAAATTAGCATCAAGCAGTTCACCCGCTGGAATAGACAGCTCACCAGTAAACCAGTCGGCAAATATCGGCTCGTCACCCACCAGTTTGTATCGCCCGTCTATGCGATTGAGAAATAACCGGCCGTCTTTTATCTCCCACCAGGATTGATACTGACGCCAGCACGCAGTCGAGAGCAGCCAGCCGCTTGGGTCTTCAAACTCATCACCGCTGACCTGACGCACGCGGCCATCATCTTTGAGAAAGAAGGGGCACTCCTCCAGGTCATGCTCCTGCTGCTGATAAATCAGTTTTTCTTTGATTTGATCTGTCATGGTTACTCCACCACTTAAGCTGTGCCAACAGTATAGCGCCTGGCCCGGGTTGGCTCAGGAGGAGCCATGAAAAAAGAGACCTCGCGCCAATGCAGATCAATTAAGGCTGAAGTGGTCAGCCGACTCAGGATGATAAGTGAGGCTGTGGGATTTAAGCCATCTGCCCATCACAACTCATTGATGAATTTACTGTTCTGCATAGCTTTGAAGGGCTGACAACAAAATCAGCTGAACAAGAGTCAGTGCGTATACACAAACCCACCATACATATATTTGGTCGATTCCGCTCCGATCACCAATACCCTGTCGCCCGGGTTAAGAACGCCACTTTCCCGCAGGCGGGCGAAACTCACCCAGATAGCAGCCGAGCCCAGGTTACCCAGTTCACGGGCATCATTGATGATTTTCTGTTTCGGAATACCGGTAGCCTGGGAAAAGTGCGTATCGATATGGCCGCTGGCTTGGTGGGGGATGATGTAATCGAAATCCTCCAGATACAATCCACGATGGGCGAGCGCTTCTATCGCGGTATGGAACAGTGCCTCTCCCTGCTTTTTCACCATTGCCGCATCATGATGAAAACGGGCGCGGCCTGGCTGGGTGTATACGCTGGCTGAACCACCATCGAGCAGCAGACCCGGAGATTTACCAACGCCAATCTGGCCCATATACGCATCACTGATGACTCCCCGCGCCTCACCGGTATCCGGGCCGAGCAGGACAGCGCCTGCCCCATCCCCCATTTGCAGATAGTTAACCAGCTGAGACTGATCCAGAAACTCCGGCGCGTGGTCAAAGTAAACGGAGCCGGTTTCACTGCCGGTGATCATCACTGGTTTATGGCGGCTTTCTATTCTGGGCAGGGCCATTTGCAGGCCGGACGCAAATCCGGTGCAGGCCTGACGAAGTTCGAGATACAGGCCATGATAATCAAGCCTGTCAGCCACCCAGGCAATACCAGGCGGGACCTGGGTATCAGGCGTGCTGGTGTGTCCAATCAGGTAATCGAGCTCATCCGGCTGAAGGTTAGCTTCATTCAGGCAGTGAGACACAGCCTCTGCCACCAGCTCTGAGTTGGTTGGTGATGGGGCGCTTACGGCCAGAGTCATATCCCGGCACAGATGACGATGCTCTATTCCGATGTGAGAGGCTATACGCCTGGCAGCTCTGGCATAACGGGAGCCCGAGAGCTTCTCCAGAATAACCAGCATATCTTCCGTGCTGTAAGCCGCCTCCGGCAGCTGATAATGACTGGCCAGTACCTTTACCCGGGTATTAAGAAAAGTCGTCATCGTCACTCCTTTTGTCCCTGAAGATGGCTTCAAGCTTTACTCCTAATGTAGCAAATGCCTGAGCTTCGGGTTCCATCATCTCCCTGAGGTTTTCCGTCATCTGCTGCTGATGTGCAGGCCATTTTTGCGCATCAAACCCCAGCGCCAGAGCGTGCTTTCGGGCAATGGAAACATGGCGGGCTTCATCCTTTTTGATCGCCCGGCACAGAAGGGTAAATGGATGCTTGTCCCCGAGGTCACTTCGCTCCATCGCCTTCATTATTCTGCACACCAGCCCGTCCAGACAGGCTACCAGGGCAAAATGCTCAGCCAGTGTCTCCTGTCTGCCAAGGCGGGTATAAAAATGCTGGCTGCGGCGGCGCAGTGAGTTCAGATCAAAGGGTCTGGGAAGTTGTTCTGTTATCGCTTTCAATGCGATTTCATGATGCTGCTCATCAGAAACAATACGGAGAAACGCCGCCTGACTCTCTTCTTTTTCTTCAGATGAAAGGCGCTGACCTTCGTTATAGAACACCCATTGGGAAGACTGTTCACCACAAATCAGCAGGGGCAACAGCCGTGAAAGCGCGAGCGCGTGGTCAGGCCGGAACAGAATGGGCATTTCATGGTATTCAGCGAGCCATTCCTTTACCGGGCTGTCGCTGACATCAGAATGGGGAGTAGAAGGAAAACAGGGGCGCATGCTTGGGTCCTTGTCTGCAGGCTATCTAATCAACAGACAGGATATGTGCCCCTTTTCTTTCAGCAGGCGGGGAAAACTACAGCCCGGCCATATTGCCAGTAGCCAGCGGAATACGGAACGACTTGCCCATCATCTCGTACACATTGAAGCGTACGGTGTTCCAGTTGTCACCAAAGTTGTACTCGAACACACTGTCACCGGTTTCCAGGCTTTGGGTCAGGGTCCATTCCGTCGCGTAGCCGGACATGCCTCTTCCAAAGTCTTTGTACGGCGCATCAGCCGGTACACGGAAAGGCACGCCGGAGAGCTTCATCATTCCGTTCTGAACGCTGGTTGGCTCTGTCAGCTTGCTTTTAAAGTAACTGGCGTGAATGAAGCGGCTTTCAGCGTTACTGTTGCCGTTTGAACCGTAATCTGTATGCATGTCAGAACCGGTCCACCTGGGCTCCAGGTCGCGCTTATTATCGATATGAACCTGCATTGACGGCTGGTTGGTCATCACCATGGCTTCTTCACCCTGATAGATACGCAGCTTGTCTTCATCCAGCTCGATGACTGCCCGGTCGCCGCTCTTGTCAGTTATCGACCAGTGCAGCTTGATCTCCATAGGCATTCCGTCCATTTTCAGGCTGGCATAGTCAAGCTCAGGGATGGCTTTAACGGCTTCTGCCACCGTCGCATAGTTAGCCAGAACATACTCACCGAAAGTAAACTGGGTTACCTGAGAGGCTGAGCTTACCGGCTCCATCGTCATTGGCTCATAGTAAAGGGTATTTACCTGCAGCCCTTCGCTGTTCACTCCATCATGCACCAGCTCGCCATAAGCCATTACCGCCACAATGTCGTATTTCACCTGGTAGAGTGCCCCCTCGCCGGTGCCCTGAATCGAGCGCATCTCGCCTTTGTTGATGTTCCCCAGCATAGGATTTGTTGACTCTACCCAGTCGTTAGTCCGGGAAGTAAAAGTGCCCAGATCGGTATTCCAGGCAACAGAGGTACAGGCCTGAGCCGTCGCGGTCACTGCGCTGCTCATGATAATTGCTAAAGCCAGAGTTTTGATTTTCACGTTTATTCTCCAGTTCGTAGGGTTCAACCGGAAATGTACGTGTTATTCGGCTTCAGATTAAATCACTTACCGAGGGATATCCCCTCACTTAGCAGTTCGTGTTGTTTAGACTCGGCTTTGAACAGACGAACCAGTTCAGTGGCAGCCGGCCCTGGCAGACTGGCAGGCTGCCAGATGCATACAGGGAAACGCAGTAAGGTATTGAGCTCAGCAATATCGACAGATTCAAGCATGCCACTGTTGAGGCCAGGAAGCGCTGCGTGAACCGGTAACACTGCCCAGCCTTCCCCACATTCCAGCAGCTTTGTCAGTACGCTGAGATTCTCAATCCTCTCAGTCTGGCTGGAAACAGATACCGTTTTGCTGATACCCGAATAAAAAAAGTCTTCGGCAATTAGCTGGCGGGTACGTTTTAACGCGTCCAGATTGGTTAGCTGATGCCTTTGAATGAAGTCAGGGTTAGCGCAAATGCAAAATGGCAGACTCATTAAATAACTGAAGTTCATCGCGGTAACCGAGTCGCCATTGGGTACCAGCAACAAACCCAGGTCTGCTTCGCCGGACTGAAGCGCCTCCTTTGCTTCGCTCAGACTGCGGTGCAGCCAGTGAACCCGCACAAAAGGAAAAATCTCTCTCAATCCACTCATCACCCCTGCAATAAATCCGACCGGAAGAAAATCTGAGTGGTACACAGTGATTTCACTTTCCACCCCTTTTTCCCGAGAGACACAAAGCTGCTCAAATGCCAGCGTAGTTTCAGCCAGGCTCTTCGCCTGCAGGTAGAGCGCCCGTCCGTCTTCGGTCAGTACCGGGTAGCGGCCGCTGCGGTCAAACAGCGTCATATTGGCTTCAATTTCCAGATGTGCGATAAGTTGCCCTAGTGTGGTTCTGTGCTTGTCCAGCTTTTTGGCCGCGGCACTGAAGGAGCCACAATCGGCAACTGCAACAAATGCGCGAATCTGTTCATAACTGATTTGCATGAGGATAAAACCCTCTCATGAATGAATATATCAAGGGTATGGTTTGAAATACCGGTTGTCCATTCAACGGACAAAAAAGGGCGGCTGGAAACAGCCGCCAAAGGTAGGTTCAGAACTTAGAGGGATTTATCAGATTTTCTCGATGATGGTGGCTATCCCCTGCCCCATACCGATACACATGGTGGCCAGGCCGTACTGGCCACCGCGTTGTTCCATTACGTTGATCAGCGTGCCAACAATACGCGCGCCCGAACAGCCAAGCGGGTGACCCAGAGAAATCGCGCCGCCGTGCAGGTTCACTTTGTCATCGCGCTGCTCCCACAGCCCCAGATCCTTCAGACAAGGGATAGCCTGAGCGGCGAACGCTTCGTTTACTTCGGCAAAGTCGATTTGACCGATGTTCAGGCCCGCTTTCTCCAGCGCTTTGTTGGTCGCCGGAACCGGGCCGTAACCCATGATGGCAGCCGGAACACCTGCTGACGCCATAGAGACGATACGGGCACGTGGGGTTACGCCCAGCTCGCGGGCTTTGTCTTCACTCATTACCAGCAGACACGACGCACCATCAGACAGCGCCGAAGAGGTGCCCGCTGTCACGGTACCGTTCGCAGGGTCAAACACCGGACGCAGGGTTGAAAGAGACTCAGCCGTGGTTTCAGGGCGGATCACTTCATCGTGACGAACCAGTGTCGGCAGGCCGTTTTCATCGTGGCCCATGGTCGGGACGATTTCATTATCAAAACGACCTTCAACCGTAGCCTGGTGCGCAAGCTGGTGAGAGCGTGCACCCAGTGCATCCTGATCTTCACGGCTGACTTTGTGCAGCTTACCCAGCGCTTCTGCAGTCAGGCCCATCATGGCCGATGCCTGCGCCATATTCCGGTTGTACGGGTTAAGGTTGATGCCCTTGGTCATCGGGATGTGCCCCATGTGCTCAACGCCCCCCACCAGTACGATCTCTGCGTCTTCAGCTTTGATGGCGCGGGCTGCAATGTGCAACGCGTCCATGGATGAACCACACAGGCGGTTTACTGTGGTCGCAGGTACCGTCTCAGGAAGCCCTGCCTGGATAGCCGCTATTTTGGCCAGGTTTGCGCCCTGCTCTTCGGTCTGCTGAACACAGCCCCAAATCACATCGTCGACCAGTTTTGGATCCACTGCTGGCTGGCGCTCAAACATGGATTTCATCAGATGTGCAGACAGGTCATCTGCACGGGTGTGGCGGAATACACCGTTTTTCGAACGTCCCATAGGGGTACGGATCGCATCAACAATTACTACGTTTTTCATCTTGGTTCCCCTGTTGTTCAGTAAAATGATTTGCCGCTTTGAGCGCGCTCAAGCAGACCTTTTGGTGCTTCATACAGTGCGCCCAGGTGCTTGTACTGCTCGGCAATTTCAAGCAACTTCTCTGCGCCAATCTTGTCCATGTAACAGAACAGACCGCCACGGAACGGAGGGAAACCGGTACCGTAAATCATCGCAATATCCGCTTCTGCCGGAGAAGCCACAATGCCTTCATCAAGACAGCGAATTGCTTCGAACATCATCGGCAGCATCATACGCATGGTGATGGTCTCAGCATCGAACTCTGCCGGCTGCTCAGCCAGCGAGCGGATCAGGTTGTGCGACTCAGGATACTCAGCAGGCTTAATGCGGCCACGACGATCCGGCACATGAGTATAGAAACCCTGACCTGATTTCTGGCCAAGCAGTTCCTGGTCAACAAAGCTCTGGATAAGGTTCGTCTGCGGTTTGCTCAGGCGACCCGGGAATGCTTCATCCATCACATCAATACAGTGCGCGGCGGTATCCAGACCAATCACATCCAGAAGATGTGCCGGGCCCATCGGCCAGCCAAAGCCTTTGCTCATCACTTTATCGATAGTGGCAATGTCACCGCCGTCAACAACAAGCTGGTTAAACGCGAGGAAGTATGGCGTCAGACAGCGGTTTACAAGGAAGCCGGCGCAGTCGTTGACCACAATCGGAGTCTTACCCAGATCCGCCACGTATTTCACCGCCTGACTGATGGTTTCATCAGAGGTTTGCTCACCCCGAATCACTTCCACCAGCGGCATACGGTGTACCGGGTTGAAGAAGTGAATACCGCAGAAACGTTCAGGCCGCTCCAGTGCCTGCGCAAGACCACTGATCATCAGGGTTGAGGTGTTAGAAGCCAGCAGTGCGTTTGGCGCGATTTGCTCCAGCTCACTCAGTACGGCTTCTTTCACTTTCGGGTTTTCAACTACCGCTTCGATGATCAGATCATTGTTTTGCAGTGTTTCGTTGTGCAAGGTCGGTACGATGCGGTTAAGCGTCTCGCCCATCTGGCCCGGCTTCTTACGGCCGCGCTCAACCTGTTTGGTCAGGAGCTTGTTCGCTTCGTCCAGACCCAGGCTCAGGCCCTGTTTATGTATGTCTTTCATTATCACGTCCATGCCTTTATCGGCGCTGACGTAAGCAATACCACCACCCATGATACCCGCGCCAATGACGCCGACTTCCTGGCAGGACTGACTGTCACCAACCAAAGAGCGGGTTTTGGACTTCACCGCCATATCCGACAGGAATACGGATACAAGCGCATCCGGTACACCGGTCTCAATACACTGACACACAGCGCTGCGCTCAAGGCTCAGAGACTCATCACGGCTGAACTTCGCGGCTTTTTCCAGCGATGACAGGATGATCCCCGGGGTTGGATAGTGTTTACCCGCAACTTTTGCTGCCATGCCACGCGCGACGTTAATCGACATCGACAGTTCATAAGGGCTCATTGGCAGCGGCTGCTGTTTCTCTGCAAAACGCGCCTGCCAGTTAAGCTCACCTTTGATCGCTGACTCAAGAGTCTGCTCTGCCATTTCCACTGCTTTTTCTGCTTCGACGATGCCATCGATCACGTGCGCAGTCAGTGCATCGGCCGCTTTAAAGTTTTTGCCCATGGTCATCCACGCAATCGCGGTATCCATGCCCGCAATACGCGGTAATCGGGTCAAACCACCCCAGGCAGGGAAGATACCCAGTTTCACTTCCGGCAAGCTTACTTTTGCATCCGGGGTCGCCAGACGATAGTCCGCGGTCAGTGTCAGTTCCATACCGCCACCAGCAGCCGTACCATTGATCAGCGCAACCTTTGGCAATGGCAGTTCTTCAATACGGTTGTAAAGGCCCTGTGCCCACTGCAGGTAATCAGTGACAGCCTCTGCGCCATCAGAAAACAGCTGACGGAATGCCTTTACGTCTGCACCCGCACTGAAGATCTTTTTGCCCGAACGGATCACAAGACCCGCTGGCTTTGATTCCTCAAGCAGAGTTACCGCCTGTTCCAGCTCTTTCAGCGCGCCTTCAGTCAGGGTATTCACGCTGTCATGCTGAGAGTTAAACATCAGGTGAGCCAGCTCACCGTTCATTTCAATTTGAAAATATTCACCTTGATACATCATCATCCCTCCGGTTTATTTCAGCTTGCCACAGGCTTTTGCCTGCTCGCGCAGCGCATCGCGGAACTCCGGATGAGCAATTTCAATCAGTGCCTGGGCACGCTGTGCCGTGGAAAGACCACGCAAATCAGCTGCACCATGTTCAGTTACAATCACCTGTACATCATTACGCAGTGTCGTGACCGGCGTACCTTCTGGAAGGGCAACATTGATAGTCGACTCGATGCCATTTTTGCCTTTGTAAGTGGACGCCAGAGCAATAATCGACAGACCACCTTTAGCCATGCGCGCACCACGTACAAAGTCCACCTGACCACCGGAACCGGAGATCTGCATGTGACCCACGCCTTCTGACGCCACCTGACCGGTCAAATCCGTCATGATGCAGGTATTAATAGAGACGAAGTTGTCGTTTTTGGCGATTTCATTCGGGTCATTGACCTTAACCACATCACCAATTTCAATTTCCGGGTTGTTGTGAACGTAATCCAGCAGATCCTGAGATCCTGCCGCAAACGCCGCAATCACCTTGTTTGGCTGGTAGTTTTTCTCGCTGCCCGTAACCGCGCCAGCTTTCATCATTTCCATCATGGATTCAGTAAACATTTCGGTATGAATACCCAGGTCTTTGTGACCTTTCAGGCCCATACCTACAGCATCAGACAGGGTGCCGATACCAATTTGGATGGTCGAACCATTTTTGATCAGCGGAAGAATGTGCTCAGCAATGCCCATCTCCAGCTCAGAAGGAGCGGCAGGCTTGGGTCCTGCGATTGGGTGGTGACCTTCAGTCAGGAACTGCACTTTATCAACGTGAACCAGGTTTTCCGGGTTGCCAATGAACGGTTGCTGGTCGTTGATCACAGCAATAATAGTGTCCACTTTATCCATCACGCAGGCATTACCCACACCGCCACAGGCGCCCATGCTCATATAGCCATCTTCGTTTGGCGGGGTCATTTCCACCACCATGACGTTGAAATCAATTCGGTCGAGTACTTCTTTTACATTCGACAGATGGTAAGTGATGATCTCGGCATTGCCACCGTGCTGGAACTTCTTCTCCAGCGGGCCCATGAACAGGCTGCGGTATGTCAGGCGACCAATATAGTCGGGTTTGAGAAACTCATAAGGGAATGTCAGCAGGCCTGAGTACAGCTCTGCACCTTCAAGATCCAGCGCTGTTTTGTCCAGCTCACGCAGCAGCGCTACCGGTACAGAAAGATATCCACCAGCCCAGATCTTGTCTCCGGACTGAATTTTACTTGCAGCTTGTTGTAGGGTAATCAGCTTATCTGCGTACTGAGTTTGCCAAGTCATAGTTGACCTCTTATTCTGCCCCGGCTGCATGACCCGCTTTTGACTGTTTCCCTGCTAAAAACGGTGGTCGGTACCGAAGCGTTATTGATTATGGAATGTCTCCTTCATTCGCTAATCAACATACGTCTGGCACAGATTTTCATCTTGTCTCTCTGCGCCATTAGCTTTGCCAAATAAGCCAGCCAGAGAAAACAAGATCTGCCTCACAGTGACCTTTTTCGTTACATTTAAACCCAATATCACCACTTAAAGACTACTTTTGTGATCGTTGGCACGCTTACACTTGACTAAATACGCCATTAATTTGTCCACCTGAGACAGTTACACAGAGTGTGATGAGATATAATGCTTCATGGATATACATCCGCTATGCTTCACGCGCACCAATAACAGAGGGCAGACAAATGCATGAAAAACGAGCTGGCAGGGATATGCGTTTTCACCTTCATCCCGGATGGATTGAACTGCTCAAACATGGAGCCGTGTCTCAGGGAATTGAGCTCGAAGATATCCCCATGTATTCCGCAATTAAACAGATGCCCTCTGATAAGCCGGATATCCGCGTCGTACGCCAGTTTCACCAGGAGCTGATCGAAAACAGCAGCCTTCTCTTCTCGCTGGACACGGCTAAACTGGTTAACCCTTTCAGCTTTGGCTGTTTCTCGGTGTTGTTATGCTCATCTGAAAATCTGCTGGAGTTTCTTCACACCCTGAGCGACTACTTCATCGTGGCAGCCCATCAGGCTCATTTCTCTGTTGTTGAGAACAATGGCAAAGTGGAGTTATTGATAATAGACAGTACTTCCCCTGAGGCTTACCAGGTAACCCAGATTGGTGTTGCGCTGATGACCTGTTCCATTATGGAACTTATGCGACAGGCCAATGGAGGGCTCGCGCCGGAATGCCGTGTCTTTTCGCCCCGTCTCAATTATTCGCAACAGGAAATGGACGCGTTTTGCCACAGATACAACTGCCGGGAAATGAAACAGGGTCCGGTTCGAAAAATCGTGTTTTCAAAAGCCGACGTGCTCCACCCACTGGCCACCAAAAACAGGGAAGTATGGCTGCACAACCTGAAGTATGTGAAGGAACAGGCAGCGCGCCTGAGCGTACACGACATCCGTCTGCAGGTATGTAAGGTCTTTGATGAGCAATCTACCCTGAGGGATATTTCGGTGCAAAAAGTCGCTCAAATCATGCTGACCAGCCCAAGAACCCTCAACCGCCGCCTGGCTGAAGCCAACACCAGCTTCAAAACCATACTTAATAACTACCGGCTGGAAAAAGCACTTCATCTGCTCGGTGATCCGCAAATCAATATGACGGAAATCGCCTTCCAGCTTGGCTTCTCTGAACTCAGCAGCTTTTCACGGGCATTTAAGCGTTGGACGGGGGAAGCGCCGAGCAAAGCAAACGAGTAAACACACTTTACCCGCTGCGCCATTCATTTGGCTAGTCAGGTCATCGTGGCGTATGAGGCATTACGGTCACATTTATTCTCTGTTTGGACATCTATATTGGCATCAGATTTTCTGAAACAGAGATAAAACAATGACTATTCAACCCGTGATTAAAGGCGTTATTGCCAAAAACTGTAACCCGGAAGGCTGCCGTGAAGAGGTCCGCAATCAGATCGCCCAGGTACAGACACTGCCAGTATTAACTCATGGTCCCAAGAAAGTACTGGTGCTGGGAGCATCTTCCGGCCTTGGTCTGGGATCACGAATCTCCCTCGCGTTTGGTGGTGGTGCAGACACCATTGGCGTTTCATTCGAGCGTCCGCCTTCAGAAGAGCACACCGGCACTGCCGGCTGGCACAACAACCTCGCGTTTACCGAAGCCGCGGAGAAGCAGGGGCTGATCGCTGAAAACTTTGTGGGTGATGCTTTCTCCCCGCAGATGCGTGCCCAGGTAGTCGACTTTATTAAAAACGAGTTTGGCGGCAAAGTGGACTGCGTGGTCTACAGCCTGGCAACCGGCGTGCGTCCAAAACCAGACGGAAGCGGTATGTGGCGTTCTTCCCTGAAAGCGCTCGGCACGCCGTTTACCGGAAACTTTATCAGCATCGAGCACGGTGCGATGGCAGAAATGACCCTGCCAGTAGCCGATGAACACGAAGTGGAAGAAACAGTGAAAGTAATGGGCGGCGAAGACTGGCAGGAATGGATCACTTTCCTGGCTGAAAACGGCGTACTGGCTGAAGGTGTGAAAACTGTGGCTTACTCATACATTGGCTCAGAGATCACCCACCCGGTTTACTTCGGTGGCACACTGGGCAGAGCCAAGCAACACCTGCATGAAACTGCCCACACCATGAACCGCCACCTGGCGGAAATTGGTGGCGAAGCTCATATCGGGGTATGTAAGTCGATCGTCTCCAAAGCCTCCGTGTTTATTCCGGGCCTATCCTCCTACATGCTGGCGCTGTTCAAACTGATGAAAGAGCGCGGCGAGTATGAAAGCTGTGTACAGCACATGCACCGCCTGATGACCGATTTCCTTTATCATCCAAAGGGCGCTCAGGTCGATGAGCAACGTCTGCTGAGGCCGGACAACCTCGAATTAAATCCGGAAGTACAAAATCAAGTTAAAAAGATGATGCCCCACATTACTCCGCAAAACTTCACTTCACCAGAAGTTGGTGATTATCAGGGCTTTATCGACGAGTTTATGCGCCTGAACGGATTTAACCAAACAGGTTAAAAATCCTGAATGACACCCAATAAATACCCCGCCCTTTCAAGTCAAGGCGGGGTATTTTTTTAACAATAACCAACCAATTTTATAAACCAACATACTGTTAATACCCCACCCCCCGCTTAAGTTCCAGGCAATTCACTCTAAATTGTGACCATTGATTACCAATTGTAAACATTGGTTGATCAAGATCTCTTTTGGCCAACCAATTGGTTAACCAATCGCCACTTCCGGTCTACCCTTTATCCTGAAAACAAACCATGGAAACAGGTTCACTATGAAAAGAACAATACTTACCCTCACCCCTATCGCTCTGGCCGTTATGCTCAGTGGTTGTAACGATTCAGACTCTGCTGATACAACTAACAAGTTAGTTCAGCCTACCGTGCAATCTAAGGTCCACGCACTGCTCTCGGTCGATGGTTACCAATTTCGTGATGCGAATGGTAACGGTACATTAGAACCATACGAAGACTGGCGACTAACGGCTGAAAAACGCGCAGCTGATCTGGTTACTCGCATGAACCTGGATGAGAAAGCCGGGATGATGCTGATTGATACTATGAACGCAGACGATAAAGGTAACCCTGATTCGAAAGCTGATGGCTACATCAATACTCAGAAAATGACCCGCTTTATTTTCCGCAACGCTATTGTGACAACGCCTGATAATAGCGGCGACATTGGTTGGGGTGGCCCTCAGATCACACCAGCTATGGCAGTGAACTACACCAACTCTGTCCAGGAAATGATGGAGAAAACCCGTCTGGGCATTCCTGCTATCTTCAAATCTAACGCCCGTAACCACCTTGATCCGTCAGCGAAAGCTGGTATTAATGTCAGCGCAGGTTCATTCTCCAGTTGGCCTAAAGAAGCAGGCCTTGCTGCTACCCGCGATATGGAGCTTATCAACGAATTCGCTAATATCATGCGTGAAGAGTGGACTGCTGTTGGTATCCGTTCTATGTACGGCTACATGATGGACCTTGCAACTGAGCCTCGCTGGTACCGCGTACACGAAACCTTTACTGAAGACGCAAGCCTGGCATCAGAAATCATGACAGCCCTTATCACAGGCCTGCAGAAAGAGCACCTGGGCAAAGACAGTGTTGCCCTGACCATCAAGCACTTCCCTGGCGGCGGCCCGCAGGAAAATGGTGCAGATCCACACTACGACTTCGGTAAAAATCAGGTCTACCCTTCTAACAACTTTGACTACCACCTGATCCCGTTCAAGGCTGCAATCAAAGCTGGAGCATCGGCCATCATGCCTTACTACGGCATCCCTACCTATCAGGACGTTCAGCCAAATACTGTTGGTATGTCATTCTCCAAAGGTGTGGTTACTGACCTGCTCAGACACGAGCTTGGCTTTAAAGGCTACGTGAACACCGACACCGGTATCATCGGTACCCGCTCCTGGGGTCTGGAAGACAAGACAACGGAAGAAAAACTGGTGATCGCTATTGAGGCAGGATCCGACGTGCTGTCTGGCTTCAACAATAAAGATGACGTGGCAAGCCTGGTGAAAAACGGCAAGCTTACCGAATCACGTGTAGATGAATCTGTGAAGCGCCTGCTGAAAGAGCAGTTTGAACTGGGCCTGTTTGAAAATGCTTACGTCGATGAAGCGCACGCACTGGCAACCATAGGCAAAAAGGATTACCAGGACAAAGCAAACCTCGCCCAGCGTAAGTCTGTGGTACTGCTGCAGAACAAAGACCTTGGAAACAATACTAACGCGCTGCCAATGACTGCAGCTGGCAAAGTATACACCATGGGTATGGATAAGAGCATTGTAGAGGGTGCCGGCTACACTGTTACCGAGGGTGACGCAGGTACTACCCGCCCGACGGCAGCCGGTCACGATTACGCAGTTATCCGCGTACGTGTATCTAACGATGCGCCAGGAACCAGACCAGACCTTTACTTCGGTGGTGCCAACCCTGAAGAACTGGATATCCTGGATTTCAGCCGTATCGCAACAGCAAGTTCCTGGAAAATGGAACCATCTCTGGCTGATATCCAGGCAGTGATGGGAGAAATTGGTGCTGACAACACTATCCTGTCCATTAACTTCCGCCAGCCATTCGTACTGGATGATGCCAGCGGAATGAAAAACGCAGGTGCTCTGCTGGCTACCTTTGGTGTATCTGACGCAGCATTGCTGGACGTGCTGTCAGGCAAGTTCAAACCTCAGGGCAAGATGCCATTTGCACTGGCAAACAGTGCCACTGCTATTACGTCTCAGGACCCAGATGCACCAGGCTACCCAAGCGACTTTACCCTGTTCCCATTCGGCCATGGCCTGACCTACAAGTAAACCCATATAACAACAATAACAGGAGCACTCCGGTGCTCCTGAACTCGTATAAGAGGATTTTTATGATGAACCAATATGCCAATGTACTTCAGTGGGAAGAACTGGGGATCCCTCACCGGCTCTGGACTGAACAACTTGAAAACGGCGGTACACGCCTGTGTATGAAGATCGTCAAAGACGTAGACCCGGAAATCCTGACCCTGGATCTGAAAGCCAGCCAGGCGCAGGTTCTGGGCGCGTGGATGGGTTTTGCTACCCCACTTTCCGGCGCGTATGACCGCCACCACCTTTACTCCCAGGTACGCGGACTGCTCAATCTGCCCGATGGCTGCGTGATCTGGACTGTCAATCACATCGAGCTGCCTACCGGCAAGAAAATGTCAGCAGACAAGCTGGCGTGGATCCCGGGAATGCACCATAAGCATGGCCAGCTTGCGTCCAACGAGGAGGTATCTGCTTAATTTCGGTTTGCCCTGGCTGGATATCCCCCCAACGTATCCGGCACGGGTGACAAACCAAACCCTTTGTGTTTTTAAGGGGCAGACGCTTGCTGTGACCACCCCCACATTTTTCCTGCCCCGCCTTTATGCTCTCTGTCCCTCATGTCAGGCTGGCGATATCCCCCATTTACCAGCCTTGTCTATGAAAATTGGAATTATTGGTCTGGGCGATATTGCTCAAAAAGCCTATCTGCCCGTTATCACTCAACTAGCCACTGTTGAACCCGTTCTCTGTACCCGTAACCCGGACACCCTTGCCGCACTCGCCCATCAATATCATGTCAGGGAAACCTGCACAGACTACCGGAAACTGATTAACTCCGGCGTGGATGCCGTAATGGTCCACTCTGCAACCCACTCCCACCCGGAGATTGCCGCTTATTTCCTGAAACAGAGCATTCCTGTGTTTGTTGATAAGCCACTCGCCGACAGCGCAGCAGCCTGTGAGCAGCTTTATGAGCTGGCAGCCCGGTACCGTCAGCCGCTGTATGTGGGCTCTGGCGGATCCCCTCATAATTCTGTCATCCCACAGAAGTGCGTTAACCGTTGATATTCTATGATTGCCCACCGGTATTGTTGCTCTCGAATGTGGTAGCGTCGATGCTTCCGCACTTCTCGCCCTAGTCTGGGAATTGAGAGTACACGCCGGTGTTTAATAGTATTGGCCTGGAAGTCCCACTGCCATTTGGCTTGCATCGCGATTAGCCCATTCCACCACATAATGATTTCGGCCAGTAGCGCCATGAGCAACAAGATGTCGATGCGCTTGGTGCATCGGG
>NZ_JBSDZD010000012.1:0-163691 GCF_056726165.1 Vibrio sp. 9-16B-A1
AGATGGCACCTGGACCTACACCCTGGATAACGACAAGGCGGATGCGCTGGTTGACGGTCAGCCAGCGACCGACACGCTGACCGTGACCTCAAAAGATGGCACGGCGACGGAAACCATCACCGTGAACATCACGGGCAGCAACGATGCGCCTGTAGCAACAGCCAATACTTACGAAGTTATCGAAGGCGCTTCTATCACCGGTAACTTAATTACAAACGACACAGGTGCTGACGTAGATAGTGATGTTGACGCTGACACTCTGTCCGTTACCCACATCAACAATCAACAACTGGTATTCGATCCAGTAACCGGCAATGCAACCCTAACAATCGCCAACGGAACCCTAACCATTAACGCCCAGGGCGATTTCACCTACGAGCACAATGGCAGAGATCCGTTAAACACACCGCCAACCTTCACCTATACCATCAATGATGGTCATCCAGGTGGCGACAGCACTGCAACAGTCACGCTGAATGAAGTTGATGTGCCGGATACTTTGACGGTTAGTGATGCTGGCTGGGTTCAGGAAGGTGAGGTAGCAGAGTTCACGTTGAACATGTCACATTCATCGATTAATGATGTAGAGATTAAACTGGATGTGAATACTTCTGGTCAGTACAACGCTGAGAGTGATGACGTAGTCGGCATCTCTGCTGTGTTCTACAAGGATACCGACGGTACCTTTAAGCCGTTAGTACCTAATGCAGATGGCAACTATGAGATCCCGGCTGGTGCGACCGAGTTAAAAGTCCAGGTACCAACAGTAAATGACGACAACTATGAATGGTCTGAGAAGTTTGCACTTGAGGTAACCGACGTTAACGGTCATTTCGATGCTTCTCTGTCTGACTTTACAGGTGTGGCGACTATCGCCAATGATCAGACCGATCATCCAACAATGTCTATTGAACCAGCCGAAGAAGTTGTTGAGGGTGGTGCAGCGCTGTTTACCCTGAAACTAGATAAAGCATCTGAGCCAGAAATTGAACTCAAGCTAGAGTACATTACGGGTACGGGCGCTGGCAGTGCCAGTGAGTCTGACTTGTACTCTGCGTCGGAACAGCCATTTGCTAATGTAGTTATCACTTACGTTACAGATCAGGGACAGGAAAAAACTATCGCTGTCGATCCGGTTGACGGCACTTTTAACGTGCCTTCAATGGTTACTGAAATCGACATATCGGTTTCTACGGTTGATGATGGCCTGGTCGAGCAGAATGAAGGCTTCGGTATTAAAGTCACTGAGGTCCCATTCACTTCTCCTACTGATAACACTGAGGACAGAATTACCCTGAATGGCGAAAGTGGTGTTACAGGAAGTGGCACTATTGTCGATAACGACGTGCTTCCACCACAGCCAACGGTCACTATTGTTGATGACAAGAACAACAATGAAGTAGTGAATCATGGTGAACTCAAAGATGATGGTCTGCAATTAGAGGTAGAAGTTGACTCCAGCATATTCACCGATGGTGGCGTAGTAACGCTGACTATTCGGGGTGAAACAGTTAGCGTATCGCTTGATCAAAATGGCACTCCGGTTTCAGCGGATAGCAGCCGTACCTTTGAGTACGAAAATGGTGTTCTGAGCTGGGATGAAACTGTCAGTGATGGTGAGGACATTACGGTATCAGCCACTTTGACTGATAAATACGGTAATGAATCAGAACCTGGTCAGGATCAAGCGCATATCAATAACCCACCAGAAGCAGATGACTTCACTATTTCATCTGGTTCAGACAGGGGTGTAGCCGTTAACTTTAATTCATCAGATAGCAGTGCTGACCATATTTCAGACGTCGAAGACGATGCGGATGGCAATGATTTGCATATTGTTATTGTTGAGCTGCCTGCATCAGGAACCCTGATTTATACCGACGAGCACAACGTATCACGTGAGATCACTGCACTGGATGTGACGAATGGTACTGAATTTGCTGCAGATCGCATTACCTATCAGCCTTCAGATGGCCTTGGATTTATCCTTGGATCGAAAGAGGTACCTGACTCTGACCTTAAAGAAGATGGCTTCTATAACTGGGGTAATGCCGTAGAAGGCACTAACGGAAGCCAGCGCGAGGTTGAACTCGCTAATGGTGACTCGATTACTATCAGCAGCAATGAAGGCGCTTTGCATCAGTATAGTGGTGGTACGCATATCGGTCACGGCATCGGCAATGATGACGGCAATGGTATTGAGGTTGGTGAGGTCATTTCAATTAACTTCACTGATGAACCGGTTAGCCAGCTTAACTTTGGCCTTGATGGGTTAGGGGGCTTGTTTGAAAGTCAGGATACAGGTAACGGCGCGGTTGTTACTTTCCACTTTAGTGATGGTACATCTGATACCCAGATATATCGCAAGCCAGCAGGAGAGACGGATAACAACGGTTTGTTCCAGGAGTTCTCATACAGTAATCCGGATGGTAAGAAGATCGTAGGAGTAGACTTTACCACGAAGACAGAAGGTAACTGGGAGCTTCGATACCTTGAAGGTGTGCCTGAAAATGACAGCTTCAAGTATCAGTCGCTGGATTCGGACGGCGACCTCAGTGAAGCTGCAACGGTGACTGTGGATAACTCAAATGCTGACCGGACTCCAGTTGCTACAGAAGGGCACGTAGTAACACAAGAGGCATTAGACCCTTCAGACACTTATGTATTTAAGTGGTCAGACTTTAATATAACGGACATTGATACATCGCCGGCACAGCTAACTGTTCAGATTAACTCACTGCCTCAGTCTGGTCAGTTGATGCTTAATGGAGTGTTGCTGACGTTAGGTGTATCTGTATCTTATGCGGATATTGCAGCTGGTAATCTAACGTTTACTCCGGATAGCTATGACTCAAGCAGTTCAATGGCGAGTGAATCTGGGAACCATGGAGCAGGTGATCAGCAGGCTGATTATGCGGCATTCACCTATGTGGTTAGTGATGGTACGAGCAATAGCCGCGAAACTGAGATGATCATCGATGTGGAAGCGAACGCGAACGCGCCTGTTGTTGATGTAGTATTGAGTGGAGAGCCTGAGTCAAACTATTCAAGTTTTGCTACTGCAGGTCTGAAGTATGAATACTTCTTAAACACGGAGCTAATTCAGGACAAGCTTGGCGCAAGTAATCCGGTTATCGTCGACTCATTCCAGAACGCTTACGGAACGCTAGGCGACGACTATATCATTGGTGAATATGATACAGGTGAAAGCTACTCAATCAGTGGTTCTCCGGCGTCTTCAACGGGTGACGATGGGAATGATATTCTGGTAGGTGCGCAAAACACCAAGAATGATATTCGTGGGGGTACTGGCGACGATATCCTGGTTGCCGGACATGAAACAGATGCACTGTATGGTGTCGATCAGTACGATCCGTCCGCGCGAGATATTGCGATACTGATGGGTAACCGGAGTGATTATGAGGTATCAAAAGGTTCAGGCTTTAGTGGTGTAGATCGATGGTTCAACTTCTCGAAAGATGGTGCTTCGGAAGTGAACTCGCTGCACCTGCATAACATTCGCTATGTACAGTTTGACGACGGTATTTATGAACTTAATCCGAACAACGGGCAACTGACAGAAGTAGAACCTGATTATGTTACTTATCCGGTCGAGATCAGTGTAAACCTGACGGATACAGACGGTAGCGAGGGCCTGCAGAGCGTTGTGTTGGGTGGTCTGGTTTCCGGCTCTATTTTGCTCAGTGCAAATGGTGCGGAACTGGGGGTTGCTGATGCAAGTGGTCAAATCACAGTGCCACTACCACTGGCGAGTGACGGCAGTTATCAAGTTCAGGTTCCTGGTGAGCATGCGGGGCACCTGAACTTAACTGTGACTGCAACTTCAGTAGAGAGTAGTAACGCTGATACCGCTTCAGGCAGTGACTCTATAATGCTGACGGAGGTGATTCCTCATGAGGCTGTAGATGGTTCTCAAAATGAATCATACGGCTCTGGTCATGATATTGCGGTCGGAGATCTGCAGGGTACTGTTGTTGTACCTGGTCAAAGTTACAATATTGCCTTTATGGTAGATACATCGGGCAGTATCTGGGATCAGGATCTTTCGACAATGAAAACTCAGTTGGCATCGGTATTCAGCTCGCTTAAGTCCAGCCTTGGAGAAGCGCATTCAGGTACGGTTAATGTTTTCCTGGCTGACTTTGATAATCCAACTCAGCAGTCGGTGTCGGTTAACCTGGCTGACGTCGATGCACTGACAACGCTTCAAAGCGTACTGGACAGCATGCAAAGTGGCGGTGGAACCAACTATGAGGATGTATTTAAAACGACCTCTAACTGGTTCCAGAGTGGTGATGCTCAAGCTAATACCGGAGCGAGCAATGTTGCTTACTTTATTACTGACGGAAGGGCTACATCACACAACGAAACATCGACGCAAGAGGTTTGGTCGGTGAAATCTAATGGGCAGTGGATTTCACTTGAAGAATATGTGTCAACTCTGGACGGTTCGCATACTCAGCCGATTTATATCAGCAGCGATTCAGTGAAGTATAATGGTGGCTTGCAAGGGCACTATACACTGGCGATTGAACCGGACGGAGATGTCCTCTACTACAGCAATGGTTGGCATGATACCGGATATGATGCGCGTGCTGATGGTGATGGTGCCCTCGAACTGGTCCGCTATGTAGGAGGCTCTGCTGTTGATGATGTCGATTTTGAGGAGGCAAAAGTCGGTTACGATAAGCTTGCTGGTTCGAATGTGACAGTAGAGGCTATTGGCGTTGGAGGTAGTCTGTCGACTGATTATCTGGATGACTTTGATACTGATGGTCAGGTTAAAACTAACCTCAATGTCAATGACCTTGCAGATACCATTTTGGGTAAGATCGAAACTCTGATACCGACTGTAGATACGTTCGACGGCGGTGCCGGGGATGACATTCTGTTTGGTGACTCGGTTACCTTCGCAGGCATTGCAGGGCAGGGTTATGAGGCGATAGAAGGTTATGTTGCCAGTAAAACTGGTGACAGTGATGTGAGTTCTCAAGATGTGCATAACTACATCCGTACTCATGTAGAGGAGTTTGATCAATCTGCTGCGAATCACAAAGCTGACACACTATCCGGAAGCTCAGGCAGTGACATACTATTCGGTCAGGGTGGAGACGATATCTTAGACGGTGGTCTGGGTGACGATTATCTGCTGGGAGGCGATGGTTTGGATACTCTAACCGGAGGTCTTGGCAATGATATCCTGACTGGCGGAGATAGCGCAGACATCTTCAAATGGGTAGGCGCCGATCTGGATGGCAGTACTGACACTATTACAGACTTCGATGTAAATGAAGGCGACAAGATCGACCTCAGTGACCTGTTTGGAGATATTACTCAGGATGATGTCAGCACAATTCTGAGCAGTATCGAGCAGTCTGCTCAGGATACTGATGGTGGTGTTTCTATTAAGGTAGAGAACAGTGCCAACGAGCATGTAACCATCGAGTTGGATGGTATGTCAGCCGCTGACATTACCGCCAATCTGGATAGCATGTTTATTATCAAAGACTAAACATCAGGCAAACAAAAACCGGGATTGAAAAATCCCGGTTTTTTTATGTCGTTGTATTAGAGCATTTCGGCTAGGCTTTTTCCAGTACCCAGTACCCAGTACCCAGTACCTACAGCACCTTACAAGCAAACCCTTTCAGATAAAATCCTTCCGGATACGCAGTATCAACCGGGTGATCCGCTGCCTGTTCAAAACGTTCAATGAACTTCACGCTGCGGCCTGCATCAACGGCGGCGTCGGCGATTACTTTCTGGAACAGGTCGCTGCCCATCAGGCCGGAGCATGAATAGGTGAGTAGGGTGCCGCCAGGTTTCAGGATCTGCATTGCCAGCATGTTGATGTCTTTGTAGCCGTTGGCGCCGGAGGTCAGGTTTTGTTTGCCGGATACGAACTTCGGCGGGTCCATGATCACTACGTCAAATTTAGTGCCCTGGTCGCGGTATTCGCGCAGCAGTTTGAACACGTCAGCGTTCAGGAACACGGCGCGTTTTTTCGAAATATCGAAGCCGTTGATTTCGGCGTTGTGTTTGGCGGTATCCAGTGCTGGCTGAGAAACGTCTGCGTTGATCACGCGTGCAGCGCCGCCTTTCAGGGCGTACAGGCCAAAACCGCCGGTGTAGCTGAAACAGTTGAGGACTTCTTTGTCCTTCACGTACTTCATCGCCTGCTGACGGCTGTCACGCTGGTCGAGGTAGAAGCCGGTTTTGTGGCCTTCAACGATATCAACGCTGATCTTTACGCCGTTTTCTTCAATCACGACTGATTTTGGTGGCATCTCGCCGTGCAGAACACCCATGGTTTCTTCCAGGCCTTCTTTCTTACGTACGGCTACATCAGAGCGTTCGTAGATATTGCACTCAGGGAACACTTCCAGAAGGGCGGCAACCAGGGTTTGTTTGTTGTATTCCGCACCAGCGCTCAGAAGCTGGCAGACCAGGTAATCCTGGTATTTATCGATGGTAATGCCTGGCAGGCCGTCAGACTCTGCCGCGATCAGGCGAAAACCGGTCAGGCCGTCACGTTCGATGATGTCCTGGCGCAGCAGCAGCGCGTCTTTGATGCGCTGAACGAAGAATGCCTGGTCGATAGGCTGTTTTTTGTCAAAGCTCCAGACACGGGCACGGATCTGTGAATGAGGGGAGTAGGCGGCTTTGGCCAGCCATTTTCCGTCGTGTGCCAGAATATCAACGGTTTCACCAAGCTGTGGTTCGCCAACGATTTTTTGAATACCGCGGGAGAAAATCCATGGGTGTTTGCGGCGCAGCGATTTGTCGCGGCCTTTTACCAGATAGATAGCAGGTGTCATAGAAGTGCCTGAAGTTATAAAAAATAAGGCGCGTATTGTCCGCTATGGCCTCTGGAATTGCAACCAGCAAAAAGGGCTGCCGAAGCAGCCCCTGGAATTAGTAAGAGTTGTTTGTGAATCAGGCTTTCAGGCCGGTCAGCAGGCCTTCCATCTGGTCACTTTGGGTGCGCAGTTTGTCGATGTTGCCTTTGGATGACTGGATAAGGTCATTCACCTGGCTGGACTGGTCACGCACGCTTTCAACACTGGCTGCGATACTGTCTGCTACCACGCCCTGTTCTTCGGCTGCAGTGGCGATTTGGGTGCTGCTTTCAGAGATAAACTGGTTCTTGTCTGAAAGGTCGCCGATTTGGGTGTCCACTTCCCCCATCAGTACCTGGCCCTGACCGGCATTTTCTACAGTAGTTTCCATCAGCTTGGTCAGCGCACCGCTGTTTCGTTGCAGGGCTTCGATCATGGTCTGGATCTCAACAGTTGCCTGCTGGGTACGGCCTGCCAGGGTACGGACTTCGTCTGCTACCACAGCAAATCCGCGGCCCTGCTCACCGGCGCGGGCTGCTTCAATCGCGGCGTTCAGTGCCAGCAGGTTAGTCTGTTCAGAAATACCGTTGATGGTGGTGACCACTTCATCGATTTGAGCGGCATTCTGATCAAGCTCTGCAACGGCGGCAGCAGCAGACTGAATTTCATTACTCAGGCTGGAGATTGCGCCCAGGGTTTCGCTCACTTTTGCCTGGCCGCTCTGGGCTACGCTGCGGGCATCATCGGTTTGCAGGCTGGAATCATGGGCGAGGTTGGCAACTTCTCGAATGGTCGTCGCCATTTGCTCGGTAGCACTGGCCAGTGAGTCGAGGCTTGCCTGTTGCTGGGAAGAAAGGTCAGCGCTGCTGTCAGACGACAGGTTGAGCTCAGAACTGATTTGCTGCATCAGTGCGACAGATTCCTGCATTGCCTGAACCAGCCCCTGTTCCCGTTCAGCTACTTTGTCGATGTTGATGGCGATGGTGCTGAACTCATCACGTACTTTGAAGTAGTTAAGACGGCTGGTCAGATCGCCCTGTACCAGGGTGTCGATCGCTTTGTTGGTTGAGAACATCGCGCCGCCGATGAAGGTCATGATGTAGTAGACGCCCATAGCCACAATGAAAAGCGCGACGGCGATCAGAATCATCTGAGTGCCGGAGAGATAGGACATCAGGCTGATGTCGGGTTCTTTACTCGCTGCGATTTTTGCCAGCACAGCGGCGTCCTGACTGGCGAGGTCCAGCACCATTTGCTGGGCAGCATAGTGGCAAACGCCGAGAACAAGAATAATGGCCAAAACAGGGAGGAAAAAAAGAACGTAAAACTTTTCTCTCAGGGTCAAATGGATCAGGTACTTGTCGATCCAGCGGAATGGGATTTCTTTCATATCATGACTCTCAAAAAAATTCGGTTAAACCGTTTATATTTATAATGAAGAATTAATATAGCACCGCCTTATGGAGAGGAGTATATGCATGAGTGAAAAGTGTGTGCGGTTTTGCGTAAAAGGCATTGTTCAGGGAGTTGGGTTTCGTTATCACACAGCTCATCAGGGGATAAAACTTGGCCTGAACGGTTACGCCAAAAACCTGCCGAACGGTGATGTGGAAGTTAAGGTAGTGGGAGAGCTGGCCCGGATCAATAAGCTGGCACAGTGGCTGGAAGAGGGGCCAATAACGTCGAGGGTAGATTCAGTGACAGCAGAAGAAGCAGAATTTCAGCCAATGACAGGCTTTGAAATATTGTAAGCTGCTATGGCAGCCAGAATAATGCCTTGCAGGACCCAGGACCCAGGACCCAGGACCCAGGACCCAGGACCCAGGACCCAGGACCCAGGACCCAGGACCCAGGACCTCAAATTATAAACACTTCGCCGGTTTTGGCAGGCCAGCGAGCTTGGTGGCCTGCTTGGCCGGCCCCTGACGGAACAGTTTGAACAGGTATTTACTGTTGCCTTTTTCCGGGCCGTGTTCTTTTTCTATTGCTTTTACCAGCATGCGAACTGCCGGTGAGGTGTTGAACTCTTCATAGAAGTTACGCACGAAGCGGATCACTTCCCAGTGCGCATCAGTCAGCTCGATGCCTTCTTTTTCGGCCAGCAGGGGAACCATGCCTTCTTCCCAGTCAGTGTGGTTGAGCAGGTAGCCCTGAGCATCGGTTTCGATTTGTTTGCCCTGATATTCGAACATAGTTAAATTCTCGCTGTATATTTGGGCGATAGAATAGCAGAAATAAAAAAGCCCGGGCAATCAGTGCCCGGGCTTTGTGTTGTCAGTTGGACAATTAGTCGTCGCCCATGATACCAAGAATGCTCAGCAGGCTGATAAACAGGTTGTAGATAGAAACATACAGGCTTACCGTTGCTGAGATGTAGTTAGTCTCACCACCGCGTACGATTTGCTGGGTAGTCAGCAGGATCACACCGGTAGAGAACAGAACAAACATACCGCTCATCGCCATGTACAGCATTGGCATTTGCAGGAAGATGTTCGCTACCATGCCTACCAGCAGTACTACAAAGCCAGCCATCAGTACGCCGCCCAGAACAGACAGGTCACGTTTGGTGGTCAGTGCGTAAGCAGAGGCACCCAGGAACGCAAGGGCGGTACCGCCAAGTGCAGTAATGATCACATCACCCATGCCTGCACCAATGTACATGTTCAGGATTGGACCTGTGGTGTAACCCAGGAAACCGGTGAACAGGAAGGTAAATACCAGACCCATGCTGTTGTTACGGTTCTTTTCTGTCAGAAACAGCAGGCCATAGAAACCAACCAGCATCAGGATAAGGCCCGGGCGTGGCAGGTTAAGTGCCATAGAGACTGTCGCAACAACCGCTGACCACAGCAGTGTCATCGACAGCAGGAAATAAGTATTGCGAAGTACTTTGTTCGTTTGAAGCACACTCTCTTCGCGACGTGCGCCGGATACCATAGGACCGTTCATAATCTTCCTCACGGGTGACTGATCTTTATAAGCTCTTTATGGGGCCAATAGTTGCACAAAACAAGGCTTATTGGCCACTGGTTATAAGAAAATCATACGAGAAATGGGATTACAGGTGTATGGCAGTTTGTAACACATTGTAAACGATGGGGCGAAGAGGGATTGTTTACCTGCCAGTAAACGGTCTGTGGCAGGAGTTATTGCGCCGGATTTGCATCAGTTTCCCGGGAAGCGATTATTTTTGGTAGACTTTTTGTCAGGACAAGAATCAGATGTAAGGGAAAGGATGCGCTATTTTCCACTGTTTTATGATTTAAACAATAAGCCGGTACTGGTAGTGGGTGGCGGTGAAGTGGCCTGCCGTAAAGTGGAGTCTCTGCTAAAAGCGGGTGCGAGTGTTACTGTGGTATCACCACAGCTGGACACGCAGCTTCAGGAGTGGACTGAAGAGGGGCGCTGTATCTGGGATAAAGGCTTCTATCGTAAGGAGCTCTTACCAAAGTATGTTCAGGTCTGGGCCACAACAAACAACCCTCAGCTTAATCACCAGGTCTGCCAGGATGCCCGGAAGCAGGGGATCATGGTCAATGTGGTGGATGACCCGTCTCACTGCGATTTTATTACTCCGTCTATGATCAATCGCGGCCGCATCCAGGTGGCGATCTCCAGCGGCGGCGCATCGCCTGTGATGGTGCGAAATATCCGCGAACAGTTTGAATCCCTGCTTGGGCAGAACATTTCCGCTCAGGCGGATTTTGCCGCGTCGAAACGCAGCAGTATTCAGCAGACGCTGCCGGATGTAGCAGAACGCAGGCGTTTTTGGGAGGCTTTTTTTGCCCACCCGGATGTGGCGTTTGCTGCCAGCCGTAACGAACTTGAAGCTGTGTATACCGCATTGCTGGAAAACTATTCAAGACCGGAACCAATGGTGTTTTGGCAGGAGTTTGCAGGTGACCCTGAGCGGCTGATGATGAAGAGCCTGCGGGCAATGCAGAGAAGCGAACTGGTATTGTACCCCAAAGCGTGTAGCGATGACTTTCTGGAACTGATCCGGCGTGATGCGGAGCGGGTGCGGTATGATAATTACGCCCACCTTGGCACTTTGCTCAAACAGGCAGAAAAGGATGGGCTGAGTGTGTGCATTATGGTTCCGGAAGGAGCCGGAAAGGAGAGTGGGCTGGCGCTTCTGATGCAAAATGCCCGTTACTTCACGTTGGGCAAAGAAGGTTTTTAGCCGTCAGAGCTGAATGGTAAGAATGAAAAAGGGCTCATCAGAGCCCTTTTTTAATGCGTTGCTTACGCAGACAGAGTTAGTCGCGGAAGTTGTTGAACTGGAACGGCTGGCCCAGGTCGGCTTCGCGAACCAGTGCCATCACATTTTGCAGGTCATCGCGTTTCTTACCGGTAACACGAACTTTATCGCCCTGGATAGCGGCCTGAACTTTCAGTTTGGCGTCTTTGATCTTTTTTACGATCTTCTTGGCCGTCAGACTGTCGACACCCTGTTTGAAAACAGCATCCTGGTACCAGTTTTTACCCGAATGAACAGAGTCTTTCAGCTCCATAGCCGCAGCATCAACGCCACGCTTAGCCAGGTTACCGCGAAGGATGTCCATCATCTGCTTGAGCTGAAAATCATCTTCGGCGGCCAGTTTAACGGTATCTTCACCGTTAAGTTCAAAGCTTGCTTCCACGTTGCGGAAATCGAAACGGGTCGCCAGTTCACGGTTGGCGTTATCGACGGAGTTTTTCAGTTCAACTTTATCGACTTCAGAAACAATATCAAAAGAGGGCATGGTTAACTTCCTGGTAAACTATTAAGCGTTGTAACGGGATTTGATGGCCTCTGCCAGCATATCCAGCATTTTTTCGGTGTCGTTCCAGCCAAGGCATGGGTCGGTCACTGAGCAGCCGTAGGTCAGATTGTCCAAATCATCCATTGGCTGGTTGCCTTCCTCGATAAAGCTTTCTGCCATGATGCCGGCAATGTGGTTTGAGCCGGATTTGATCTGCTGACAAATGTCTTCACATACATTCAGTTGCTTGCGGTGCTGTTTTTCACAGTTAGCGTGGCTGAAATCCACCACGAGGCGCTGAGGCAGGTCAAATTCTGCCAGTTTGCTGCTCGCTTCTTCAATGGACGCCGCATCAAAGTTAGGGCCCTTGTCGCCACCACGCAGAATGATGTGACCAAACGGGTTGCCTGATGTGCGGTAAACCGTCATGCGGCCGTTTTTGTCTGGCGAGTAGAAGTAGTGGGGTGCTTTGGAGGCGCGAATCGCATCAATGGCGATCTTAACGTTGCCGTTGGTACCGTTTTTAAATCCAACCGGGCAGGACAGGGCAGATGCCATTTCGCGGTGGATTTGAGATTCAGTGGTACGTGCGCCGATAGCGCCCCAGGTGATCAGGTCAGCAATGTACTGGCCGGTGATCATGTCAAGAAACTCAGTTGCAGTCGCCAGACCCAGTTTGTTGATGTCCAGCAGCAGGCCACGGGCTTTGTTCAGACCGGTTTCCAGCGCGTAAGAGCCATCCAGGTTTGGATCGGTGATCAGGCCTTTCCAGCCTACGACAGTGCGCGGTTTTTCAAAGTAGGTACGCATAACGATGAACAGCTGGTCACGGTATTTTTCCTGTACCGCGCTCAGGCGCTGTGCATAGTCCAGTGCGGCTTCGGTGTCGTGTACCGAGCATGGTCCGACAATAACCAGCAGGCGGGAATCCTGTCCGGTCAGAATAGCTTCGATCTGGCGACGGGAGTCGGCAATTCTTTGTGCAACATCATCCGTGACAGGATGTGCATGAACCAGTTCAGCCGGTGTTGGCATCGGGCCAAGGGGCTGGGTTCGCAATTCATCTGTTTTTAGTGGCATTTTCGCGCCCGTGTATTACTGCAAAAGCGATAAGATAACGGAAATAACAGCAGGAATAAACACAGGGAACGGAATCGGTGCAAAATCAGCGGTTAATTTACCGATTTGTGTACGATATTAGTGCCATGAAGGGATTTAGTGAGCTTGAGGTTTCGGTTTCATACCCGGCTGTGGTATTTTCGATTGAGTCATATTAAAAACAGGAAGTAATGGAGTTGCAATGACCTTATCTAATCAGGGAAAGACGAACAGTGAACTGAAACTGGGCCAGGCCTTTCCGGGCTATCAGCAGCAATCAGAGGGTGAAATGCCTGAGCTGATGGTGTCACTTTCGTCACTTATTCACGAGGTCATCTCCTATCATCCCGGGCTGATTGGCAGCCAGGATACGTTATCAGAGCAGGACAAGACAGCGCTGGAAGCGATGACTCAGGGGCGGGAGTTACAAGGTCACTTTGTTCAGGCACTGGTACAGGCGATTAAAGGCCGGGCCGCACAGGGCATTGAAAAAGTGCGCATTCGTCTGAGTGATGACTGCAGCTATCAGCTCAGTTCGCTTCTTGGTGGTCAGATTGAACCGGCGCGGGTGAATCCGCTGATGAGTGCCCGTGGCGTAAGCCGTTATGCCTGTGATGAATACAAGCCGGTATTTGCGGCTGAGTGTGAAGTGATCAAACAGCTCAGAAATGACGGGCTGGACGTGGAGATTGTGGTCCCGTTTGTACGCTCACTGAGTGATGCGGCCAAAGTTATCGATATGCTGGCAGAACAGGGATTACCGCGCGGGCTGAATGGCCTGAAAGTGTTGTTCAGTTGCGACGTACCAAGCTCGGCTTTGCTGAGTGAAAAGCTGCTGCAGTATTTTGATGGGGTGGTGATCAGCGCAGATAATCTTGCGCAGCATACTTTCGGTCTGGACAGAAGTGATGAAGCGCTGGCTGTCGCAGTGGACACGGATAACGATGCGGTACTCGAATTGGTTGCCGTGGTGCTGAAGACTGCAACGGCACATAACAAACCGGTTCTCGCGAATGTAAACAGCCTTGATGGTATTCCTAAGTTACTGGAAAGACTGACAGAAAGTAACGCAACTGTGTTCGTGACAATGTAACTATGCTCAGGCTTTGCCGCAGGGCGCTGTCTCTGCGGTGTTCGTTCTTCAGGTGCGAATGTTAATAACATGTTGACATTTGTGGGCTCGCATCGTTAACTGGTCAAACCAGAATGCGAGGTGCCTTATGTCTTCTTCATCACTGTTATCTTCACTGCTTTCACCGCTTCAGCAGGCCAACTTCTATCTCAACCTGTTCGGTTTCTTTAAGGTGCCGTTGATCTGGCTGTGCCACCCAAAAATCGAATCACTGAATGAAGACCAGGTAGTGGTCAGGATCCCGCTTCGCAGACGAACCAAAAACCACCTTGGCAGTATGTATTTTGGCACTCTTGCGGTAGGCGCTGATGTAGCGGGCGGGTTTATGGCGATGAGCAAAGCGAAGGCGCGGGGCGGAAAGGTGTCACTGGCGTTTAAGGGAGTGAGTGCGGAGTTCCTGAAACGTCCGGAGGCCGATGTTATCTTCACCTGTGAGGATGGCAGGCTGATTGACCAGATGCTGGATGATACCTTTGCGACCGGAGAGCGGGTGAACAAGGCGGTGCGTATAGTGGCGACCTGTCCATCGCTTCACGGAGAGGAGCCCATGGCCGTATTCGATCTGGTTCTGTCGCTGAAATCGAATGATAAACAGAAACAGAAACAGAAACAGAAAGGCGACCAGAAGGCCGCCTGACTCGCGATCAGCTGAGTTTGATTTGCTCAATATCGATGATTTTTGAACGGTTGAGGACGATTTTCCAGCGGTAATACCTTGGTGAGCCATCGCCGTTGTCTTCTTTTACGATTAAGTTCACCAGGTGCCGCTTTTCAACGCTCTCTTTGCTCACCTGACCCTCATTGAGCACATATATCCGGTTAGAGCCTTTTTCTATCAGACGGGCGATTTGCGCCAGGCTTATCCAGGTGGTTTCCCGGGTTTGCTCATAACCACTCATATACAGGGTGGTACTCATTTTGGTGATGTTGCGGTAAGCGAGAACATGCTCTTCCCGCTGGGTAACCCGGTGTTTTCGAATTTTTTGAACCTGCTCCGGCAACAGTTCAAAACTGCTGTAATCGAGCCATTCGATTTTGTTGCCCACCTGTTTCTTGGTGGTCGGGTCGAAATAACGTGAGCGCCATTTTGGACGGCCTTTTCGGATCCAGCGCATCATGACTTCGCGCAGGTCATCTTTAAAGATCTCGCGAAACGCATATATTACGGACATCACCAGAATAAATGCTGCGGTAATTTCGCCGAGATAGTCCCGGGTCATCAGCATTACGCTGGTCACAAACAGCATGACAATACCGGTGGCGGTGCCTTTTACTGCCCGTATGGCATTTTTACCCATGGTGGTGCTTTTCTTTTTCAGCACGATTGGGTATTCGATAAGGCGTCGGAGCAGGCGCATTTTGTTGGTCATGCGCGTCACATCATTACGGGCTTTTTTGGAGTTGTATTTGTTCAGCTCCCGGTGAGCGCGTTCTTTTTCACACAAGACGATTAAGCGCTGGCGAATGGTGTTGTAGTCACCGCCCCGTGGCAGGTGTGCCACCAGCGAGAGCAGTTGCTGCTCGGTATACCAGGAGAGGTAATTATCAATGTTGGCATAGTAGCGTTTAAGCCCATCATCATAGGGAATGGCGCGACGCAGGCGTTTAAGTATGTCGAGGGCCAGGATCAGGACTTCATCGATCTCATCTTCAGTGACGCTGTCACGCTCAAGATGGTTGAGTTCATCAATGGCTTTATCCAGTGCGACCAGATACTGGTACGCAAACAGGCTCAGACTGACCCGGTACTGCTTTTGTGAGAGTCGGCCACGTTTGGCCAGGCGGCTGTGAACCAGCGGCAGCAGGATTTCATCACTGTAATAGGCGCGTTTTTCTTTGATGGCGCCATAGTAAAAATCATCTTCACTGAGCATCTTCTGGCTGAGTGGGATCTCGCCGGGGACAAACAGGTACCAGTCCAGCTTAAGCTGTTTGGAATCCGGCATAACATGGGTGAGCTTAAGGCTCAGGGCATCTTGTTTTTCTAATGTTATCAAATGGCACCCTTTGGTCTGGTTGACTGCGCGCCGGTGAGCGGAGAAAAGCACGCTTTATATTTATTTTGCTGAGCAAGAGTAGCAGAAGTCACGTATAATCGCACTCAAGCTAAATAACTGAATGAACAAACATGATTAAAATTGGTCAGTTCAACACGCTGCAGGTAACCCGCCGTGCGGAGTTTGGCGTGTTTCTGGATGCAGACGAATATGGCAGCGTGCTGCTGCCAAACAAGATGGCTTCTGAAGAGCTTGGTGAAGGTGACAGCGTTGAGGTGTTCCTCTACTTCGATTCGGACAACCAGCTTTCTGCGACGACCGAAAAGCCGATCGCTCAGGTAGGCGAGTGGGGCCTGATGCGTGTTGACGGCATCAACGCTACCGGTGCGTTTGTAAAATGGGGTATCGAGAAGAAAGATCTGCTGGTACCGTTTGGCGAGCAGCGCGGCCGCCTGCGTGCCGGTCAGGAAATCCTGGTTTATGTGTACACCGATAAGGCATCAGGCCGTATCGTTGGCACTACCAAGTTCAACAAGCTGTTGGACAAAACCCCGGCTAACTATCAGCGCAACGAGCAGGTAGACCTGCTGATCGCAGAGCGCAGTGACCTGGGTTACAAGGCAATCATTAACGGCAGCCACTGGGGCATGATCTTCCCGTCAGATGTGTTTGGTAAGCTGTTTGTGGGCAAACGCCTGAAAGGTTACATCAAGCAGGTCCGTGAAGATGGCAAAATCGACCTTGCGCTGCAAAAAGTCGGTACGGCGAAGATGGACGATCTGAGTAGTCGAGTCCTGGATGCGCTGGAGAAGAAAGGTGGCTTCCTGCCGCTGAATGATAAGTCTTCGCCAGAGGCTATCTTCAGTGTCTTCCGCACCAGTAAGGGTACCTTCAAGAAGACCATCGGTGGCCTGTACAAAGCGGGTAAAATCACCATTGAGAAAGATGGTATTCGTCTCAGCGAATAATGAGACAAAAAAAGCCCGGAACGATACCTGTTCCGGGCCAGGGGAATGGCTCTTGCAATAAGAGCCTGCGCTAATTGCTTTTATAAAGTTTAGTACACGCAGGCCCCAGATCCAGTAAATGTGATCTAAAACAAGTTTGTATCGCGAACCAGTTCTCTTGGAAGGCCGTTCTTGATCCGGTTGCCTACCCATTTACCCAGTCCAATCACATCTTCACCATATTTTACAATCACTTCGCCTTTGCCGGCTGCGTGTTGCTCCGGGCGGACATCCCGGCCCATGTACCATTCGCGAGCCTGTTCCAGAGTAAGGCTGATGCAGGCTTCTTCGTGGCCGTCAGCAAGTGCCATCACGGCCTCGTGCTGCCAGCGGTAGCCTTTCTTATGGGCCTCGGCCAGTTTCACGCCCATGCGGTCAAAGCGGATTTCACCGATCATGGTTTCCAGCGCCAGCGGGAACAGCCATACCTCGTTGTCACGCTGCCAGATGCAGCTTTTCTCCGGAAGAGTCAGGCCCAGTGACTGCTGGAGGGATTTGGCTACTTCAGATTGTACTTTGGCACTGGCTTTTTCAAACGGGAACTTGCCCAGACGTTTTTTCACCTCAGGGGCAGCCACGGATGAGTGCTTGCGCAGGCGGGCAACGAAAAAGCCTTCGCTGTCGAAGATCTGCGGATAGATGTGCAGGAAGCCTTCTTCGGTAATCGCTGCTTCGGCGTTTTCAAACAGGCCGTTCAGCGGTTCAAAATCCACTGCGTCACCAAAGGTGTCTTTCAGGTGGTGACATACCTGCTGGTTTTCTTCCAGGTTCAGGGTACAGGTTGAGTACACCAGTACGCCACCCGGTTTCAGGGCATGGAACGCACTCTCAATCAGGTCTTTCTGGGTTTCGGCGATATCCAGAATGGATTGCCTGCTCCAGTTGTTCATTGCATCCGGGTCTTTACGGATGGTGCCTTCACCTGAACACGGTGCGTCCAGCAGAATGGCATCGAACTGCTCTGGCAGCCAGCCACCGAATACGCGGCCGTCAAAGTTGGTCAGGGCAACGTTGCGCACACCACAGCGCTGAATGTTGGAGTAGAGGCCTTTGATGCGGCTGGCAGAAAACTCATTCGCCACCAGCGCGCCATTGTTGTTCATGGCAGCAGCGATCTGGGTGGTCTTGGAGCCAGGGGCGGCAGCCACATCCAGTACGCGCTCAAGGTGCTCTGGTGCGTTGTCCAGCAGCAGGGCAGTGACTGGCATCATGGAGCTGGCTTCCTGAATGTAGAACAGACCGGCCATGTGCTCAGCGGTGTTACCCAGTGGCACCATGTCGTTTTCATCACGCTCAATCCAGAAGCCGGTATTGCACCATGGCACCGGCTTCAGTTGCCAGCCTTTTTCTGCTGCGCGTGCCAGAAAATCTTCTACCGAAATTTTCAGGGTGTTGACGCGGATACTGCGACGCAGAGGGCGTTTACAGGCCTCAATAAACTCACCCATATCCAGGTGTGAAGGCATGATTTGTTCAATTTGGGCGATAAAGCCCTCAGGAAGTGTAATCTTGGAATGCAAAACCAAATCTCGGTAGTCAGAATTTGCGGGCAATTTTAACTGATTATAAAAAAAATGCAGCCTTTTGAAGGCTGCATTAGGGATGGATAGTGGTGTTTATTGTGGACCAGGGATTGGTGTGCGCCACTGACGCCACTGTTCTTCCATATTGTCATGCAGATGGAAGGCGCTGTTGGCTTTGGCCGGAGGCTGAAGCGGACCGGTTTCCGGTGTGGCAAAGGAGATGCCGCCGCGAACGATGCTTTCAACTGTGCCGGCTTTGACTTTGGCGCCGGTAATACCGATAGAAACATCGACGCCTGACGCATTCCAGAAGATGGTGTTCTCGCGGATCAGATAGGCGTACTTCGGCAGGATCTCAACGGTGGTGATCACCCGGTCTGCGAGGGTACCCAGTTCAACATTGACCACTTCGCCCACTTCAAACTCGCGGAACAGCACCGGCGTACCGACGCTGACAGAAGCGCGGGTGGCGCTCTGAAGCTGGAACGGAATACCGCGGGACTCCCGGCCCTTGGTATCCAGCTCAAACACGTAGCGTGGTTTGTCACCGGCCGGCTCGACCTGAATGTACTGGCTGAGCAGAGTTTCAATGTTCTTGACGCCTTTCAGGCCGACTTCCGGCTGAACCAGCCAGAAATGGGTGTTGCTGAGCGCAACATCGCTGACGTATTCCGGCAGAATGCGCGCATCGATATTAACCGAGGCCGAGTTAAAGTCCGGCTTCACATCGGCCACTTCACCAACAGTTACGCCCTGGTACTTCAGCGCCATGCCTTTTTCCACATTGGTGGTTTTGTTGGTGGTCAGGCGAATGTGACGGCCGTACTTACGGGCTTCGTTATAGCTGTCGTAGAGTTTCCACTGGTCACCGCGTTTGTTCTCTACACCTTTTAGTGTATCGAATGCGATACCGCCTTTGAGCAGGGTCGCGACAGGTGACGCGGTAACGGTGACGCCGCTGAGATCGGCTTTGACTTCGACCCCCGAGCGGTTCCAGAAGACACTGTCACCGGTCAGCAGATGGCGGAAGCGGCGGTCCAGATTAAGCTGGATCTGCACTCCTTCCTTGCTGAGTTTATATCCGGCGACTTTACCCACTTCCAGGTTGCGGTATAGCAGCGGACTGCCTTTGGAAACCGGAGGCAGGGTATCGCTGAACAGGGTCAGGCTGACGCTGCCGCTCTGGTTAAAGTCTGCCAGTTCGGCCAGTGACTGGTTGGCAAACAGGGTATAGCTGGATTTGGGTTTGTTTTTACCTTCACTGACAAAGCTGACTGAGCCGGACAGGATCTGTTTGGCCGGTGGGACCGTAACACTCAGGCCGGTTTCTGTCAGTTCAGCACGGGCGGTGCCATTCACGAAGAAGCGGTTGCTGCTTTTAATAAGGTGTGCGTAGTCGCGGTTGATCAGGACATCAAAATGCACTTCGTCACCATCCAGCGCTACCCGGGTAATGCTGCCTGCGCGGATCCCTTTGTAGAGGATTTCGGTGCCGGCTTCGAGCCCAAAAGTGTCGTCAGCGGTCAGGGTCAGTTGCAGGGAGCCCTGAGTGTTACGGATAAAGGCTTCTTTACGGATCGCGGTAAACTGGCGGGTACGTTCGCCTTCACCCGGCACCATGGTCAGGTAATTGCCGGTCAGCAGGTTACCAATGTTTTCCACGCCAGACAGCGAGAGTTTGGCTTCTTCCAGCAGGAAGCGGGTGCCCGTGTTCAGGGCATCAGAGAAGCCTGGCTGAATAGAGGCGTAGGCGATGATGTGCTCGTGATCATCGCTTAGTTGGATGTCTGTGATCTGGCCGACTTCCAGCCCGCGGTAGGTGACTGGCGCGCCGTTGGCGCTGACCTTGTTATCGGCCGGCAGCTCGATTGCCACCGGAATACCCCGTCCGGCAGTGGCCAGATCCGGGTAGAGTTTAAACTCATCACCATCGCCAACCGGGACGCCCACATCCGGCGAGTCCACGGCAATGGCACCACCAATCAGTGCACTCAGGCTCTCCATGCGGATATCAATGCCGCTGAAGCCGACACTGGCACCGATACCGCTGACATTCCAGAAGCGGCTTTCGCTGCTGATAAGGTTGCGGTACTCATCGTCAATCACTGCGTGAATACGGACATAACGGGCGCTGTCATCCAGTTTGTAGCTGAACACTTCACCAATCGGGATTTTCTTGTAGACGATTTTGGAACCGACAGAAATGGAGCCTAGCTCATCAGACACCAGGGTGATGTTGAGTCCTTTGGCAGCGAGCAGGTCCGGAGGGCTGCTGTCCAGGCCCTGATAAGCGGTTTTCAGCTCTTTGTCATCGTCTTCACTGACCATCAGGCCCGGATGAATCGAGATATAGTTACCCGACACAAGCGCATCCAGCCCCGACACACCAGAGAGGCTGGCAGTCGGCTTAACCAGCCAGAAGCGGGTTTCCTCACCGAGCAGTTTGGTGGCTTCCGGGTAGATGTCCGCTTCGACAAAGATGCTTTGCAGGTCTTCAGACAGGTTGATGTTGCGCACCATACCCACTTCCAGACCCTGGTAGCGGATGGTGGTCCTGCCGGCAACCAGCCCCTGAGCATCTGAAAAATAGATCTGGATGCGTTGTCCGGCGTCATTGATGGCTTTAAATACCAGCCATCCTGCCAGAGTCAGGGTGATCAGCGGAAGCAGCCAAAGGGGGGAGATACCAAAGTCCCGTTTGACGCGCGGAGGATGCGAGTTTTGCTGTGTGTCACTGCTACTCATTGGTTTGTTTATCCTGATTCGAGCTTGGATAGTTGTCCCAGATCAGCCGTGGATCGAGACTGTCGGCGGCCAGCATAGTTAATACAACTACGATACCAAACGCGACAGCGCCATATCCGGGAGTAAAGTCTAAAATTTGTCCCCGGTCTACCAGGGTGAGCATGATGGAGATAACAAACAGGTCCATCACTGACCATTTACCAATCCACTTCACCGCGAAGTAAATAGCCATTCGCTGCCGGTGAAACAGGCGGCGTTTAAACTGAATGCAGAGCATGATGTAGGCCAGACCAAGGATTTTGGCTACCGGCACCACGATACTGGCTACAAAGATGATCAGCGCGATGCCAGGCATGCCGTTTTTAACCAGCGATGCCACGCCGGAAAATATGGTGTCTTCAAGTCGCTTACCGTTGGTCAGCAAAATAGAGATAGGCACTACGTTTGCCGGGATGATCGCAACAGACGCGGCAAACAGATACATCCAGGTTTTCTTAAGTGAGTCCGGAACACGGTGATAAAGGGCATGCTGGCAACGCTCACAGTGTGAAGACTCAGGCTGGGACAGGTGGCAGACATGGCAGTGTACATCTTTGTGTTCAAAGTGATATTTCTCTTCACTCCGCCAGGCTTCCCAGTATTGCTGAACGCTGAAACGGGTGACCAGCATCAGTGACAGTATCTGCAGCAGAATAAGCCCCGTCAGTCCCCAGCCGACAAAAATATCGGAGTAGTCCTGCAGTTTAAAGCAGGAGATGGCGATACTGGCGAGGAATACATCGATCATCACCCAGTGTTTGAGATGGTGTACCAGATTGGTGGAAATCCGCAGCAGCCAGAAATTTCGGTATCTCAGTGCGGCGTGGGCGGTGACGACGCTGGCGCAGACTATAAAGGGGGCGATGCTGGCACAGAAGGCGACCAGAATGCCCAGCGCCAGAAAACCTTCCTCTGCGAGAATAAAGGGGCCCTGCAGCAGGGTGGCCGGTATCATCACGCCAAACAGACGAATGGTAATAAAAGGAAACAGGTGAGAGGGGATAAACAGCACCAGACAGGTCAGTGCCAGTGCCAGGTTCCCGCTCAGTGAGTGGGTATTGCTCTGATATAAATGCGAGTTACAGCGTGGACAGTAAGCACTGCGGCCTCTAGGAAGTGAGACCACATCCACCGCCAGTTCGCATCCTGGACACAGGCGGATTTTGTCCGGGTTGCGGGCGTGTTCGGCTACAGGAGGCACAGGGCCTCCTGAATGGTTTGTCTGTCAGTGGGTCTGAACACTCCCGTAGAGTGTCTGATATAAGCCATCTTGGTTTACCAGCTCCTGGTGGGTGCCTGTCTGGCTGACCTCGCCATCTTCAAGCACGTAAATTCTGTCCGCCTGTTTTACTGCCGACAGCCGGTGCGCCACGATAAGGGTGGTTCGTCCGGCCAGAAACTGGCCGAGGGCCAGGTGCAGTGCCGCTTCGGTTGCGGTGTCGAGCGCTGAGGTGGCTTCGTCCAGAATCACAAAGTCCGGGTCACTGAGCACCATACGGGCAATGGCAAGTCGCTGCCTCTGTCCCCCGGAAAGACGGATCCCCTGTTTGCCAATCTGGGTATCGAGCCCTTCACTGAGCTGCTCTGTCACGTCCTGAAGCTGCGCGACTTCAAGGGCCTGCCACAGTGCCTGGTCATCGTAATGACCACCTAAGGTGAGATTATGCCTCAAGCTGTCATTAAAAAGTATAGGTTGTTGTAAAACAACGGCAATTTTATCGCGGATAATATCAAATCCGATATCGTCAGTGGTGTGACCATTAAAGCGTATGGCTCCGGCGGAAGGGCGGTATACCCCCAGCAGCAGCTGGATAAGGGTGGATTTGCCTCCTCCGCTGGCGCCGACCAGCGCGACTTTCTCACCGGCAGGGATCTCCAGGCTCAGCTGCTGAAGTACTTTTCTGTCCGGGTTATAGGAAAAATCAACCGAATCAATTGAGATGCTGACGCGGCGTGAGTCATTGAAAGGATTCACTTTACTTTCCGGCCGGAACTCTTCTTCCAGCTCCAGCAGGGAATTAACACGTGTCAGTGCGGCTTTGGCGCTGTACCAGGAAAACTGAATGCTCAGCAACTCCTGAACCGGGCTGAGCATAAACCACAGGTAGCCGAACACGGCAAATATCTGGCCTATGGTCAGGTCACTGAACAGCACCATCAGCATGGCGACGGCGCGAAACAGTTCAAACCCAATCAGAAACAGCAGGAAGGACACCCGGCCGGCTGCTTCGGACTGCCAGGCGTACTTGTCCGCGTCGCGGCGAATGTCGTCTGCCTGTTGTTTAAGTTCGCTGAGAAACTCCCGCTCTTTGTTGGCTGCCCTGAGCTGGTAAATGCCATCCAGGGTTTCCACCAGCCGGTTTTGAAAACGTTCAAAAGACAGGTTCTCTTTCTTTTTAAGGTGTTTGACTTTGCTCCCCAGCATTCGGGAGAAGTAAATCACCACCGGATTCACCAGCAGGATAAACAGACCCAAACGCCATTCGAGCCACAACAATACCAGCGCTGTGCCGATAACCGTCAGCAGGCTGACGATAAAGCGGCTAAGGGTAGAGCCGATGAACTGGTCAATGGTTTCAATGTCGGTGACCAGGTGCGCGTTGATCCCGCCACTGCCGCGGGTTTCGTACTGGGCAATGCTGATCCGGCCGAGTTTATCGAGCATCCGGGAGCGCATCTGATAAGTGATGGTTTTCGATACCAGGGTAAACTGGCGACTCTGCCAGATATTGAGCGCCTGACTGCTGGCCCGCATCAGAACCACCAGAAACAGGGTAAACATAATATAGCCAGTCGGGTTGTGCATGGATTGCGGTAGCACGGTCTGCATCATGGCCAGTCCGCTGGCAGGCTGATCCAGCAGTACTTCATCGACCATCAAAGGCATCAGCAGGGGAATGGGCACGCTGATTAAAGTTGCAGCAATCGCGATAAGGTTTGCCAGCAGCAGCTTGTTTTTATGCCGTTTTGCTTGTGTTAACAGCCAGGACGGGCTAATAGTGTCGGAGTATTGAGTCATTATGTTGAGAATGAATCCTATTTTGATTTAGCTTGGCATTGTACATACTTCCAAAGGATTTAAAAGAAATGGATAAAACGCAGTATCAGTCCCTTACCAAACAGGCCGTTGCTTTAATTGAAGACGAAACTGACCTGATTGCCAATCTTTCGAACCTGAGTGCCTTACTTAATATGTCACTCGACCGCCTTAACTGGGTGGGTTTCTATCTGATGCGTGAAGGTGAACTGGTGCTTGGGCCGTTCCAGGGAAAACCAGCCTGTGTACGCATTCCCGTCGGGAAGGGAGTGTGTGGGACCGCAGTGGCCACCAATACGGTGCAACGCGTTTATGACGTTCACGAATTTGAAGGCCATATCGCCTGCGATGCAGCGAGTAATTCAGAGATTGTAGTGCCGTTTTCACTGGGGAATGGCGTCGCCGGGGTACTGGATATCGACAGTCCGGAAATCGGCCGTTTCAGCGAAGAAGACGGGCAGGGACTGGTTTTCCTGATGCAGGAAGTTGAAAAGCTGCTCATTTCCCACGCGAACAATGATTAAATTGAATGTTCACTGTGGTTTTTTAAAGGTATCTCTCTATAATAGCCAACAATATTGACATGAACGATCTGCGGAAAGGCCGCAGCAACCAGGAATCCTCATGGAAAACACTGAAAAGTTAAAAAACAGCAAAGAAGTCATTGCATACATTGCTGAATGTTTCCCTAAGTGCTTTACTTTAGAAGGTGAAGCTAAGCCATTAAAAATCGGTATCTTTCAGGACCTCGCAGAGCGTCTGGGTGAAGACCCGAAAGTAAGCAAGACTCAGCTTCGCGCTGCTCTGCGTCAGTACACTTCATCCTGGCGTTACCTGCACGGTGTTAAACCTGGTGCAGTTCGTGTTGATTTGGACGGCAACGAGTGTGGCGTACTAGAAGAAGAACACGTAGAGCACGCTCAGGCGACTCTGGCGGAAAGCAAAGCCCGCGTACAGGCTCGTCGTAAAGAGAAAGCTCGTGAAGAAGCAAAAGCGAAGAAGCCGGCTGCCAAAGCTCCTCGCGCTCCTAAGCCGAAAGCGGCTAAGCCAGCGAAGAAGCCAGAAGCTCCATCCCGTCCGCTTAACAACGATGAAATCACCGTTGGTAACGAGGTGAAGGTGAACATGGGCAAAGGAAATATGGCCGCTACTATCGTAGAAGTTAATAAGGATGATGTGCGCGTGCAACTGAATAACGGCCTGCAGATGGTCGTGAAAGCGGAGCACCTGCGCGCATAAAGGAGATAATCCTACGCATGAAATGTCGTTCTAAACTGACACTGTTGACTGCCAGCTTTATACTGGCAGCCTCAGCTCAAGCGGTTGATGCAAGGTACACTAAAGCTGATTTGGAAAAGCTGGTACCAGAAGTTCAACACGCGACTGCCGCAAAGCGGGTGACGTCCCGTCTGACCCGTTCCCACTACAAGCACTTCAGCCTCAATGACAAGTTTTCAAATGCGATATTTGAAAGATACGTCAACATGCTTGATTACAACCGCAATATCTTTACCCAGGACGACATTGATTCGTTTGAAGCCCAGCGCGTTCAAATCGATGAGCAATTGAAATCCGGCAGTAACCAGGTTGCTTATAAGTTGTATAACCTGGCGAACGAACGCCGCTTTGAGCAATTTGCCTATGCGCTGACGCTGCTCGATAACGAGATCACTTTTGATGCGGATGAGAGCATGACGCTTGACCGCAGTGAAGCAGAGTGGCCGCAAACCAAAGCGGAAATCAATGAGCTTTGGCGTAAGCGGGTTAAATATGATGCGCTGAACCTTAAGCTGACCGGTAAAGAGTGGCCTGAGATCAAAGAGATGCTGACCAAGCGTTACAACAACGCGATGAAACGCATTACTCAGACCAAGAGCGAAGACGTGTTCCAGCTGTATATGAACGCGTTCGCCCGTGAAGTGGACCCTCATACCAGTTATTTGTCACCGCGTAACGCTGAGCAGTTCCAGTCTGAGATGAACCTGTCTCTGGAAGGTATTGGTGCAGTGCTGCAGATGACCGATGACTACACCGTGATCCGTTCGCTTGTCGCTGGTGGCCCGGCCTCGAACAGCAAGCAGCTGCAAGAGGGTGACCGTATTATCGGTGTGGCTCAGGATAAAGAAGAGATGGTTGATGTGATTGGCTGGCGTCTTGATGACGTGGTTCAGTTGATCAAAGGTCCGAAAGGTACCAAAGTCCGTCTGCATATTCTGCCTGAAGCCAAAGGTGCTAAAAGTTACGATGTCACGATCGTGCGTGACAAAATCCGTCTTGAAGACCGTGCGGTGAAGTCAGAAGTGATCGAATACGACGGTAAGAAGATCGGCGTACTTGAAGTGCCGAGTTTCTACGTTGGCCTGGCCAAAGATACTGAGAAACTGATCGGTGAGCTGAAGCAAAAAGGCGTATCCGGTATTGTTGTTGACCTCCGTAACAATGGTGGTGGGGCGCTGAGCGAAGCAACGGCGCTGTCTGGTCTGTTTATCACATCAGGTCCGATTGTTCAGGTGCGTGACAGCTACGGTCGGATTGAACAGAACAGCGATACCGATGGTGAGATCAGTTATACCGGTCCTGTTACCGTGCTGATTAACCGTTACAGTGCATCGGCTTCTGAGATTTTTGCTGCAGCCATGCAGGATTATGGCCGTGCCGTGGTACTGGGTGAGAATTCTTTTGGTAAAGGTACGGTCCAGCAGCACCGCTCTTTGAATCATATCTATGATTTGTTTGAAAAAGAGCTGGGTTATGTTCAGTACACTATTCAGAAGTTTTATCGTGTGAATGGTGGCAGTACCCAGAATAAAGGTGTAGTGCCGGACATTGCGTTCCCGACTGCGGTTGATCCGGAAGAAACCGGTGAAAGCGTTGAAGATAACGCACTGCCATGGGATATGATCAAAGCTGCTGAGTATCAGCGGGTTGGTAATCAGTCTGCGCTTATTGCAGATCTGCAGGTGAAACATGACCAGCGGATTGCGAAGGATATGGAGTTTGGCTTTATTGCTGAAGACATCGATATCTATAAGCAGGAGAAGGAAGATAATTCCATTTCGCTGAGCCAGAAAGCACGCGAGAAGGAGCAGGATGAAGCGGAAGCACTGAAGCTCAAGCGAATTAACCTGCGTCAGAAAGCGGACGGCAAAGCGGAGTTTAAATCTCTGGAAGACGTGCCAAAAGACTACGAAGCTCCGGATCCGTATCTGGATGAAGCAGTCGCAATAACGGTCGATATCGTTAATAAAAACAAAGCATAAACATGAAGCGGGCGAAATGCCCGCTTTTTTTAACCCAAAAAATAATGTGATGCAGATCAATTTTTCTTGGGTGTATGCATATTGAGCTCCTACGCTATAAGAAAAGCGGGGAGATTGTTATGCGATTGTTAATCACTATTCTGGCCTGTCTGACGCTGGGCATGGGGTCGCTGAGCGCAAAGACGGCAGAGGTGCCGGCCAAGCCTGATCTGACTCAGTTCAATCATCCGTTTCTGATCGGGGACTGGTATCTGTTCAATCCGAATCCCGCTGACAGTCAGGAAAACTTCCTCGCTATCCGGCTGACGCTGGAATCCAATTACGTCTTTACTATCGAGATCCAGAAAAAAGACCACAGTGTTGATTACTGGCAGGGGCGTTATGAGGCTGATGAAACAACGCTCATCCTGGGTATGGAGACCGCTAATCCCCAGCTTTATTACTACAACAACAATCACAATACCCTGAGCCTGAATGGCGTGATGTTCCATAAAGGTCTGCCGGATGCACTGGTCGGCCGCTGGACCAGCGAACAACTGCTGGGTGATGACCTGGCGGCGAGTGATATCAGCAGGATGGATCTGGAGCTTAAACCTGACTTCGTTTTCTCCTTTACTGTTGTATCGGCTGACGGTAAAGAGGTAACACATGAGGGGATCTACATTATTGAAGATGACCATCTGGTGATGATGTATCAGAACGGCGAGCAGGACTCACGTTATACGCTGGAAGATAATCAGCTGACGCTGGACAGTGAATCATCGGACATGTATGCGGTACTGAACCGGGTAGAGTGATGTGTTTCTTAAGGGATTTCGATTGCGAACACAGTTTGCAGTGGAAAGTTCGCTGAGAGTTGTGGCAAACAGGACAGTTTGTATATCATAGTCAGGTCAAGCCGGATAATGGTTTTTCTAAAAGCGAGTGTGAAGGCACTCGCTTTGTTTTGTCTCCGGCACTCTTCAAAGGAATTATAAGGAATACAACATGGCCGAGAATCCACAAGCCAGGTACCGCAAAGATTATCAATCCCCGGATTTTACCATCACTCACATTGACCTCACCTTTGACCTCTTTGATACCGCCACCAAAGTGACGGCCGTTTCAAAAGTTAAGAAACTCAAACAGAGCACAACCCTGGTTCTGGATGGCGAAGAGCTGAAACTGGACTCGGTAGCGGTGAATGGTCAGGCGTGGTCTGATTATCAGGCAGCGGACGATGGCCTTGAGATCCATAACCTGCCGGATGAGTTTGAGCTGACGATCGTAACCGAAATCAGCCCGGCGGAGAACACCGCGCTGGAAGGTCTGTACAAATCCGGCGGCGCATTCTGTACCCAGTGTGAAGCTGAAGGCTTCCGCCGTATCACTTATTACCAGGACCGCCCGGACGTACTGGCGGTGTTTACCACGACAGTTATCGCAGACGAGAAAGAGTATCCGTTCCTGCTGAGTAATGGTAACCGGATTGAAGAAGGCAAAACCGACGGTGGCCGTCACTGGGTGAAATGGAATGACCCGCATCCAAAGCCTGCATACCTGTTTGCGCTGGTGGCCGGTGATTTTGATGTGCTGCGTGACAGTTACACCACCCGTTCCGGCCGCAAAGTGGCGCTGGAAATCTTTGTTGATAAAGGCAACCTGGATCGCGCACCGCATGCGATGACCTCTCTGATCAATTCGATGAAGTGGGACGAAGAGCGCTTCGGCCTTGAGTACGACCTTGATATCTACATGATTGTGGCGGTGGACTTCTTCAACATGGGCGCGATGGAGAACAAAGGCCTGAATGTGTTTAACTCCAAGTTTGTTTTGGCGAATGAAAAAACCGCGACTGACACGGATTATTTGGGTATCGAAGCCGTTATTGGTCATGAGTATTTCCATAACTGGACCGGTAACCGTGTCACCTGTCGTGACTGGTTCCAGCTCAGCCTGAAAGAGGGCCTGACCGTTTTCCGTGACCAGGAGTTTTCAAGCGATCTGGGCTCACGGCCGGTAAACCGGATTAACAATGTACGTGTAATGCGTGGTCCTCAGTTTGCAGAAGATGCCAGCCCGATGGCACACCCGATTCGTCCGGAACAAGTCATTCAGATGAATAACTTCTACACCCTGACCGTATATGAAAAGGGCAGTGAAGTGATCCGTATGATGCACACACTGCTGGGCGAAGAAGGCTTCCAGAAAGGCATGAAGCTCTACTTTGAACGACACGATGGCACGGCAGCGACCTGCGAAAACTTTGTCGCGGCGATGGAAGATGCCTCCGGTGTGGATCTGAAACAGTTCCGCCTGTGGTACAGCCAGTCAGGTACACCGGTACTTGAGGTGAGTGACAGTTATGATGAATCTTCTCAGGCTTATACTCTGACGGTGAAGCAACACACCGCGCCAACAGCAGATCAAAATGAGAAGCAGGCCCTGCATATTCCGCTGGATATTGAGCTTTACCGTAAAGATGGTTCGGTAATTGAGTTACGCTGTAACAATAAAAATGTACACAATGTTTTGGACATTACTCAGGACGAGCAAAGCTTTGTGTTTGAAAAGGTTGATGAAAAACCAGTCGTCTCTCTGCTGCGTGAGTTCTCCGCGCCGGTGAAACTGGATTACGATTACTCTGACGAAGAGTTGATGTTCCTGATGGTGAACGCGCGCAACGAGTTTGCCCGCTGGGATGCCGGCCAGATGTTGTTGGCAAAACACATTAAACACAATGTGGCGCTCGTTCAGAAAGAGGAAGCGTTTGAACTGCCTGAGCTGGTAGTGGATGCGTTCCGCGGCGTTCTGCTAAATGCTGAACTTGAGCCGGCGTTTGTTGCTGAGATGCTGACCCTGCCAGGTGAGAATGAAGTCGCGGGCTGGTTTAAGCCGGTAGATGTGGATGCAATTCATAATGTGCTTGGTCAGTTCAAAAAACGTCTGGCATCAGATATGTATGATGAGCTGTCTGCAACTTATCACTCACTGACTCAGGAAGAGTACAGTATTGAGCATGCTGCCATTGGAGTTCGTGCGCTTCGCAACACCTGTCTTTCTTACCTTGCGCGCAGTGAAGCGGGGGATGAACTGGTTGCAAAACAGTATCAGATCGCCAGTAATATGACCGACACCATTGCCGCACTGACGGCTGCTAACCATGCCCAGTTGCCATGCCGTGAAACTCTGATGAAAGACTTCAGTGATAAGTGGCAGGATGACGGACTGGTGATGGATAAGTGGTTTATGCAGCAGGGCACTAACCCGGCAGAGAACGTGCTTGAGGTGATAAAACAGAGCATGCAGCACAAGGCGTTTGACCTGAAAAACCCGAACCGCACCCGCAACCTGGTCGGCAGTTTCTTTGCTGCAAACCCGGTTCATTTCCACGCCAAAGATGGTTCCGGTTACCATTTTGCCGGCGAGATCCTGACAGAGATGAACACCAGTAACCCGCAGGTGGCATCGCGTCTTATCGATCCGCTGCTTAAGTACCGCAATTATGACGAAGAGCGTCAGGCATTGATGCGTGCAGAGCTGGAAAAACTGGCTGCGCTGGAGAACCTGGCATCTGATCTTTACGAGAAAGTGTCCAAAGCACTGGAGCAGTAAGTAAACAGAGGGGGACTCAGGGCTGCCAGTTCTGACGTCCTCCGGTTAATTTGTTATGAAGCATTATTTGTTTAGTCTGAACATCAGCTATCAGCAGTTTATGAACTACTATTCAGGCGCTGCATCCAGCGTGGTGGTGTACACCGATCAGGGGTTAAAACTACAACTGCCAGCGGCAAAGTTCCGGCCGTTTTTAAGTCAGATCGGGGTAAAAGGGCGCTTTCGCTTAACAACCGACCAGAACAATAAGTTTATGAAGTTAGAAGCTCTGTAAAAGAGCTTTTTTTCAGAAGTTTAAACAGGAATCTCAATCACAGAATCTGATATTTCTCCTTATGCGGGCCTTAAAATAGTTAACGGTTTGATAATAATACTCTTACAATATTGATAGCTGTTAACAATAAGAAAAATCGCATTTGGAGTGCTCTATGCCTGCTCGTGAAACGGTTGTACCCGTCCTGCTGGAAAAGGTTTATCGTCTTATCCAGGAAAAACTGGATTCTGACCAACAGTCCCTCGTTACCAAACTTGCTCAACACCTGTTCAGTAACATCTCTCAGGACGATCTCGTCCAGCGAAACGAATCTGACCTTTATGGTGCAGTGGTCAGTCTCTGGCACCATATCAATGAAAAGAAGCCCGGGGACCTTTCTGTCCGGGTGTTTAACCCAACCGTAAGCCGTCATGGCTGGAAGTCGACCCATACCATTGTCGAGATTGTTGTCACAGACAGCCCGTTCCTGGTTGATTCGATAAAGATGGCTTTGATGCGCCTTGATTACTCCAGTCACCTGATGCTGCATGGCCCTACCAAAATAGAGCGTGATAAGAAAAATCAGATCACCGATGTAAACGGAAAGGGTGGCGATAGTATGTCCCTGTTCCATATCGAGGTCGATATGCTGAGCGACAAGCAGAAAATGACCGCACTGAAAGAAGAGTTGCTGTCGATTCTGATTGATACCGGGCTGGTTGTCTCAGACTGGAAGCCGATGGTGGATAAGCTCAATGATGTGATAGCGGAAATTGAGAGCCAGAAAAATGCGCTGCCGATGGAGAAAGAGCGCATTGAAGAAACCATTGGTTTTCTGCGCTGGCTTGGCGATCACAACTTTACCTTTATGGGGTACAAGGAGTATGACCTGGAGGCCACAGAAGGGGACCACGAACTGCGGCCAACCCAGGAAAAAGGTCTCGGTATTCTGTCCGTACCTGAGCGGGTGCGTCCGGTGAAACTTTCTGAGCTTTCTGACTCAGCGCGGCTTGAAGCCAAAAAGCCGTATCTGCTGATTGTGACCAAAGGCAATACCACATCACGTATTCACCGCCCGGCGTATACCGATTACATTGGGATTAAGAAGATAGCCAAAAATGGCAAAGTGGTTGGCGAGCACAGGTTCACCGGCCTGTACACCTCTGCGGTGTATAACCAGAGTGTCTCGAACATTCCGCTGATCCGGGAGAAAGTAGAACGGATCCTCGAATCCAGCCATTATCTGAAAGGATCTTATTCCTATAAAGCGCTCAACAACATTCTGGAAAACTTCCCCCGTGATGAACTCCTGCAGGCCAGCGAAGTAGAACTGTTGAATGTCGGTGCCGGCGTGGTACAGATGCAGGACCGGGATCTTCTGCGCCTGTTTGTGCGCAAAGATCCTTTTGGCCGTTTCTTCAGTTGTATGGTGTACGTCACCAAGGAGCGGTATAACACCGAACTGCGCCGCCAGACTCAGAGGATCCTGCGTGAGTACTTCGGATCCGGTCAGGAAGTGGAGTTCACGACTTTCTTTTCTGAAAGCCCACTGGCGCGTACCCACTATATTGTTCACGTCAGTGACAGCAGCCTTAACGTTAATGTGAAAGAGATAGAGCAGAATCTGATGGAAGTATCGTCCTCCTGGGATGACCGGTTGCAGGAAGCGATCATCGCCAATATGGGAGAGAGCAGTGGTCTGCCTCTGTCTAAAGAGTACTTAAAAGCCTTCCCGCGCTCGTATAAAGAAGCCATTTTGCCAGGTTCTGCCGTAGCGGATATTGAGAGGCTGGAAGCGCTGGATGAGAATAACCGGCTCGGTATGCTGTTTTACCGCGCTCAGGAAGAGAAGCCAGACTCCAAAGCAGTAAGGCTTCGCCTCTATCACCGTGATGAACCTATTCATCTTTCCGATGTTCTGCCGATCCTTGAGAACCTTGGGTTGCGGGTGATTGGTGAATCGCCTTATGAAGTGCAGAAGACTAACGGGATCGTCTACTGGATCCTGGATTTCTCTATGCTGCACAGCAGTGATCAGTCAGTGGATCTGCGGGAAGCCAGGGATCGTTTCCAGCAGGCATTTGCAGCCATATGGGCCGGCGAGCTGGAAAGCGATGGCTTTAACCGTCTGGTCCTGAGCGCCGGTCTGACCGGAAGGGAAGTCACCATACTTCGTGCTTATGCCCGTTATATGCGTCAGGTCGGTTTTCCTTTCAGCCAGTCTTATATTGAAAACACCCTGAGCGACCATCCCAAACTCGCTACCATGCTGGTGGCGCTGTTTGGTAAGCGTTTTGAGCCACGCTTTAAAGGCGGGCAGAAGAACCAGACCGAGCTGATTAACAAGATCACCCAGCAACTGGATCATGTCGAAAGCCTGGATGACGATCGTATCATCCGCCGCTATATGGAGATGATCCTTGCGACCCTGCGTACTAACTACTATCAGCTCGATGGTAATAAGCAAAACAAGCCATGGCTGTCTCTTAAACTTAAACCATCTGATATTCCGGAGATCCCACAGCCTGTACCGGCGTTTGAGATCTTTGTTTACGCACCGGATATTGAAGGTGTCCACCTGCGTGGTGGCAAAGTGGCCCGTGGTGGTCTGCGCTGGTCCGATCGTCAGGAAGATTTCCGTACTGAGGTGCTGGGCCTGGTGAAAGCCCAGCAGGTGAAGAACACGGTTATTGTGCCAGTTGGTGCCAAAGGCGGTTTCGTCTGTAAGCGTCAGCACACCCTGAGCAGTCGTGATGAAATCTTTGCCGAAGGTCAGCGCTGTTACCAGCGCTTTATCCGTGCATTGCTTGATGTTTCCGACAACATTATCGATGGAGAGGTCGCTCAGCCAGCTAATGTTGTGCGCCATGACGAAGACGATGCCTATCTGGTAGTCGCGGCAGATAAAGGGACTGCAACGTTTTCCGATTTGGCTAACTCAGTATCTGAAGAGTATGGGTTCTGGCTGGGGGATGCATTTGCCTCGGGTGGCTCTAATGGTTATGACCATAAAGCCATGGGTATTACCGCCAAAGGGGGATGGGAGTCGGTCAAACGGCATTTCCGCGAACTGGGTATCGATTGTCAGAGTACGGACTTTACCTGTATTGGTGTCGGCGACATGGCGGGGGATGTGTTTGGTAACGGTATGCTGCTGTCCAAACATATCCGCCTTCAGGCCGCGTTTAACCATCTGCATATCTTTATTGATCCATCACCAGATTCAGCGAAGAGCTGGGATGAGCGGAAGCGTTTGTTTGAACTGCCGCGCTCGAGTTGGGAGGACTATGACAAGACGCTCATCTCCAAAGGTGGTGGTATTTTCTCCCGCCGGGCCAAGTCCATCAGCCTGACGCCGGAGATTCAGAAGATGATCGGCAGTCGAAAAGCATCAATGGCACCCAATGAGCTGATCAAAGCGCTGCTCCAGATGGAAGTGGATCTGCTCTGGAACGGTGGTATCGGTACTTATGTTAAAGCTTCCAGTGAAACTCATACAGACGTGGGTGACCGGGCTAATGATGTACTGCGTATCGATGGCCGGGATCTCAAAGCCCGGATTGTCGGCGAGGGCGGCAACCTGGGAATGACCCAGCTAGGAAGGGTTGAGTATGCGCTCAGCGGAGGCCGGGTAAATACCGACTTTGTAGACAACGTTGGCGGGGTGGATTGTTCCGATAATGAAGTCAACATCAAGATCTTCCTTAACAGCCTGGTGGCGAATGGCGACCTGACCGTGAAACAGCGCAACCAGATCCTGGATAAGATGGAAGATGAAGTCGGCGAGATTGTTCTTAAAGATGCGTACTGCCAGGCAGAGTCTATTTCAGTCAGTGAGCAAAGGGGCCCTGAACTGGTTAAAGAGCAAATCCGCTTTATTCATGCAATGGAGAAAGCCGGTTATCTTGACCGCGCGCTGGAATATCTGCCGGACGATGAAACCCTGCTGGAGCGGGAGAAGCAGGGGCTGGCCCTGACCCGGCCGGAAGTGTCTGTGCTGGTGGCATACGGTAAGATGGTGCTGAAGGAGCAACTGGCAGTGGAGGCCATTGCCAATGACGATTTCCATTCCGGATTCCTGCCTGAGTACTTCCCAACAGAGTTACGCCGTAACTATCGCTCGCAGATGGAGACGCATCCTCTGCGTACCGAGATCATTGCCACTGGTCTTGCGAATCAGATGGTGAATGAAATGGGTTGTAACTTCGTGACCCGCCTTGAAGAGGAGACCGGGGCCGGAGTCGTAGACATCGCCAATGCTTATGCTGCAGCGCGGGAGATCTTTGATCTCGGTGAGATCATGGAAAAGATCCGCGGCTTTGATAATAAAGCGACCACTACAGCTCAGTACGGTCTTATGTTTGCTATCCGCAGAACCCTGCGTCGCCTGTCACGCTGGCTGCTGCGCAACCGCTCGGCTAAGTACAGCGTTTCTGAACTGATCGCCATGTATCACGATGACGTTCAGGAGATCATGGGTAATCTCGACGATCTGCTGGTGGCGTGCGAGGTGCAGGAGCATAACGATCTTGCTGATACCTGGATCGAGCAGGGGATTGAACGATCCGTTGCCAACTATGTGGCCCGTTTATCCAGCCTGTATGCTGCGCTGGATATTTCCGTTGTAGCCAGGGAAACGGGTAAAACCGTCAGTCAGGCGGCGAGCATGTACTTTACCCTTGGGGATCGCCTGTCTCTGCACTGGTTCCTGAAACAGATTAACAATCAGGCCGTAGACAACAATTGGCAGGCGCTCGCCAGAGCCACATTCCGTGAAGATCTCGACTGGCAGCAAAAACAGCTCACCGCTCAGGTGCTGACCTGTTCATGCGCAATCGATTCCTTTGACGTTAACAATGCGCTTGAGGAATGGATTAACAGCAACCATACCTCACTGGTGCGTTGGGATAACATTTTGAACGAATTTAAGGTCGGCTCAGTGCATGAATTTGCGAAATTTTCCGTCGCATTGAGAGAATTAGCACTTTTAAATTTGAATTGTGCGTCAAATGAGTAATAATACAGCCCCGTTTATCGGGGCTTTTTTCTTTCGGAGGCACAATGCTTTACCGTCTTGCCAGAGCTGGCATTTTTCAATTGGATCCAGAAAAAGCGCATGATCTAGCCATGCAAAATTTCAAGCGATTCACAGGAACACCATTCGATCTTTTCTACCGTCAACACCTGCCAAACCGTCCGGTTGAGTGCATGGGCATTACTTTCAAAAATCCTGTTGGTCTGGCCGCTGGCCTGGATAAAGACGGCGAGTGCATCGAAGCATTTGGCGCGATGGGTTTTGGCTTTGTTGAAGTGGGTACTGTAACCCCACGTCCGCAGCCAGGTAATGACAAGCCTCGTCTGTTCCGTCTGGTAGATGCAGAAGGGATCATCAACCGTATGGGTTTCAACAACAAGGGCGTTGATAACCTGGTTGAGAACGTTAAAAAAGCCAATTACGACGGCGTTATCGGTATTAACATCGGTAAGAACAAAGACACGCCAATCGAGAAGGGTAATGAAGATTACCTGATCTGTATGGAGAAGGTATATCAGTACGCCGGTTACATCGCGGTGAACATCTCATCTCCAAACACTCCGGGACTGCGCAGTCTGCAGTACGGTGAGGCACTGGATTCACTGCTGGCGGATCTGAAAGCCAAGCAGGAAGAGCTTGAAGTGAAACACGGCAAATATGTACCGGTTGCGCTGAAGATTGCTCCGGATCTGAGTGACGAAGAGCTGGTGCAGATTTGTGACTCTCTGGTTCGTCACAAAATGGATGGCGTTATTGCAACCAACACCACCCTGGACCGCAGCCTGGTTGAAGGCATGAAGCACTCGAATGAAGCGGGTGGTCTGAGTGGCCGTCCTGTTCAGCTTCGCAGCACCGAAGTGGTTCGTCGTCTGCATGAAGAACTGGGTGACAAACTGCCGATCATCGGTGTGGGTGGTATCGACTCTTACGTAGCCGCTAAAGAGAAAATGATGGCAGGTGCCAAACTGGTACAGGTTTACTCTGGATTTATTTACCAGGGACCTGGTCTGGTTCGTGACATCGTGAAGAATCTCTAAAAATCACTGTTTTATTAGAGTTTTTTCATTCTGGTTAAGAAAAAGAAAAGGGGAGTTTTCCCCTTTTTTTTTGTCGATCGCTTTGTAGAATTAAGCGAAAAAGGGGGCTGCAGTTGTTATCTGCAGTCGTTAGGCCGGACTCGACAGACCAGGGACGACGCTATGTACAAACCAAGTGATAATTGGAAGTGGTGTTTCAGCAACGAAAAGAATGCGTTGTTTCTGTTCATGGACGACGGCTACTACTATCCGGTTACTATTCCCAATAAGCTGATGGTGGACTGTGCGTTTCGTGATAACGAGTTCACGGTAGACGACGCGGCATCCCTTCAGTTCTTCAGTGAAGCAACAGCATATCTTCCTGTCTGCGAAGACCGTCAGCAGGAGCTGGCATTTGCCTGTCTGACCATTCAAAAATTCCACAAACCTGTTCAGCCGAAAAGCTGGTTCTTTGATTATCAGGAAGAGGGCTATGTGCCTCAGGCTGGTGAATTGGTCTATCTGGCCAATCAGTACAATCAGGGCCTGTTTATCGTTGTAGAGGCGGGTGACAACGCTTGTGTGGTCGCTTCAGCCGATCTGAACGGTTTTATCCTTAATGATTCCAAAACGCTTTCTTTCTGTCAGTCCGTTAAGGTGATGCACGATCGCCTTGCCAAAGCGGCAGTGGCAGAGAACTTTGTGCCAGTGGCAATGGTGGGCTAGTTCCGCCCATACTTTATATATCTCTAACGTTCCATTCAGCCAGCTGTCAGCCGATAGTTGGCTTTTTTTTGTCCGTCATACAGTTCAACTTATCCCTTTCCTGAGAAAAAACACCTTATAAAGTGGTGAGACTTTGCTCCCACTTTGGCTCTTTTTTGTCCTTTTTAAAGCCTCCTGATTTCCGCTGGTGGAGCAAAAAACACCACTCTGTTCCCTGTTTTTGCCCGTTTTGTAGCAAAATTACACCCGCAAAACATGCCTGGTATATACCAGATTTGGCGAGAATAAGTATTCACTAACATCCTGAAGTTCAGGTTTTTCGGGAGTTATGCTGTGGATAAGTGCTCACTTACGCACAAAAGACGTTTTATCTGCTTTGATCTGAAAAATACGGGCACTGGATGGATGTCTGCTGAGCGGTTTTTGTCCAGTTGGGGACAACGGAATGAAAAATCGCAGCTAATTGCTCAGCAAATCAGGAGGAGTCAGGTATAATCGAGGCCATTTTTATAAACGAAAGACCAGTATGAACCAGTATTTAGCCATTACCTCTAACGGCTTAGAGAACCTCCTTGCAGAAGAGCTGACTCAGTTAGGGATTGAAAACCCAAAACCTGTCCAGGCCGGTGTGAAATTTAAAGCCGATAACGCGCAGATTTACCGCTGCTGTCTGTGGAGCAGACTGGCGTCGCGTTTTGTGCGGGTGATGGCTGAGTTCAACTGTCAGGACGATATGGATCTGTACCTGTCGTGTGCAGCAGTTAACTGGCCTCAGTACTTTGATGCAAACAAGCGCTTTGTGGTGGACTTCAACGGTACTAACCGTGAAATCCGTAACAGTCAGTACGGCGCGCTTAAAGTTAAAGATGCGGTGGTGGATGCCTTCAATAAGAAGAACCTGCCACGACCGTCGATCAGCAAGGATCAACCGGATCTTCGCATTCACGTTCGTCTTCATAAAGATAAAGCGCTGCTTGGCTTCGATATGGTGGGGACTGGTCTTCATCATCGCGGCTACCGTACCGAAGCTGGCCGTGCGCCGCTGCGTGAGACACTGGCTGCATCAATTGTACTGCGCAGTGGCTGGCAGCACGACAAACCGCTGCTGGACCCTATGTGTGGTTCCGGTACGCTGCTGATTGAAGCGGCGATGATGGCGGCGAACATGGCGCCGGGCGTAAAGCGTGAATACTGGTGTTTTGAAGCCCTGAATGACTTTGAGCCGGAACTGTGGGCTGAGATCAAGTCAGAAGCAAGCGTACAGGCACGTCGTGGACTGAAGAAAGTAACGGCTAGGTTCTACGGTTTTGACAGCGATAAGCGTGTGCTAAAAACGGCGCGTGATAACGCACGTCGCGCTGGTGTAGAAGAGCTGATCCAGTTTGAAGCCGGTGATGCTGCGACGGTTACCCGTCCTGAAGGTTTTGAGCAGGGCACTATTGTGTGTAACCCGCCTTATGGTGAGCGTTTGGGTACGCACCCTGGCCTTATCGCACTGTACACTGCGTTTGGTGGTCAGCTGAAAGGTCAGTTTGGTGGCTGTCAGGCGTCAATCTTCTCTTCATCTGATGAATTGCTGAGCTGTCTGCGCATGCGTGCGGATAAACAGTTCAAAGTAAACAATGGCGCGTTACAGTGTCACCAGAAGAACTACGCAATCAGTGAGCGCAGTGGAGAACAGTCCGGTGCAGAAACGCTGGTGGCTCCGGACTTTGCCAACCGTCTTAAGAAGAATCTGGCCAAACTGGGCAAGTGGGCCAAAAAAGAAGGTCTGGATGCTTACCGTCTGTATGATGCAGACCTTCCTGAGTACAACGCAGCGATTGACGTTTATCAGGACCACCTTGTGATTCAGGAATACGCCGCTCCCAAGGATATTCCTGAAGAGAAAACCAAGCGCCGTCTTACAGATATGATCCGTGCTTCTATCCAGGTAACGGGTGTAGAAGCCAATAACGTGGTACTGAAAGTACGTGAGCGTAAGAAAGGCAGCAGCCAGTATCAGAAACTGGGGCAGGAGTCTGAGTTTATGTTGGTTAACGAATATGGCGTTCAGCTGCTGGTTAACCTGCACGATTACCTGGATACAGGCCTGTTCCTGGATCACAAACTGACCCGTCGTCGTCTTGGCCAGATGTCAGCAGGCAAAGATTTCCTTAACCTGTTCGCATATACAGGTTCTGCAACCGTGCATGCCGCTGCTGGTGGTGCCAAATCTACGACTACTGTGGATATGTCCAGGACTTATCTGGATTGGGCACAGGAGAACATGAAAGTGAATGGTCTGGTGGGCCGTCAGCATCAGTTTGTGCAGGCGGACTGTCTGCAGTGGCTGTCGCAGGAAAACAATCAATACGACCTGATTTTCATCGACCCGCCTACGTTCTCTAACTCCAAGCGTATGGAGCAGAGCTTTGATGTGCAGCGTGACCATATCCAGCTGATGAAAGACCTTAAGCGTCTGCTTCGTCCTGGCGGCACCATTGTGTTCTCAAACAACAAGCGTCACTTCAAGATGGATATGGACGCTCTGGCAGAGCTGGAGCTTAAAGCGGATAACATTTCCGGTGCGACACTGCCTCAGGATTTTGCAAGGAACAAGCAGATCCACAACTGCTGGATCATTTCACACAAAGGATAGTCTGTGATTCGACTTTTCAGTACAGAAGGGTGCCATCTCTGTGAGATGGCCTTTTCCCTGACCGAACAGCTCGGCATTTCTCAACATATCGAAATTATTGATATTGCTTTCGATGACAAGCTGTTTGAACGTTACGGGGTCACCATTCCGGTGCTAGAACATCAGGGAAGCGAGCTTAACTGGCCTTTCAATTCCTCCCAATTACAACAATGGTTAGAACAAAATGGCATTGATTACCATTCATAACGGTCAACTGGCTTTCGGTGACCATCCTCTGCTGGATAAAGCAGAATTTGCCCTGCAGGAAAATGAACGTGTATGTCTGGTAGGACGTAACGGGGCAGGTAAGTCGACTCTGATGAAAATCCTTGCCGGTGAAATCCAGATGGACGACGGCAAGATGCAGGTAATGCAGGACGTGGTGGTATCGCGTCTGGAACAGGATCCACCGCGCTCTGAAACCGGCACAGTGTTTGATTATGTATCTGAAGGCCTGGCTGAAGCGGGTAAGCAGCTTAAGATCTATCAGGATCAGCTCGATCTTGTTGCCGAAGAGCCGACAGAAAAGAATATTAACCGTCTGGCCAAGATTCAGGAGCAGCTTGAACACAGTGGCGCATGGCGTTTTGAAAACCGCATTAAGAACGTGCTGGGTGCACTTGAGCTTGATGGTCATACCCAGCTTACCGACCTGTCTGGTGGCTGGCAGCGTAAAGCGGCACTGGCAAGGGCGCTGGTAAGCGATCCTGACGTACTTCTGCTTGATGAGCCGACCAACCACCTGGATGTAACTACTATCGAATGGCTGGAAGGTTTTCTGAAGGATTTCCGCGGCTCTATTATCTTTATTTCTCACGATCGGGCATTTATCCAGTCGATGGCGACCCGTATCGTAGACCTGGACCGTGGTCAGCTGAACAGTTTCCCTGGCGATTACGAGAAGTATCTTGTCGAGAAAGAAGAGATGCTGCGCGTTGAAGAGATGCAGAACGCTGAGTTCGATAAGAAACTGGCTCAGGAGGAAGTCTGGATCCGTCAGGGCATCAAAGCGCGCCGTACCCGTAATGAAGGCCGTGTGAGGGCTCTGAAAGCGTTGCGCCGTGAACGTGCAGAGCGCCGTGAAGTGCAGGGCAAAGCTAAGATCACAGTTGACGATGCGGCCCGCTCAGGCAAGATTGTATTTGAAGCGGAAAATGTCTCGTTTCAGTATGAAGGCGACAAGATTGTCGATAACTTCAGCTTCAATATCATGCGTGGTGACCGGATTGCGCTGATTGGGCCTAACGGATGTGGTAAGTCAACCGTACTTAAGCTGCTGCTGGGGGATCTCAAACCGGATTCTGGCCGTCTGCATTGCGGTACCAAACTGGAAGTGGCGTACTTCGATCAGTATCGTGAGATTCTGGACCCTGAAAAGACCGTGATTGATAACCTGGCCGATGGCAAACAGGAAGTGATGGTGGCCGGTAAGCCTCGTCATGCCCTCAGTTACCTGCAGGATTTCCTGTTCTCACCAAAACGTGCACGTACACCTGTTAAGGCGCTTTCAGGTGGTGAGAAGAACCGTCTGCTGCTTGCGCGAATTTTGCTCAAACCGAACAACTTATTGGTGCTCGATGAACCAACTAACGATCTTGACATAGAAACTCTGGAACTTTTGGAAGAATTGCTTGCCAATTATCAGGGTACTTTGCTTCTTGTCAGCCACGATCGTCAGTTTGTTGATAATACCGTGATGACCAGCTGGATCTTCGAAGGCAATGGCGTTATCGAAGAGTTTGTTGGCGGTTATCATGATGCCCAGCAGCAGCGAGCGCAGGTTCACAAGGCCCGCGAGGTTGAAAAGCCGGCAAAAGTGCAGAAACAAGTTGAGGAAACTCCCAAAAACAGGCAAGAGCGCGCAAAACCGAAAAAGTTATCGTATAAGCTACAGCGGGAACTGGAAGCTTTGCCACTGCGCCTCGAAGAGCTTGAGAACGAAATTGACGAACTGCAGCAAGAGGTCAATACACCAGAATTCTTCGCCCAGGACGTAGCACAAACCCAACCTGTGCTCGACAAACTGGCCGCTGCAGAAAAGGAATTAGAAATTGCGTTTGAGCGCTGGGAAGAGCTCGAAGCAATGCAACAGGAATAAGAAGTAAAATGAGTAGTAACACTTTTAAACTGACGACTCTGGCTGCCCTAATTATGGCAGCTACCGGAGCAAATGCGGCTCTGTATAACGTTGAGATCGTATCAAGTGCGGATAATGAGAATTTTGGTGGGCCGCTTGAAGAAATGGGCGCTACCGATTGTTTTACTGAGGATTGTTCAGCGAGCAAGCCGGCTATCGCGTCCAGAGGGCGTTTGGGTGAAGCGGGGCAGTTCATTAACAATGAAGTAGATTTTCAGTTTGATAACCGTCTTCGTATGGTTTGGGATGACCTTCGTTATGAGTATGAGCGGTACTGTGATTACCAGTACAAGTATAAAACCTGCGATGCCTGGGCAGGGCGTTATACTTGGGGAACAGGTGGCTCTGGTGGTGCAAACAAGGTGGTGAATGCGTGGAATTACACATTTAGCTCCGCAGACAACAACACAAAAGCGTATTTGAATGGCACTCGTATTTATGACGGCGTTACTGACAATGACTTCCAGACTGTTGAGCAGGGAACCCAGGAAGTAACAGTGAATGCGATTGGTACTGGTGGTAAAGCCGGTAACATCAGCAGTGGTTATGTTAAGAACAATCAGGGTAAAAGTGGGCGCCGCTATAAGAGCCGTGGTTACTACGACGATGGCACTATGCTGCTGTTGAATCCTATTGATAAGTCGGGTGTTATTGGCAAAACTGGTCCAACCCGGGCATTTGCCACTTTTGAGTTTGATTCAAAGACGTGGGTGGCGGGATCTGCAGCCCGTTCAATTTATGACAGTCGGGGCTGTACTAACAGTACGAACCCGGAAGAGGCAAGTGCCTGTCAAAACGTCGGATTTAACAGCAAAGCGGCGGTTTGGGATGTATCCGAAGGCGTTTCAAATACAGCATATAAGGTTGCTGGATGGTCCGGAATTAGTGACAGTGCAACGTCATCTGGTAATTCCAATACGATCAACTCCAGCGTTCGTGGCTCTGCTATTGCTAAAGCGGGCACGTATGCAGGAAAACCACTGCTGGTAGGCTATAACGCGAGAAACCAGGATTCACGCTCTGCGCTGGAAGCTGCTGTTTTCTACCCTTCCACTGATATTGATGCGACTAAAATCAAAGCAGGCAACGCGTGGTCAGCAGTAACCGTATCAGGAACAAAGCTCAAAGAAGGCAGCGAGTGGGTTTACAGTAACTCTGTAGCTAACGACATCAACGAAAATCTGATTGTCATTGGTTCAACCAAACGCGGTAGTTTCGACTATATCCGCTCTTCTACTGATGTGCCATCGCAGAATGGTTCCCGTAACAATCGTCTTTGGGTTGCTAACGCATCATCAGGTTCACCAGTAGCGAATTACCTGAGTGGGGGTATTTTCTTTGATGGCGCCGGCGGTGAAATGCGTGCAATCAATAACAACAACCTGATTGTTGGTAAGATCCATGCGGAACCGACCCGTGAAGTCGACGGTAAGATGCGTCGGGAGCGGGGGTTTGTTTATCCATACAATAGCTCAAATCAGCTTATCAAGCAGGGCTGGTGGCTGGATGATCTGACCAATGATGGCAATACCGGAGGTAACAACCAGTTCCGTATAGTTGATGCAAATGACATTAACGACGCCGGCATTATCAGTGCTACGGCTATGTACTGTGCTGGTGGCTACGAGACAACCAGTCATAACTCTCTGTGTGACGGTACCGAGAAGAAAGTAGCGGTTAAGCTGACTCCGATTTCAGATCCGGACAAGCAGGTTATCCAGACCCGCTCCTACGATCAGGATCCGGTAGAACGTCAGGGCGCCGGATTCGGCTGGCTGTTCATCGGTGTCCTAGCACTTTTCGGAATGCGCCGTAAATAGCTTTTTTGTAAAAAATGGCAAGATCAGGCAGGTCTTCACAGAAATGAGGGCCTGCCTTTTTTAATGCTTGAGAAACGCGCCAGCATGGTCAATTCTTAATCGTGGAGTCACAAAAACTCCATGGAAGTTTAATAGTCGTAATTACGGAATTTCTACTGTATGAGGAACGTACTATGAAGAGACAGAAGCGTGACCGCCTTGAACGAGCTCAAAACCAGGGGTACAAAGCCGGATTGAACGGCCGCTCACAAGAGACATGCCCTTATCAACAAACGGATGCGAGATCGTATTGGTTGGGTGGTTGGCGTGATGCCAGAGATGACAAACAAGCTGGTCTCTACAAATAAATAACCCATACATTTTAACGATTAGTAAGCGAGGAGGACCCCACAAATGTGGGGTCACATATTACCAATCTGGCGCACTATAACTAATTTGGTTGAGACAAAAAAAGACAGCCACTAAGGCTGCCTCTTTCAGAAAGGAGTTAGAATGCAGAAGTGTCCTGGAACAGGCCAACTTTCAGATCCTTGGCAACGTAAATCTCTTTGCCATCTACCAGTACGCGGCCGTCTGCCAGGCCCATAACCAGTTTGCGGTTTACTACGCGCTTCATTTGAATCTCGTAGGTTACCTTTTTAGCGGTTGGCAGGATCTGGCCAGTGAACTTCACTTCACCTACACCCAGAGCACGACCTTTACCTTCGCCGCCAATCCAGCCAAGGAAGAAACCAACCAGCTGCCACATAGCATCCAGGCCAAGACAACCAGGCATTACCGGGTCGCCAGGGAAGTGGCAGTCAAAGAACCAAAGATCCGGCGTGATATCCAGCTCGGCAAGGATAAGACCTTTACCGAAGTCACCTTCGGTTTCAGACATTTTGGTGATGCGATCCATCATCAGCATGTTTGGGGCTGGCAGCTGTGGACGGCCTGGACCAAAAAGCTCACCCTGGCTTGAAGCCAGAAGGTCTTCGCGAGTGTAAGATTCACGTTTGTTTTGCATTATTGAATACTCCAAAAAATCGTAGTTGGCATCTTAGTGAACACCTGTAAGCTTAACAAGTCGGATCAGTTATGGTCAAACCACTGTTTTATACGGTCAATCAAACGATTAGGGTGAACAACGCGTTCAAACTCATCAATTCGTTCCGCAATTTTCTTAAGCAGTGTTTCTTCCTCATCACCGCGAAGAGCTTTGCCGGTCAGAAGAGGCACGGCATCATCTACTGATTCGACTGACCACAGGTGGAACTGGCCATTTTTCATAGCTTCGATGACGTCATCATGAAGCGCAAGGTGTTTAAGGTTGGTTTTCGGCAGGATCACGCCCTGGTTGCCCGTCAGGCCCTGGTGCTGACATACGTGGAAGAAGCCTTCAATTTTCTCGTTCAGACCTCCTACGGCCTGTACACGGCCAAACTGGTCCACGGCACCGGTGATCGCAATTTGCTGGTTGATTGGTTGTTCAGACAGGGCACTGACCAGCGAGCAAAGTTCTGCCAGTGAGGCGCTGTCGCCGTCCACTTCACAGTAAGACTGTTCGAACACAATCGAAGCAGAGTAGGGTAATGGTTCTTCGAGATTCAGGGCGCTGCTGACAAACGCCTGCATGATCATCATGCCTTTGGCGTGAAGATTGCCACCGAGGTCCGCTTTGCGCTCGACATCTGAAATATCACCATCACCAAAGTGAATCACACAGGATATTCGGGCCGGTTCACCGTAAGAAATTGGGTGACCCGGGATGTCGATAACGGTCAGACCGTTAACCTGACCAACCTGTTCGCCCTGAGTCTGAATGATCACCTGGCCATCGAGAATATCATCAATGGCGCGCAGGGTAAGGTAAGACTCCCTGAAGTACTTGTGTTCGATTGCACTTTTCACCGCCTTCGCTGTGAGAAGTTTACCTTCACTTTCTACTGCGCTTTCGCTCAGCAGCGCGTTGTGCCAGAGCAGGCACAGGGGAGCAAGCTCCTGATCTTCGCATTCCCGGGCACCAGCTGTCAGCAGTGTTTTCAGAGCGTCAGACTGGATTTGCGGAAGCTGGTATTTTTCCTGGATCCACTTCAGGTAGCCCAGGTAGCGTTCAACTGAGTCTGTATTGAGTTTGTATTCAAGCTCGATTTCACCAAACATACAGAAGCCGCCGGTGAAATCACTGTCGAAGTATTCCAGGTCGCCCATCTGGCCCCGGTCTCCAACAATGACCAGTTTTACCTGAAATGCTGCCTGAGGTGGGTTATCACACAGAGCGCGCTGATCGCTGCTGACGAGCTCGATGGTTTCACCGAGCAGTGCGGATTTCAGCAGCGTCCAGGATACCGGGTTGGCAAGAATCATGTTTGCAGAGACTACCAGGCAGCCGCCATTGGCCTGATGCAGGTAACCTTCACGTACCTGAATCACTTTGCCATCTTTAACCTGATAACGGCCGAACAGGGCGTCGCCGGACAGGCTTTCTGCGCGGATCACTTTGTCACAGTGAGCGCTCAGGGCTTCAACAACAACCTGGCGGTAAGTTGGGTTGTCTGGTGCGTTGACCAGTAACACCCTGGTCAGGCTGCTCAGTCTGGCAAATCGCTCAGCAGCTGCGCAGAACCTTGGCTGCATATCGAGAAAGGAGCGGGCAGCAATATCAGCAAAGTTATCAAACTGAGACTGAAATTCCAGGTACTGAGGGGAGGCGGCTTGCCAGTTTTGTTGCATGTTCGGCGCTTACTGTGATGAAAAACTAAAGAGGCGAAAGTATATAGAAGTTTAGCGTGTGGTTATAGCTTTATCTAAGCGATTGAAATTGCTTTTTGTGATCTGACTGAGATTGTTTTTTGTGCAGTTTTGGGTTACGCTGTCACACGAAACTGTAGCCTGAGCGTGAACAATATGAAATACCAACAATTAGAAAACCTCGAATGCGGCTGGAAATGGCAATATCTGCTGAAGAAGTGGAAAGACGGTGAGGCCATTACCCGCCATATTGATACCAGTGAAGCGGATGCTGCAGTTGCGCTTCTCAAAAGTATCGAACATGAGCCAACCCGGGTACTGGAGTGGATCAAAGACCACATGTCAGAGGACCTGGACAACAAAATGAAGCAGGCGATCCGCGCTAAGCGTAAACGTCACTTTAATGCTGAGCAGGTTCATACCCGTAAGAAATCCATCGATCTTGATTACCGGGTATGGGAAAAGCTGTCACACCGTGCCCAGGATCTCGGTTGTACGCTGTCAGAAGCGATAGAGTATCTGTTATCTGAGGCGTCACGCAGTGAAAAAGCGAGTAAGACGGTCAGCAGCCTGAAAGAAGATTTGAGCAAGTTATTATCTGATTAAGACAACGGAGGTCTGAAATGTTGTGGTGGATGATTCTGATTGCAGCGGTAGGGATTTTTTGGCTCGTTGGTGTAGACAGGCCGCGGCTGAAAGTTGTGTTTGAAGACGGAGAAATCAGCCAGGTGAAAGGGCACATGCCCCCGGCATTCAAGCATAATTGTGAGGATATTGCCCACCGGACGCCATTTTCCGGTGAGTTGAAAGTTTACAGTACCCGTAACGGCGCGAAGCTGGTGTTTACCAAAGGAGTTCCATCCAAGGTTCAGCAGCGTATCCGTAATGTATTCCCGCATCAGGGATTCCGTAAAACTAACCCGCAGAAGAGTGCATAACTGATCTGAGCCGTAATATAGCGTAATGTACTGAATCCGAGAGGCTGATTTTAAAGCGCACTTCAAAAAACAATGAAAATCAGCTTGTTATAACCGTATTCTGTACTAGCATGAAGTCAGTTACCAAGGTAACGACATGTAGTTTCAAAAGTCTCATTTGCCGTCACTTAGTGACGGCTTTTTTGTTGGGGGAATTATCCATGAACATCAAAGCCTCTGGTCTGTGTCTGCTGCTTGCAGTTTTTACGGGAATGCCAGTGATGGCAGACGATGCAGAGACCAACAAAACTGCAAAGAAGATCAAATCCAAAGTTGAGAAGAAGATTAAGAAGCACAAATCGCCGTTGGATGGTTTTTGTGACCTGATGATCGAGATGCGGCATAAGAACAAATATGCCTACATAGTCAGAGTGAGAACCAGTGGTGATGCAAAACTCTGCAAGGTGGCAAAATCCGTGTTAAAGAAAGGCGACAGATTTGGTTACCAGACAGTCGAAAAGTACATCCGGATACATGTGACCGAATAAATGTAAAGGAGCAAAACATGCCACAGGAGAAAGCAACATTTCTGGAAGCTCACAAAGAGCAGATCGAAAAAAACTATCAGGAGGCTTTAGCCTATATTGATGAGAAACTGGAAAAAGAAGGCTACCTGAATTCCAGCCTCGAATTTCATCACACAACGCCATCCGGTGTACTTGTTGAACTGGCAGAGCTGCTTGAAAACGTATACCAGGAACACGGCTGGGCAGTGAAAATCAATTTTGAAAGCGAACACGACAAATCTTTGAGTGTGTTGATTAGTTAAAACGATAATTGTGATGGACAAGCCAATACGAGAGCCAGCATAAGACAAGCTGGCTTTTTAGTGGTTTGGGCTGCGGGACATTTCTAAATTGCACCTACAACCTTAGTGCGCATTATGTGTGCTTTATGTTTAATAACATCAATACCGCATAATAGACCATAAAACAACGGGTTAGATGCACCGAGATTCCGTCACACTTTGTTAAAAGGTGAGGAAATGGGCGCTTCGAACTCGTTGTTAAATCTATCACTCAAAAATACGATTTATGTCCCATTTATCGATATGAGACATAGATCACATGAAAACAAGAATTAAAGATGAATTATATAGTTACGACCTTTATCTGAATCAGGTCGCGGATCTGCTTATCTGGCATTTTGACAGTGATAAGGAGGCGGCTGAGTTCTTCGGTGTTACGGCCCAAACTGTTAAACGGTGGCGTAAGAACCGGAGCTGGCCGATGTCGGTTGTTCGCCTGTTGTTAATCATACATCGGGGCTATCTTCCACCAACTAAAGCTTGGCGGGGATTTAAGATCCGGGGCGATAAGTTGTGCACACCTGGCGGTAGAGAGCTATCGGCATACGATCTCCAGGAACTGGATATCAGAGTTACGCTTGGCGAGAACGTGATTCAGTTTAGAAGAAAAAAAAAGAGTGATAGCCGGGGCTATCTGCTTTGGAAGTGGAAGAACAGGGCGCTGATGCGCCCTAAGTAAGTTGTATCGTCACATGCTAAGTCGTGTGGCGATAGACCCTAGATTTAGCTAGAGGAAATATGAAGCTAATATACATTTTAATTGTGGCTACCGTGGCTGCTGTACACATCTATATCGGTTTAGAAACACAGGTATCTCCACTAGACTTCAATTTAATTTTGTTGCTTCTAATTCCATTTCTGACTTTCGTTTGGAAAGATGCATCAGTTATCAAACTAGGGTCAAAAGGGTTAGAACTAGAGAAACTAAAAAGTGATGTAAACAAAACGATCAAGCATGTAGCTCATGGGCACTCTGTCGATCACAAGTCTATCGATAACTTATATAAGTCCGTGGACACAAATGACTGGTTGAAACTTGTGTTATCACGAATGTTGATGCGAAAAGGGTTATCAGCTTTACTTCCTGGACATGGTCTTGGTGTATCTCCAAGTCTAAACAAGCTAATTCCGTTATGTTTGTCTAAAGGGAAGATTACTGAAGCAGATGTGGAAGAACTTGAACGATTACGTCATATTACTTTTTATGCAGAATGGTGGGGAGGAGATGTCCCCACACATGAAGATTGGAAATGGGCATTAGAAAATGGACAAAACATTGTGCAGAAGCTCTTTGACAAACAACCAATCGCCTAAGATTTTTAAGGTGTAATGAGTTAAAATGAGAAAAGTAAAAATACAACTATGTGCATTTGGAACAATTCCTAGGGAAATAAGAAAGAGTACCATCACTAAATATGAGTCGAAGATATTTACGATCGAGTCTGACTTCCACACTTTTGACATTCTATCTAAGTCGGATTTAGATGACTGGGCATATAGCGATGAACTCTTATCGGAACAGATTTCGTTAACTCATGATGCGGACATATTGATTGTCCTAACGTCTGTACCTCTTGAAATGAATTACTACACACGACGTTTGCATAATAATGTCGTGGTTTTTACTTTCTTTGAAATTGGCAAGTACCTTAAGTTTGATAATATCCCCTTAGAAAACGTTGTAAAAAGGTTGCTCTATTCTTACTCGTTATTATTCCTCAGAAACAATAAAATAATGCCAACTTCTGATGAGTTATCTAATTTTACACATGATGATACGAGAGGTTGCATTTATGACATGAATGGCATAAAGGAAGATATCGTTGAGTCATGTCACAAGCCTATTATATGTGAAGAGTGTAATGGCAAATTGAGGAAGGATAAAATTTCCATTGAGACGATTAACATAGTTAAAAAGGAGCTTAAATTAATTAAGAAGCGTCGTTTTTACATAATGGCTGATTGGGTTAAGAACTACCCTTTGATTTCACTGTTGATTTCATCGGTATGGGCTGTTGCTTTAGGTATCCTAGGCTCCGTCATTACTAATGCATTAAGTAGAACATAATAGAGAGGTTCGCCTTGCTAAAAGAGATTTTGCCCGATTACCCTGTGGTAGCAAACTTATTGCTTTTGCTGCTATCGGCTGTCCCAATATCAAAGTTCCTACACTACGTTTTTTACACAAGTAGAGCATTAAAAACTAAAACGCTTGACTTGTTGATGAGAGCGTTCACTGAAACTGATAATTCAAGTGGAAAATTAATAGTGGAGCAAATGTTTAGGAGCTCATTTAAGATAAACACTTGTTATGATCTAATAGTTGTGTTGCTGAATACAAATCACCCATCAAAATCGATCGAGCTGTATAGAACTGGGGGGAGGTATTTAACATTGGACTCCGGTTGTTTAAGATTTAAATGCAAGTATCAGTCGCCACGAGCCAGGAAAATGGAACGAATTCTTAGGCTCCCCAAGAATTTTCTATTCTATTTGATATTTGGTACGGTAGGTGGGGTTGGTGTTGTATATTGCTTTTCTACATTTGACGGAAGTAACTTGTTTGCTTTGGGATTTAATGTGAAGAATTATATCATTTGGTTCCTTACGGCTTTGTTTTCGGCCATTTCGATTATGCTTAGCTTTTATTTTTTGTTTGATAATTCGTCCATTAGTGATGCCGAAAAACTAGAGTCCATGTTCCCTAATGTAAATAGTAAACCTTCAAAGTCGAGTTGGTACTATTGAATCGGCGCTTGTTTAAGCGCCTTTTTCAATTAGATTTATCCGCTCTTCCAAACTCGCCAGCCTCTGGTCATGCTGGCCAATCGTCAGTTTGATCCACCCAATATCCACCTTAATGGCCGCAATGGTGGCCACGCTCGAGATAACGCCGGTGATACCGGCAATCAGATAGGCATCCATCACGCGCCTCCCAACTTGTTGAACCGCTGCAGCCAGTGCTCAAACGCGACCCTGACCATGCGCCGGAACCCGAACGTGTCCACGTACACCATACCCAGCGCATACCAGTAGTATTCCGGCACTTTCTCAAGAGCGGTAAAGCCCTGGTCAACGTAGATGGCCCAGTCTGGCCAGAAGCTCAGAACCAGCGGCAGGGTAGTTATCAGCAGCAGATATTCATCTTTCCAGCCGCGCTGTTGGATGCTGATTTCATCGAGTTTGGCTGCAGACTCATCGCCGCTCTGCAGGCGCTTAATTTTGGCGTCTGTCCTGGCCTGCTCGAGCTGGTCCTGACGTTCGCGTTCTTTGTGTTTGGCTTGTTGTTTGCCCTGGATAAGGCCGAACACCGGCGCAACCAAGGCAGTAAGAATACTCATCATAGTAGCCCCTTATTCTTTAAGAGTTTCACCGTGTAGGCGGCGAGCACAGCGCCCGCCACCGTCAGGGCAATGGATTTTACGTCCTTGCCGGTCATGCCATTTTCACTCCATCCCGGGCCATGTTGAGGCCGTAGTAATTACCGACCTCTTTACGGCTCATAGCGTGCAGCAGCTTGGCTAGCTGTTCAGTGTTGGCCACATCCACAATCTGGTTCTCACCAATGCCAGACCACTGGCTGACGTGTTTCACGTACAGGTCGGTGTCGTTCTCGTTTGGTGGCGCAAAGCGGTGGATCATCGCTTTGAGCGTGGTGTAACCCTGTCGCGAGTAGCTGCGAAGAATTCTCGCACCGGCGCGAAAGCCGTAAACCGGGTGCGTGAACTCTTCAAAAGCTTTGTCCAGGTTCAGGGCCGATTCGCCCTGCCAGTGGGTGGTATCACCGGCAGATTCACGGATGTTCAGCGGGTTGTTGTTACGCACCCCGCGAGGCAGTGTTTTTAAGTACGTCATGCAGGCTATCCCTCCAATTATGACGAGGCTTGCGGCAACGATGGTTTTTGAGGCCATACCACATCCTCTGGATTGGTGTAGGTTTGTGGAATATCACGCAGTGCTTGGCGGTAACGGCGAAAAGGCGTCGCATCCTGGTCATTGTCCAATGCCGTTTCAACCAGGTGGTCGGCTTCAATCATCAGACGGCGCCGGATAGTCCGGACCTCCTGAAATCCAAGCTCGACCAGGACACCTTGTGGCAGGGTTTCTGTTGTCATTATGCGTCTCCTCTGACATAGCCAACATTAGGAACGGAAGGGTGGACACCACTGGCGACGGCCATCAGTGTGTTTTCACCTGCGTGAAGGGTGCTAAATGGCGTACCATCATCGTGCACTTCAAAGCTCACCTGACCGCAGTCAGATGACAGCTCATAGGTGGTTTCGCCTCTGAGCCAGATGATCACTTCATCCGACGGCAGGGTTTTGATACGACCAATAAAAGGAACGTCCGCTTTTGGCAGTGTCCGCCCGGTGTTTTTCCCCCACACGATGTAGTTATCTACCAGCGCAAGTGCGGGCCTGCCGCCGTTGTTACCACCACAGACACGCATGCAGAAGTTAAGCGCCCCGTTCCAGGAGCCGAATTTGGCACTGTCCGAATGCACATGACGGGTCAGCGCTAACGACTCGAGTACGGACTGCACTTTAAACAGCACCGGATACCAGTTGTCGCAGGTACCGCCGACCACTATCACTTGCTTGCGGGTATGCCGGGCCTGATAACGAATATCGGCATCAGAGAAAATGGAATCCACCATGTTTTTCTGATGGCTAACAAATTGACTCAGCTCTGTGTTGACTGACTCCAGTTTGTCGGTGAATTGCTGCTTAAGCGCATTGAACTGCTCCTGCATCACGCGGATAGCGCCGCCTTTGATGCTATCAAGCAGTTGCTGGCCCGTAGTGACCAGTTCGCCGAGCTTAGTAAAATCGGTTGTCATAGGGTTTGTTTCTCCAGTTCATCCAGGACTGCTTTCAGGCGTGGGACGGTGTTGCCGGCCACGCTCTCAGCAAGCTCATGGATATCGTTGTCTGAGTCGAACAGGTGACGCTGAATGCCAACCATGGCGGCGCTGAGCGCCACCTGGTTGCTGTAGATGCCTTGCATCATCAAAAGGGCGTCGGCCTGTTCGGGTTGCAGGTTTTTAAGGTGCTCGGTCAGCGGGTCGAATTCGATAACCGGGCGGCGCGGCATGAAGTGGCTCATCGGTGTACCTCCATAAGCGCCAGTTTGAGCGGGGAGCTGCCGTTGTTATAAGCCCACAGCTCACCGCCGCCGGTGATGGTCATGCCTGCCGGGGCTTTTCGGTCCCCAAGTAACGGCAGACCGGCCACCGCAGAGATTTGGCTGTCACCAATCATGGCTTCGGTTTCGGTTGCGCTGATGTTCTGGACCAGGGCTTCCACTCGCGTAACAGAGGCATTGAACAGGCGCAGCTTGCTGTTGGGCGCAATTTCAACGTGTGGCTTGGTGATAAAACGTTGCGCTGTCACTTCTTTGGTGGTGACCTCGCTGCGTATCTCACTGATTGCCATGGATTCGCTGAACTTGACCAGAGCAGGGGGCGTCACCTCGAGCTTTTGTTTGGTGAGCTGATAGACCGCTTCGATGGTGGCCGTGTGCGGGTTCAGTACCTCCAGTTCTTTGAACTCGGAAACATCGAGCACGTCACCGGCATCGATACGGATCTTGTCACCGGCATCACTCAGCAGGTACAGATACTCGGACGCCTCACGCACAATCAGCCAGCGGTAAGCCCCGACACCAAAGCGCCGGGACTGATTCGGGGAAAGTGTCACTTGTGCCATGCTTACCCCCTCAGCGCCATGGCCGTGATGCCAACACCACAAGCCACTGCCACCGCAATCGCCACTTTGCTCATGTCGCCAGAGTTGCCGGTCTGGCTACGCGAGGCGGTTTTGTCGGCCATGGCGATAGCGGCCCGCGCCGTCTCTGACGACTGAGCGGCCATTTGTTTCACGGCAGTGACGCTGTCACTTGCGTTATGGCGCATGTTATCCAGCGCTTTGGCCGATACCTGGCTGTTAAGGCTCATCGAATCCGATCCGAATTTGAGCGCCTTATCCAGTGACTCGTTGCTGTTTTCCATAAAGTCTTTGGCCAGACCGGCGTTGTACTTCATGGCCTTGTCGCTGGTGCGCTCGTTTGATTCAAGCGCTTTCAGGCTGAGCCGTTCGGTGGTTTCCATCGCTTTGGCGCTGACCTTGCTGTTTTCAGACAGGGCGCTCTGTCCAAAGGAAAACGACTTGTCCAGCGCTTTCTCACCAAAGTGCAGCGACTTATCGACCACACGCTCGTTAGCCTTCAGCGCGTCTTTGCCAAGGTCAGCGGCGTGCTTAATGGCGGCGCTGTTGTTTTCCAGCGCCTTGTTGGCCACATCTGCGGCCCGGCCAATCGCGCCGTGGTCGGTGGCGGTCACATTGATCGAGCTGTGATTGATGCCGCTCAGCATCACGCCCAGATTGTCACCACTGACGGCACTTTGGCCGCTGACGTTGGTGTTATTGGTTGTGTTGGAGCTTGCGCTGTCACCACCCATAAGCCCCCCTTAGATCGAGTGTCAGGTGAGTCACCGGCCCGGTGCAGCCGCACGGCTTAAAACCGGCGCGTTCGTAAATCCGCACAATGCCCGGGCGCATCGCCTGGCCTTTAATGCGGTTGTAACGCTGGGATTTGACCGCCTCGATAAAGACCGGCAGGCCCTGACGCAGACCTTTGCCGGTCAGCCCCATCACGAAATAGTCGTTATCGTCCCGAACGTGGCCAACGAAACGCAAAGAGACGCCTTTACCGGTTAAGTGGTAAAAGCTCGCCTGTTTGCTCATCACCAGGTCACGGCAATGTTCGAATTCGGCTTTGGGGTTCGGCAGGCCGTTAAAGGCTGGTTTGAGCAGTTCAAACTGCGCGTTAATGTCTGCCCGGAAAGGGCGGATCAGGTTCAGTCTCATTTCTTCCTCGCTACTATCCAGACAAGCAGGCCGACACCTGCGGTTAACAGAATGGGCGTCACCAGTGGTGAACCGCCCCCCATGTAGATAGGGGCACTGGTAATGCCGCCTATCGAGTTAGAGCTGCGCGCCGAACTGGGCCCGCCGCCGCCAAAGTCAATTGGCATGGTGCCCGAGTTGGTCAGGCCGCCGTCAAAGGTTGGGATCATTTGGCCTCCTGATACAGCCGGTAAGCCACATAACAGCCGCCACCAAGGGCGGCGTATTTAATGACCTTGCTGGTTGAAGAGCCGGTCCAGAATCCCGCGCCAAAGCTGACGCCACCGACCAACAGGGGGATCAAAAACACTGGCATGGTTCCCCCTTAGTCAAAACTGACCAGTTGTTTGGTCATCCACGCCATGGTTCCCAGCAGGATCACACCGCCCACCGCGTACGCGGCGTATTTCACCGCGTTGTCGCTGATGACCGGGGCGCGTACGCCTCCGGTCACGGCGTTTCCGTGGTTATCGCGCACCGGCGTGTTAGGCTGCTGGGTAGTGGCGGCATTGGTGCTCTGGTCGTCGCCGACGTAGTTATCTATCAGGCCCCCAAGCCCTTCGCCCACGTCCTCGAGCAGACCCGAACCAAAGTTTGTCATGTCATCCCAGAAGCTCATGTTGCCTCCTTACTGTTGAACCAGGTCAGGACGCACCACGAGCGCGGATTCGACAATGATCGGAATGGATCCCACCGATTCGGTGGTTTTGACCGTGAACTTCAGCTCTGAGCTGTGGGCTGTTGAGAACAGCTCATCAATGTAGAAACCACGCATAATGGGATCAAAGTGGTAGTAACCGGACTGCCAGAAACGGCGGTTGCGCTTGGCGCGCATCTCTTCCAGACCACGGTTTGAGTCGTGGACTTTGACGAAATCACGGAAGATCTGCAGCGAATGCACCTTGTCACTGGCGAAGTGCATACGGCGCACCTGGTGCAGGGGGCTGGATGGTAAGTCCAGGAACTCGTTTTCGGTCGCCGTGGCCTGCATGGTGTGTTTCTTGATTTGCGGTACCACGATACGGGCCGGTTGGCGTGGGGAGACAGTTGCCCATGCCTGCAGGCGGATAGTCGGCGGGTTAGACTGGGTAGTATCAGCGACTTCAACTTCCAGGGTGATGTTATCGCCTTGCTCGGTTACCAGACCGGTGGAACGCATGCCGTTCTTGGTCTTGGCCGTGATGTCCATAAACGGAATAGTGAAGTAACCGTCAGTCTGGGCCAGCCCTTTGTACGCTTCCAGCATCTTGATCAGCGTGCCGCTCAGTACCACGATTTCGTCACCGTTCAGGGTGATGGTCACGCGCTGCAGCTGGGCCGCTGACAGGTTGGTTTCGAGAAAGATCTCGTCATAGGTTGGGCCAATCGGCAAAACCAGCGTGGCTTTTTCGCCGTAGCCGGTACCGGTAAAGGAGTTTAGTTTAGTTGGTGCTGTCATGAGTCGTCCCCTTAACCAATCTGGTCTTCAACAGCGTCAACGTTATTCGATGCCCACACCACGCCAGCGGCTACAACAGCAGCGATACCGGCAATAATGAGCATTTGCTTGGTCTTAAACATGAATGTTCCTTTTGTGAGTGATAAAAAAAGCCGCCTCCCTGAATTGGGAAGCGGCTTTTATCTTTGCCCACGGATTAGCAATGGTTCCTAATCCGATTAGCTAACGGGTTAGCAATAGTTGGGCTTTGGCTCACAATTACCAGCGGATTTTTCCGCGCCGGTAGGGCTTGCCTTCCTGCAGGAGATACTCGAGCTCGACCAGTGACTCAATTTCAGCGGCCGGAATACCGGTCTTATCTTCCAGATAACGGGCGCTGGCAGCGGTCTTTTGCATCATCACACAGGCAAACTTGCAGTTATCAATGATGGTCTTGGAGACCTCCTGGCCACGCTGGAACATGTTGATGGTGTGGATGTTGAACTTCCGGCCCAGACGCAGCAGCTTGCCGTGATAGCCAACGGCTTTACCGGAATTCAGGCTGTGCTCGGCCACTTCTTCACAGATCACCTTGAGCGGCTTCGGGTGCCTGCCGTTGCCCACGCCCCAGACAATCTGACAGAACATATCAAACTCCTTAGGCGTAGTTTCCTTGGTGGGCTGATAGGCAATTTTAAATCCCTTGTTGGTTTTGCGGCCTGCGATGAGCGCAGACGCAAAGCCTTTAAGGGTAGGGTACGTGCGTACCTGACGGCCCATCAGCTCCCCCTCGTAGTCACAAAGGGGATCGAATATCGCCACCTGGTCTTTGGGCTTGATAAACAGTTTCTTACCCGCTGACGTCTTACCACAGCCCGACATCCCACACACCCAAACGTGATGGTTACTCAGTGCGTTATTCGGATTCAGTGGCTGCACGGTCTTCTGCCTCCTGACGTTCTGCCGCCTGCCGCTGCGCTTCCAGCGCCTCGAGCTGCTTTATCCTGCGGTACTGCATGAACATGGAGCCGCCAGCGGTGGCCAGCGCCAGCACAAACCCCAGTTCTTCCCGGTACGGTTTCAGCCAGGGTGGCAGCTCGCCGCCGTATTTGTGCAGCAGGGGCGCGGTCGCTTTGGCTAGGTTCTGCGTGTGGGCTTCCCCAAAAGACAGGCCCGGGTGAACCACGGACTGGATCATGTATTCCGCGCCGCCGACCAACATGGCCGCGTCTTCCTCGAGCGAGGCAAGCCGCTGGGCCTTGGTGGGCTTGGTGTCCGTGTCCGGATCAAACTCGTCTTCGTCCTCAATCTCATTCAGGAAGTCGCGTTCCTGGTCTTCATCGTGGGTTAAAAAGTCCTGCTCGCTGGCCGGGTGTTCGCTTAGTTCAGTTTCGATGCTCATGTTATGCCGCTCTCAATAAGGTAAATGCTTTGCCGACCAGAAAGCCCAGACCACAGCCCAGACCAATACACAGGCTGTTTTGCCAGCCATGGCCAGCCGGTTCGTTATCCGGTTGGCTCTCTTTGCTTACCGGTTTGGGGAAACTTTCGGGATCCTTTGGTAAATCCGGATCCTTTTTTGGCTCAGGTTCAGCAACCGGATTGGCTAACGTGGCCAGTTCGGCCTCGATGTCTTCCTGTGGCCGGAAGTTGGCCATGATTTGCTGAGGCACTTTGGCGGTGCGGTTGTCGGTACCGCACTGGCAGCGGCCCACGTAGTAATCCGAACGTTTGCCGTTGCCCTGGCGGATTGATTTGGCGCTCATGCAGTCGTGACAGAGCACATAACCGAGGACAGGGTTGGTGTTTTGTGTGGTGCTCATACACTGGCCCCCGTATAGATACCCAACAGGGACAGAAAAAAACCATCCAGTGCCCAGAACAAGATCAGCGGCGCAAGGTAGTCACCTTTCTGATACGGGCGTTTGTTGGCGTCCCGGCCCAGCCAGTAACCAAGCAGCAAGGCGATAAACAAATACAGTCCAATCATTGGCAGGCCTCCGGCATTACAACAGGCTTTACCAGGTCCAACTTAAGCAGAAGATCGAGGGGAACCTGTATTTCTCCGGACTCATAACGGGAGAATGTGGCTTGTGAGATGGTCAGGCCATGTTTGGCAATAAAGTCGGCTTGTTTCAGGCCGCTGTCCTTACGGGCCTGACGCAACAGAATAGCGCCCATTGGATATTTCATTGGTTGGCCTCCACAAAATCGCGGATTTGGCCAACGGCGGTTTGCTCAAGTTTGGTTAAGCGTTGCTCCAGTTCTTCCAGGCGTTCGGTTGCGGATTCGCTATGTTGGCAAAACTGCTTGCAAAGGTCGGTAACGCTATCGGCCCAATTGCCAATAATGGTTAACGGTTTGGTGAACTTAGCTAAAAAGCCGGGGAGGGGTTCCTGATTGCCGGACAGTTCTTTGTGAGCGTCCAGCATCTGACGTAGTGTGTTTTTCATGTGCTTTGTTCCTTATCTTCCGGTAAGAAACCAAGCGGTTGTTATCTATCGGGTCAATATTACCCATATTACCAATTGCATAGCAAATGCTTTTACTTCAATTGATTGGTCAAGGGCATGGGTTGAGTATATACTCCAGAGGTGATGTTATCGAGACTGTCCAAAACTAACGATAACACTCTTTCTAATCTTGACTACTCTTGGCCACTCTTGAACGAAGTGGCCATTTTTTTGAGCTGGATAGGCGGGGTTCTTTGTCGCTTTTACTTAGAAGTAAGAGGAAGAAACAGAGGAAGGCATACCTTGTTGTTTTACCAATACTGCCGCAGGCTCGAAAGGCTGCACAACGACCTCATTGCCTTTAATAGAGTACTTGATGGAACTCTCCTGGAAATGCAAGATATAACCAGATTCAACAGTTTGATACATGCCGTTCACTTCAAAGTCGGTGGTTAACGCTTCGAAATCCAGTAACTGTCTCACTGCGTGACCATCATTTATGTAGATGTCAGAGTTCGCAACATTACTTAGACCTTTTAGTAGTTCAGTTACCATACCAAGCGAATTAAGTGAAACTGTAATCATACCTTACCTTAATGAATTTATTTATTTCGAGGTGGAAAGTAAATGAATCAGAAAAACAGTCAATTGACAAAATTAGTGTTTTTGCTCAAATAGTTGCGCATTCTACTGATATTTATAGCAAACAAGCTGACAAATATTTTTGTAACAAAATGTAACTAATGGTCGCGAAGTGTAATTTTTGCTTGTAGTCTGACAAGGTCGTCAAGGCAGTAACATATACAGGAAAAAAATATATCGCCATTGATTGGCTCATTTTATAAATGGTGCATATACTCTAACTGGAGAGAGGAACCTGCCAAGGCCATTGACTGACGACTTTCTCTCCGCATTCCCATAGTAGCCACCTGTTGGCTATGGCCACTCTTTCGGGGGTGGCTTTTTTTATGTGAAAAATCTGGCCTTATTCCCTTGCCAGGCCCGTCGCGACAGCGACATAACGGCCCGGAAACTTCCCACAAACTCGCCAGCATAGAGTCAGGACACGAGGACATACCGCGCCCCTAAGGCGTCTGCTGGCGATAGCCAGCTTGATACGCCGCTTCCTTAACTTATCCCCGCAATCCGCGGGATAAGATCATTATTTTCTTTATGGGTATTACTAATATGTTCTAGTCGAAGACTATGTTGGCCAGAATAAAAGAGCAGGGGCTACGAGTGAGAACTAGGAGTAGTTTAAGAAGACTATACAGAGGGTTATCCACAGAAACGGTGGATATGGATCCCCTGTATCCAAAAGGGGGCATATTTCCGGCTCCTGCAGGATATGTCACCCTGTAACAAAGTATAAATATCGAGCAGTTTTGGACGGTGCGCAGCACAAACAGCGCCAGTTAAGGCGCTTAGAGTATTAATTGGAGTTATACGGGAATGGGTTCAGCGTGTGCTGGTTTGGCCTCGGCGGCCTCTTTGCGGCGTCTGCGTAGCAGAGTGATTGGCGTCAGAATGTACTTGATTGGTCGGCCAAGACGGTTAGCCAGGTGTTTTAGCCGGTCTTTGTTGGCTTCTTTGGCTTCCAGGTACTTGTCCAGGATACCCAGATCAGCAAAATACTGTTCAGTGATGCGCTTGATAGATGCAAGGCCGCGCCATTTTTCCAGGTTATCTTTACCCGTGTAGCGTTCGCGGGGTTGCTTGGATGAGATCCAGCCTTTGCTGTACGCAAACTTTACGCACTGTTTTACACGCCATTGCGGCAGGCCGCATTGCTCAGCAACGTAGCCCCATGTTCTTAAAACAAAGCCGTCTTTGGTAGCTACGCCAACTTTACGGGTACGCAGACACATTTCATTGACCAGGACGGTCATGACTTTAGCGATATCACGCACGAATGATTTGCGAACGCCGCGACCGTTGGCCGTCAGGAACGCAGACGATGAAGCAGGGCACCTAGAGATTTTCTCCAGGATACGCGAATGATAGACCGTGAGAGGTCTATCTTTCCGTTGCTTGCCTTGTTCACCGATGAATTTCATTACTATGCGGCTTCCTGCTGTAGCAGTTGATCCAGTTTCAGGTGCATTTCGGTGAACCATGCCAGGGTCTCGGTCATGTATCCGTCTTCGAGGCCACTCTCACTGAGGTAACACTCCAGTTCCAGATGGCGATGATGGTACTCAGCGTTCTTAATTTCTTTATGATAACCACCATGCATCATTGTGATTTGCACAGAATTAACATGGGCGCTGTATTGAAACTCAACGTCATGCTGAGTGGTAAAAGTGATCTCCATGCAGCGGTCAGCCAGTTTCAGGGCTTCGGCACGGAGTATTTGGGATTGTTCAGTGGTGGGGGTAAAGCGATTCATGTACTATCCTTTATTCATCGTTACAGGTGTTAATCACAGGTTCAGAAACCCTTTGATAAACTTGATGAATCTAAGGTTTCTACCAATTTCCCCGTCCTCACCAATCTCTATCTATCGAGGGGACGCTCCTGACTGTCTTTCAACGTCTGGCCGGACTCAGACAGAACAGGAGCTATTTGATAGATATCAAAACCGCATCGGTTCAGACAGGATCATTAAATCTCAATCTCCAGCTAAGTGTAAATAGGTAGTTTACAGTGGACAGTTGGCATATCCTTGGATTTGGAGGGACAAAACATGATAACCACGTTGGACTTACTCAACCGTTTACGTGTTGAAAAACAGCTACTTAGTGACAGGCATGTAGCCAGATACTTGGATTTAAGCCATACAACCGTTAATAAGTGGCGCAACGGCGGCACAATGAGTGATGAAATCGCCGCAGAAGTGGCTGAGTTACTCGGTTTAGATGTAGAAATGGTACTGCTGGCAATTATCGCCGAACGAAGCAAAAACAAAGTGCTTGTTGAGAAGCTAAAGGTCATCTTAGATAAGTACGAAGAACCGAAATCTGCCTGACCAGAAACAAAAGGTAATTGTTTGATTTAATTGAGTAATTACCTTTCTTTTTTGGATATCTCAGTGCGCATTATGTATATTATGTTAAATGCCGTATGCGGCTACGCAAAATCTGACTACTTGCCGCCGCCATTGCTCCACTGCTTTCCCGTAAAAGCCAGAAAACGAAGTCATTTAACCATAATCGGATTTACCATAAAATAGCTAATAATCACCAATATAATCAGAGATTTATTGGTGATTATTAGCAAGATCCGTTTGTCTGTTCAGTCTGGTAATTGCGTTGGTCAGGGTTTTCAGTCTTACCGGTTTGGCCAGGAACGCGTTCATGCCGGCTTCCAGGCATTTGTTTTTGTCATCTTCGGATGTGTGTGCTGTTAATGCCATGATGGGCATCTGAATACCGGCTTCCCTGATTTTTTGTGTGGCAGTGATTCCGTCCATCACTGGCATTGAAATATCCATGACCACCAGGTCGTAATCGCAAAAATGCAGCAGATGGTCCAGTGCTTCCTTCCCGTTTGACTTCAGTGTCACCCTGCAACCCAGCCGTTTCAGAAGCAGCTCCACAACTTTCTGATTTGTTGGGCAATCTTCTACTACGAGGATGTTCAGCCCCTGATGTTCTTTGGATACATCCTCTGTGCTCTGGCTTTGATGCTTAGTTTGTGAAATCGCAACCGGAATGGTCACAGTAAATGTACTGCCGCTTCCTGGCACACTGGTTACTCCAATGCGGCCATTCAGCATTTCTGCCATACGGCTGGAAATGGTCAGCCCGAGTCCGGCTCCGCCGTATTGCCGGGTTGTGGATGAATCGGCCTGGAAAAACGGGTCAAACAGGCGGCTGACAACCGCAGAATCTATACCGATGCCACTGTCTTCGATGGTAATGCACAGCGTGTTTTGCTTCAGAGCGGTTGTCAGGTTGATGTGGCCATCCTGACTGAACTTAATTGCGTTACTGATAAGGTTAAACAGAATCTGGGATATTCGGGTCGGATCGGACACAATTTGCGGGATGTCAGGCGCATTAACACTAATTTGCAGTCCTTTTTTCCTGGCTTGTGACTCGAAACCGGACACACAGGACGTGACAACGTCGCGTATATCAAATGGTTTTTTATCTGGTTTGAGTGTCCCCGACTCTATTTGTGACAAATCCAGCACATCAGAGATCATAGACAGTAACAGTTCCGCAGATGACTCAATTTGCATCATCTTATCCCGGCACTCATCATTGGGGCCTTCACACAATAAGTCGTCAATTAAGCCGAGAACGGCGTTAAGTGGTGTGCGCACTTCGTGGCTCATGATAGCGAGGAAATCTGATTTTGCTCTGTTGGCCCGCTCTGCTTCAAAGCGGGCTTTTCTGACTTCAAGATACTTACTCTGAAGCTCACTGGTTCTCTGATCGACCAGGGCCTGGAGCTGTTCTTTATACGCAATATCAGTCAGTGCCCGCTGGATCAGCGGCGTAAAGCGACGCAGAGCCTGCTTATGCTGCGCGTTAAACTGCCCTTTTTTGTTTCCGATTAACTGTATGACTGACTGAGAAGTTTCTGTTGAAATCCCCAGCAGAATGACGGAGCCTAACTGATCCTTGACCACCTGATTAAGCGTTGAATAAGGCCCTTCGGTCTTCGGTGAATAAAGGGTAATGATCTCTCCCGCCAGGCAGCGCTCAAAACGCTCGTTGTCATTCCACTTATTAAGCGAGTATGCCTGAGTGGTGCTGAGCAGAACATCGTATGGCCGTGTTTTATCAGAACGTGACAGGATAACGGCATCGTCAAACTGGATAAATCTGCGCAGGACAGGCACCAGCGCATTAAAGATGTCCTGTCTGGTATGTGAGCTGGTTATGGCAGCAAGTGCCGACAGTATCGCCTGGTTTTCTTCGATCAGCAGACGCTCACGGCGTTTTTGAATCTCGAGCTCATCCAGTGTTTCCTGTAGCTGCTCTTCTAATATCGAGTTATACATCCGGGTCCTCATAGAATACGGCTGCAGAAACCATAAGGTTACTGTGTGAGTTGGAAATGAGGTCAAAACTGCCCTGCTCTCCAAAGCTGAACGGACAGATAAATGGCGAATGGTTCAGAGCTTTTGAAAAACGTTTACTGACCTCGTTGAGGTCTTCACCAAGGTTGAGCATGGATCCGGCGCAAAAACTGCCGATCGCACCGTTCACCTTGTGATTGAACGTTGCGTTGTCACGTGCGCTCTGGGTGACGCGTTCAGCCCGGGTGAACAATCTCTCCCGGCTGCCGACCATGAGATGCAGTGTTTCACCTTCATGCACAGTGGCAAAGGTGTCAATGCCTCCGCCTTCCCCCTGCCGTACAGGGTGTATCAGGTCATATTGCCGGTGCTTAGAGGCAGAAGGCCTTGCCCGGCCAAATGGAACGGAATTAGATGATTTAAACAGATCTTCAATTGCACACTGTTCACCAGTCAGTGATTTCACCCACTGGTCATAGACTTCTACAGCGGGTTGATGGTCGATCTCCAGGATTTCCCGCCGGGTACACTTGGTGACCGTGCCAGAAATCTGACTTGCGCTGTATCCGCTGTTATAACCCAGACTGACGGACGTTGCCGCGTAAATCAGCGCAAGAGAAACACCTTCGGTAAAAGTACCCTCTTCGGTAAACAGACTCCATTCACCGGTAAGGCTATTGTCAGCAGCTGTACTGCCAAGCAAAGGGACTCTGGTGCCAAACTCGTCCTGGATCACCTGTAAAACACGTTCTTCGTGGCCACTGGAGCAATGGAGCAGGATCAGATCCGGCTGTTCACCAGTTCGCCCTGCTTTCTCAAGAGCGCTGCTTAGCGCATGGCGGGTTGCCTGTTCAATATCCGAATAACAGGAAAAGTCGGCGAAGCCGGTGGAAAACGCCGATGGATGGGCGTCATAGAAGGCCAGCCCTCCCAGTACCGGGCCGGTATGAAAGCCATGGTTGGTCAGCAGGCCCCGAAAAGTGGAGCACCCTAACACGGGCACTCCGGGCGCAGCCTGAACAAAGGCTTTACTCAGGTCAGAAGAAGAATAATCCTGTGTGTAATAGCAAATCAGCAGTGATGGCAGTATTCCGTCACTCAACTCTGATAACAACTTTGCTACGGCTTCTTCCTCTCCCCTCAAATTAGAAAAAGACGAATCAAGTTTCATTCAATAATGTTATTGTTATAAATAGTTATATGATCAGGATTATACATGCAAACCCAGGATGTAAAATGAATTCGGGTTTAAATGAGATCTGACAGCCATTTATTCGCTGCCAGGCCAGATAATTTCTGCAGAATCGCCCTTTTTATTGCAGGTTAATGTGATGTGAACAGTGCTGATTTTGCCACCTGACTGAATAGCCCATTCACCCGCTGCACGTTTTTTGTACGCCACACCAGACAATGAAATTGAAGAGCTTTCTTCCTCTCCTTTAAGAACAAGCCCAAAACCATCACTTTTCAGTGTATATCGGGTGTCCTGAAATTCAAAAACACATGGCAGTTCGCGGCATTGGATTACCCTGCTCTGACTATGTTCCCACGTCCGCCAAAAAAAGGCGCTAATCAAAATCAACAACATGACGATTATTTGAATTAGTCTGGCTGTTGTCAGTCGTTGTGCGGCCACTTTTTTCTCTCCTGTGTAACAAACTTCAAACTTTTGGCAAGAAATTGCAATAACCCAAACGGTTATGAGGTTAACGCCCTGTCATTAAAATGTTAACTCAAGTATAGTTAAGAACGAAAATGCTACTGTTGAATGCCGGGTTGTAAACAGAATTAACAGTATGATAAAGCTAAAAATCCTGTTTGGTTGCTCAGTAGTATGACGACATTAAGTCGAATGGAAAGTAAAAGTGTAGTTAATTAGAAATTGGAAGCATGCAAATGAGCCAAGTAAAGCAGCTGGAGCAAAACTACGACTATACTGTTGTCCGTCAGTTCACCCTGGTAACCATTCTGTGGGGAATTGTCGGTATGGCAGTTGGCGTATTAATTGCCGCTCAATTAGTCTGGCCACAGCTCAACTTTGATACGCCGTGGTTGACGTACAGTCGTTTACGTCCCCTGCATACTAATGCGGTTATCTTCGCGTTTGGTACCAGTGCCCTGTTCGCAACATCTTATTATGTTGTTCAGCGCACCTGTCAGACACGTTTGTTTGGTGGCCCTCTGGTCGCCTTCACCTTCTGGGGCTGGCAGGCGATCATTCTCGCCGCTGCTATTACCCTGCCTCTGGGGTATACCTCAGGTAAAGAGTACGCAGAACTGGAGTGGCCAATTGATATTGCCATTGCCGTTGTGTGGGTCGCTTACGCAGTCGTTTTCTTCGGGACGCTGATTAAACGCAAGACCTCTCACATCTACGTGGCGAACTGGTTCTTTGGCGCGTTTATCATCACGGTTGCAGTGCTTCACATCGTGAACAGCATGGCGATCCCTGTTTCCATGGGTAAGTCTTATTCGATTTACTCCGGTGCAGTTGATGCCATGGTTCAGTGGTGGTACGGGCATAACGCCGTTGGTTTCCTGCTGACTGCCGGTTTCCTCGGCATGATGTACTATTTTGTACCCAAGCAGGCTGAACGACCAGTTTACTCTTACCGTCTTTCAATCGTTCACTTCTGGGCACTGGTTTCGCTCTATATCTGGGCTGGCCCTCACCACCTGCATTACACCGCTCTGCCGGACTGGACTCAGTCACTTGGTATGGTGATGTCACTGGTGCTGTTTGCGCCTTCGTGGGGCGGTATGATCAACGGTATCATGACGTTGTCCGGCGCGTGGCATAAACTGCGCTACGACCCTATTCTGCGATTCCTTATCGTTTCCCTGTCTTTCTATGGCATGTCGACATTCGAAGGTCCGATGATGTCCATCAAGACAGTCAATGCCCTGTCCCACTACACCGACTGGACCATTGGTCACGTACACTCCGGTGCACTGGGTTGGGTGGCTATGGTGTCTATCGGTTCGGTTTACCACCTGTTGCCGCGTCTGTTTGGTCAGGAGCGTATGTACTCGATTGGCATGATCAACGCCCACTTCTGGCTGGCGACTATCGGTACCGTACTGTATATCGTTGCGATGTGGATCTCCGGCGTCATGCAGGGCCTGATGTGGCGGGCGGTCAACGCAGACGGCACCCTCACCTACAGCTTTGTAGAGTCGGTTCAGGCATCGTATCCGTTCTACTTCGTTCGTTTCATTGGTGGCTTCATCTTCCTGGCCGGTATGTTCCTGATGGCGTACAACGCTTACAAGACTATTACCGCCCCGAAAGACAGCCTCAAAGCTGTTGAAAACGTGGCATAAGGAGAGTGGCAATGAGTTCTAATCCAAAAAATCGTCACGAAATCGTTGAGAAGAATGTTGGCTTACTGGCCATTCTGATTGTGTTTGCGATCAGTTTGGGTGCTCTGGTAGAGATCACCCCGCTGATCTTCCAGAAGCAGACCAATGAACCAGTCGACAATTTGCGTCCTTATACCGCGCTTGAAATGGAAGGCCGTGATGTCTACATCCGTGAAGGGTGTAACGTTTGTCACAGCCAGATGATCCGCCCTTTCCGCGCAGAAACCGAGCGTTATGGTCACTATTCGGTAGCCGGTGAGAGCGTCTGGGAGCATCCGTTCCTGTGGGGCTCAAAACGTACCGGTCCTGATCTGGCGCGTGTTGGCGGCCGTTACTCCGATGAGTGGCACCGTGTTCACCTGATTGACCCGCGTCAGCTGGTTCCTGAGTCGAACATGCCAGGTTTCCCATGGCTTGAAGAAAACGTCCTGGACGGAAAGCTGACTCAGAAGAAACTGGAACTGTTCCGAAATCAGTATGGTGTGCCCTACACAGATGAACAGATCGCCAGTGCAGAGCAGGACGTGAAAGGTAAAACCGAGATGGATGCCATCATCGCTTACCTTCAGTCGCTCGGCCACGCAATGAAGTAAGGAGGGGTTATGGATATCGGTACGATACACAGTATTTGGACCCTGGTGCTGTTCATCAGCTTCATTGGTGTCGTTTGGTGGGCATACGGCAAGAGCCGCAAAGCACGCTTTGAGGAAGCCGCCAACCTGGTGTTTGCAGATGAAGAGCAGCACACGCAGGCGCAAGATAAAGGAGTGACCAAATAATGACTACATTTTGGAGTATTTGGATCATCGTGATTACCGTCGGTACCCTTGTTGGCTGTGCTGTGCTGCTTTACTGGTGCACCAGAGACAAGATGGGTGTTGAAGACGGTGAAGATATGGGCCACGAATACGATGGCATTCGTGAGCTGAACAGCCCGCTGCCGAAATGGTGGACCTATCTGTTCGTCGGCACATTCATCTTTGCGGCGATTTACCTGGCCCTTTACCCGGGCCTGGGTAACTACAAAGGGTTGCTTGGCTGGCAGAGTTCTGACCAAACGGTTATGAATGTTTCCCAGTCACGTGAGTCTGTAGAAGCGGCCCAACGCGACAAACTGATCGACCAGTATGCGATGGAGCTGGATGAAGCCAACACCAGTTTTGGCGAAGCCTACAAAAAGCTGGCGTTCAAATCCGATGGTGAACTGCGCCCTCTTCCTGAGATTGCAGCGGATGAAGAAGCACTGAAAGTAGGTCAGCGCCTGTTCCTGCAGAACTGTTCTCAGTGTCACGGCTCTGACGCACGCGGCCTGGTAGGTTTTCCTAACCTGACTGACGATGCCTGGCTGTACGGTGGTGAGCCGCAAGCGATCATCAACACCGTGCTCAATGGCCGTATTGGTGCCATGCCTGGCTGGATTGATGCCTTTGGTGAAGAGGGAGTAAAAGAAGTGGTTTCTTACACTCTCAGCCTTTCCGGACGTAAAGTGAATGCCCGTGAAGCCGCGGCTGGTAAAGCCCGGTTTGCAGCCTGTGCCGCCTGCCATGGTACTGACGGTAAAGGTAACCCGGCGTTCGGTGCACCGGATCTGACAGACCAGTACTGGCTGTTTGGTGACTCGCGTGAAGCAGTAACCCAAACGGTCAAGTATGGCCGTCAGGGCGTCATGCCGGCGTGGAAAGATATTTTGGGTGAGGACAAAGTGCAGTTGGTTTCTGCCTACGTCTGGAGCCTGAGTAACTCCGATAAAAAGTAACCATTCAATACAGCCCCTTTACGAAGGGGCTGCCTTTTCAGTAAGTTAAATCTGTATTTAGTTGTTGAGATTTTTTCTATGATTAAGCCCTGGTATAAACAATTCTGGCCCTGGTTTCTTATCGCGCTTCCCGGAACCGTGGTTGTGGCCAGCTTCATCACTCTCGGTCTGTTCACTAAAAACTCTGTCTCCCTTGTTGCCGAGGATTACTATAAAAAAGGTAAAGGGATCAATATCGACCTGTCCCGCATTAACGTGGCAAAAGAGCTGAATCTCGGCGCTGTGCTGCGCTCAGAGCAGGACAAAGTTCTGCTGAATCTTGATAAAGGCCAGTTGCCCCATTTCCCGGCACTGGTTGTCACCTTTACTCACCGTACCCTGCCTGACCAGGACTTCCAGATGGTTGCCAGTGCGGACGCCTCCGGCCGCTACGTGATGGCCCTGAATCACAACCTGTCTGGTCCGTGGTTTGTAGAAGTTGAACCCCATAACAAAGAGTGGTTACTGCAGGGAAAAATCAATTTCCCGTCTGACTCCCCCGTTGCATTAATGAAGTAGGCCTATGTGTAAATCGTGTTACCACTGTGGTGAAGATGTCCCGGCCAACACGGATTACGTGGTTGAGATCCTGGGTGAAAACAGGGAAATGTGCTGCCCGGGGTGCCAGTCCGTCGCGCAGACCATCGTTGAAAGCGGGCTGGTTTCCTATTACCAGTTCCGGACCGCACCGGCAGAAAAAGCCGACCTGGTGCCGGAGCAGCTGAGAAACCTTATCCATTATGACAATGAAGAGGTTCAAAGCGAGTTTGTCCGCAGCCATGATGACCATCTTGAGGTGACCCTGTCACTCGAGGGAGTGTCCTGCGCCGCCTGTGCCTGGCTGATTGAGAAACAGGTATCAGCTGAACCTGGCGTATTGTCTGTCCGGGTTAATACCACCACCAACCGCGCCCTTCTCAGCTGGGACAAATCCAAAGCCAAACTGAGTGAGCTGCTCGCAACAATACACCGTTTGGGGTACAAAGCCGCTCCGTTCGAAGCGGACAATCAGGAAGCCGCCTACCATCGCCAGATGAAGCAGTATCTCTACCGCCTTGGTATCGCCGGCCTTGCGACCATGCAGGTGATGATGCTGGCTGTTGCACTTTACCTGGAAGTCTTTGGTGATCTTGATGCGGAGTTCAAGCAGTATTTCCGCGTCGTCAGCCTTATCTTTGCCACACCGGTACTGCTCTACTCTGCTCTGCCTTTTTATCTCAATGCCTGGCGCAGTCTGCGCGCCAGAACTCTGGGGATGGATGTCCCCGTCTCCGTCGCACTGATCTTTGCCTATGTTGCAAGTCTTATGGCGACCATCAATGAAAATGGCGAAGTATTTTTCGAATCCATTTCAATGTTTACCTTCTTCCTGCTGCTTGGCCGTTTTCTTGAGATGCGCGCCAGACGGCAGGCTGCAGCAGCCAGTGCCAACCTGCTTAAACTGGTTCCGGCAATGGCGACCACCACCGATGGTAAACAGGTGGCGGTTAAGAGCCTTTCTGTCGGTGATGTGATCCGGGTGTTACCCGGGGAACATGTTCCTGCAGATGGCCGGGTCAGAAACAGCCGCATTCATATCGATGAGTCCATGTTGACCGGTGAGTCTGTCCCCGTGGTCAAAGAATCTGGTGATACCGTATATGCCGGTACCCTGAATGGGGATGAAGCTTTTGAACTGGAAGTCTCAAGTTCCAAAGCGGATTCCATGATCGCTTATATTGTCCGCCTGCAGGACGAAGCGCAGATGTCCAAACCCAAAATCGCTGAGATCGCTGACGTGGTAGCCCGCTATTTTGTGGCTGCGATTCTGGCTATCGCGGCTTTCACCTGGTTTTACTGGCATCAGAGCAAACCAGAAGACGCGTTCTGGATCATGCTGTCAGTGCTGGTTGCTACCTGCCCCTGCGCACTTTCGCTTGCAACGCCAACCGCGATCACCTGCGCTACTTCCGGGCTTGGGAAACTTGGCATATTGCTTCGCAAAGGGCATGTGTTTGAGACCCTGTGCAAAGTAAACCACTTGATCGTCGACAAAACCGGCACCCTGACTCAGGGTAACATCGAGCTGGAATCGGTCCAGGTTCTTTCAGATATTAGTGAGCAGGATTGCCTTTCGATTGCCGCAGCGATGGAGCAGCATGCCAACCACCCCATCGCACGTGCATTCCGTCCTTATCAGCATGACGGGCTTCAGGCTCTTGAAGTTAAAAACCATATTGGCTCCGGCATAGAAGCGGTCGTTGATGGCGCTCTCTGCAAGCTCGGCAGCGCCAGATATGTGACTGGTGAAGAGAGCCGGCATGATATTCCGGCGATTTACCTTTCGGTAAACAATACACTTGTCGCTGTGTTTTTCTACCATGATCCGGTACGTGAAGAGAGCGCCGAACTTATCTCAAGGCTCAATCAGGCGGGCATTAAAACCACGCTCCTGACCGGTGACAATCAGGCGAATGCAGCAGCGGTCGCACAACAGGTGGGGATTGATACTGTGATTGCCGGCGCCTCACCTCAGCAAAAGCTCGACTACCTGCAGTCACTCGATGATCACGATATCACCCTGATGATCGGTGACGGTATCAACGATGCCCCAACCCTGGCCGGTGCACACCTTTCGGTGGCGATGGGCGGAGGTACCGATGTCGCCAAGGCGTCTGCGGATATGGTTCTGCTGGGTGACAAACTGGACAGAATCATCACTGCCCGTACCCTGGCCCTCAAAACCAGGAAAATTATTCGCGAAAACCTGGCCTGGTCGTTAGGATACAATTTACTGATCCTTCCGCTCGCAGTTGCCGGGCTTGTGGCTCCCTATATTGCCGTAGTTGGTATGTCTGCCAGCTCCATTATTGTGGTGTCCAATTCACTGAGGTTGTTAAAGCAGCATGGCTAGTCTCTATATACTGATCCCAATCGCTATCATCCTGGTCTGCCTGGCTGTTGCCGTGTTCCTGTGGGCAGTCAAAAGTGAGCAATTTGAAGATCTGGAAAGACAGGGGCACAGTATCCTGTTTGAAGAAGATGACCAGGGTAAAGGTCAGCCAGATGACAAGTGACTGGATTGGCGCATTAACGGTTGGGTTTCTTGGTGCAGGACATTGCCTTGGTATGTGTGGCGGCATTGCATCGGCAGTATCGCTCACCGTCTCCGGAGACAAACCAAAGCCAGCCGGCTTAACTACATTACTGTATAACCTCGGTCGCCTGTGCGCTTATATGCTTGCAGGCGCGGTAATTGGCGGCGCCATTTCTTCCCTTGCACAGCTGGCCAGCTATAACACGGCTCTGGGCGTTCTCAGATTAGTGGCTGCTGCATTTATGATCATGCTGGCATTATACCTCGGTAAATGGTGGTACGGTTTGTTGTTTATTGAGCAGTCAGGCCAGTTTGTGTGGAAGTGGCTTTCCCCTGTTGGCAAAAAGTTGCTACCATTGCGCTCCCCGTTGCACGCATTCCCGTTTGGTTTTATCTGGGGATGGTTGCCATGTGGACTGGTCTATTCGATGCTGACCTGGGCTGCGGTCGCAGGAAGCGCATTGGATGGTGCTGTAGTTATGCTTGCTTTTGGTGTTGGTACCCTGCCTTCTATGTTATTGATTGGTATGGGCGCTACCCGGCTCCGGCAATGGCAAAAATCAGACTGGTTTCGTCAAACCGGTGCGGCTTTGCTGCTTGTTTACGGTTTGTACAGCGGATATGACGCCATAAAAATATTGTCATAAATTGTTATATCTTGTTGTTTTAATAAAAACTTTTTCACTACCTTTTATTCTGAGGAAGTGTTAAAATATTGATGTATATCAATTTAGTGCTTGGAAGTTATGATTTCTGATAAACCCGCGACCAAACGTATCCAATCGGGTGGGTGTGCTATCCACTGTCAAGATTGCAGTATCAGTCAGTTGTGTATCCCTTTTACACTGAACGAGTCTGAACTGGATCAGCTTGACGAGATTATTGAGCGCAAGAAACCCATTCAAAAAGGTCAGGAGCTGTTCAAGGCCGGAGACGAGCTGAAGTCTCTGTACGCGATCCGCTCAGGAACAATCAAAAGCTACACCATTACAGAACAGGGTGACGAACAGATCACCGCTTTCCATCTGGCAGGAGACCTGGTAGGTTTCGATGCTATTAACGATGCCGCTCACCCAAGCTTTGCGCAAGCGCTTGAAACTTCAATGGTATGTGAAATTCCATACGAAATTCTGGATGACCTGTCAGGCAAAATGCCGAAACTGCGTCAACAGATCATGCGCCTGATGAGCAATGAGATTAAAGGTGACCAGGAAATGATCCTGCTGCTGTCAAAGAAAAACGCCGAAGAGCGTCTGGCAGCCTTCCTGTACAACCTGTCTACCCGTTTTTCTCAGCGTGGCTTCAGCCCGCGTGAGTTCCGTCTTACCATGACCCGTGGTGATATTGGTAACTATCTGGGTCTGACGGTTGAAACCATCAGTCGTCTTCTGGGCCGCTTCCAGAAGTCTGAAATCCTCAGCGTTAAGGGTAAGTACATCACCATCCTTGACCATGATGCTCTTCAGGTTCTGGCTGGCGTCGTCAGCAAAGCCTGATACCCGCCGCGTCCTGCATAATGAAGTGGCCCGATAATGAGCCACTTCATATTTCTCCCCAAATTCCTTCGATTTTGCTAATACTCTTTAACCTTATAAGCTACAGTTAATAGGGAATGGTCACCTAACCTTTTGGTTTCTAAGGAGCTGGTTATGAGTATCTACAACAGAATTCTGGTTGTCGCCGACATCAACAGTGATCAGCAACCCGCCCTCGCCCGGGCAATTCAGCTCAGTGAGAGCAGCCGCTCAGAGAGCCGGATCACTTTCTTCCTGTCTATTTATGACTTCTCCTATGAGATGACTTCCATGCTGTCTTCTGAAGAGCGCGATGCAATGCGCAAAGGCGTGGTGCATCAGCGCGAGATCTGGATGAAAGAAGTCGCCCAGCCTTATCTCAAAGAAGGCATTAACTTCGAGGTTAAGGTGGTATGGCATAACCGCCCTTACGAAGCCATTATTGCTGAAGTTTTTGCCAGTGAGCATGACGTGGTGGTGAAAGCGACCCGTAAACACGACGTGCTGGAATCGGTGATCTTTACCCCAACCGACTGGCACCTGTTGCGTAAATGTCCGTGCGCCGTACTGCTGGTGAAAAACCACGACTGGCCGGTTAATGGTCATGTACTGGCTTCGGTTCACGTTGGTTCAGAGAACCCAACTCATCTCAGCCTTAACGATAAAATGGCTGAGCAGCTTAATGATATTTGTAAGCGCCTTAACGCCAATCCGGTACTGGTCAATGCCTATCCGGTGACCCCGGCTAACATCACCATTGAACTGCCAGAGTTTGATCCCGCCAGCTATACAGATGCCGTGCGTGGCCATCACCTGACATCAATGAAAGCGCTGAGACAAAAACACGGTATAGACGCAGAAAACACATACGTGGAACAGGGTCTGCCGGAAGAGATTGTACCTGAGCTGGTTCAGCAGCTCGATGCAGGGCTGGTGATCCTTGGCACTACCGGCCGCACGGGACTTTCTGCAGTGTTCATCGGAAATACCGCAGAACACGTTATTGATAAAATCAACTGCGACATTCTGGCGCTGAAACCTGAAGGGTACGTCAGCCCGCTCGACCCGCATCAATAGACAGTAAAACAATGGCATATCAGGCAGGGTGAAAACCCTGCCTTTTTTGTGTCAGGGTCTGGCGTTCAGCTCAGATTTCCGTATCATACGCACTTCAAAATCTCCCAGGTACAAGTGAACAGAGAGTTATGACCGAGCAGACACTCACCAAAGCTCAGCAGTACAATTTTAACAAACTGCAAAAACGTATTCGCCGTAATACCGGCCAGGCGATCGCTGATTTCAACATGATTGAAGATGGCGACCGTATCATGGTCTGTTTGTCAGGCGGTAAAGACAGCTTTACCATGCTGGACATTCTGATGAGCCTGCAAAAGAGCGCGCCGGTTAATTTCGAACTGATCGCTGTTAACCTTGATCAGAAGCAGCCTGGTTTCCCGGGCCACATTCTGCCTGAGTACCTGGAAGAGCTGGGTGTTCAGTACAAAATCGTTGAAGAAGACACCTACTCTATCGTTCAGGACAAGATCCCTGAAGGTAAAACTACCTGTTCACTTTGCTCGCGTCTGCGCCGCGGTATTTTGTATCGTACTGCCAAAGAGCTGGGCGTGACCAAAATTGCTCTTGGTCACCACCGTGATGATATTCTGGAAACTCTGTTCCTGAACATGTTCTACGGCGGCAAGATCAAAGGTATGCCACCTAAACTGGTGTCTGACAACGGTGAGCACGTAGTGATCCGCCCGCTGGCCTACTGCCGCGAGAAAGACATCATTAAGTACGCAGATATGCGTGAATACCCTATTATCCCATGTAACCTGTGTGGCTCTCAGCCAAACCTGCAGCGCCAGAATGTGAAGCAGATGCTGAACACGTGGGATAAGCAGTTCCCTGGCCGTATCGAGACCATGTTCCGTGCGATGCAAAACGTGGTACCAAGCCACCTGGCTGACTTCGAACTGTTTGACTTTAAGTCCATCAACCGTGACTCAGGTGTGATCAATGGTGGTGATATCGGCTTTGATAAAGAGCCAATCGCTGATCCGGAAGCTCCGCAGGAAGATGTGGTTGAATTTGACCCGTCTCTTCAACTGGATGTCACTAACATCTGATAGCTGTCAGACAGGTCTGAAACTGAAAAAGGTCGCGATAAGCGACCTTTTTGTTATTTGGCGTCCGGCAGATACGGCAGCACCCGCACGGTTTGGGCAGGCAACCGGATGCTATCTTCCGGCTTCAGCTCACTCAGGTTCACCCGTGCCCGGTTGTTTTCAACCGGGATGATGTCCCCGTTGGATACCTGCACCGGGGAAACCGTCCCGGACGGAAACTCAAGCGTCAACCCTTCCACATCAGGAGTAAACCAGCTGGCAAACATGCCGCCTAGTTCTTCAAGAATGGCCTGCATCTGCGGAAGCAGTTTTTCCATTTGCTGATAGCTGACCTGACCGGACAGTGGCTCTTTGGCCATCACCACCATGGAAAAATCACAGCGTTTTCCGCGCTCAGTATGTACGAACACCAGTGGGTTGGCCTGACGAAGATTATTATCCAGCGGCACTTTCAGTTCATAACCGCTGACATCAAGGTCTTCGTAGTGCTCTTCTTTCTCCATCCAGGCTTTTTCAAGCCGGCAGAGCGTTTTGCTGTCCGCATCGGTGAAAAACAGCCCGACTTTGACATCTTCGTGGCCTTCGGTGGCGTTGTTTTTGATTTGGCTGAACAGCTTTGAGTAGGTAAACATGTATTCCTGAGCGCTGACAGGGAATGACAGCGCCAGGCATGTCGCCAACGCGGCGACAGGGTATTTTCTCATTATTATCCGCTTCCTTTCAGGTAACTCTTATTATGGCTGACCATGGATTTCAGCTCTGAGGTGTAAGCTTCACCGCGCTCAGAGTAGGAACCCAGTTCATCAATCAGTTCAAGCGCGCTCTCTTCACTGAGTAAGTCCGCTCCGTTTGCAGCCAGCTCTGCCCTTTTGTGGCGCAGTGACTGGTAAGCACGGTTACGGTTAATGTTCATAAAGTAGGCGTGAACAGACTGCTGCACAGAGTCAAACTTGGCAACTTCATGGCTGGCCCCTTCATTGCGGCTTAGCGGCACCAGACCACACCCTTTACGATAACACCACTGACCAAAATAGTTATTTGCCTGAGTAGCAAAACGGGAGGTTCCCCACGCTGATTCGTTGGCAGCCTGGATCATTACCATGGCCGGAGGGATCTGATTAACGCGCTCCAGAGCCAGGGTCAGCCAGTTCATATCCGCCCCCTTCTCAGGCAGCGCATGGTTATACAGCCTGCTGATACGTTCAGCATAACGGTTTTGTTCATCACTGAGACGGGTGCCACTTTCAAGCGACGTCAGCATCTCTTCCAGATGCTGACGTTCTGTAACGACCCGTTCATTCTCAAGCGCAACCTTTGGCAGCAGGTAATCAAAGAAGGCCTGCTTCTTCTGTTTAACATCAGTGATTTCGGCAAAGTCTGGCTTTGGTCCGCTTACTGTTGGCTGTGGCTTAGTCTGAGGCACAAGCTCCTCTTCCCGCTCACTTTCAAACCAGATAATAAAAACCGCCATCGAAACGATGGCGGCAAGAGTAATTTTGATCGACTTACGCATCAAAGGTTCCCGGATGATCTTTCGGGGGTGAAGCCGGGTTCGGTACATCCGTTGCCACAATCTTCAGCCTGATCCCGAACATGTTTCGGTACAGCACGCCTTTTACATGGAAGTAGAAAGGCACCACAAAAATCAATCCAATCCCGTAGAACAGCATCGCTACGACGAACATCATCATGATGACGAAGTAGATACCTGCCAGTGGCAGGATCTTGCGGTTTACTGCCCTTAGTGACAACAGCAGAGAGCGCATCGGTGTCACCCGCTTCTCACAAATAAGAAGAATGGACTGGCTGAATGCAATTGTCAGATAAATCGATACCAGCGGCAAGATTGCGGTGGCGATCTGCTGCAACATCAGGCTGAACAATGTGGCAATGATCACAGGAATAGTGAACTGTAATCCTTTGGCCATGTGACGCGAGCGGGTACGAAGACCAGCAGCGTGGCTCATCGCCATCAGACTGATCCCCGCATACAGCGGCGCGCTGATCACTTCATAGCTGAAGTTGGCGACAGATACGGACTGGATCAGGTCCATGTTAATCAGGCTCGGATCTTTCACCATATCAAGCAGTACATTGATGTCACCCAGCTGAAGCTTAAGGGCAACAAAGAAAATCCCAATCTGAATAAGGATCAGAGCAATGATGGCCGGAGAAAAGCTGAGAAAGTGGCGGATGGTGCACTTCCAGGCTTCCTGAATAACAGCGGCCGGAGAAAGCTCATACTGTCCGGACAACGCCGTTTCTACGGAGCCGCCCAGGTTGAAGTCTTTTTCAATTTCGTGGTTGTTCATATTGTTTTCCATGAACAGCTTCGGCTGAACAAAAGATGAGTGTTGCGCGACATTATAGGGTTGCAGCCAGAGCGATCAAACAGGAAACGTAATAAGCGCTTTTTTTTACAGCCTTTTTGTCGAATAATTGTACAGCAACCTGAGAAATCTCAGTTACCACCAAGTATGGTAGAAGTCTTTGGTTTTAACCTGCAAAAAAAATCTGTTTCAAAGTAAGAAATTGCTTTGCGAACAAGGGATACAGATTTATGATTCGTGCCCTGAAAATCGGACTCGTTATGGCCTTTCTGCAGGGGCCTGATTGGAGAAATACAGACCTTGAAACAACCATCTTATGTAGTGCAGCTCTCATCAGTTGATAAGAGCTTTGACGGAAAGCAAATCATTGGCAACCTTGAACTTAATGTAAATCACGGTGAGTTTTTAACCATTCTTGGCCCGTCGGGCTGTGGTAAAACGACTGTATTACGCATGATTGCCGGTTTTGAATCCGCAGACAGCGGCAGCATTCAGATTGCTGGCCAGGATGTGACAAATCTTCCCGCTGAGCAGCGCCACGTGAATACGGTGTTTCAGAGTTATGCCCTGTTTCCTCACATGACAGTATTCGACAATGTGGCTTTTGGCCTGCGCATGCAAAAAGTGCCAGCTGCTGAGATTGAACCACGTGTGAACGAAGCACTGAAAATGGTACGTTTGGGCCACATGGCGCATCGCAAACCCCATCAGCTTTCCGGTGGTCAGCAACAGCGTATCGCAATTGCCCGTGCAGTAGTGAACAAGCCTAAAGTTCTGCTGCTGGATGAATCCCTGTCTGCGCTGGACTATAAACTGCGTAAACAGATGCAGATCGAGCTGAAACAGCTTCAGCGCCAGCTGGGTATTACCTTTATCTTTGTTACCCACGATCAGGAAGAAGCCTTGTCGATGTCTGACCGCATCATCGTAATGAAAGACGGTAAGATCGAGCAGGATGGCACTCCGCGTGAAATTTACGAAGAGCCTAAGAACCTGTTCGTTGCCCGCTTTATTGGTGAAATCAATGTATTCCACGTCACAGCGACCGAGCGTCTGGATGAAAAGCGCATCCGCGCTGACATTGAAGGCATTGAGTCTGTAGTGTACTACGACAAGCCCGTAGAGGCCGGAGACAAACTCCAGGTGCTGCTGCGCCCGGAAGATCTGCGTCTGGAAGAAATTAAAGAAAGCGAAAACAAAGGCATCGTTGGCCACGTTGTTGAACGTACCTATAAAGGCATGACCCTGGATTCAGTGGTTGAGCTCGATTCAGGCATGCGCGTGATGGTCAGTGAGTTCTTTAACGAAGATGACCCGGATGTAGACCACTCACTGGGACAAAAAGTAGCAGTGACCTGGGTTGAAAGCTGGGAAGTGGTGCTGGCCGATGAAGAAGCTTAATCTGCAAAACGCCATCATCAGCCTGATTGTCGGATGGCTGGTGATTTTCGTTCTGATCCCCAATGCAATGATCATTGGCACGAGTTTCCTGACCCGTGACGAAGCCAACCTGATCGAGATGACCTTTACCCTGGAGAACTATGCCCGACTGGCTGACCCTCTCTACTTCAAAGTTCTGGGCCACTCTTTCTATATGGCATCCGTTGCAACGGTACTGTGTCTGGTGATCGGTTATCCGTTTGCATACATCATTGCCAAAATGCCTGAGAAGTGGCGTCCGATCATGCTGTTTCTGGTGATCGTACCTTTCTGGACCAACTCACTGATCCGGACTTACGGTTTGAAAATCGTGCTGGGTACCCAGGGCATTCTGAACAAGAGCCTGATGGCACTGGACATCATTGAGCGCCCTATCCGTATTATGTACACCGAGTCAGCGGTGATGATCGGCCTGGTTTACATCCTGCTGCCGTTTATGATCCTGCCGCTCTACTCGGCGATTGAGAAGCTTGATGGTACGTATATTGAAGCAGCGCGTGACCTTGGCGCGAACAAAATACAGACCTTCCTGAAAGTGATCCTGCCGCTGACCGGCCCGGGTATCATTGGTGGTTGTCTGCTGGTTCTGCTGCCGGCACTGGGCATGTTCTACATTTCCGACCTGCTGGGCGGAGCAAAGAACCTGCTGATTGGTAACGTCATTAAGAGTCAGGTGCTCAATGCGCGTGACTGGCCGTTTGGCGCGGCCACCAGCATCGCACTGACGGTTGCGATGGCGGTTATGCTGTATGCCTACTACCGGGCTGGCAAGCTACTTAACAAAAAAGTGGAGCTGGAATAATGGGAAAATCAACCAAGATTGGATTTATGGGGTTGGTCTACCTGTTTTTGTACCTCCCTATCATCGTACTGATCGCCAACTCATTTAACGCCAACAAATTTGGGATGAAATGGGGCGGCTTTACCATGAAATGGTATGACGCGCTGCTGAACAACGACAGCCTGATGCAGGCCGCCTGGCACTCGCTGACCGTTGCCGTATTCTCGGCAACTGCGGCGACCATCATTGGCAGCCTGACCGCTGTTGCCCTGTTCCGTTACCAGTTTAAAGGTAAAGGTGTGGTCAACGGTCTGCTGTTTATCGTGATGATGTCACCGGATATTGTGATGGCAATTTCATTGCTGGCGCTGTTTCTGGTGGTGGGTTTCCAGCTGGGCTTCCTCACCCTGTTTTTTGCCCACATCACATTCTGTCTGCCGTTTGTCGTGGTGACGGTTTACAGCCGCCTGAACGGCTTTGACGTGAAGATGCTGGAAGCAGCTAAAGACCTGGGCGCAAGCGAATGGACCATCCTGAAACAGATCATCCTGCCGCTGGCAAAACCGGCGGTGGCAGCAGGCTGGCTGCTGAGCTTTACCCTGTCGCTGGATGACGTGATCATCAGCTCATTCGTCACCGGCCCGACTTATGAGATCCTGCCACTGAAGATCTATTCAATGGTGAAAGTTGGCATCTCACCAGAAGTGAACGCGCTGGCGACCATTATGCTGATCGTATCACTGGTTCTGGTGGTGATTTCCCAGCTGCTGGCGCGGGAAAAAGTGAAATAATTTCAGAGTCCTTTTCTGAAAGGCAGCAGCACGGGCTTTCCTGTGCTGCTTTTTTATACCCGGAGTAAATTTCACTCCGGTTTATTAATCACGTTTGGTTTGGAGCTAACGTAAATGAAAAAGTGGTCTACTTTACTGACTGGTAGTGCCTGCGCGCTGTCCCTGCTGACCGGCCCGGTGGCAGCAAGCGAAAAATCCGATGAACTGGTATTTATGAACTGGGGACCTTACGTTTCCAGCGATATCCTGCAGCAGTTCACCAAAGAAACCGGTATTAAGGTTATCTACTCGACTTACGAGTCGAACGAAACCCTGTATGCCAAGTTAAAGACACATAACCAGGGTTACGACCTGGTTGTGCCGTCGACTTACTTTGTCGCCAAGATGCGCGATGAAGGCATGTTACAGAAGATTGATAAATCAAAGCTGAGTAACTTCTCTCAGCTGGATACCAACTACCTGGACAAGCCGTACGATCCAAACAACGACTACTCCATTCCACACGTGGTCGCGATTACCGGCCTTGCAGTGAATACCGAAATGTATGATCCGCAGGACTTTACCAGTTGGGCTGACCTGTGGAAGCCGGAACTGGAAGGTCAGGTCATGCTGATGGACGACACCCGTGAAGTATTCCACATTGCGTTGCGTAAGCTGGGCTACTCTGGTAACTCGACCGATGATGCGCAGATTGATGAGGCATACACTGAACTGCAAAAGCTGATGCCTAACGTACTGGTGTTCAACTCCGATAACCCTGCTAACCCATACATGTCCGGCGAAGTTGGCGTGGGTATGTTGTGGAATGGCTCCGCCGCTGCCGCGCAGGCAGAGGGTCTGCCACTTGAGCTGGTATTTCCGAAAGAAGGCGGCATTGGCTGGGTAGATAACTTTGCCATTACTGCCAATGCGACAAATGTGGAAGCCGCGCACAAGATGATCGACTTCCTGCTGCGCCCGGAAATTGCTGAAAAGATCTCGCGCAATGCGGGTTATCTGACCGGCGTGAAAGCGTCAAACGATAAGTTTAAAGATATCGACCCGCTGTTCCCGTCTCAGGAAGATCTGGACCGCGTGGAGTGGCAGGCAGCAGTTGGCGACAAGACGCTGAAATACGAAGAGTATTTCCTGAAGCTCAAAGCTGCACAATAAAACATCACAGGGCAGCATCGCTGCCCTTTTTCATACCCGCAAAAAAACTGTGGCTGTCAACCCGCAGCGCTTTTTCCTTACCGTATTTTAACGTATAATTCGCGGCTCAAGTTCACTGGAGTGCCGATTCCAATCTGTAACTCAGGGCAAGATAATTACTGCCTTCCCTGTCCGGCTCTCCCCACAATCAGGTATAGCGACAAATGAAAACTTGCTCTAAGCTGTTTGCTGGTATTATCAGTCTATCCGCCCTTTTCTCTGTTTCTTCTCAGGCTGCCGAAGAACTCTATTTCTACAACTGGTCTGAATACATCCCAGGTGAAGTTCTTGAAGACTTTACCGAAGAAACGGGCATCAAGGTTATCTACTCTACCTACGAGTCTAACGAGAGCATGTATGCCAAGCTCAAGACTCAGGGTAAAGGTTATGACCTTGTGGTTCCTTCTACCTACTTTGTGTCTAAGATGCGCAAAGAAGGCATGCTGCAAAAGCTGGACAAAAGCAAGCTGAAGCATTTTGCTGATCTTGATCCTAACTACCTGAACAAACCGTTCGATCCAGGCAACGACTACTCTATCCCATACATCTGGGGTGCGACCGGTATTGGTGTAAACACCGATATGCTGGACAAGTCTTCTGTAACCAAATGGGCTGACCTGTGGGACAGCAAATGGGTTGGCCAGCTGATGATGATGGATGACTCGCGTGAAGTCTTCCACATTGCACTGACCAAACTGGGTTACTCAGCCAACACCACCAACCCGGATGAGATCAAAGCTGCTTACGAAGAGCTGAAGAAGCTGATGCCAAACGTACTGGTATTCAACTCAGACTTCCCGGCGAACCCATACCTGGCTGGTGAAACATCTATCGGTATGCTGTGGAACGGTTCGGCATACATGGCTCGCCAGGAAGGCGCATCTATCGAGATCGTATGGCCGGAGAAAGGCACTATCTTCTGGATGGACAGCCTGGCTATCCCGGCTGGTGCGAAAAACACCGAAGCAGCACACAAGATGATCGACTTCCTGCTGCGCCCTGAAAACGCGGCTAAGATTGCAATGGAAATCGGCTACCCAACACCGGTTAAAACCGCTTACCCGCTGCTGCCTAAAGAGTTTGCTGAAGATAAGAACGTCTTCCCACCTCAGTCTGTGATGGACTCAGGTGAGTGGCAGGATGAAGTCGGTGAAGCAGCTACGCTTTACGAAGAGTACTTCCAGAAGCTGAAAGTTAATATGTAATGTAATATCAGAGCGGCGCAAGCCGCTCTTTTTTTGTTTCGCATTCTATACTCAAAAGAGAACGCATCTCTCAAGAGGTTGATTTTGAACTGGCAAAAGCACAAAGCTTTCTATGTGCCCTTAATCATTCTGGCCGTTACCATAGTTGTTGCCATTTTTGGTCAGGAACTGAGAATCGATTCATACGACGATCTGTTGTTTGAGTCAACGACTCTAATGGTTCTGACTTATCTCTACCTGCTCCTTAAAGACAGTCTTACCAGAAACCGAAAACTGGATCTGGGCTTCAATATGTTACTGCTAAGTAAGTTCTACGACGTAGCCACGGAGAGTGACTATCTGGCTGAGTTCATAAAAAACTACAACATGCTGGACAGCTTTCTGGAAGATGGCACCTTACAGGCCGCTTACCTGCTGATTGCATTTGGAGCAACGGATATGACCCGTAAACTGAAAATGCAAAGCATCAAAGACGAAATGACCGGACTGTATAACCGCAAGAAGCTGACAGATTTATCCCTGGATGAGTTTCAGCTCATTTACTTTGACCTGGATGGCCTTAAAGCGATCAATGACGAACAGGGCCATACTGAAGGTGACAGATACATCACTCGCTTTGCGCATGCGCTGGAAATGTGTTTAGAGCGGGGCGAAGACGCGCTGCGCGTCGGTGGTGATGAGTTTCTGGTCATTCTGTACCCCGGCCGTGCTGACAATTACCTTCAGAGACTGGCCGGCGTACTGATGCCTTACGATGTCGGTTATTCCTACGGCATTCAAAGCGCAAACAAAGATAACCTTGAACAGGCCCTGCACGATTCCGACAAGGCCATGTATAAAATGAAAAAGTCTAAGCCTGAAGAGCCTGATCAGCGCTGAGCAGCTCTTCCACCAGCCTGGGTACTTCAACACTGGCTTTGCCGTAACGCTTCTCTTCAAACTCGCTCTCTACCGCACTTGGCTCAAGGTTAATCTCTATAGTATGCGCACCGTGCATTCTGGCATCATGCACGAATCCGGCAGCCGGATACACGACACCTGAGGTACCTATGGATATAAACAGGTCAGCCTCTTCCAGCGCCGCATAAATATCACCCATTCGAAGCGGCATCTCACCAAACCAGACAATATGCGGGCGCATCTGGGCCGGTAACTGACAACAGTGGCACAGTTCTCCCAGTTCAATGTCATGGTGACAGTCAATCACCTGCCCTGAATCACTGCAGCGCGCTTTTAACAGTTCACCGTGCATGTGGATGACGTTCTGTGAACCGCCACGCTCATGAAGGTTATCGATGTTTTGCGTGATCACCGTGACTTTGCCATCCAGAAACTGTTCCAGCTTGCCCAATGCAAGATGAGCCTGATTAGGCTGAATAGCCTGATGCTGAAGTTTACGGCGTCTTTGATTATAGAAATCGAGTACCAGCCCCGGATCGCGGTGGAATCCTTCCGGTGTGGCGACATCTTCGATACGGTGATCTTCCCACAGCCCATCCTGGGCCCGAAAAGTCTGAATACCGGACTCAGCAGAAATGCCGGCGCCGGTGAGTACCACAATATTTCGGTATGGAAAATTCATACAACTTCCCTGCTTTGCGTGTGATTTAATTAATCTTAGCATTAATAAGGTTTTTAACGCAGGGGATCCGTGCCCTACCTTAGTCGAAAAAAAGGCGACCGGAGTCGCCTTTTTCACTGAAATCAGACAAATAACCCGCTCTAGTCTTCGTTAATCGAGCCGATCTTATGAATCGCCAGATCGGCGCCGTTGAACTCATCTTCTTCCGACAGACGCAGTCCCATCAATGTGTTCAGTGCCCCATACACAATTGCAGCACCAACAAGCGCAATAGTAATACCCGCCAGTGTACCTAACACCTGCACCGTCAGGCTCACGCCGCCAATACCGCCCAGCGCACTCTGACCGAAAATACCAGCTGCAATGCCCCCCCAGGCACCACACACGCCATGCAGCGGCCATACGCCCAGTACATCATCGATTTTGGTTTTGTTCTGCAGCCAGGTAAACAGCCATACAAACAGCGCGCCCGCTACCGCGCCGGTGATAAGCGCGCCAAGCGGATGCATCAGATCAGAACCGGCACATACCGCCACCAGGCCCGCCAGTGGTCCGTTGTGAATAAAGCCCGGGTCATTCTTACCGGCAACCAGTGCAGTCAGGATCCCGCCTGTCATCGCCAGCAGGGAGTTCATCGCCACCAGACCACTGATACCATTCAGCGTCTGCGCGGACATAACATTAAAGCCAAACCAGCCTACACACAGGATCCACGCGCCCAGTGCCAGAAACGGAATGTTGGATGGCGCAAAGTTAGTGTGCTTACCGGCACGTACCCGCCCTTTACGCATTCCAAGGAAAACCACTGCCACCAGGGCTATCCAGCCACCGACGCCGTGTACCACCACCGAACCGGCAAAATCATGAAAACCTACACCGAACTGGGCCTCAAACCAGGCCTGCAGGCCAAAGTTACCATTCCAGATCATGCCTTCAAACAATGGATACACCAGCCCCACGGTAAAGAAAGTCGCCAACAGGATCGGATAAAAGCGCGCACGCTCTGCGATACCACCGGAAACAATCGCCGGGATAGCCGCAGCAAAAGTCAGCAGGAAGAAGAACTTCACCAGCTCATAACCGTTCCCCGCAGAAAGCGTCTCTGCATCGGCAAAGAAGGTCCCGCCATAGGCGACCCAGTAGCCGATAAAAAAGTAAGCAATGGTCGATACGCCAAAATCCGCGAGGATCTTCACCAGCGCGTTGACCTGATTTTTGCGCCGCACGGTTCCCACTTCCAGAAAAGCAAAACCGGCGTGCATCAGAAATACCATAATGGCACCAAGCAAAAGAAAAAGTGTGTCTGAACTTTGGGTCAGTGTCTGTACCGCTCCATGTACCTGACTGGCATCAATGCTCATTGTTATGTGTCTCCTTTCCCGCCACTGCACTACAGCGGAATGATTGTTTCACCGTTTTGGTGATTTAATTAGTGAGCAGGAGACATCGCAAGCACTGTGCCATCAGTTGACGCCAGATCAAATTGGTTATAACACGTTGATTTTGCATAGTTAAAGATGACCACGCCAGTACCGGGAAGGTGATGGTATTCAATGCAAATGCACTTAATTGGGGAAGATGCACCATAGTAAAGCAGCCTGTTTGGGTGCGGATAATAAAAAGCCCCGCTCGGCGGGGCTTATAAACACTACAGGTTTGGACCTTTGGTCATACTGAACGGCTCGTTGGCCCTGAGCTTTTTCATACCCTGGAACATACGCACAAACCAGATGGCAATCGCCGCCAGGCCAAAGACCATACCGACATAAGGAATGTAATACGCCAGTCTGTCGATGATATGGTTTTTGTACCAGTAATTGTTCAGGCCGACCAGAACGCCATTGGATGTTGCCACCGTAATGATCAGCACCACAAAATAGGTCAGGTTGAGAAAGAAAGTCCGGATCAATCCGTAGTAGTGAGAATCGACGATCTCTCCATCTTCACCTTTATCCAGCCGGTAGCCCGCGTAAACAATCGCAATCACCCCTGATATCAGACAGGTAAAAGGAGTAAAGCAACTCAGGATATACGCTACCCAGATACCTTTATCAGGCTTTTTCATTTGCAGGTTCTCCTTTTACATCAGACTGAAGCTGAGCATCTTGCTCTCCCCGCTCTTTGGCTATCACCTCTTCGTACCACAGGTCATGGTGCTCTTTGGCCCAGGTTTCATCCACTTCACCGGTCACCATACCTTCCAGCGCACCTTCCATACCGAACAGACCGATATAGATGTGGAAGATAAAGCCACAGATAAGGATCAGAGCTGAAATTGCATGCACCAGATTGGACAGCTCCATATCACGGCGGGTCTGACCGAAAATCGGGAAATCCAGAACCAGACCACTGACAGCCGCAATCGCACCAAAGAAGATCAGCAGCCAGTAGATGGCTTTCTCACCGCCATTAGAGAAACCGGCAGAAGGATGCGTTCCCTTGTGCTTACCGACCATGCCGCCCATTTTCATAAACCAGCGAACGTCAGTCATGTTCGGAATCGACTTACGCCACCATTTCAGCAATACCAGCATCAGCAGAACAAAAAACAGCGGCCCCACATAGTTGTGGTACTGCTTGGCCAGCATAATGACAAAAGCCCACAGCTCTGTTGGTACATAGGGCTCCAGGAAATGTTTGCCATAAACCAACATCAGGCCACTGAAGGCCAGCGTCAGAAAAGTAAACGCCATGCTCCAGTGAAGCGCACGGTCCAGCCTGGACCAGCGTTTGATCTTCCTGCCGGTACGTGGCTTGCTCAGCATAAGCGGACCAACCAGCACATAAGCCAGTACAACCATGGCAATACTGCCAAAAATCGCTACAGCACCGGCCGGAGACATCCATTTCTCTTTAAGAATGTACCAGGCCTCACCTGGCGTACTGATAAGAACACCGTGCTCAGCAGATTTGGACGTGGTATAGCCCTCCTGACCCTCTTTAACCTGACGCCAGAAGTCAGCACCAGCCAGTTGTGTCATCTCCTGCTCTGCAGACGGAGAGACTTTCTCCTGAGCAGAAGCAGGCGCAGCAAAGGTCAGCAGCAATGCTGTCATTAAAGACAGCATTACCAGAGACGCACGTTTAAGCGTGTTTAACATCTGTCTCTCCTGACTCAGCTTTTGGTCGCGTCGTAAGAAAGATCGTTGCCGTCTGTCCAGCCTGCGCCTTTCGCTCCGCGCTCGACTACACGCTGACGGAAGATCCCGGAGATCTTCTCCGCATCACCTGCCAGAAGCGCTTTGGTGGAACAGAGTGACGCACACATCGGCAGCTTGCCCTCAGCAATGCGGTTCGCGCCGTATTTCTTACGCTCCTCTTCAGAACCTGGCTCGGTGTTTGGACCGCCGGCACAGAAGGTACACTTATCCATCTTACCGCGCTCACCGAAAGCAGACTGCTGCTGGAACTGAGGCGCGCCAAACGGACAGGCAAACAGGCAGTAGCCACAACCGATACAGAGATCTTTGTTGTGCAGCACAATGCCATCTTCAGTATGCTCGAAGCAGTCTGCCGGGCACACTGCCATACACGGGGCGTCCGTACAGTGCATACAGGCGACCGAAATGGAGTTTTCACCAGGTTCACCGTCATTAAGGGTGACTACCCGGCGGCGCTGAATGCCCCACTCCAGGGCATCGTCGTTTTCGTTCTTACACGCGGTCACACAACCGTTACATTCGATGCAGCGCTTGGTGTCGCACAAAAATTTCATTCTTGCCATAGATCTGTTCCTTACGCCTTACGAATGTTACACAGGGTGACTTTGGTTTCCTGCATCTGGGTAACCGGGTCATAGCCATAAGTGGTCGCGATATTCGCCGACTCACCGATCACATACGGGTCACAGCCCTCCGGATACTTGTCACGCAGCTCTTCGCCCTGGAACTTGCCACCAAAGTGGAACGGAATAAACGCCATACCAGGTTTCACACGACGGGTCACCATGGCTTTCACGTGAATGCGCCCTTTCTCTGCGCCTTCTACCCAGACCATCTCGCCATCTTTAAAACCGAGGTCGTTGGCGTCTTTCGGATTCACTTCAACAAACATCTCCTGCTGAAGCTCTGCCAGCCACGGGTTGGAACGGGTCTCTTCGCCGCCCCCTTCATATTCAACCAGACGGCCGGATGTCAGGATGATCGGATACTCTTTCAACTTATCCTGGTCCTGAATCGACTTGTACATGGTCGGAAGACGATAGATGGACTCTTTGTCATCCCAGGTCGGATAATCGGCCACCAGGTCACGACGAGGCGTATAGAGCGGCTCACGGTGCAGCGGAACGCGGTCCGGGAAGGTCCAGACAATGGCGCGCGCTTTGGCGTTACCAAAAGGAATACAGCCGTGCTTAATCGCAACGCGCTGAATACCACCGGAAAGGTCGGTCTTCCAGTTTTTACCCTCAGCAGCGGCTTTCTCCACCGTGGTCAGGTCGTCCCACCAACCCAGATGTTTAAGCAGCTTGTCACTGAACTCCGGATAGCCATCTTCAAGCTCACAGCCTTTCGAAAAGCTGTCTTCTGCCAGCAGGCTCTTACCCTCAAACTCCACACCGAAACGGGCACGGAAGTTACCGCCGCCTTCAGCTACCGGCTTAGAGGTATCGTAGAGAATGTGCGTACCCGGGTGTTTCATCTCCGGTGTGCCCCAGCAAGGCCATGGCAGGCCGTACGTTTCACCGTGCGCTGGTCCGCCTTCTGCTGCAAGGGTGGTCTTGTGGAAGGTATGCCAGTTCTGCTGATGCGCTTTGATACGCTCCGGGCTCTGGCCGGTGTAACCTATGGTCCACATACCGCGGTTAAACTCACGGGTGATGTCTTCAATCAGCGGCTGATTGTCGATAACGCGAACGTGTTTAAACAGCTGATCAGCAAAACCGAGTTTTTTGGTCAGCAGGTACATGATCTCGTGGTCGGGCTTTGACTCGAACAGCGGCTCAATTACCTGGTCACGCCACTGAATAGAGCGGTTGGAAGCGGTCACACTGCCGTAGGTTTCAAACTGAGTGGTCGCAGGAAGCAGATACACGCCATCGGTGCGGTCGTTCATGACAGCGGCAACAGTCGGATACGGGTCAACGATCACCATCATATCCAGCTTCTTCATCGCCTTTTTCATCTCAACGCCACGGGTTTGTGAGTTCACCGCATGACCCCAGTAGAACATGGCTCGGATGTTATCGTTCTGCTCGATGTTGTCTTTGTTTTCAAGCACACCATCGACCCAGCGCGATACCGGGATACCCATGTTGTACATAGGTTGCTTGCCACGGTACTTACTCTGGTCAAAGCGCTCTTTCACCCACTCGTAATCAAGATCCCAGACTTTAGACCAGTGTTTCCACGCGCCTTCAGAGAGACCGTAGTAACCTGGCAGGGTGTGAGACAAAACGCCAAGGTCGGTTGCGCCCTGCACGTTATCGTGGCCACGGAAGATGTTAGCGCCGCCACCAGATTTACCCATGTTGCCAAGGGCCAGCTCCAGCACGCAGTACGCGCGGGTATTGTTGTTACCTGTGGTGTGCTGGGTACCGCCCATACACCAGACAACGCAGCCCGGACGGTTTTCAGAAAGCAGTTTGGCAGTCTGATAGACCTCTTCCTCGGTCACGCCGGTAACACGTTCTACTTCCGCAGGATTCCATTTGGCGACCTCTTCACGGATCTCATCCATGCCGAATACACGCTGACGGATAAACTCTTTGTCTTCCCACTTGTTCTTAAACACATGCCACAGCACGCCCCAGATAAAGGCCACGTCACTGCCCGGGCGCAGGGAGACATAATGATCGGATTTGGCTGCGGTACGGGTACGGCGCGGGTCGGCCACCACGATCTTACAGTCGTTCTTCTCTTTGGCAATCAGAATGTGCTGCATAGCTACCGGGTGCGCTTCGGCCGGGTTAGAGCCGATAAAAAGGATCGACTTACAGTTATGCATGTCGTTAAACGAGTTGGTCATCGCACCGTAGCCCCAGGTGTTGGCTACACCCGCTACCGTAGTGGAGTGACAGATACGCGCCTGATGGTCAACGTTGTTGGTGCCCCACAGAGACGCCATTTTACGGAACATGTACGCCTGCTCGTTGTTGTGCTTGGCACTGCCGAGCCAGTAGACCGAATCCGGCCCCGATTCCTGACGAATCTTCGTTACATTGTCACTAATTTCATTGATCGCCTGCTCCCAGGAGAGCTTCTTCCACTTGCCGTTTTCCAGCTTCATCGGGTATTTCAGGCGACGTTCACCATGGCCGTGCTCACGCAGAGCAGCACCTTTGGCACAGTGACCACCGGCATTAAACGGGTGATCAAACGCCGGCTCCTGACCGGTCCAGACGCCGTTTTGTACTTCGGCGTAAATACCACAGCCCACTGAGCAGTGAGAACAGATGGTACGTTTGATTTCTGTCGGCGCGTCATGGTCGACGTCTGCGGCCTGGGCTTTTTTCATCATGCCCGGTGCAAACAGACCCGCACCAATGGCAGCGCCACCGGCGGCAAAACTGGTGTTTTTCATAAATGCCCGGCGGCTGATACCAAGGCGGTTCTGCTCCAGTTCAACACTGTCGGAGCGTTTGGTTAGTTTCATGGCTTTGCTCCCTTACAGTGTGTCGTAGTAATCACGGATATGCTGCGTTTCGCGATACCCTGTCACTTTTTTATCCGTTTGCGGCTTCTGCTCTTCCTGCGCCAGTGCGACTTTGGAAGTCGCTGCAACCGCAGTGCCTGCAACGGCTGCCGTAATCGCACCTTTAAGCAGGTTACGCCTGGATGTATCTGTTGGTTTCTCGTTATTCATACATTGCTCCTTTCTGGAAGCTGAAGCTTCTCTTGTGGTGCTGACTTATTTTTCTCTTTCAGGAGTCCGGACAACGAACTCCCTTACAGGGATGGTGGCGAAGCGGGTCTGCTCCAGCAGCAGGAACTGCTCAAGCAGAGCTGCAACGCTCTTGTAAAAAGCGGCACTGGGTGCCTGCCTGATTTGCTCACACAGGGCAGCAAACCACGGCTGAATATGACGGTTGAAAAACGCGTTCTGCTGCGCTTCACTCTCCAGCATTGCCATCACTTCACACAGTGCAGCGATATGGTCTTCCGGCTCTTTGGTCTGTTCGTTACGCTCAAAGCCAAGTGCTTTGAGGTCACGCCGGATCTCTGCCAGTGGTTTTTCCATCAACGCGCCTGCGATATGCCAGGACGCAAATGGCATCACTTCGCCCCGGCCAATACCAATAAACAGCGCCTGGTATTCATCACTTACTTCTTCAACGCTGGTATGTGCAGCGCTCTCGCTCAGCGCCTGCCATGCCTGTCGCATTGGCTGCTGTTCAATTCCTTCAGACTCTATAGTGGCCAGCCACCCGAGTTGTTCCGCAGTCGGAGCCTGACGAAGCAGCGCGGCCAGCAGGGCGTAAATCTCTTGTCTTAACTGAAATTGCTCTGATTGCATGCTCACTCCTAAATTCTCAGCTGCTGCTCAGGGTTATCTGCCATTTCGCTGAACATGTCGCGTACCCGGCAGTCTTCACACATAGCAATACGTCTGATTGCCGCTTCGTTGCTGTAATGAGAGTGACCACGTAACTTATCCTGCAGTTTGTCGACCAGAGACTGAGGCGCAAAAGGTTTACCACAGGATAAACACTCCGCGGCTTTCTCCTGGTGAATGACCTGAGCCTGACTGCGGGCTGCCTGATCCCAGTTCATACGCGAAGTCAGACTCAGCGCTTTTTCGGGGCAGGCTTTTTCACACATGCCGCACTGAATGCAGTCCTGCTCGGTAAAACTAAGCTGTGGGTTTTCACCATCATTGTGCAGCGCTCCGGTCGGACATACCGCGATACAACCCATACACAGGGTGCAGCTCTCCCCTTTACACGACACCGCACCATAAGGTGCGCTGGCAGGAAGCGGAGCCAGCAGCTGATTGGGGGCGTAACGCTCAGCCAGCAGGTTCAGGGCACCAAACAGTCTCTGACGCTTATCGCCCTCTCCGTGCCAGGTCTGGGTCATCAGAGGCGTCTGATGCAGTTCAGGCGGCTCATTGGCGATATCTTCGAGGTAGAGGATCTGAATCCGGCTGGTTTCGATACCAAGCTGACCCAGCAGAGTCTGGGCGGTTTCCACTTCCTGCTGCAGAACGCGCAATATAGTTGGCGGCATTCTGCGGCTGGCAGCAAACAGCACCTGAGTGGCACCGTTCACCAGTGCACTCAGCCAGGTATCTATGCCCACGGACGGCAGCTCATCCAGTTCCACCGGGATCACGCTCTCCGGCAAAGCCTCAAGCATCATGGCGTTAAAACGCTCATGGCGCTGACTGCAGAAAAGCACGCCCGGGGTTTCGCCCTGCGCTTTGCGGTAGTTAGCCATCAGAGAAGTCACGAAGCGCTGGGTCTGCACCGGCTCCGGTAGTGCGTAGTAAATCGCTTCTGTCGGACAGGCTGTGGCACACGTACCTACTCCCTGACAGAGATAAGGGTTTATCTGGATTTTGTGTCCGGTCTGATCATTACCGTCGCTGGTCAGTGCACCGGCGGGACAGGCGTCCACACAACGGTCGCAGCCTTTTACGCCGCGCGAGCTGTGAGCACACTTGTCGTTATCCAGACGGAAGAACTTGGGTTTGTCGAACGTGCCCATCAGGGTTGGGATCTCAGCCAGCGCATCCGAAAGTGACGGATAGCCTCGGCCAACCGGATAGTAGCCAGGTACCGGCACTTCTTCCTGCATTAACCCGTTCAGGGTGAGGTCGAGCACAAGATCAAAACAGTCACTGCCAATCGCCGCCGGAGCAGGATTATGCAGCCCATCTACCTTCAGGGTAAATGTTCCGAGAAATCCGCTGACTTCGACTTTTCGCGCAAGGTACCAGTTGTCAGCCTGGCGGCCTTCAGGCAGCTGGTCAACGCAGAACCAGGTCACACTGTTCATTTGCTCAAGCTGACCGGACAGCTCTTTAATCAGGGTCAGCGGCCCGATAACGGCGAGGTTACCACGGCTCTGGTAGCTGACTGTCGGTGGGATAAGATTACGCAGTTCGGCCGTTTGCTCAATGGCGGCGAGCCTCGCTCTGCCATTGGTGCTCCGGGCACTTTCAAGTATTTGCTTCAACATTGCTTCTTATTTTTTATTGCTTTGACCGCTCCTTATTGCAAGTACCGATCCAGGTCATAAACCCGTGCCACGGTCACAATCTCTGGTGAATTTTGAATCAGACGTAAACAGGTTTTTATAAAGGGGTGACAAAATGTCTCAAGTGATGATTTTGTGAATAGGTCAAAATGACCCTGTTTTCTATGTGGTACATTTTGTCTCACATTCGTCGTCAGGCTCATCTTCCTGATTTACCGATACGATTTGCTCATCATCTGGCGCGGCCTCTTCCAGTTGCTCTTTGGCCCAGTCCCGCAGCTGACCGGCAAGCTCTGAAGACAAGTTTCCAACTGCTTTGTAATCGTGGTCATAGTCGTTAAGCGCGTCTAACTCATTAAACTCCGCACTTAAAAACAGCTTACGCAGCGCGGCTTTCTTTACTTCCTTTTCAACCCCTTCTGCCAGCACTGATGCCAGGCTTGCCTCCTGTACTGACTCAACAGGCCCGGGAGCTGCAGGTTGAGGAGCTGCGCTTTCTTCAGCTGGCGGCCGGCTTACTTCTGCTTGCGTTTCATCCAGCTTGTTGCGCGACCAGCGCCTGAAAAACTCAGTTGCCACTTGCCCTCCCCGCGCCTTTGCGCTTCTTACGGCGCTGTTCAAGCAGCTCTCCGTTACGGCCGATAAATGCTTCCATCCAGGCCTGAACCGCCAGTGGCATGTCCGCAGAAAGCACCAGGTAATCGCCATCAAGATAGTTTCCGGCAACCGACTGGGAAGCGGTCAGCTGTACTGGTTTTGGCGGATCGGTTTGTTCAAGCGCCAGGAACAACTTTGGCTGACGCGAGCTGAGGTTAAAACGGTAGTCGGTCCTTTCATCGCGAAAGAGCTCAAGGGGCACAACCAGGGCTGAGTCTTCCTCCGGCTGAGTATTGATCCCGCACAGATCCCACTGCGTGGTAACCCAGCGCCCCTGTGAGACTTCCTTTGAACTGAGCTGGCACTGCAGCGGCCAGACAGTTTCGGATTTGGCTAACATTTCAGCGTTTCTCCGTTATTTGTTGTTTTAATCTGCCGGATAAAGCAAATCCTGAGCCAGATCGCTCCGGCGCTGCTGATGTTGGGGATAAATGTCCGTTTCCTCCGGCGCAACCATAAGGTAAAGTGGCGTGATTATTGCTGAATCCGTGACAGCGAAAATCATAATAAGGACACTGCGTGGCTCAACATCAAAACCCAAGCATCATCACTACCGGTGATGCCCCGCTCCAGACACACAAAGTCGAAGTCGTCGATGAGTATGGCGAAATTCTGCACAAAGAGATCGCCTGTGAACGTCCCCTGACGGTAATGCTCAACTGGAAAGAAGTCGTTACCCTGATGACACTGGGTTCCCGCCCGGAAGCCCTGGTGCTCGGTTATCTGAAGAATCAGGCATTTCTGGAAGATCCGGAAGCGGTAGAGTCGGTGATCATCGACTGGGAAACCCATACCGCTGCCGTAATCACCCGTGAAAACACCGAATACCTGGAAGAAGCGCTGAAGAAGAAAACCGTCACCTCCGGCTGTGGGCAGGGCACCATGTATGGCAACGTGATGAAAAAGCTGGATCACTACCAGGTACCTCAGGTTCAGATAAAGCAATCTGATATCTACGCCTCGCTTGAAGCCCTGACCCACTTTAACGATACCTACAAACGTGCCGGTGCTGTGCATGGCTGCGCGGTATGTCGCTCTGATGAAATCCTGTCATTTGTGGAAGATGTGGGCCGTCACAACGCTGTTGATACCCTGGCCGGAGAAATGTGGCTCAACCGTGAAGAAGGTAAAGACAAGCTCTTTTACACCACCGGTCGCCTGACTTCTGAAATGGTGATCAAAGTCGCTCAGATGGGCATTCCGGTACTTCTGTCCCGCTCAGGCGTTACTCAGATGGGGCTGGATCTGGCACACAAATTCGGTATCACCACTATCGCTCGTGCCAAAGGCCACCGCTTTCAGGTCTATACCGGTGCAGACAAAGTGCTGTTTGATGTAAAAGGCGAAGCAACTTCGGGATGAGTACAGAAACAAGTTCGGATGAGTAAAGTACCAGTATTTCTCCTCTCCTCCTTGCAAATCTCTCAATACGGGCCAACACTTACCCTGGTCCGTAACAAATAATTCACAAAACCGAAATAAAACGGACTCAGGGTCGCTGTCAGGCGACATAAACATACCTGCTATCAAAAGGCAGGAGTTGGCCAGGAGCTTCGTCATGACTACTTCGGATTCCCCGCGGGCCGGTTGGCTCGCCTCGTTTTCTATTAAAGCAAAAATGCTTGCTGTCACACTGTTTCTGCTCGCATCCATGCTTGGTTACGCCATCTATCAACATTTTGCACTCAATGCCCTCTCGCAGATGCAGGCTGCGTCTGAGCTGAACTCACTGAGTGAAACCGAGCTTTTGATGCTCAGGCGGCACGAAAAAGACTTTCTCAGCCGCCGGCTGCCCAAATATGTCGATAAGTTTAATCAGACGCATCAATTACTGATGGGCCAGGTCAGCGAACTGCAGAGCATTCTTAACGGCCAGCTGAGCGCAGGTGAAGCTGACTTTGCAAAAGTAAAAACAACGCTCGATGAGTACCGGACTCAGTTTAATGCCCTCGCCGCTCAGGCAAACAAAATTGGTGGAGCAGAGACCGGCGGTATCCTGGGCCTGCTTGAACAACAGGAGCAGACACTGCTGTCACAGATCAATGGCAATACAACGACAGCGCAAAAACTTGCACTGATGACCGCGCTGGATGCCAAAAACCGTTTTCTGCTTTCTCCCGATGAGTCACAACTGATGACTTTCAATGAAAACTGGCAGGTATTCAGCCAAAGCCTTTCTGAGGATGGGCTGGTTCAGAACGCAGACCAGTATCATCAGCAATTAAAGGCGCTTTATCAGGCGCTGGTAGTGTTTGGACTGGATCATAATTCCGGCATGCGTGGCGCGCTGCGCAAAAACGTGCACCAGACCGAAGAGATCCTGAACCAAATGCAATCGGCGATAGCAGTGAAGGTAACCCGCACCCGCACAGACATTACCCTTCACCTCCAGAGTACCGGCATTATGATCGCCGCACTGGTCTCTGCCCTTCTGATGCTGCTGAGTCTTCAGGTTTCGAAACGAATCATTAAAGTGAAAGACATGATGGAAGAAATCGCCTCCGGTCATGGCGATCTGCGGGTCAGAATGGCTGACAGCGGCAGAGACGAACTGGCACGCCTGAGTCAGGCGTTTGACCGCTTTGTGGACAAACTGCAAAGCAACATCTGCCAGGTTGCAGTGGTCAGCGACTCACTGACTGAATCGGTAACTGAATCCAGGCAGGCGACACAACGCTCACTGGACAACGCGCGTGAGCAGCAGCAGGAGTCATCGTCTATCGCCACCGCCGTCAATCAGCTGCTGGCGACAACCAAAGAGATCGCCGCTAACATCGACAACGCTGCCCACAAGGCCGAACGGGTCAAAAACGAAGCGGAAGAGAGTATGCGTCTGACCAATATCGCCGGAAGCAGCATTCAGTCCCTGACCAGCAATATTCACGACTCGCAGGCCCTGATCCGTACCCTGGAAGTTCAGAGCACCGAAATTCATCAGGTAGTGAACACGATTCGTGAAATCACTGAGCAAACCAATCTGCTCGCGCTCAATGCGGCGATAGAAGCCGCCCGGGCCGGAGAAAACGGCCGTGGCTTTGCCGTAGTGGCGGATGAAGTCCGTCAGTTGGCAAAACGTACTACAGACTCCACGGTAGAAATTGAAGGCACCATCAGCGGATTGAGTGAAGGTGTAGAGAAAACCGTTCATCTGATGCAAAACAGCCTGCACCAGGCTGAAGAGACCAATGGCCAGACCATTCTGGCTGTCGAAGCAATTCAGAGGATCGTGGAAGAAATCTCACATATCTTTGATATGAACTCACAGATTGCGGCAGCCTCAGAAGAGCAGGCTCAGGTATCTGCGGAAATTGACCGCAACATCACCCATATTGCCGACCTTGCTACTCAGACTGAAGGCTCTGTCAGCGATGCGGTACACGCGGCAGCCCAGGTCGAGACGTCAACCGGTCAGCTGAATGGCATTGTTGATCAATTTAAGTGTTAAAGCAGAAAAGAGACATGAGACGTATACAGCCCGGCCAGTACCGGGCTGTTTTGATTACGCCAGAGTGGTAGCGGCGATTACCGTTTGTTTATGCGGAAGATAAAGAGTAAAGCAGCTTCCTTCGCCAGGTTCAGAGCGAACTTCAATGTCCCCGCCAGACTGACTGAGCAGGCTCTGAGTCACCGAAAGCCCAAGTCCGGTACCCTCACGCTTTGTGGTATAGAAAGGGTCAAAAATTCGGGTCAGGCTCTCCCGGGCAATACCGCAGCCCTGATCTTCAACCGTTACCACTACGCCTTTTAACTCATCGTCTTCGTACCAGTCGCGGGTAGTGAGAGTCAGCTGGCCTTCGCCCTGCATAGCGTGAATGCCGTTCATCTCCAGGTTTACCAGGATCTGCAGCAACTGATGACGGTTCATTTCAATCACCGCTTTGGCTTCCAGCCGGGTCTCAAACACAATGTTTTGCCTCTTCACCGCGGTTTTCACCAGGGTCAGGCTCTCTTCGATGATCGGATTAATATGCTGCCAGGTGATTTCATCCTGGATCCCGCCCTGACGGCTGTACTGCAGCAGGCTGCGGGTAATGGTACGGATACGGTCGATCTGGGTGAGAATCGTCGTCAACTCTTCTTCGACGCAATCAGCACCCTCACCCAGTTCAAACTTAAGCAGCTCCACGTTGCCAAGGATCACCGCGGTCGGGTTATTGATTTCATGGGCAATACCTGCGGTCAGTTGACCGAGCGCAGCCAGTTTCTCACTGACGATCAGTTTATCCCGGGTCTGGTTCAGCAGCTGAATGTGGTGTTCAAGTTGCTCGGTTTTTTCTCTCAGCTTCAGGGTCCGGTTCTGCACTTTCTCTTCCAGCTGATCAGCAGCGCGGCGGATTTCCTGGTTTCGCTTCTCCAGCAGGTCGAGCATGTTGTCGAACTGCCCGGCAAGCTGGGAAAGTTCATGGTCGTGATGAAACCCAAGCTGGCCGATACGCTTGTGCCTGCCAGCCTGAACCGATTTCACAACGTAATGAATACGTTCAATAGGCGCGAACAGATCCCTTGAGCCCCGGTACACCATCATCCCGGAAATGAGCAGCAGGGTAATAATGGTCAGCCCTATCTCACCAAGGTTTGTAATATATACCCTTATAAGTGGCCAGATCAGATAACCGGTATAGAGCATTCCAATCACCTGGTCATCGTGGTCATAAATTGGCTGATATGCGGTGATGTACCAGTCATCGTACACGTAAGCCCGGTCAATAAAGTGCTGACCCCGTTCGAGTACGGCTTCTTTCACCCGATCTGAGACCCGGGTACCAATGGCACGCCCGGCGTTATCATCGCGGCTGAGCGGAACATTGGTGCTGATACGCACATCATCGAGGAACAGAGTAACCGTGCCTTTCTGAGGCTGCATCGGGTTGGGTTTGGGATAGATAAGATCGCGGATACGGTCGACCAGTGCGGTACTGTTGTTAAGCAGGATCCCGCCATCGAGATAACCAAGAAGTTTACCGCCGTGCCATACCGGATAAAAAGAGCGGCTGATAAGCCCACGGGATTCCTGACCGAACTCTCCAAGCAGGTTGATGTTAGCACGCCGGACGAGCTCCGGGTCAATTTCGGCAAGCTCTGCCTTGTCCAGCACAGAAAAAAAAGCATGACGGCTGTCGTGCCGTTCTTCCGGTAAAGACGGCAGCCAGCGCAGGAAATCGAGCTGATGATATTCTTTTTGCTGGCGAAGCCAATGATTCAGCTTTGAAGATCCGGCACTGGTCAGCAGTTCGTGCGTCAGGTGATGGTCTCCTACGGCCCGTAAGCTCTGTGCCTGCTTGGTCTGAAGGATTTCGATACTGTTGTCTGCCACCGACAGCTTTTCTTCCACGCTGGAAAGCGCATTTTGCCAGGTGTAATGGGTCGACCAGTACAGGGTAATACCAACCAGCGCCAGCAGGGTTAAGACTATCGGGGCTGACGTGAGAAACAGCAACCGGTAGCGTACCATGGTGCGAAAACGGAACTGCCACAACCTCAGCTGACCAAAAGGCCCGCGGTATTCAGCCGGCATGGTACTCACCTTCAGCGTCCCACTCTTTGTACTTGCGCTCCAGGGTCTTACGGGCTACCCCGAGATGACGTGCGGCCGCCGATTTGTTGCCGTCATGAAAGCGGACGACCTGCTGGATGTGTGACTTCTCTACCTCTTTCAGCGTCCACTCGTTAGGGTAGCCACCAATTTCATCGCTGCGATAGTCCGGCATTTCCGGCAACTCGGCATTATGTGACAATGTAACTGACACCCGTGGTGCTTCGCTCTCTCCACTCAGCTCACGCCAGTAGTGCGCAGGCGGTTTACCCAGCAGAATGCAGCGCTCCATCAGGTTTTTCAGCTCGCGTACGTTGCCCGGCCAGTCATAGTCGTTCATAGCCAGAATGTCTTCATGCGCCCATTTAGGCTCCGGCATGGTCAGCTCTTTGGCCAGCATACGGGTAAAAAATGGCACCAGCTCATTGAGATCTGTTTTCCGTTCGCGAAGCGGCGGTACGTCAATTTTGAGCACATTCAGGCGGTAGTAAAGGTCTTTTCGGAATGCGCCCTCTTCAACCTGTTTTTTCAGGTTCCGGTTAGTCGCTGCCACAATCCGTACATCAATACTGATCTCTTTTTCAGTTCCCACCGGGCGGATAGTCCGCTGCTCAAGTACACGCAGCAAAGATGCCTGCATGGCGAGCGGCATTTCCCCTATCTCATCAAGAAACAGGGTGCCTCCCTGAGCGACACGAAACAGACCTTCGCGGCTCTTTTTCGCCCCGGTGAACGCGCCGGAAGCATGGCCAAACAGTTCACTCTCCAAAAGCTCAGGCGCAATCGCACCACAGTTTAGCGGAACAAACGGCCCACCACGGCCGCTGGCCTGATGAATGCCACGGGCAACCAGCTCTTTACCGGTTCCGGACTCGCCTTCAATCAATACAGATGCCCTGGAAGGGGCAAACTGACCAATCAGCTGACGCAGGATTTTGGTTTTCTCCGCGCCACCGATGATTTCATTGCTCTGATAACGACCCGCGTCATGCCGCAGCGCCATCTGCATACGTTCAGACAGTCGCTTGTCCATACAGCGCTGAACGGACTTCATCAGCAGTTCCAGGTTAAACGGCTTAAGAATAAAATCGGAAGCACCCAGTTTCAGCGCGCTGATGGCCGTTTCCAGATCGGCATAGCCGGTCATAAAAATCACATCAGCGGGTTTATCCGGATCATTAAAGGCTTCGCTCCATTCAATGCCGGAGCGGCCTGGCAGGTTAATGTCGAGTACAATCAGGTCATAGTGATTCTGCTGGCGCAGCCCCTCTGCCTCTTCAATACTTCCGCAACAATCTACCCGGGAAAAAAACTTACTCAGTGCCTTATTGAGGATCGCCTGCATGCCCGGCTCGTCATCGACGACCAGTACGGAGAAGGCTTTATATCTGGCACTTTGCAGCCCGGAATGAAAGGATTGGTTGGATTGATGAGACATAAAACACCTTTTTGCCATGTCATGGGACAGAGTGTACCGTCGCCTGCTTGCGACCGGACAAGTATGTGCGACATTTTGTCCCAATGCAATCCTAACCGCTCTTAATTCAAACAAATAGTGATAGCCGTATCAGGAATTTGCCGGTGACGAACGCACCTTGCTGAGCTCTCAGGCTGTATGCTGCACTGCAGGTTTATGTCTCAAAGGCACGAAATGGTCCGGTTTATTGATATATCGCTTTTCCGTATCGCATATTGGCATTAGGATTGCACTGTCGGAGTGCTCACACGATCAGGTGTACAAACCCTGACCAATAATAATGACAACGGAAATACTATGAAAATTACCCTGCTCCCCCTGCTGGCTGCTGCAACCCTGAGCGGCACCGCTTACGCCGAGACTGATCTTCCTCACGTACGTCTGGCGACGACCACCAGTACCTATCACTCCGGCCTGCTCGATTATCTTCTGCCGGAGTTTAAAAAAGAGACCGGCTACCAGGTCGATGTTATTGCAGCCGGTACCGGTAAAGCACTGCGCATGGGCCAGAATGGCGATGTGGATTTGGTGATGACCCATGCGCCAAAAGCCGAAGCGGAATTTGTCAGCAACGGCTATGGCATCGAGCCAAAAGCGCTGATGTACAATGACTTTGTTGTCGTTGGCCCGAAAAGCGACCCGGCTGGTGTATTCGGTGAAAAAGACGTAGCCAAAGCATTCAAAGCCATCGCAGAAAAGAACCAGGCCTTCGTTTCACGCGGCGATGATTCCGGCACACACAAGAAAGAGCTGAACCTTTGGTCCCAGAGTCATATCGAGCCAAACTTTGGCGGCTACCGCTCTGTCGGCCAGGGCATGGGCCCGACCCTGAACATGGCCTCGGAAATGCAGGGCTACACCCTGACAGACCGTGGTACCTGGCTTGCTTACCAAAACAAGGTCGCACTGGCTATTGCTGTTGAAGGTGACAAACGCCTGTTTAACCCATACCAGGTGATCCTGATTAACCCTGAGCGTTACCAGGGCCTGAATACCAAAGGCGCACGCGTATTTCGTGACTGGCTGGTCAGCCCGAAAGCTCAGGCCCTGATCGATGCGTTTACCATCAAAGGCCAGAAACTGTTCGTTGCTGACGCAGAGCAAAGCTGAACATGACGCTTTGGCAGACAACCCTGGATGCCCTTCAGCTGCTGGTCAGTTTTGATCCGCAGCTGTGGACGATCGTAGGTGTTTCCTTTTCTGTCTCACTTATGGCGCTCTCGCTGGTACTGATCCCTGCTCTGGCGTGCGGTTATGTACTCGCCTACTTCCGTTTTCCTGGTAAATGGCTGCTGGTATCGCTGTTTCATACCCTGCAGGCGGTACCCACAGTGGTGATTGGCCTGCTGCTGTACATGATGCTTTCCCGTGCCGGACCGCTGGGTGACTGGCAGCTGCTGTTTACCCAAAAAGCCATGATCCTGGGTCAGATGCTGATCTGCTTTCCGATCCTGGTTTCCATGATGCACGGTACACTTCAGTCCAGTGACAAACGGGCGCTGGAAACGGCGGTCACCCTTGGCGTTTCGCCGCTGCGGGTTGCCCATACCCTGCTGTGGGAAAACCGCTTCCCGCTGCTGGCCGCCATCATCGCCGGATTTTCCCGCATTATCACTGAAGTCGGATGTTCTATGATGGTCGGCGGGAATATAATGAACATGACCCGCAACATTCCTACTGCTATCGCCATGGAAAGCCAGAAAGGCGCTTTCGCTCAGGGCGTGGCACTGGGAATGGTACTGCTGGCACTTGCCCTGCTGCTGAATTTTGCGCTGTCGAGCGTTCGCGGCAAAGGCTACCTGAAATCTTAAGAGGCAATATGACGTTAACCCTGCGTTGCGACAATCTGTCGATGAGTTTTAAGGAACGTTCACTGTTCCACATTCCCGGGCTGACGCTTGGGCCGCATGATGTGGTTTACCTGCGCGGCGACAATGGTGTGGGAAAAACCACCCTGCTGAAAATCCTCGCCGGACTGCTTAAGCCCACCGAAGGCCGCGTACTTCGTAACCAACCGGGACTGTTGCGCCGCCTGACCGGTACCGCTGGCCATCAGGGAGTGATTTATTTGCACCAGTCTCCCTATCTTTTTGACGGCAGTGTTTTTGAAAACATTGCGTATGGGATAAAATACGCCCCTGGAAATAAACGCGACAAACGCAACAGAGTGATTAAAGCTCTGCGCATGGTGGGTCTCGAAACCCTGGCCGATGAGCACGTTTCCCTGCTGTCAGGTGGTGAAAAGCAACGTGTTGCTATGGCAAGGGCCTGGATACTCAATCCGGCCATCCTGTTGATGGATGAGCCCAGTGCCAGCCTGGATAAAGAATCTGTCGAACGGCTGGTGGTTATGTGCAAAGACCTTATCGACCGTGGGTCAAGCCTGGTGATCACCAGTCATCAGACCAACGCCCTGACCGCCCTGTGCAAGAAGCAGTGGCATATCTCAGAGCAGACCCTGCGTGAGTCACCTGTGTTGCAACTGGTACAAGAGAATAACTATGCCATCTCCAACGCCAATTAGTTGGGTCATTCTGGCCGGTGGCCAGGCCACACGTATGGGAGGCCAGGACAAAGGTCTTGTGCGTCTTAACGACGTCCCGCTTATTGAACACGTAATCAACCGGATTAGTCCACACGCTGACGAACTGCTGATTAACGCCAACCGCAACCAGGATACCTATGCCGAATATGGTGCTGTTATCGGTGATGAGTTTGGCGACTACCCCGGTCCGCTCGGTGGCATTCATGCCGGTCTGGTAAAAGCAAAACATGACTGGGTGGGGTTTGTTCCGTGTGACAGTCCGCTGATCAAAGACGATCTTACCGATCACTTTGCCAAAGCTATTCACACAGACGTTGATATCCTGGTCGCTCACGATGGTGGTCACGTTCAGCCGGTCTTTACCCTGTTCCACAAACGGGTGCTGGGCCGACTGGAAGCGTTTCTGAAACGCGGAGACCGGAAAATCATTTTGCTCTACGATGAATGCCGCACCGAGTACGTTGACTTCAGCCACGATGAACAGAGCTTTATCAACCTCAATACACCAGAAGAACTACAACAGTTTGGAACCCTGATATGAGCCAACGCCCCGACCTGCCTATCCTCGGTTTCGCTGCCTACAGCGGAACCGGAAAGACGACCCTGCTTGAAGCCCTGCTGCCAAAACTGACCGATAAAGGTTTACGAATTGGTGTACTGAAACACGCGCACCACAACTTTGATGTCGATAAGCCAGGCAAAGACAGTTACCGCCTGCGTAAAGCCGGTGCCGGACAGATGCTGATCGCCTCACGCAACCGCTTCGCGCTGATGACCGAAACCCCGGAAGCCGAAGCAGGTTTTGATTACCTGCTCAGCCGCTTTGATGCAGACAAGCTTGATCTTATCCTGGTCGAAGGCTGTAAGAACATCGCGTTCCCGAAAATTGAACTGCATCGCGCTGAGCTGGACAAACCCTGGCTCTACCCAACCGACGCCAACATTATCGCGGTAGCCTGTGATGAGAAGATTGATACTACGCTTCCGCTGATGGATATTAACGACCTTGATGCTGTTGCTGATTTTGTAGTGGCGTTCAGCAAAGATAAGCAGAACAAAAGTAAGTCAGCACAACCCGCAGCCTGTTGCGACACCCTCTCCCCTGCATTTCTGTCAGTTAAGCAGGGACAGGAGAAAATCCTCGGCCAGATCAATCCGCTGAGTGAGCAGGATTCCGGTCTGGTGGATAATGCTTACGGCCGGGTGCTGGCGAAGCCCGTCTCATCGCCGGTAAATGTGCCCGCCTATACCAACTCCGCAATGGACGGTTACGCTATTGCCGGTGATTCGCTACAAACCGAATACCGCGTGGTCGCTGAAGTGATGGCTGGCCAGTCATACAATGAAGTGCTTCAGTCCGGTGAAGCGGTCAAAATTATGACCGGCGCACCGATGCCCGAAGGCGCAGATACTGTAGTAATGCGTGAACAGGCACAGCAAATCAGTGACATCGTAACGTTTGGCAATACATCTGTTAAACAGGGCCAGAACGTTCGTCAGGCCGGGGAAGACCTGGCCGTTGGTCAGCCGGTCTTTGTGACCGGTACCCGTCTTAACTCGCCAGAAATGGGTATGCTTGCATCGCTTGGCATGGCTGAGCTTCCGCTGGTTCGAAAGCTGAAAGTCGCGATATTCTCTACCGGTGACGAAGTACAGGCGCCGGGAGAAACACTTTGTGAAAACCGGATTTATGACTCCAACCGCTTCACTCTCAAAGGCCTTCTCACTTCACTGGGTTGCGACATCATCGACCTGGGTATCCTGCCGGACGACCATAAAGTAATGGCGGACGCGGTGCAAAGCGCTGCGCAAAGTGCCGACATGATCCTGACCTCCGGTGGCGTTTCTGTCGGGGATGCGGATTACATCAAAGCGGTGCTCGATGAACTGGGTGAAGTCGATTTCTGGCGGATCAATATGCGTCCGGGTCGTCCCCTCGCCTTTGGCCAAATAAACGGTAAGCCGTTCTTTGGTCTGCCAGGTAATCCGGTCGCGGTCATGGTGTCATTTATCAACTTTGTTGAACCTGCTATTCGTAAGATGCAGGGTGAAAAAGAGTGGCAGCCATTGAAAGTGACCGCGATTGCCGAAGAGCCACTTCGTTCCCGCCCGGGCCGGACTGAGTTTTCCCGCGGCGTGTACCAGCTCTCTCCTGCGGGTCAGCTGACCGTACGCACCACCGGCAAACAGGGCTCGGGTATTCTGCGCTCAATGAGTGAAGCCAACTGCCTGATTGAGATCACCCCTGAGGTGGACAGCGTCAAGGCCGGAGAGCCGGTCCGAATCATTCCGCTTCAGGGCCGGATTTAATCAGTCATACAGCCGGGCGCTTGCACCCAGGTGCAATCTCGGCTAGAGTTCCGCCACGATTTTTTAAAGAGCAGCAAACATGGCACGTACCATCATCTACACCTACAAAAAACAGGAAAAGACCCTGACGTTTTCTTACGAGAAGTTCCGCAACATCCACGAAGCCGTAGCGGCAGCGGAAGGCATCGACATCAGCGACTACCTGAAGATGGAACAGCAGCTCGAAGCGGTATCCGACACCAAAGCGGTACGTAACTACCGCGATGCGCACTTTAAGAAGCTGGGATTTGACAAGATCACCATGGCGCAAAAAGAAAACCTGGGCGTGGGTAAAAAGAAAAAGTAATCCACCAGTCAGTACTAAAAAGAAGGCCCTGCAAAATTGCAGGGCCTTCTTTTTCAGAAATCAGAACATTACTTGATGTTCAGGAATGCTGCGCCACGAACGCCGCCTGAATCACCGTGTTTCGCTTTGATGATCTTAGGAGCTTTCGCTACAGACAGCAGGTACTTAGGAATGCGTTTTGGCATTTCTTCGTAGATCAGGTCGTAGTTAGACAGACCACCGCCCAGAACCACTACGTGCGGGTCAAACGCGGTAAACAGGTTTGCAAAGCAGATTGCCAGCAGTTCCATAAAGCGCTCAACGTGCTCAACTGCTTTCTCTTCACCTTCAGCCTGAGCTTTGATGATGTCGATGGCTTTCTTCTTCTCGCCGTAGTAGTGCTCGTACAGCTGCTCGAAACCGCGGCCAGACAGGTAATTGTCAAGACAGCCTTTCTTGTCACAGCCACAGGAGAACAGCGGCGCGTTCTCACCCAGGTGGAACCAGGCATCAATCGGCAGACGACCATGGCCGACTTCGCCAGCAACGTGGTTACGGCCAGAGAATACTTTACCGTCGAATACGAAGCCGCCGCCAAAACCGGTACCCAGGATCAGGCCCAGAACAGAAGGCTCATCTTTCAGCTCTTCGTCCCACGCTTCTGACAGGGCAAAACAGTTTGCGTCGTTATCAATGCGTACTGAACGGCCAATTTTTGCTTCCAGGTCTTTACGCAGAGGCTTGCCTTTTGCAGCCGGAACGTTGGTGGTCAGCACGGTACCGTCGTCAGCATCTTCCATGCCCGGAATACCAAGACCAATCGTACCTTCGGTACCGAATTCCTGATCGTACTTCGCAACCAGACCAGCGATGGTGTCTACCAGTTTCGGGTAATCATCACCCGGCGTTGGGACGCGCTCAGTCGCGACACGCTCAAGATTGGCGTTGAACGCACCAAATTCAATTTTTGTGCCCCCAACATCAAAGCCGTAGTACATATTTCTCTCCTGAAAATACAAATAAAACAAAGACTATTAAAAGTAAAATGCCATTATGCATATCTTACCCCTTCAATCCGTGACCTGGCGCGGATTAATGCCCCTGTTGTGACCAAGTGCTCAATCCATGGACACTTCGGACATTTTGTTTACATATTCAGTCAGTACAGGCTTTGAGAGATCAGGTTTATAGCGGGTTTTACTCAGCATATAGCTCTCGCCAAACACGCCAAACCAGTCCGCCAGCAAGGCTCCGGCCTGCTCTTCTCCCGCATCACTCAGTACCATACTGGCGACTTCAGCTGTCGCAAGGTGAGACTGATTTTCGGAGCTGCGCATCGCATAAGCCGACAGAGTATCCGGTGCGATAGAGTAAACAGGCAGATGCTGCAGGTAGTCAGACTTACGAAACATCTTACGGGCTTCTTTCCAGCTGCCATCAAGCAGGATCAGCAGAAGCGTACGCGACGGGTCGAAATCTGGTTGTGGTTGTTGCAGATCCATTACCAGCCGGCTTCGCTCGTCAACGTACTGTTCGGGAAACACCACTACGGGCTGATAACGCTCATCATTTAATAAATCAAGCAATTCGCCGGAAGGCTCAGTACGGCTCCACTCAAAGGCATGGCTCTCTTTCACCACATCGGCAATAAGGCGGCCGGTATTACTGGGCTTGAGAATTTCGTTATCCGACATCAGTAAGATGGTCGCGACACCCGTTTCGATATCCGGCTGATGAGCACACAGGCAGTGCTGCTCTGCTACCATACAAAAAGAGCAACGTTTGACTTTTGCACCTCTGGCGTTGAAAGGTTTTGTGGCTCTGGCCAGTCTGTTCTGATATAGGTGGTGAACCTGGTGAATACGCATAGAATTACTGCTGCAGTTAACGAGCGCGCGATTCTAGCACACGGAGATATGTTTTATGGATACCATCCGGCTGGTTTTTTTTATCTCAGCACTGGTTCTGTTTGCCTTGTGGGAAGTGCGTTTCCCGCGCAAACACCTCACACAGTCCAAACTCCAGCGCTGGCTGAACAACCTTGGGCTTATCGGCCTGAATAACCTGCTGCTGAGCCTGGTGATGCCGGTACTGGCTTTCCAGGCCGCTGTCAGTGCGACAGAAGCGCAGTTTGGTCTGTTCCACTGGCTGTCACTACCGCTTTGGGCAAATCTGATTCTGGGCGTGATCGCACTGGACTGCATCATCTACTGGCAGCACAGGATTTTTCACCGCATGCCCTGGTTATGGCGCCTGCACCGGATGCATCACGCCGATCAGGATATTGATGTCACCACCGGTGCCCGCTTCCACCCGATAGAGATCTGGCTTTCTATGTGGATTAAGATTGCGTCGGTGTGGTTGCTCGGTATTTCCCCCGTCACTGTGGTGGTGTTTGAAATCGTGCTCAATGTGAGCGCCATGTTTAATCACAGCAACGCCTGGCTGCCGCTTAAACTCGACAACCAACTGCGCAAATGGCTGGTAACCCCGGATATGCACCGGGTACACCACTCAGTGATCCCACGCGAAACTCACTCCAACTATGGTTTTTTCCTCTCTGTGTGGGACCACTGGTTTGGCAGCTACCGCGCCCAGCCTGAAGCGGGTCACGATGAAATGCAGATCGGCCTGCCACTGTTTCGCCGTACCGAAGAGCAAAATATCTGGCTGATGCTGACTCAGCCATTTCGCAACAAATAGTTCAGAGTGATAATTTGTTTATCGTAAGAAGAAATGCTTTCATAATGGTTGAAAGAGTGTTTTCCAAAAGGATTTAAAATGTCATCTGGTTCCCCGCTTCTGCCGGCTCTCGCCCTGCTTGGCACAATCACTCTGGCAGGTTGCAGCTCCACACCTGTAACCAGCTCAGGCGCTTATACTTACTCCCAGGATAAAAGTACTGTGCTTTCTGCCCACTGGCAGGGAGTGTATGAAGACTGGGAAGGCGTGCCATACCACTGGGGGGGCAACAGTAAGTCCGGAGTGGATTGCAGCGCTTTCACGCAAATAGTAATGCAGGGATTCAGCACTACGCCACTGGCCAGAACCACGAAAGATCAGGTAAAACAGGGAACAAATGTACCGTACCATAAGGCACAGCAGGGAGATTTGGTGTTTTTTAAGATCCGCAGAAAGCAGTATCACGTAGGAGTGTATCTGGGACAGAATCAGTTTTTGCACGCGTCCACATCAAAGGGGGTGATTATATCCAGGCTGGATAACCCCTACTGGGCAGACGCGTTCTGGCAGTTTCGGCGGGTAAATTAGTCGTAGGTTGCTACCGCTGAATCAAACAGGTTTTTCACCAGCGCTATATACTCATCAAGGAAGATGATTTGCTCGTTGGTTGCTTTCTTTTGCCATGCACCGGCAAGCACTTCGCCCAGATCTTCCGCTACCGCATCTGCTTCTTTCAGCAGCTGGAAACGTACACTTGAGTGAAGCTCAGGGTTTTGTTCAAACAGCGCCATAATATTGGTCGCGATGAGATCCGTTACCACGTCCTCGACGCTCTCCTCGCCGGTGTCCCCTTCAGCCGTCGCGAAGATATCCAGATTTAATGTCAGGTGCTCGATAAGAGCAAGATAGCCGTCAGTTTCTACTACCACTATTTATTCTCCACCTTTTGTTGGTGTTTTGAATCATCTCTCTGTAAATAGTATGACAACTCTGATGTTTTTTACATACAGAATTTTCTATGTGGTCAACTATTGATAGATTGTAGACTGATTTCTGCCATTTTGTTTTGATTTATACAAGGCTTTATCGGCGGATTCGAGCCACTGGAGATAATTTGTCATTTCTGGCTGGTATTCACAAATTCCGAGACTGATGGTGTAGTTAATTTCATCACCTTCATTATCGACCGGCGAATCAACAACCCGGTTTCTGAGCCGCTCAGCAAAAAAGTGTGCCTGCTCGGCGTTGGTGTCCGGTAAAATGACGGTAAACTCTTCTCCGCCATAACGGCCACACAGGTCACCCTGACGGGCGGTTCTCTTAAGAAGCTGTGCGGTATTACGAATGACCCCATCTCCGGCACTGTGCCCGTATGTATCGTTCACTTTCTTAAAGAAATCAATATCAAAGATAACCAAACTGGAGTGAGATGCAAGTGTATCGCAACGGACAAACTGTTCCTGCAGGCATTGTTCCCAGTGCGCGCGGTTAAACAGACCGGTCAGTCCGTCGGTGCGGCTTAAATGGCTGAGCTTTTGATTGGACTCACGCAGGTGAAGCTTCTTCTTAGCCACATCTGAAACGTCATGAACCATGATGCTGACGTGAGTCACTTCCCCGTTAAGCGAGCGCAGCGGGCTGATCACTACGTTCTGATACATCATGGACAGCCCGTTAGAAATCGGCGAAAAATTATTGAATCTAAACAGGTACGGGCGCTCCTCCCAGGAAGAAAATGCCCGCATTTGCAGTTTTTTTACCGAATCTATCTTCCCTTTCAGCCATGCCGCAGGAATTTCAGGAAAAAAATCAAACAGGCTGTGGCCCATGATCGCATCCGACTCGATACCACTGTACGAACGCATAAAACTGTTCCAGCTGCACACCCGGTACCGGGAGTCGAGCACCAGCAGTCCCGCATCCATGTTATCCATGATCTGCATGATGAGATGAAACTCAGCAAACTCGTGATTGTGTTGCACTGCTACAGGGTCTCCATTACGCGCTTGATAGACCCGACAGAAGCCGGATCAACAAAAAACAGTACTTCACAGTCGAAGTCTGCATTTTCAGCAACATAGGTGTATTCAACAGTAAATATCTCGTCGTACTGCCCAAGACCGAGAGAGTTAATTTCCTGGTGGAGGTGATCGATCACCGTTGGCTGACGCAGTGACAGCTGGATGTCCATCTGCTCCCCCAGGGAAACCAGGTAAGACGACACCAGCAAACTGGCCAGATTCAAAACCGTTTCATTAAAAGTGCTGTCTTCACTGCGGAATGTCAGCCGCTCCCCCATTTCCGTAATTTCTGCGCCACGCATACAGACCAGGGCTTCACCGTGGATCCCCCCTCCAACAAACCGCTGCGCAACGGCTACAGAACCGTCCCGGTGAAGGACGTCTTCCAGCATCATAGTAAGCTCACCACTGTCGAGCACACCAATATGGGGAATAGGAATTTGAATAAAATGCCCGAAGTGATCAGACATCAGAGCTGCGCCCCTGCCGATGGCAATGTTGCTCAGCTCTTTAAACTTAAGCAAAGGATCCACCTGCCCGGACACAGGTTCAGGTAAGGAATGTGCCGGATGGTGGTGATAATACTTAAGCCCAAGGCTTTCAAAAAGCGGCACTGCCACTTCACCACTTAAAGGCTTCTCGACAAACGCGAAAGCCCCCAGGCCCAGACAACGGCGTTTGGCCTCCTGCTGAATATCCCCGGACACCACCACAACTTTGGTCGGGTGACGTGATACCGGGAGCGATTCGAGCACGCCATAGCCGTCAAGCAGCGGCATAGTCAGATCAAGAAAGAGCACGTCAATATTCTGCTCAGAGAGGATCGTCAGCGCTTCCTGACCGTCTTCAGCGAACAAAACTTTAAGGTGCTCCCACTCAGTAATGCAACGTGCCAGTGATTTCCTCGCGAGCGCAGAGTCATCACATATAAGTACTTTCATATCAAGGCTTAATGAGTCGGGAAATTTGAATCAAAGTCACACTATACTGATTTGGTTTAATATCGCTACGCTTTGTTACAAACAACTGGTCAAAATCCGATTTACTTCACAACCAAAGGATCCTCAGGATCCTTTGTATAAAATCGAAGATCCGCGACAATTTATCGGCATCGCCGGAAATCTGGCAGTCTAAGAATGTGACTGCGGTTTAATAAATGTTTATTGTGCCCAATTTAACAGTAAGTTACGCGCAAAATGGACTAATATTGATATGTAACGACTTCAACCAAGGAGCGATTATGTGGCAATCCATTACCCAGCAAATATCTGACACTCTGCAGTTTGATTTTCAGATCGAAGAAAGAGTCCGTCTCGATGGTGGTGACATCAGCAAGTGCTACATGATCAGCGATGGTGAACAGCGTTATTTCGTCAAAGTAAACGAGCGTGAGTTCTATCCCCGATTTGAAGCAGAAGCAGAAGGTCTTCGCCAGCTCCACGAAACCGGGAGTGTCTTTGTTCCTGAGTTTGTTCTGCTTGGCCAGTGTAAAGATCACGCATTTTTAGTGCTCAACTACGTGCCGCTCAAACCTCTGGAAAACGACAAAAACAGTTATAAGTTTGGCCTTCAGCTGGCAAAACTTCATAACTGGGGTGATCAGAAAGAGTATGGTTTTGACCAGGACAACTACATTGGCGCCACCCTGCAGCCAAACAACTGGAACAAAAACTGGGCCCGTTTCTTTTCAGAGCAGCGCATTGGCTGGCAGCTGCAGCTGCTGAAAGAGAAAGGTATCTCATTCGGCCAGGCCGATATTGTCGTGGACTCGGTCTATGCCGCGCTTCGCCATCATCAGCCCAAACCTTCCCTGCTCCATGGTGATCTCTGGCATGGCAATGTATCCAATTCTGCGTTTGGCCCGGTCTGCTACGACCCGGCCACCTACTGGGGCGATGCAGAATGCGACCTTGCGATGACCGAACTGTTCGGTGGATTCCTGCCTGATTTCTATCAGGGTTATGAAAGCGTTCGACCGTTACCGCTCGAATATCAGTCCCGTAAGCACGTATACAATCTCTACCATGTTCTCAATCACTGCAACCTGTTTGGCGGACACTATCTGGAAGAAGCTCAGGGGATCATAGAGCAGCTCGTTGCTGACTATCGATAATCAGTAACCGGAAGAATTAACAGCACGGCACCCTGTCCAGGTGTCGTGTTTTTTTTGGGGTTTTATAGCCTGATAACAAAACTATAAATATGGAATGCATCTCAAATTTTCCGCATAAAAATCCATACCATCTCAGGCAATTTTCCGAGGCAGATCTTATAAATTCTTTGAAATTGTTTCATTCTTTGCACTGTCTCAACTTTGCCACTTAATTCTTAACCTTAAACAACTTCCAAACCTAATATGAAGTTAAGGACACAACACTTCCTGTTTGGATGTAAGGATAAGGCCAATGAAAAATTACACTGAGAAAAGCGTGATCTGCCCTCACTGTGGACATACGATCCGTATCACCCTTGACTCTTCAAATGGCAGTCAGGAGTTTTATGATGACTGCCCGGCATGTTGCCATGCCATTCACCTGAGCATGTTGGTCGATGAGCAACATGATGACATTCAGTTGATGGTCGATGCTGACGACGAGCAAATTTTCTGACTGGCCCGTTTCTCCTGATTAAAGCAAAAAGCCCCGCTTACTCATGTAAACGGGGCTTTTTCTGTTCGGGAACGGTTATCAGCTCACTTCGCGCTGAGCCAGCACTCTCTCTACCGTATCGACAATCGCCTGAGTCTGCGGATCAAACTCGATATTTACTTTATCTCCTGTCTGGCGGCGGCCAAACAGGGTTCGGGTCAGGGTTTCAGGAATAAGATGCACATTGAAACGGCCGTCTTTCACATCACCGATGGTCAGTGAGCAGCCGTCGATGCCAATATAGCCCTTGCTCAGGACATATTTCTCCATTTCAGGCTCAGACAGTTCAAACCAAATAGTGCGGTTATTTTCACTGACAATAACATCACAGATAGTCGCGACATTTGAGATGTGACCCGACATACTGTGCCCGCCAATCTCATCACCAAACTTAGCGGCGCGCTCAACATTAATCTCATCACCTGCCTCAAGCAGCCCCAGATTAGTTTTATCCAGGGTCTCGTGCATCAGATCAAACCATACCTGGCGGCCTTCAATTTTGGTCACCGTCAGGCAGCAGCCGTTATGCGCAACAGATGCGCCGACTTTCAGGCCCTGTTCCAGCGAATCCGGCATTTCAATAACGTGTGTCTGAAAGCGTTCCTTTTTTTCTATCGATACAACTTTAGCGGTACCCTGAACAATTCCTGTAAACATGCTTACCTCTTTAACAACAGCCCGTAGCACCATAAACCTTACAAAAAAAAGCCGCTGAAACGGCCACGAAATCTTTTGCCCGACGGGTGTTGGTATAATTGAATCCAGGCCTTATCATAGCTCAAACTCTCGTGATTCCTATCACGTTCTGCACATTCTTTTCTATTACACATTTTCTCTGGAGTCTCTGTGCACCGTTATCGTAAAGAAACCGCACAACTGTTAAAACTTGCTGCACCGGTTCTTATTGCCTCAGTCGCGCAAACCGGTATGGGCTTTGTGGATACCGTCATGGCGGGCGGTGTCAGCCCGACCGATATGGCCGCCGTCGCCGTTGCAACCAGCGTATGGCTGCCGTCTATTCTGTTTGGCATTGGCCTTTTGATGGCACTGGTGCCCGTTGTCGCCCAACTGAATGGCTCCGGCGATCAGCAGAAGATCCGTTTTGAGATCCACCAGGGAATCGCGCTGGCGATTTTTGTCAGCGTTCCGATTATTCTGGTGCTGATGCAAACCCAGTTTATCCTCGGCTGAATGAAGGTCGAACAGGCAATGGCAGACAAAGCGATTGGTTATATGTACGCCATGATGACAGCCGTACCGGCCTTCCTGCTGTTTCAGACACTGCGAAGCTTTACCGATGGCATGTCTCTTACCAAGCCTGCGATGGTGATCGGTTTTGCCGGTCTGCTGCTTAACATTCCACTCAACTGGATTTTTGTCTACGGCAAGTTCGGAGTGCCCGCTCTGGGTGGCGTGGGCTGTGGCGTAGCAACAACCCTGGTTTACTGGGCAATGTTCGCGATGATGCTGGGTTACGTTATGACCTCTGATCGCCTGCGCCATATAGGGCTGTTCGACCGGTTCCACAAACCTGAAAAGAAAGCTGTACTGCGCCTGTTCAAACTGGGTTTCCCGGTTGCAGCCGCGATCTTCTTTGAAGTGACTCTGTTTGCTGTAGTGGCACTGATGATTGCGCCACTTGGCTCTATGGTGGTAGCCGCGCACCAGGTCGCGATGAACTTCTCGTCACTGGTCTTTATGCTGCCGATGAGTATTGGTGCTGCGGTCAGTATCCGTGTTGGTCATAAAATGGGTGAGAAATCGACCGAAGGCGCGATGATCGCCAGCCGGGTTGCCCTGATTGTCGGCCTGCTTATGGCCTGCTGTACTGCGCTGTTTACCATACTGCTGCGCGAGCAGATTGCCCTGCTCTACACCAATAATCCTGAAGTGATTGGTTTGGCAACCAGTCTGATGCTACTCGCTGCGATTTACCAGTGCACTGATGCGGTGCAAATCGTCGCGGCCGGTGCGCTGCGTGGCTATAAAGATATGAAAGCGATATTTAACCGCACTTTCATCGCCTACTGGGTTCTGGGCCTTCCTGTGGGTTATGCGCTGGGGGCAACCACCCTGCTTACCAGTGAGCCGCTGGGCGCTGCCGGTTTTTGGATTGGTATCATCATCGGCCTGACAGCAGCCGCGATTATGCTGGGAATGCGCCTGCACTGGATGCATAAACAGGACAGCGATATTCAGCTGGAATTTGCAGCGCGCTAAAAACCCGCCTACCCGCTCAAAAACAAAAGCCGAAGCAGTTTGGCGCTTCGGCTTTTGTTTATTCTTCCACCCGCATCCGGACAAATCGCGCGAATCTGGGAATGCCGTTAAGGGTATAGCCGTTGTAACGATAAGTAATAACAGAGCCAATTTCCGGCGGCTCACGTCTCAGGGCATCACTCAGACCACTGCCCACCTTAAAACGCACACCTTCACTGGTTTCGACAATCAGAGAGCCCACCATACCCTCATACTTGCCTTCTCCTATCTTATACCCTATTACCTTAGCCTCAGCGTCCTGATGTTTTTTAACTTTTAACAGAGCCTCACTGCGTCCGCCCTGATACGGCATATCAACCCTTCTCAGCATCAGCCCTTCACCTTTTTGGCCGGTTACCGTATCAAGTAAGCGGTTCAGGTCCGATTCGTTATGAATGGGACTCTGAGCGATCCGGCTAAGGTGATCATTCTGATTTCCCGCCAGCCAGTAACCCAGATCGTGATAACGCTTGGCATAGTTTCCCGCATTATCCGGCAGATCAAACAACATCAGCCGGATTTTCTTCCACGCGGAATCATTGGGGATTTTATCTAACACGGTTTGCTGAACCAGATGAAAATTGTCCCGCCCGGCCCAAAGCTCTCCTTCAAGGCGAAATGCGGGCAAACTTTTGGTAAACCATGCAGGTGCGTGAATAATATTTCCGTTTCGGGTAACCAGTTGGCTGCCATCCCACAACGCACGGATCCCGTCGAGCTTCTCACTTACCCAATACAGGCTCAGCTCTGTCCCTGTCTTGTAGGACATAGCCAGTGTCAGATCCGGAATCCCCTCCGGCCTCTCCGCAGTTGCCGGACATGCGCCAAGTAACGCCAGTGCAATCATACTGTATTTCAGTTTCATCTCACCCCTCCGTATACAACCAGTAAAACGAAGTGGATAACACCTGGTAAAGCAAACAAACGTAAATTTGTGAGTTACAAATTTATGATGATAAATCGGCCAGTTACATTACATTGCCGGGCTTTAAGCGTCTCCCAAAACCAACAAATGCAGAAAAAAGCATCAAGGCGATCACAAACTCGCCAAACAGTTCAAAAACCTGCGATTTGTACTTGCACCGAAAACCGGCTGTGGTTAATATCCCTCTCGTTCCACAGGAATGGGTCCGTAGCTCAGTTGGTTAGAGTACTACCTTGACATGGTAGGGGTCGGCGATTCGAGTTCGCCCGGACCCACCATTCTTTTTTGCATAATGATGCAGGAACACAATTTGGATCCGTAGCTCAGTTGGTTAGAGTACCGCCTTGACATGGCGGGGGTCGGCGATTCGAGTTCGCCCGGATCCACCATATTTAAAGACAAAGCCCGCTTTTATAGCGGGCTTTGTTGTATCTGGCCTCCCTATCCTGCTTCCCCTTCAAAACGAATAGACATTCATTAAAGTGAATAGCTGAAACACGCCTGATTTTGGCCGGTTCCAAAATGGTTCCAAAACGGTTCCAAAACTCACACCAGTGAAAGCTCTGCCGGCGGCACGGTAATCCATTTAATGTGCCCCTCCTTGTAAACCTTCGTACTTCGTGAATCTGTGTGTGCTGCCCTGGCCTGAGGGTCATAGCCAGCTTTGTCAAACAGGTGGATACTCAGCGCCCTGATCTCGTGAAATGTTGGCCGGCACTCAGGCGGAAGACTGCGTTTTACCCCAACTGCATCTCTGTAGTGCGAGAACTTGCGGCTCAGATACTTTTTGTTTACCTGGGTAAAGTGATCACAGTACTGACTTACTTCATTCAGGTGCCTGTCTGGCAGGCGGTGCACTATGTACGGTGAAAGCACACCATCTACGCTGTTTTCTATAACTTTTAAAAGTGACGACGTCACAGGGATTCTTACGCGACTGGCCTCTTTCTTCTTAACCTTCGCCCGGTGAACTTTCAGATAACCGTAGATCATCAGGCCGCTCTCTTCGACCGGTACCTCAAGCTTCTCAAAGTCGCTGTACTTCATCGAGCACACTTCATTTACTGAGTGTGTGGTCTCGATAGATAGTTCCATTGCCGTTCTCAGCCAAAGGGGCGCTGCCAACCAAATTTGTTTGTACTCGAGCTCTGTCAATCTGGTCCGCCGTTTATCCTCGAGACGGCGGACTTTCTTACGGCGGGCAACATTCTCCACCATTACCCCCTCGTCAACCGCATAGTCGAACACCTTACCCATGAAGCTGATCCACCGGTTATACACTTCGTTGGACTTGCCGCCGGCGCACTCTTCCAGAACGTAGTTAACGTCATTTAGCGAAATGCTTATGCCTACGCGGCCACCAATCAGATCATTGAGCCTGTCGAGACGGTTTACAAACAACTTATACGTCTCTTTGGAAGGCTGCTCATCCTCCAGGTAACGAGCTTTCAGGGTTTTAAAAAACTCGGAAAGAGGACGGGCGTTTGCATTGCTTGTTCTCGGGCTGAACTGGCTGACATCATGAGTCAGTTCAGTATCGATTCGAAATGTTGCGTTGTAACGTCTGGCCAGAGCGACAGCTCTGCTCTTGTCTTTGCCCAATGATTTCCAGGTATTATCTACCCGCTTAAAGACGTACCCTTTCACGCCTTTAAAATAAAGGCCCTCAGGCAGGCCTTTATGTTCTTTATTTCTTGGTCTCGGCACGGTCACCTCCACTCGCTTACTAATGCTTCATCAACTCATCAAGCATAGGATCACCTGTTGCTTGCTTCTCTTTCTCGATATCAACGTAATATGAGCGACCAATTCTCTTACCAGGCAACGTACCTAAATCAATTTCCCTACGGCAGATCCTTACATCGGGTGCATCCCCGTTCGGGAAACGCTGTTGACGCCATGTATTCAGTTTTATCAGCATAATGTCCTCCCACAGACAAGCCATCTCTGCGGTGATTGCTTTTTGAAACGGTACCCTCCGGAGTTGCCGCTCCAGAGGAATACCAGTGATGTTGGAGCCATGAGCATAGTTTTGTCTGCTCACTAACAATGGTGATTCAGCACCTTTAACGTCACATCCAGATGCAATGAAGTAATCCCCATCTTCCCTGCCAGGCGCTTCTTGTTCTCCGCATCCAGATTGATAGCGCTTGCCAGCGACTCGTATTTGTTCTCATGCCCTTCCAGGCGTTTCTTTTTGTCCTCGATATAAGGCTGATCCATGCCTGCTTCTTCGAACACTTGCAGAATGGAACAGGCGATATGATTTAACTGTTTCTTTGCCATGACTGCCTCCTATGCCGTCTTGCTGACTGGTGAGAACTGTGCGATTACCTGTTCGCACCATTCGATATCTGCCTGAAGATGACGTTGCCGGCGCTCCACCAACAAACGCGCTTCAGGAAGCATGCTTTCTGAAAGCTTATCCATGCGCTCCAGCTCATTGTTGAGCTTCGCTGAGTAAGCGAAGAAGAAACCGGCATCTTTAACAAAAACCATCGCACAGGCTTCATCCTGCCATTTGGGAACCACTAGGCTATCGATGTCAGCGGCCTGCTCGAGCAGTACCTGACCATGGTCACTCGGGGTATAGGTTTTCTTATCCGGTTTGCCTTCCTGAGGAACCAGCTCGCAGGTCAGAAGCCCCTGAGCTTCCATCTTGTTAAGCTCGCGATAGATCTGCTGGTGACTGGCTTGCCAGCCATACTCTCCGGTTACCCGGGTCAGGTCATAACCAGTCATTGAGTCTTTCGAAAGCAGGCTAAGCAAAATCACCTGCAGATTTGATAACGAGTTTTTCATTGTTCACCTTCCATTTTTTCTTTGGCAACAGTTGCCATTTCACTTACTTCACAAACCATGAAGCCACCAAAGCCACCGGTTCTGCGAAGCACACCATTTCGCAAATGTTTGCACTCCAAAACATCGCACGCATGTTCAACAGCGCTATCGAGATCTGGGAAGTCTCCCAACTGCATGTTAATCACCTTCTTAGAAGTCCTATCCCGGGCTACCGCCCCGCTTTCATTGAGATAGATCGCCAGATACTCCATCAACAAGCTTCCTGTACTGCAGAAAAATCTGCGTGGCCACCACAGATCCAGTCAAACGAGAAAACAACAAAGCCGTCTTTCTGCTGGTAGTCAGTGATGTATTTGATCCGGACCACCACATAGCGATCGCTGCCTGTCTCAAACAGGCTTACCTGGTCCCCAACTTTAAAATCCCGATCATTCTTCCTGATCTCAAATGTCTTCTCACCGGTAATAATCTTCTCCAGGTACTCAGGCTGGATTTTCAACTCATGCATTCTCACTGCTTGTTACCCCCATTCACTTCTCTTTCCTGAACATCCTCCGGCACGGTCGGATACACCCCATACTCACGCAGGTTCTCGACGCCCAGAGCAACAAAATTGGATACTCGCTTGCCGTTAATGCTTTTCTCACAGCCATCTTTCAGCACTACGTCAGCGTCTTTGAGTTGCTTCTTCAGTACCCGGTCAGATTTAACCGGCAGGCTGTCAAACTTGTTTCTCAGGGCAGGACTCTGGCTGATGTGTTGCATGATATGGCTGGTCCGGATCAGTAAGCACAACTCCCCATCAATCCAGTCATACGCATAGGGATGGCGAAAATGACCAGCGTCCATCTCACCCAGAATTAGCTCAGTGATCCAAACCCAGGGCTCGCGCTCGGCACTGGTTTCACTGATGTGCAGGTTCATCTCTGCAACCAAGTCATTGATAAAGTGACCGTAGTTAGTCGCAACACCGGTAAATTCACAGAGCAGCTTCCACGAAAGCAACAAACAAGCGTAGTTATCGCGCATACGGTTGGCGCCGTTATCATCTGGCTTCGCCATACAATGCTTATCCAGATAACTCACACACTCCTGGTACGCGCGTTTCATTTGAGGGCGGGTAAAACCCGTAAGGTACAGAATCCAGTTTTTAACCGGAAAGCGAGGCAAATCATCTGGAAGTAAATCCCCTTTCCTTCCCGTAAGATCAGATCGAACAATCTTACCAATGAGCGAATTTACAGGAACATCTTCACCAGCTAAAAGCACAGGAGCGATACTAAGGAACTCTTTCAGCTCAGAGCCCCGGTGTCCCACCGAATACTGATAGCTCTCCTGTAACTGTCCTACAGCAAAGTCAATTCTCTTTTGATCCTGAGCACTAAGCTCTTCCCACCCAACCGGGTGAGAAGTGTGAGAGATTGAGGTAACTATTCGCCAGTCTGATTGAATGTTCTGCCCCGAGAACATAGTGAAAGCGATAGTTCTCTCCAGCGACTTAATCAGAGTTGACTTACCAGAGCCCTTGCCCGCCTGCAAAGTGAAGTGCGGCCAAAATCCTAAAAACGTTTTGATGTGCGAACCAAGCCCCCAAACCAGCAAAATCAGAGCTGCATTCCTGGTGAATGTGGCCTGATACGCCTCAATCACTCGCCGCCCCTGCTCAGGAGTTCCTGCAGGAAACTGCAAGTTGTAATAAGGGCACTGCTGACGGGCATCGATGAAATAGCAATCTGGCCCCTCATTCAATATTGCTTTTCCGTTCTGCCAGGCGAGCCCCACAAAGTTCACCGCAGTGCGGGCGCCAATATGAGTGGCGCGCTCGAGGATGGAGATCATCCGGCTGAACTTACCCGGGTTAAAAATACCGCCACCAATGCGGCGCCAAACATCTATGTTGTACAACTGCTCACGCTTAAGCACTTCACGGGTCAATTCATAAGGTGAGTCCGGGGTCTGAATCGTCGCGCAGTAAACCTTACGCGGCTGTAGATCCACTTCTCCAGTCATCGCCGCAGTCGCAGAAGAAATAGTCACCTTAGACAAACCAGCTACACGAAAGCTGCACACGTCCTGGGGAACGGTCGCCTCCCCCTCTTCGTTCTGAACTATCTTCAGCACACTGGTAAAGTCCGCTTTCACCCGGTACAGGAAGTACACATTCTGATCATGGTCCGGCAGAGGTAAACGGCGGTAACGGCCATCATTCTTAAAGTCGCCTTCCTGCCCATATACCAGCCACTGCTCTTTACGGTGCAGGGCGTATTTGGTTTCATTCGCTCCGTGTTTACGCAGGTAGTCGTTCAGGTCGTTGGTACCATCCCAATTGGAGTTATTGTGATTAACGATGAAGCAAGGGATATTCAGAGCCGTACACGCTTCATGTACCAGCCATCCGGCTTCCGGGCCCGGGCGATGTCCTTTGCGTGGGCCATCTTTAATCGGCTCATCATTATCGAAACAACACACCACCTTTTTCCCCACCAGAAAGCGCCAGTCAATCTCTTCAACGGCCAGCCCTCTCGTGGCAATGGCAGTGGTGGAGCCTTTGCCGCTGCCTTCAGGGTCAAAAGCGGTAATCGCAGAAATGGCATTGATCGGGGACTCAACCACAATGACGGTGTTAGCACGCTTGAAAGCAATATGATCCGGAATGTACGGGTAGCCACGCTTCTCTCCCTGAGCTTTTGTTTTGAGGTCTCCGTTAAGCGCAGGGTCGAAAAAGCGGTAATCAATCCCTTTTACCTCACGGCTGTAATAACAACGGGCAGGAAAAGTAACAGCAGGGCCACCATAGCCCATCTCTCCCGGGTTCTTTTGCGGGTTGGTCCAGTCACTGAAACCAAACGCCCCTCTCTTCTGCAGCATATCGATGACAGCTGCCGGGATCTTTCTCTCATCAAACAGATAGGCCCGGGCATCATTCGCTGCCGCCAGTTGCTTGTCTGCCAGCCATTCGAGCTGGCTCTTTTGCTGTTGAGGCTGCGCAGCATCGTCGGTCGGGATCCCGTACTCTTCATGCAGAAAACGCATCGCTTCACTGGCATCACCAGCACGGCCGCAGTAAATGACCAGGTCAATACAGCTCCCTTTTTCGCCTGAGGTATGGTCTTTCCACATCATCATGCCGGAATCCTTACCGTCAAAGATGCTCACGCTCGGATGCTTGTCTGCGCGGTCTGGTGCCCGGTAGTTACCGTTTGGATCAGGGCGCTCCATGCCCAGACGCTCGGCCAGATCATGCAAATCAATTTGTTGTTTTAGTTTGTCTGCGGACGCCATAAAGCGTGCCTCCAATTTCTTTCAAATCCACCCCGATGGTCACAGGGCCAAAGTAGTGCTTTAACTGCTGCCTTAACTGACGAAATTCGGCAGATTTCATTAACTCAGCCACTGGGCGGTGGTTGCTCTGAATATGCTCCCAAACCAGCTGCTTTTTCTCCGGCGGTAACTGGCTGAGATTTACCGCCGGTATCCGGGAACTGCAGAGGCAGGTTTCTGCATACCAGGGTGGCTGTTGCCACCCGCGATATACGCTATAAGTCGTGGGCACAGATCCGCCTCAGGCAGCTCGACGCTATCCACAGGTCATCACTCATGGAGCAGATATGGGTCAGCTGCAGCTTCTCTACCTTTTCAGGCTCGATATGTTCAAGGCTCTCTGTTTCCAGTTTGATATGCCCTTCCTGCTCCCAGCGGGAAAACACCTGTTCGATATCTCCCTGAAATGCCGGACGGCAAATAAAACCCTGCTGGCGAACCATCTGCTGCTCGAGCTTAAACAGGCAGGCCCGCTCTGCCTGGCTTAACTGAGTCGCGGCGATCACTTTTCACCTCCCAGATAAAATGCAGCGATTGACTGGGATGGCCGAAGTTGGTGAGCAGCCCAAACGGAGTTCTCGTTCAGTACAGCCAGAAAATCAGGCAAGTACTTTCGGGGAACGCCGTCAGAAACCAGCCACGTCCGGACCTCACCTGGGTAAAGACTCAGGCGGGTAGCGACATACTCAATAAGTGCCCTTTCCGTTGCACGGTTATTAAAAACGTGCAGGTTGATGTTACGCAGCGCGGCAGAAAAGGCTTTACAGCGCAGTTCCGTTAGTGCTTGTGAAATTAAACCTGACATGATTCATCCTTATCTCGTGTGACCAGAGAACACCGCAACGCGGCGATCCTTATTCATAATCAACGCATCAGAGCCAATCACTTTCACCAGCACTTTAGGCCCCTGCTCCCGGATGCTCTCGACCGGAGAAGCATCCCCGCGAGAGCCATCAAAACTCACAATATCCCCGCGGCTTAACAGTGCAGCCGCCTTATGACCAATCAACGAAAACATGTGCTCGCCTCCCTCATTACTGAGTGCATAGCATCACGGTCCGGTTTGGTGTACACCGCTGTTGTTGCCTGGTTGGTGTGTCCCAGCACTGCTTGTACCCGGCGCAACGCATCTGGTGACGTGGTTCTCTCCAGATATCGCTTAGCCCAGGTATGACGCAACCAGTGCGGCGAACCCTCAGGCACTTCAGCCAGCCGGCACCATTTGGTGAAACGATCCTGAAAGCTGCGGCGACTCATCGCCTGGCGGTTACGGCTTACAAACAGAGGGCGCTCCAGCCTTGGAATTTCCCATTCCCAGTTTCTGGTCATTTCAGCGTGAAGCTTGAGCAGTTGCTTCAGGGCATGCTTTGCTGATTTGCTCAGGGCAACCGGATGCTTCTTCTGGTTCTTTGCGTTATCGCTGTCATACACCAGGTAGCCTTCCTCAAGGCTTCGCTCCGCATCCCCGACCGTCATACCTTGCATAGGCAGGTTATGACGTTTGGCTTTGGCCGCATCCGGCCCGGCCAGAACGCCAAGCCGGATTGCGGTTTCACGCATCAGCAGCATCCAGTAGTAATCACGGCTGGCGTACTGGCCATAGGTTTCTTTAACGGTTTTAAATAGACGCTTCTCTTCCTGCTCAGAGAAGTAATGAAGAAAAAACTCACTCATGGCATACCTCCTTGGCTTCGCCAGTTCTCAGTCAGAAATCAGAGCGCGTGCGCGGTTCAGGAACTCAAGCCCGGCAGCGAACGACTGCTGCAGCTCGCGCTCGATACGGGCAAACTCATCCTTTTGGATTTTTCCGTCTGCCAGTGCATCCGCCAGTTCGCGGTTAACATCGCCAATTTCGGCATGCCAATCGCTGTAGCTTCTCAGTAATTCAGTATCTGTTATGGAGTGGTAGTCAGCGAGGAAGTAAAGGGAGTGGTTAAACTCTGCGGCAACAGCCCGCAGGATCTGCACATCTTCTGTGATATGCATGATTTCTATGGCATCAGACAGGCCCAGTTTATGGCCGGACTGGTTAGGGTTTAGTTCGTTCGCCAGAACGCCGGGGCGCTTGCCTAACAGTTCTTCAATTTGGTGGGTGTTTTTAAACGCTCGCAGTGTAGCAGCGCACGCCTGGTGCACCTGCTCTGGCAACCGCGATGCGCAAGATTGCATCACTAAGCTGGTCATGTGACCTCCTGAAATAGAATACGTTTCGTTTTTTCAGAGGTCTGCGCTACAATCTACGGTAAGGATGAAATGGTATTGGAGCCGTGAGCATAGAGGTTGCCGCCTCGCTCTAGTCCCTACAGTAGACTGCTGTATTGCAGACCTTCTGGGCCCTTACTGGATTGCCGTCCGGTAAGGGTTTTTTATTACTTCTCTTTTAGCAGCTCATAGTTCGGCTTCTTGAATCCCAGCTCCCGGGCTACCTGTTCCAATGCTGGCTTCAGTTCTTCACGTTCAAACTCAGTTTTAGCCTTTGAGATCAGCTTAACCAGCTCGATATATTGAGATCGAGAGCGTGCTGTTGTTTGGGGAGTCAGTGAAAATGAACCCGTACGGCGGATTTCAGGTAAAACTTCAGACGTAACCCATTTGGTAAACGCCTTCGCTTCTTCTTTCCGACTAGTGAAAACCAATCGATACAGGCCAGGCTCCGTTACAAAAAGAAGCTCCTGCATGCCACCAAGGGTCTCAGTAGTAATGATACCCTTTTCATCTTCATCCAGACGGTTGATTGCCATACTCGGGTTGCCAATATCCAAAAGCTGGCAAACATCTTTACCACAGAACATCGGTCCTCCTTCGTCAATTACAGCAGTTCGAAGCTGCTGATCGCCAAATTCAAACGATAGTATTTTTTCAAAAGCTCTAATTACTTGGGACATTTTCTATTCCTTCTCGGGGTTAAACAAATCAGTTGGATTTCTCACGTCTCCAGTTAGGCCGCCTTCTCATCAATTGGCGGTAAGCCTCGTTCCTCCTCTACTTCATCAACTACTCGACGCAGAAGAATGCGGGTCATTTGTGCCAGTTTGCGCTCTTCTAACGTTGCTAGACGCTCTACTCGTTTCCTTAAATGGTAATCACGAGTAGAGATCATGTCAGAATATGGACTTGAAGCTGTAGCCATATGGCCTCCTATGTGTGCTAAACTCGATATTTGGAATTCAATGCTCACCAAGAATCCAAATACAGACTTTGTGTTCAAACAAAACGAATCATAGATCCATAAATGGAACTATGCAAGCCGAAGAAGGTAAATATATGGATCTTTCTTTTGATGAACGTCTCAACTTCGTTCTGAAAGACAGAAAACAAACTCCATGGGGGAAGAGCTTAGGCTTTACTAGTGCGTCAATTTCTCACATCTTTTCAGGAGGCCGCATCCCCGGTCCTGAGTTCTTACAAGCTATTCGCAGAGCCGAAAATATCAACTTAAACTGGCTCCTTACTGGTGAAGGAAGCCCTTATATTGTGGAGCATTATCAAGAAGCTAGTCAGCTCAACGAACTGGTATCAGCAATGCTGGGTGAAGAGCATTGGATTGTATTCATATGTGATCATTCCAGCCGGGCGACTCTAGTATTGGCTCAACCAGGGAAGTATGAGTTCAAAAGCAAATTGATTGACTACGATATCGTGCATATTCTGACTGGCCCTGGTAGCGAGCAATTATCAGATACGCTTGAGCAGTACAACAGCAAAGGTGGCCCCGTATTTGTCCCCTTGCTAACAGATAGCGAAAGAGATGACATAGTTAACGGTAGACTTGGAACATACGAGCTATTCGGTTCTACCAATCGGCTACTGACTCCACAGAAAGTAAGCACCCATGTTCAAGAAGTTGAATTTGGCACAGAAAATCAGACAGCCTCTCCCGTTAACTTAACCATGATGCGTGCTGTAGTCCGCTTAGTTGATGAATGCGAGCAGGAGCTAGATGAACACTTAAACAGCGACCAGCGCGCCAGAGTCATTACCGCTGTCTACCGCCAGGCCGAACGTCTTGGCCTTGAACCAGGCGAAATCACCCCAGATTCTGTTCAGACGGCGTTTGATGTGATCCGCGATTAACCTGCCTCCTCTCCACTGCTTTAAGTAATTTCGCCAATGCCAGAGCAAAAACCTGCTGCTCTGGCGAAAACTCTTTCTTGTTTCCGTCACTGCTAGCCACTAATCCTATCCAACTGTTTATAAAATATTTTTTAACATTTGTTCAAACTATATCGACTTTGCCTCACAGATTAAGTGCGACACTTTGTATATAGCGGATCTGTAACTGATAGACTTAAAGTTAGCTACTGTTCCGCTTCGCGTGAAGCCACAACAAGAATTCGCGGTATCATGCGCGCCAATGAAAAAAGTTCGACTGAGACAGGCAAGGAAAGCAGCGGGGTTATCTCGAGATCAGGTTGCCAAAGCAATGCACAAGTCTGCCCATACCATCAAAGCGTGGGAGACAACCGATCGCAAACCGAGAACCATGCGAGAAATTTTGAGGTTATGTGACCTACTCAATATCAATGTGACTTGGTATCTGTCGGGGCAACTGCCTATACGCCCGATATCGCCGCAAGCCAAAGAGCAGGAATTGTTAGCCCTGTTCTCAGGGCTAACGGAGGATCAGCAGGAAGCTGTTTTGGAAGTTATGAGGGTTATGGGGCCGCCATGAATGATGAAGTTAACGTCTGTCCTTTTGGGATCTTACAATTTTCAAACACCTTTCGTTCAAATGCTTTCACCGCTATATAAGCACTTTCTACATATTCCTGTGTTAGATGCTTATCCCAAGGACATTCCATTTTCATTTGGAGTTCTTCACGGGTCTTGGCCTCTGTCACCAACTCAATCGGCTTGCCATGGGCAACTTCATCTCGAAGGACCTTCAACTCCCATAACTGCTTATATATACCTACATTCGGATCAAACTCTTCACCAGCAACCGCGCAGACTTTTTTTACTTTAGCTATATATGCGTCTCTCTCTTTCCAACGTTTGACTCGTACTGAGCCTACAAAATTAATTAAAGCTTCTACGGAAAAAGCCAAAGAAATTAAACAAGACAGGCAATCCAGTGCTACTGCATCTTCCTCGTCTTTGTCTGCTTTATCTCGGATCGTCCCTAAATGATAGAATGCCAAGTTCATTAAATCATTGTGAGGGTAAACTCGAACATGTGCCATGTATTTACTCCTTACCCAAAACGGCCACTGTTGAGTGGTATGGTTGCCCCTGGCTATCATTTTCACTTTCTTGACCAACGTGGAGCAACTTATATCCATGCTTTTCAATATAGTGATTTACACTGGCTTCAAAACTTTGTCCATTGTATGGCAAATTGCATCCATATGGACAACCAGAAATAATACTGGTAGAAACTACCACCACTTTCTTAGTTTTTTCTATTGTAATGATTCACCTCAATACCAGTATGATTCAGTCAGAATGTACGGCATACTTCATTGTATCACCGCAGATTACACAACGGAGTATTTCATCACCATCACCATTCGTCTCCTTAAAGCTAATTTTAATTTCTGATAGATTAGCTACTGATTTTGACTCTAGAAACTGACTCAAAACCTCAACAAACTCTTGCCTTGTATATGTCTTACCCATATCAATTTCCATGGTTATTTCCTTGTATATTAACAATATCTCATTCAATATCCAGAGTAATCCTAATCGGACAGTGATCTGACAAATTTAAGTTTATGACATCATCAGGGTTATATATAAACTGTTTAAATGACTCTGGAACCATAAGATTTTTTGCTCTACTATCCATTACAATATGGTCAATATAGCTTTCATAACGTTTCAGAGCCCAGCGATGACCTTCTATGTCATACTCTTTGCACTGACATCTACTCTTTTCTTTTCCCGCCGCCAGATAAAGAGCTAAACCTTGAGGAGCAGCATCATTAATTTCAGGCCAAAACCAATCTCTATATCCGTTCAGTTGACGGTTAAAGTCACCCATAACTACAAATGGCAGGCTTTCCTCGGCACGAGCATCTATCCAACTTTCTAGCTGTGTCACTTGCTCATCCAGAGTTTTACAACTATCACTTGATTCCCGTCCCTGATAGAAACAGCGACTCTTCAGATGGACTGCGAGAACTCGCAGTGCTGGCTCCCCATTTTTATGGAGAATAACATCAACTCCATACCGGAGACGGTGATTACCCTTTACATCTAGTGCAGACAGGTCTGGTTGCCGCTCAAACTCTATCCCTTTTCTGATGGCTAAGCCTACAAACTGGCGCCATTTCATCGGATCAGTAGTTTTCTCTACCTTATCCTTCCTCTCGGAGATTTCTATTTTGTACTGATACTTATCCAAAACCCGTGTTAGCGAACGGTAGTCAGCAACTTCCTGGAATGCAATGACGTCCGCTGCTAATTGATCAGCAAGATCACGCATTACCATGTAATCAGCCGAAGAGCGCAACGACTCAGGTCGTGCAGAGCCTTGATCTAGCCATTCCATGTTCCAGGTTGCCAACCGAAGCGGTTCCGCTACTGTCGCAGTCGAAAGCAATAGAAGCGGTAATAATAGTTTTTTCATATGTCCTCCTTACACACCAATAAGCATAGAAGAGCATATGGTCAAAGTTGTGACTTTGAGCTCGTTTTTAACTAACTAGAAAAGTATTAACCCTGTCTCCAGGGCTGATGAAAAGCTGCAGGAGGCTTTTTGGGGAGAAAATGAGAGTTATGGTGTATTTACTATATTTTGTATTGGGTTCTCGGGATCAAGTCTTGATATTTTCTAGACAAATGGTAAGACTTAATCCCATAATTCATTCAGTGCAAATCAATAAACACCGTGTCGATACCGTTTTCACTAATGTATTTCTGCTTGACTGCATATACAAACGAAAAGATAGCAGACCGTGTAAGCTGGAATAACCGCTTCAAGTGATGAACAAACTCTTCTTCACCAATAAAAATCACACCATCTTCGAATTCCTTGGACATTTTTGGCGCTTTAAAGTTATCCTTTTGAACGATAACAAACTTGTGCTCCAAGTCGTTTCTCCACTGCTTATAAAAAGCCCACTCCCCTTCCTTTCGTTCATTTAAGTCAGTAGCAATACTATATAGAGCCAGCAATGGAAGATTGTTTTCAGCTTCAATTTTATCTCTACGCCCATTCCTATCTAGCTGCCAAAAACTTTGAAAGGACACTTGTTTATTTGGTGGGTAAAAGTCTAACAAATCACATATTGCCACTCCAATTTTATCCAATACACCAAAACACAGCTTAAATGATGTCCTTAGTTTTTCAAGCTCAACTGATAGTGTTTCATTGTAGAAGTTATCCCCATAATAAACCTCCTTGTCACTGTGTAAACCATTTCCCTCTGAATAATCAAAGTAAAACTTACGAGCCAGTGAATATTCTGACTTTAATCTATTTAATACCATAGACATAGATGCAAAATCTTCACTATCACCTATATTCAAACTTAGGTCATCCAAGTACTCCTTTGATATACAATTGCAATATAATGAATGCTCAGACAATGCAAGCCTATTAGACTGAACAAAAGCCCTATATTTGTCATCACATTCATCATTTAACACAGATTCTATGCACTTCTGATATTCATTCGAATCTTTTATTGAATTATGCCCTTCTATTATGCTTTGAATCTTAGTAATCTTTGCATAAGCTAGCGACATCCTTACACTTTGCCTTGGAATACCACCTGAGTGCAATGCCTTAACATAACCATTTTTTGCTTGAATAAGCATATTTAAATTGTAATCATTAGTTAATCTACTTAGTAGTAAAATTGAATCAGTTCTATTTAACCAGCTCTGCGGATAACTTGAATTGATAGCAATTGCCTTTTCATAATAATACATTGCTTCTGTAATCCTAAGCTGCTGCTTCAACGCATTGCCCAAATTAATATAACATTCCGCAGGAACAGAGTTAATATCAGGAGCTGACTTGATGGCCTTCCATATAAGGGCTTTCAATTCAACCAATTCTTCGATAGTTCTAAATGATTGTAGTGTTGGCTCCTGACTTGTCAGTATGTTTGTTTTGATATTGCTATAGTTGTAATAGAATATAAATGGATTAATCCTCTCCTCAAAATCAGCTTTATTCTTCTCCATTATTTCATTTGCCAACTCGGCCGCTTCTCTGTTGGAAAATAAGTGTGCAAAATCAGAGATTACAGCAGACAAGTTAAAAAGAGCCGAATAATAACCATCCCCCTTCTCCTCCAATCTACCAATTTTCTTTAAAATCTTATTTGCTTCCCTAAAGGACACATCAAAAGACAACTCTCCAAAACAGTTATGTAACAATTGAATTTTATTGTGGACTTCATTTAAATCATTCATAATATTTTCTTATAAAAAGCTGTTAATCAAAGTGTTCGCTGTCAAATCTTGATATTTTCTAGGCATATGGCAAGATTTAACTCTAACGTTCGTGTAAAAAATACGGAGTGTAACGGGTTGCCTTGTTAGTTGCTTGGTGGAAGTAAAAGCTCAACCGAATACTTCTATATAATCAGCCATAACTCCAACTACCGTAGAAATCACAAGAACGGCAACAACCATAAAGCCAAGAAATTTAACGGACAACTTAGGACTACTTAACATGTTTGACACCACAGGATGAAATATCTTAGCACTACTATCTGTATAGCCAACATCCGTAATCTTCTTCTCTATTATCTTAATATCAAGAGAGTTAATACGCAGTAATGCACCAATAAAAGATGACTTATATGCTTTCAAGCACATTTCAATCTCATCATATAAATCACAGTCTGCACGTAAATGTAGCGTAAAATCATGATCCAAAAAGCCCTCGGTTATATCTACGGGTTCATCGCTACGTAACCTAACACCATGTGAGATTAACTCCTCTCGAAATACATCAGGAAAAAATTCCAGGCGGAACGATTCTTTCCACTCGCTTTTCTTTATCTCCAGATGAACGTTTAAATAGTATTCATTATCTGAATAATTGATAAACGCCATACCGGATTCTTTGAAGCAGACATCAGTAAGTACCGAGTAGTCAACATACAACATAAAGGATACTGAAGGTAAATCCTTCACGTATCGACCTTTAAATTCGGATATTTCCATCTCACCCAGAGAATAACTAGTAAAGTTGGGGTGCGTTGCCTTACTTGCTTCAACAACTCTATCTTTAAAAAGCTGAAAAGGAACCTTCTCGTAAGAAATCATTTTTACCTTTACCATAATAACCAGCTGATTTGTTTTTTGATGCCACCCGTGACCGAAAGGTGCTCGGAGTCAAGGCCGCATAGTGTATATAGTTTCAGTTATCAGAGTTGCACAGTCAATTACTAAAGCCGGGGATATTTGCCACTTCCTGCTTCGGCGCCACAAACCGCCCACTCAGCACATGCCCGTTGTCATCCAGCCTCTCCGTCACGCTCTCGCACATCCACTCACCATTAAACTGCGGGCGGTGATGCCCACTTAACCTGATGTTACGCTCAGCAATCAGGCCTGGAACAAAAGGAAACTCGTCAATTTCCAGTGTGTATTCGGCACGCTTGAGGTTGTGCAGTTCCGCTTCTGCTGCTGCCCGTGCTGCGGCTTCATCCGGGTAGTTGGCGTTGAGCTGCTTTGCCCTGCCCTCTGGCTCTCCAATCCTGACGGTTTTGGTCTGAGCTGCATCACCGTCATGCCAGCGGGCAACCACGGCTTTAAACTTACCGGCACCGGACAGGGTGATCGTGGCTTCCACTTCGTCAGTAAGGTGCAGGGGAACAGCAGGCAGAGCTTTGCCTGATACGGTCTGGTTGTCTCCCCGGGGGAAGAAGATCAGCTTTTTCTGCTTCACCTTCATGGTGGCGTTGTGTTCGTCGGCCAGCTCGGTCAGCAAATCTGCATCGCTCTGGCCGGTCTGGTTGCGGTGGGTAATGGTGACCTGAGCATACTGGTCAGAAACCGCTGGCTTGTATCCGCACCGGTTGGCGACTGTCTCAACCAGCGCCTTAAGCGTCATGTTCTCCCAGGTATAGTCCCGCTGGTTTTTAAACTCTCCGGAGAGATTGGCGGCATCACCAGAGAGCTCAATACGTTTTTCCGGGCTGGTCAGCTTAACTGAGTTAACGGTAAACACCCCGCGGCTCTCAAGCGCCTGTTTGGATTCACCGGTATAGATCTGCAGAGTCGCTTCGGACTGAGGAAAAGCTATCTTGCCATCATCAACCAGGCTCAGGGTAAAGCTGTCGCTCGAGCGGCCAGCTTCGTCGGTAATGGTCAGGCTGAGGAACAAAGGGCGGATCACTTCCGTAATGTCTTTGCCATTGGCCACGATTTTATAAGCCGCTAATCCCACAGGCTGATCTCCCCTTCCAGAGTCGGTTCCTCGAGCTTAGGCAGGATAATTTTGACCCCGCCAGCTAACGGGTGCGGCATAGCTGAAAGCCCGCGGTTGGCTTTCAGCACTTCCTCGTAGGCATCAGGCCTGCCGTTGTAATAACGGTCGGCAATGTCGTCTATCTGGTCGCCGTCTTTGGTGATGTAAGTGGTCATTGTGTGTCTCCCGCAAACTCTTTCAGCTCAATAGTAAACTCCACCTTCAGCGGTGCGCCCTGCCGCCAGAGCTTACTCTTATCGACCTGCAGTTGTCTTACCGTCCAGTTGCCCCAGTCCCGGCCCATACCATCAACCAGCAGCAGCGGCTGGCCCTTATCGCCTTCTGCTTTCATTTTGTCGGTCTGTTCCAGTCCTCCACGATAATGCGGATAGATAGTCCCCTGCAGGTTAAGAGCAGAGAGGTCCGCACCGATAAACTGAGAGCGGGGTTTCTGGCCCGCTACGTTGTGATCGGCCCACCGCCACGCATGGGTTTCACTTATGCTCTGCAGTGCTGCCGTATCAATTGAGAACCGGTAATCACCGAGCGCCATCATTACGTCTGCCATCTGTCCTCCTAATCAGCAAAGGCCATGTTAGTACCGCCACCCTGCAGTTTGTTCAGCTGTTTGGCCAGCCGCATCACCATCTTTTCCAGCTTGTCGATCTGATTGTCATCAACAGAGCCGGTGACGTGGAAAACAGGAGCAAATTTAACTTCAGCCCGTGGCTGAGTTTGAGAACCTACCACCTGCTGCACGTTGTTGATCAGCTGGCGGTTCTCCAGGTTCTGCACATGGTTGGTTGTAACGGTATCACCGGCTTTAACTGCAGGAGTGTTCGTACCGGTAATCTCCACTACGTTGGTTTCTATTGGATGTACGGTGTTGTTTACCTGGCTGGATTGGTTGTAGGTAGCGTTCTGCTGGTTAACTGAATCTCCAGCTTTAACTACCGCGCAAGGCCTACCTGCCACTTCCACAACATTTGTCTCTACCGGCTGGACTGTGTTGATCTCCTGACTGGACTGGTTGTGTGTGGTCACGGTTTGATTAGTTACAGAGTCACCGGGTTTAGGGTTCGGTTTTTCATCATCACCAAACCAACTGCCTACCCAGCGCCCGACTTTTTCCATGCCAATGCCACCGATAACGCTGCCGATAACACCACCAACTGCAGTGCCAATCACCGGAACGACCGAACCAATCGCAGCGCCAGCTGCAGCACCGGCGGCAATGCCACCCATCTGGCCAACGCTGCCACCCACTTCCTGCGCTTTCTCTTTCTTGCTGAGGGAGTCATCCGTCAGGGCGCTGCCGATATCCATTGCGCCCATCAACGCGCCCATATACGGAATGCGTCTGCCTACTGCACCCAACATGCCAGCACCTTTACTCAGTACCGACGTAGCGCCGGAGAGAGACTTCATCATTCCCGGGTTAAACATGGTTCTTTTTACTGCAGCGCCCACTCTCACCCGCCGCGTTCGGGCCTTGCCTCTCCTTCTGCGTCGGCGACCGGGGCCATCAGCCCCAAAACCACCATCAGGCATGTTGGTAACGTAAACTTTCGAGACTTCACCGCTGTCTGGTAAGCCAGAAGCACCACCGTCACCACTGCCGCCACCAAAAAGGCCTTTTACACTCTTACCCACATTCCATGCTTTACGCCCAATCCATGCCGCGCCCAGAGCGCCTGCAACGGCAGTGGCTCCGGTCAGGGCATTGGCCAGCGTATCCGGAGCAATGCTGTTAATCAGATCGGCCAGGTTGGCAATAGGTTCTGCCAGCTTTTCGTCTGCAAAGCCCATCCAGGCTGTTTTCAGGCTCATCATGGCGGCGTTGGCCGTTTTGGCTGCACGGGTGGAGTCCTGCAGAACGGCGGTACCGTCTCCACTAATAGCGAGGAATGAATCGAAGGCTTGTTTCCCGTCATCCGTAGACAGCACTTTCATGAAGCGCATGGCCTCATCGCCAAACAGCTTGCTGTATTCGGTGATGTCTGAGTTAGTAGCCTCCATGACTTCTTTAACGATGAGCGGCAGCTCGCGGAACTTCTTCTCTCCCCGGGCCAGCGCTTCCTGGTCAAAGACTTCAATCCCCAGCGCTTCAATGTCTTCATAGTTGGACGTGATATCCGCCAGTACCGATTCCATGGCACTGGCCGCTTCTGCTGCAGAGCCCGAGCCCATGCGGGAGATCTGCAGCATGGCGCCCATTTCCTGCACTGCTTTTGGCCCGGTCCGGCCCATAGCGGCATAAGCCGCAGATACGGACGCACCTTCAGCCGCGAGGTTCTGCAGCGTAAAGGCACCGGCTTTACCCTGGACAACCAGGGTATCGATAGCGGACAGCACATCTTCACTGTTCTTTAGGCCAAACTTGGTGGACATATCCGCGAACATTTCACCGACATCAACACCGGCCGCACCGGTTGCCTGCATGACCCGGCCTATGTTGGCCATGTTCTCCTCGGCAAACTTAAGATCACCTGTTTTCTCGACGATCTTCTCGACTGCTGCCAGCATCTCGCCCTGATCTACACGGATATCTGCCTGCTGAGAGGTCGCAAACATCTCTTTGCGAAGCGCGGCCATCTCTTCTTTAGACTTACCCACCTGGATGCCTAACCGCTCGTAGCGCTCTTCCAGCCCCATTACTGCGACGGCAGAGCCTGCACCAGCGGCACCCGTTGCGAGTGCAGTCCATTGGTTACCGACCACATCCAATCCGTCCCCCAACCCGTCTACGCTTTTGCGCAGCAGGTTATTCTTACGGATAGCCTGGCCTATATCGCGGGTGTAGCGCTTGACGCCCGCACCGGCTTTGCGCAGTGAGCGCCCCAAACCGCCCACCCGGGTACCTGTTCTGGTGCTGTCCCGCCCCAGCTTTTGTGTATCCCGGCTCAGGCGCTGCGCGTCTTTGCCCAGTTTCTGATTCTGCTGCTCAACCTGGGAAAAAGCCCGGGTGACGCTCTTGTCTACCCGGGCTTCTACACCAATGCCGACAGAGTGTTTTCTATCAGTCATTGCATCCTCTTTTTAGTCGTCTTCGTTACGCAGTGCTGCAAGCTCAGTGCATTCGTTTAACCAGTCGCTGAGCTCTGCGATGCTGAGTCTTCTGAGTTCGTCGAGGGAGATCCCTCCGCAGAACCTGGAAACAGCAAGGCACATTTGGCGGCAGACTGCGGGAGAGGCAACAAAAAACAGTCATACGCCTTCTGCAGTTGGGTGTAATCGTAAAACTGCAGGGAGCCGATAAACTCCCGGGTGGTATCCGTCAGGTTGGCGAACAGATGGGCTTCATGCTCCCCGTCATCCACCACAATCTGACTACCCACCACGACTTTGCCCTGCTGCTGAGCATGCAGAACATCATTTGACGTTGGTGGGCGCATGGTGACTGCCGTAACCGGCTTTCCATCAAACTCAGTCGCCTGTTGCAGTGTCACTTTAATCGGTTGATACATGCTTAAATCCCCAGTGCTGCGTTGATGTCTGCACGGCGATCGACACCGCCCACGATTTCTTTACCTGAGACCAGGTCGATATCTGCCAGCACTTCGCCGTTGTATTCGATCTTGAGTTTGGTCCAGGTGATTTTGCACTGAACCTCGGTCAGCTTCTTACGTTCCATCTCACCCAGATCCAATCCAATAACCCGGCCATACACCTGGCATTTGAATTTATCTGCAGTGGCGCCACCACCTTTGTAAGCAGCGCGGAAGGTAAAGGGCTTTTCCTGACCGTTGGTAAGGCCAAACATTTTGATTGTGCTTGGATTCGGCTCAGCCAGCGTGACTTCCAGATCTTCCGTTTCCATCGCGCCCATATCGACTTTGATGGCGCCCACCATGCCGCCGGCAATGTACTCTTCAACGATACGGGTCAGCGGAGGCAGTTTGACTTTAGGCACCAAGCCGATCATGCCAGAACCATCCTGGTACCAGGCGTAATCAACCAGCGTATTTGGAGCTCTGCGTTGCATAGTTCAGTCCTTATTTAAAGATCACGTCAGCGTAATCGTTGGTGAAATGGCTCGTTACGTGGATAGCCTGCGCGATACCCGGCGGGGTGAAGTCGTAATCGAGATAGAAGTTACCCGCAATGATGGACTCTGGCGGATTAAGATCTGCGTCTGCCCAGGCGGTTGCGCCATACATATGGCCGGCACGGGTTTCACCATCAAGGAAGTTCTGGACAGACTCGGTGACATCTTCCACGAAGGTGGCAAGGATCTTACGGTCACGCGCCCATTTCAGACCGAGGGTAATGGCATCGAGCACCATGTCATTGACACGCACATGAGAGTTAAACTGCCATTTCGGGTCATCACTGCAGCTCAGGTTGCCCCAGCTGCGGTAGCCGTCATCCAGGATAACTGTGGTGATCTGGTTTTCGTTGAGCAGGTGGGACATACAGTTGGTATCACCGTCTGCATAATCGACCGGAAACTCGGTGCCCATAGTGCCGTTAATACGGCGGTTAGAAAGTGATGCGCTGTAGCCGGCATTCGCATCTTGGTCTTTCTGAATTTCGAGGCCAAGCAGAAAAGCTGACATTGGTACCAGGCGATCACCGGTCGCGTTCTTCATACGCGGCCAGCAAAGCTCGAGACGACGGTCACCCCACAGCTGACGATAGGTTACGGTATCGGCATACTTCGGTGAGAACGGACAATCAGCAAACACTTTGCAGCGCAAACGGGTAGCAATTGGCAGCAGCTTGGTGAGTACCGACTGGTTCTGAGTAAATCCCGGCGCGGCCAGAAGGCGCGGACGCTTACCAGTTACCGCCTGCACGTCCAGAATCGCTTCAAGGCCTGACTTTTTACCCGTTTGCGGGTCAACTCCACCAATGATTTTAGTGATGGTTTCGGCTTCGTTGGCGCCCTCTTCAACCCGGATCACGCAGATAGTACAGCGTTGCTGGTCGTAAACTGCAGTGAGTCCATCAAAGAGCGTGCCTTTGCCTGCGCCGGTCATATCAAGCTTGGCCACCATATGAGGGTTACCGGCAATCAGTACAGGGGTATCAGCAGGGAAAACAGAAGCATCTGCATCAGGAGCGGTACCGACCACCACAGCGAACGAGGTATCGGCCATAAGCATCGGGCGGGTACCACTGTTATCGGTACTGCCAAAAATGCCATGTTTGAATCCAGCCATAAGGTGAAATCCTCTTGTTTGGAATACACACCTTCAGCGGCTTTGGGTATTGAGTTGTTTGGTTAGTTCTGGGTTGGTAGTGGGTAGCGGGCTTTAATTTCAGCTACTTTATCGCGCCAGGCTTGCTCTTTTTCTGCGGTTTGGTCGTATTGCCATTCCATGTAGAGAGGGTCGGATTCCTTTTTATAGGCAGCCTGTCTTAACCCCGACACGCGATCAGACTCTGCCTGAACCTTTTCAGACTCAATGACACTTGCGGGTATGCCCAATGCAAGCAAGTCTTCTTCTTTGTGTTGATAGTACAGCTTTCCGTTGTGGTTAATATCGAGCAACATAATGACCTCATGCCATATCAAGGTTTAGATTTGTGATCACGTAGGTATCAGGAATAGCCAACAGCTCCCTCAGGTTTGCGTGCTGGCCATTTAACTCAAGAGAAAAATACACCCCAAACAAATCCACCGGAGGTGCAATCGCAGATCCAAATCGAGAAAACAGTTTCTTCTGGGCACCGGTAACACCCGCGGCACTTGCCAGAACCCTGATGCCTGACTGATAAAAGCTCACTGAGCGCCGGTGGAAATCATCACCAGACCCTGCATCGTGGATGTGGAATACCTGGTTATCGTTGATATCCAGCTCACTGAAGATCATCCGAAGTTTGGTTTGCGAGCCAAAAATAGAACGGTTTTTGTAGATCTCGGGAAGTACCTCGTTCTCTTTCGCTCGATATGTACTGACCTTGACGTTAGTCAGATAGACATAGGGCGCAACAAAATTGGCGTACGTGGAAACGGCTTGCTTAACTTCAGGGCGATCCGTCGCTCCATCATTAGCGTTCCAGCTTTCAATGGTAATTGCCCGCCTTGCTTTAATGTAATGAATCAGCTCAAAAACCGTGCCCTGCCTGACTACGATACGAATATAGTCGTAGTCATGATCGATCAAGTTCTTCAGCCGCTCAGAGGTCTTAATGCACTGCGATGAACTTTCACCATTATTGGCATCATCACCAGCAACAGGGTCAATGAACACCTTAACACTCTTGGCAGCATTCACATTTAGCTCAAAGTCTCCAGAGATAAAGTCGTTAAACTTTTTCTGTGCTTCGGCAACTGTTTGATCAATTTCCCCCATCTTGCCCGACACTTCCTGGCACAACTCCTGTGACACAGCTACCTGCTCAGACGTTTGTTTCTCCAGAAGCATGACCTTGTCTTCTAAACTCATGAACTCTTCTCCATTTGTCTCAATTTTTCACTCATCTGCATGTTAGCTCGAGCATTCCGTATCGTTGCCGTCCCGGTAGTTATCGTCGCAGCCACGTTTGAAATGTATTTATCTCCCCATGCTGCCAGGCTCAGATTAGCTCCGGTACCCTCAACCGTTACCGACTGTGCCGGCAATGCTGCGAGCACCAGATCGAAAGCGAGGAGAAGAGGAACCTTAACCGAATAGTAAGCCAAGGGATCCGTATCTGACCAAATGGCCAGTGTGGTGCCATCCTCGAGGATGAACGCAATCTCTTTCACCCAAAAAGGAACGCCGCCAGAGAGTAACCCTGTTACGTGGATCTGGAAATCATCAATACGCTGGCTGCCAGCGACGGGAATTCTCATTCGCTCATTGACCAGACCCAACTCATGTTTGCTCGGCGTTCTGCCATGGTCACCTAAAGCAAAATGAGTGATCTTTGCGGCAAAGCCGTCATTGGTCGCGTTGAATACTGCGGCCAAACCTTTGCTGGTAATTACGGGTACTAATGCAACGGTATCACTCACGCCGCGGCCTCCATTCTGACTCTTAATACCGCCCAGCCTCTTGCTACTCCTGCAGCTACTACAGCTGCAGGCTCTGGCTGAGCATTAATTTCGGCGGTTGCCGTCTGACGCGTCAGGCAGGCACCATTGCCTGCCATCGCCATACCAATCTGAGCTTCGCTTTCCAGCGGCTGCTGAACCGCATTGGTGTCACAACGGGCCATTGCGGTTGGATTGGTAATCGCACTGCCCACAGCCAAAGTGTTTGGACCAAACTTAGCCCCGACTTTCATATCGTAATGACTGCGGGTGTTCTTGGCGTTGTCGACCGCTGAAGCAATGCGTTTATAAAGATCTTCGGAAAGAAAGGCTTCCTTCCCCGGTGACAGGTTTTTGTTCGCCCATGCTGTCACTTCGAACCGGCCACGCTTAAGAGGCGGATTTGCTTCAAACCACTCAACCAGATCGGTTTTTACACCCAGAGCATCCAGTGCTGCTTCTACCCCACCCCGGGTGCCCTTGTAGATATGGACTGTCAGAGCATTGGCACAAACTCCGCGCTTGATGCTCTCATGCCAGGTATCGTCCCAGTCATCCACGCTCAGTTCCCACGCCAGATAAGGCAGCAAATCAACCCGGCACTCCCACGGGTTCAGAAAGCTCCGGATATCACGTTCAATGAGCTGAATTTCCTCCCAGAAAACCTGTTCCAGAGCCCGTTCCATGCTGCTGGCAGAAGGTGGTAACTTGCTGACAAATGCCGCCATCACGCCACCTTCCTTCGGACTAAAATCTCTGTGCAGTACGGAGCCTGAGATTTGTCACACACGATATTGCTCACTGGCGAGATCAGCTTTACATCACGTACCGGCTGGAAGCTGGCATCCGCTTCATTGCTCTTCTGCACATGAGCCGCTGCGCTGATTGCAGAAAGAGACACCATGCCTTCCAGCATATGTGTCTCTTCAACCAGCGTTTGCAGCCTGGTTTTCGCCGTGGCAATGGTCTGGGATTCGCCCGGACCTTCCGGCATATCCAGCTCAGCTTCAATTCGGTACGTCATTATGCCTGCCGGCAGAACACTGTATTTATCACTGAGTGGACGTTTAAGCGCCGCGCTTACATGTTGATAAACTGCCTGGCATAACTCTGCAGAAGCAGTGCCATCACCCACCCGGCTCAGAATATACTGATTGACGATCACTTCTTCCGGGCTGTCTACACTGGCATCGAGTACGTCTTCATGAGCATTCAGGGCATGGAAAATATAGGCACCATCTGGCCCGGCGGTACTGAAACCTTCGGGAGCCATTTGGATACGTCGGCGATACTGGTCATCCGTTTCTTTCTCAAACTTCTCTACCGGACGGGCCGCACCCAAATGCTGCAGGTTAGCCCCATTGGAGAACGCCACCATATTATCCAGGCTGATGTCTTGAAACTCCTGTCTGGCACGGGTCACCTCTTCTGACATTGAAGACATGGCGTTATATAACGGATCACCAATTTTCGGCATCTCAACGCCCTGCAACTCAGCGTAGCGCGCCAGCATTCTGCTGCGAACAACGCCTGCAGAAAGCTGTTGCACCACCTCAGGCGGTGGGAGTTTTGAAATGTCGATTTGACTCATAACCGAAGACCTGTGATTTCCTCTACCCGGCCATCAAACAAAAGTGTCACGCTCATTCCGACCGACACTTCATTCTCACCTGGCTCTATCCACACTTTATTGAGTTTTATCTCGCCTGCGAACTCATTGGGAGGGTGGGCAATCATGCTGGCAACACCGGCATATATATCCATTCGCAGCTCAGATGTGATTTTACCGTCAATACATTTGGGCAGGTCGGAACCATACCCCCGCCCAAGGGGCAGTGTCCGCAGCCGGGTACGCATACAGCGCTGCAGCCTTTGAGTTAACTCTGCTACACCATCTATGATCTGTCCGGTTTTCTCACATATACCCGTTGCCATATCACCCTCTACTGCTGTTGATTGACTTTACCCGTGGTAGGGTCGCCGTGCGGATGGTCATGGCTGTTATAGATTTCCCTGTCCTCCGCCATTGAGCGCACGCCATCAGCGATATCACCAGTACTCTTTTGGTTCCCGTCATGCTCGATATCCCCGACCATGACGATTTTTGGTGACTCAATGCGAAACTGATCCTGTGCTACCAGATCCACCTGGCCGTTAACAAAACCCGAAAGAAGGTGGTTCTTCATATCGTATTTAAGCCAGCTGCCATCCGGGAACTCGCGGTAAAACAGGTTAAGATCTTGCTGAGGCTGGTCGAACTGAGTCTGATTCAGGCTGGCAACAATCACCCCACCCTGAGAACGGAAAGGCCGGATAACCATGACCTGCTCGCCTTTCTGATGCGGATGCCAGTCTTTAACCTGGGCAGCATGACCAACATCCGAACGCAGCCAGTCACTGGTCCGGTTCTCACCAAACCGAACTTTGTAACGCAGCGGATTGGCCTGTACCTCTATGATGGTGCCAAACTGGATCATCTCGCAGAGGTACCTGATTAGCTGGGCCTGAGTAAGCTCCATCAGAAGTCCTCATCTACCGTGAAGTAGTCATCCTCGTTGCCAAACCCTATCTCTGGTGCCTGAGAGGCTGCGATGCTTTCTGGCAGTTCTTCTGGTCCGGTTGGCAACCAGTCAATTTCACCCGCCAGATCAAACGGGCCGACACGGCATTCAGCAATAAACCAACCATCCGGCGCTTCCTGCTGCTGAGACGTGGAAACAGACAAAAGGGAGATATTGCCGAACTCGCTTGAGCCACAGAACTCCCGCCACTGTTGCAGGAAGTCCAGCTCAGCCTGCTCTACCTCCTCCCCTTTGGCAGAGGCACCGCAATAGATGCGGCCGATAACCAGCAGCTTAACGTAGGTGTTATAGATATCGTTCGGGATCTCTCCGGTGTAAATCACCGTTAAAACGCCTCCTTCCAGATCCCGATTTTTGTACGCGCTCCGGTCCTGCCAGTTGCGTGTTACCTCTCGCTCAGGATGTTTGTTTTTAAACCCGGCCAGAACGCCATTGATGATGGTGTTTATATTGCGATCTTCCTGTGCCATTACAGGCTCCTTAATCCGATACTGCGTAAGGCCAGTTTTACTGACGCATTCAGAATATCCGCGACTTTATCTGAGTTCTGATCCGCGGCGCGGTCATAGAAATCGTTAGGGGATGTGCCGTTTCTGGCGACAGACCTGGCAATCATGAACGCCAGATCCCGCTGGTTGTGTTTGGGGTTATGCGGCTGCAGTCTTTTTACCTTTACCCAGTCCATAACAGACTGCAGTGGCGGCATCCCCTGAGGGCCGGTACCAGAAACCACCCACTCGTTATAATTGAGGTTACTTGTGATGAGCCTTTGCAGGTCGCCAACCACATTGCTTCGGATAGAATGCGTTAATGTGGATTCCGCTTTCGGAGTTTCTTCTCTCGCAGTGCGGGATACTTCCGAACCGGCACGCTTGATCCCTTGTCTGAGATAAGCTGTTAATGTCGCCGGAGCCTCTCTGAATGCTTCATCGAGAGCGGACGTATCAACGGAAATGCCCAGTTCACGCATCTTTCACCTGGCGGATAAACTGTTCCATCAACTGCTGATGAACCGCAGCCGGCGTGCCGTTTTTCGCTTCACCACCAACACTGTTCCGGACCGAAACCGTTTTGTTCAACTGGTGCACCATGATGTATTTCACTGCTTCTGCCAGACAGCGCAGTAACAGCAATGGTTCCAGTTCTGCCGGCAGCAGAATCTGATCATCACGGATTGTCCGCGCCGCATAGTAGGTATAGGTCAGGTCACGACCACAGCTGAGCAAAGTACTTTGAGCCGGGAAATGAGAGAGCTGAACAGCAAATCCTTCGTCCTGCTCGAGCTTGTAGAGTTTCGGCAGCTTCTTCGGATACCCTTCCTGCCACGGCTGGAGACTGGAACGGACCGTCTGACCATACAGAACATTACAGATATCAATAAAACCGGCCGGAGCAGGATAAACCAGTTGGCCAGGTATCAGGATGATCGTTGAGATCTTCTTCTGGGGCCGGTACCGGCTCAAATCAGCCAGAGCCGTAGTGATGATCTGCTCTTCCATTCTTGAAACCAGTTCGGCGCTGTCCATCAGCGCCGACTGCAGTTGAGTGGTCAGTTCACTCAAAGTCATAAGCCACCCCGCAATGCATAACCTGCGATACCAATAGCCAGCCCCAGCAACATCCAGATAAGATCACGGTTGTACTGGGTTTTGATATTGGTACCACCCTGGTTCTGCTCCAGAGGGAGAACCCGCTTTTCAAGGCTCTCAATGTCGCGGTTCTGCCGGCCTACCTGAGATTCGAGGTTATTGTGCTTAGTCTGAAGCTCAACCATCTGACGCATCAACTCGGTTTGCTGCTGCATGCATTCACGCATTTCACTCCGGAACTCAGCGAACTCTCCCCGGGAGATACCACGTTCAGCAACATCAGCGCCCATCAATACCTCCGGTAAGCTGTTTGCCTTTGGTTACACTTCCCTGACTGCTGCCAAGCCAGAAAGCAACAGCGGTACCAAATGCACCGAGAACTGTACCCGCTATCATGATCAACACCTGAGCATAGTCTTTCGGTGGTTCTCCGATATATAGAGCTACAAACATACCACTGACCATCAAAGCAAGAATGATCGTCAGGGCCCATGGCATCCAGTGATCTTTATGCTGTTTTCGGGCGTCCTGTGTATCCGCCATCTTGGCTTGCTCATGTCCGAGCAATAACCCTGTTTCCTGAATCTTAAGCCTGCGTAGTTCTACCCGCTCTTCGCTCTCCATCTCTTTAATTTTGAGCAGCGCATCAGGGTTTGCCTTAAGCTCGGCTTCTATCGCTTCTGGTGTCGGTTCTACACCCAACTTATCGGCAATCAAAGCCGCAACACCGGCACCTGCTGGCCCACCAACCAGCCCCCCAACCAGAGGGGCTGCTTTTGCCAGCATGGATTTAATCGTATCCCACATGGCCTGTTACTCCTGGTTTGTCTTACGCGCTGCCAGTTCATCCTGGATGGCAGCGATTTTGACCTGGTTACCGCCTGCATCCAGAAGTGCCAGGTTCAGGTCTTCGTCATTCAGCTCTTTCAGTGAAGCCACAAACGCTTCAGGGCTGAAGTTTCGCTCAGCTTCACGAACAGCTAGCTCATTGTCGATATACTTCAGCAGGGTTTTACGCTTTTCAGACTCTTGCTCAAGCTCGGCCATGCGGCTCAGTTCTGCATCAGTCAGCTCGGAAACAAACGGGGTGATTGACGCAATCGGCTGCTCAAGCAGCTTCAGGAACACCTGGTCCTGAACTTGGCCAGCATCTGCCGTATTGGGGTTTTCAAAGTGAATAACCGACAGACGGGCAAACGCACCCGGTGCCACTTTCACTGTGCCAAAGAATCGGTCCGACTCTTCAAAGTTGATGTAGAAGATCTTAAGCCCGCGGTTAATTTCAGGCGTAGCTGGTGCAAAGCGCGCATCCACTTCACGGGTTTCACCGGGCAGAACTGTACGGCCACCGATGTTCACTGACTGGTTGCTGTTGTTGGTATAAGGCGTCAAAATCATGGGGATTACCTTCTGAACAAATAGAAAAAAAGCCCCAGACCCTGGGGCAAAGTGTACGACTATCGGCTTGAAGCTGAGTAGAACAGTACGCTGGTAAACCGGTTACGAATCGGTTTAGGACAGTGAATAGCGTTGTATTCTTCGGCGTAGGCTTCCTTACCACCTTTAAGCTGGCCATTAGCGTCTCGCGCCTCCTGCATTTCGCTCAGTGTGTAAGGCTTAATGATTGAGTACGTGAGCGTGCCACGCTGCCCCATCAGAATACGCTCATCACCCAGGTGGGTTGCTGGTGCATTGGTGGAGTAAGACGGCAGTGCTTTCACAGATTCCAAATCACCCTGCGCGTTGGTGTTTGAACCATCACGGCGCATCGATGCCACAAACTGCTCGGCATTGGTACAGGTGTCATTCAGGGTATTGGACATCAGCAGGAAGTCCGGGGTAACAAAGCGGTCATCTTTCATAATCGCTTTACGACGGCCAATCGCCTGGATCAGCTTGTTGTAGTGCTTCTCTGGCGCCATACCGTTTGGTACGTCGCTGTCTACCTTCTGGATGTTGGTCGCGTAGCTGTAGCTGAGTTTCGCGCTTGATGCGGTCACGGCTTTTGGAGCACCACTTTCATCAACCAGAACAAACTTACCCAGGTTGAACGAGTTCACCACATAGTAGGTACCCGCGTCTTGCTTACCGGAACCATCGAATGGCTTAACTTCAGCGCCATCAATGGTCAGTACAATCGGATTTTCCATAGCACCGATGGTATTGCCCTGCAGATCAAACTGCTGATGCTGAGCAACCACCGGGAAGTGAGCTGACTTAAACGTAGCGGCCCCCTGCAGTTGCGATGCAATGTCTTCATCTGTCTCATCTGCAGCCAGGAATGAGTCCGCAACACGCTGCATGGTGTTCAGGATACGGCGGGCAACCAGTTCCTTGATGATGCGGCTTGCGGTAGCCACATTGCGACCCCAGGCATCCCAGTTAATGGCTGAAGACTTGGAAAAGTGAAGCAGCTCGTTTGAAACTTCAAACGCGACCTTCATTGGCAATACATAAGCCAGATCCATACGCTGCGAGTTCTTCACTTTTGGAATGGTACCGTGCTCGAACACAATGCCATCTCCCATCACAGCAGACACATCACGCTGTTCGTATGGGATATTGGTGGTTGCTGCCGCGCTGAAATCGGTCAGTGTCTGAACCAGCTGCAGAACATTCAGATCAGACAGGGCTTCACGGATCACTTCACGCTGAACTGATACCGGCAACTCAGTATCTGCAATAACGTTCGCACTGCCCTGACCAGACAGCATCAGACGCTCTGCATGGATTTGGCGGTGATGCAGGCGGTCAAATTCCGCCAGTACCTGACGGGCAAAAACGGGCAGGTCGTTCTCTTCTACCAGGCTCAGCTGGCCAAGGGCAAAGGTATTGGTGTTACGCAGGTTACCGTGAATTTGCTCCTGCAGTTGCAGACTTTCACGCTGCTGATCCGGAGTCTGGACAACCTGACCTGTCGTGCTGCCAAATCCAAGACCTGAAAGCTGAATGGAAACCATCTTCTGGTTACCGTGAGCCACCTGGTTTTCTGCAAGTCGGGTAACCTGCTCATCGGTCATTTCGGCAGTGATCAGGTCACTGCTTTCCTTCAGCTCTTTCTTAACGTCATCACTCAGGCCTTCGGCGCCGTCGATTGCATCAGTGAAGATTTTGACCTTAGCAGCCAGCTTCTCTTTTTGTTCAGCTGCTGCCTGTTTAGTTTTAGCATCCTGCTCAGCAAGAATGCGGAGTACATCCGATTCATTGACGCCGTTCAGGTTAATAACCGGCGTATCTGCCGTGCCCGATTCAGAAAGCTGTTTTGCAACAGACTGGAACTGTTCGCTCAGCGCTTTGGCCTGCGCTTCATCACTGACACCGGTCAGCGAGTCGGTCAGCAGTTTGACCATGGCAGCATGCTGCTCCGCTGTCAGTTTCAGACCTTTCAGCTGCTTTTCAAACAGCTCGATAAGTTGTTTCCACATGGTTTGACGTTCCTCAGAGAATTTTTGAGCAAGAGACTCGGAAAGATAGGTTGGGCAATCGTGAAGGCTTCCTTCACTGAGTTCGATTTTGTCCAGGTTCTTAATACAGGGACGGGTCACCAGACCGGCACCAAGCAGAGTTGGGCCAAACTGGCGGTATTGCCCTTCACCATCAGCCTCATTGCTGACATAGTTCGGATGAATTTCGGCGCTCAGATATTTGAAGCCTTCCTTTAAAACCTTGTTAACGCCCAGTTCGTACCACTCCACCTCTGCACGTAAACGACCACGGTCGGTAAACAGGCGTCTTACCACCGCCCCTGCACCATTCTCAGGCTGGTGCGCTATATCGATGTTGATCTCCTGACCATAAGCATTCTCATTGAAGTTCTGGATCATGGAGTCAAACATCGACTGGGTCAGTTCAAACTCGCCGTATCGGGGGTCATTAAATTTGCCGGTTCGGGTAATTGTGACAACAGTACGCTTGCTGCAGGTATCCACCTTTACAGCATCAGAGAGCAGGTGGATTACACCTTCAGGTTGAGATGATGAAAGAGCCAGTATCACACCGGCTGCGAGAAGTGTTTTACCCATGCAGTCTGTTTCCTTTGCGCTAAAACAAAAAAGCCCCTGAACAAGTCAGGGGCTCGGTCGCCATCAATATCGCAAGGATGTCAGCGGCGGGGGGGCGTTGGGAGGGATTACACTATGTAGTATGAGACGAAACACACAAAATAAATTCACACCGCTGCCATAAACATGACTAATCAACTAGCATACAGCATACAACAAATCAAACAGAACTCTAAATGGGCAATGGAAATAAAGCATCATCAAATAACTTAGAGATAATGCTATCTAAAACAAATCTTGAACTAGCGCGCTCAAATGAGACACTAATAGCTCTTGAGGAAGCGGCAATAGAACAAACAAAACTATCAAACAAGATTGCAGTAAGCGCAAACAAAATATCAGTAATCGCTGCAATAACATCCATTGTAAGCATAATACTGGCATCTGTTAGCATATTTACAAGTGTAGCATTGCACCGAGAAAACCTTAACTTCTCATCTGCGTCAATAAAATATGACAAGTTAGATAACTCAACCATTGAGATATTATCCGCCACAACTGCCATTGGAAAAACAAGTCCATTCATGGAAATATGCAAAGGCGAAACCAATCTGAACCCAGATATATTTAAAAGCAATCATGACTGGTCAAGCAAAAAATGGAACAGCTTAACCAGAAAACAAGTCAAAGAACAAACAATTGATATCGGCGAGTATACTAAATCTATTTTTTCTGAAAAACCAGCCCTTTACAAAAAATTAGAACCACTTGTAAAAGAAGACCCCCTTCTATATCACTTGGTCACGTCACACCGACCACCTAGCCAAGAAGAAATTCAACGAATCCTTGAACTAAACTTGCTATACATATATTTAAATCAAGCAAACAAACAGATACCAATCGAAACTATTCAGCTTATGTTTGATGTAATTGAAATACCAGAAAGCGAAGTAGAACTAAACTCTTGGCTGACAAGAGAAATTGATTCCGTCGAATCACAGATGACAATGTGGCGACTCAACAATTACATAATCGCCGCAACCTCCATGCACAACATAATAAAAGAGCTATCATTCGAAGATGTCAATCAAAATAGAATGCGGGAAATGGTTAGCTTTGAATTAAAAAACAACTCACGCAACCTCAGCGCAATGCAAGTAATGTTTAGACATATCCCCGACATTTGCCACCCCAATATGAAAAAAATTAACAGGAGTGGTGAATTATATTTATTGCATTTGGATTAAGTTCAAACGACGATGCTAGTTATAATTACTAGCACGTCCGCTTACCATACTAACCGTTCAGCACCTTAACCCATCGCTTACAACGGCACAATGCAGTACCTTCATGGATCTTGACACACCGCGAGCGAATGACCCCCTCACGGTCACAAATTCGGTGACCACATACGCAGGTAACAGTCTTGGTTTGGAGTTGGGATGGATGTTGTGAAAGTTTTTCTGCCGTATTCATTATTATCTCCTAGCTTGCCTGGCTCATAGTCCTTCAGCCTTATTACTGACGTAGATATTATATCTGAACTTACATCCCTATAGTTGCCCATTTTTTCGGCACGTTAGAGGGCATCAACATCAATTCCCTTATGCCTGAAGCCGGGTTCAAGATATTTCCACGGGGTGGCCAGCATGGACTCTTTCAACAGACCTTTATCGAATGCGGCGACTTTCTTATCGTGCCCCAATACTGCTTTTTTACCGGCATGACTCTGATGCTTCAGCCAGTCCATACAGCTTTTGTCGCCGAGTTTATCCGCTTCTGTCACTTCATCGACAAACACAACCTGCTCATAACTGAGGGTGTTCGGGTGCGCAGGCCATGGGCTTTTCCCTTTGGGGTACACACCTTTCCCGAGACCATATAAGTTCACCCTGGCATGCATATCACAGATATCCGGGCGCGGATGATTGGGGCTGAGTTTAAATTTGGTGCCTACCACAAACTCGTCTTCAAAGGCCGCGTTCTGGAATGCGACACCATGAGCCCGGTTTATCTCGGTACGCATCACGCGCTTAATCTGATAGTACGGCGCCCCTTCATCCTGCATCAGCGTCTCGGCCATAACGCGCTGCAGCTGAGCTGAATCTGCCAGCTTCTGACGTTCCTGAATATCAGCGGGTACCGGCTGACTTCGGCGCTGAAAATCCTGAGCAGCCTCTGCAGCGGAATTAGCCAGAATAACCGCTCTTTCTACTGCTGTACTCACCACATCGTGAGCCTGGCGGTTGATCCGCCACAACCGGTCACTAAGCCGTAAACCGTCCTTCTGATTTATAGTTCGGACTGACAACACCGCGGCATCGATAGCGCCCGATACCTTTTCTGCTGCAATACCGGTTGCAAATGTGTTCCCGCCGTTTTTCGCCGCTTCCACCACATAGCCCTGCACCATTGCTGACTGAGTTTGATTTAGCTGCTGCAGCATATCTTCTATCTGGCGGGTTACTTGGCTGAGCATGGAAAGACGAACCTGGCCTAATTCATCGGCAGACTGAGAAACCAGAACCTGAATTTCAACCAGGGTAGATTTGTACAGTTGCTCAAGCTCTGCCATCGCGGCGCCATCGAGTTCATTTGTTGCCCGTTCCGCCGCTTTCATTGCCCGGCGGATTGTCGCTTTGACCTGAGTACGGTTGTTATCGCTCATAGTGATCACCCATTACTGATTGACGTTGCACTTTCCCCTTTGGGCTGATTGCCCGGGGTAATACTGACTTTCGATGAATTAGGCTCGTGATACTCGGGGTATGGGTCTGAACTGTTTCGTTCATCATCCCGCATGCTTTCAGCGCGCTGAACATCCACTCCTGCAGACTCCCACGCCAGTTTTCTTGGCAGGCCAAGAGCCTGATATTTGAGCGCCAGGTCTGCTCGCTGGTTTTTGGTGTCAGTCATACGCTCTACAAACTGGATCTGGAACTTGTATGAGTCTGGATTTAAGCCGGCCAGCAGCAACTGCAGCCTGAATCCGTCCTGGTACGCATAAGCTAATGCATCCTGCAGAGCGTCGATCTCTTCGTAGTAGTCCCGCTTCAGGTCTTCCAGGACATCCCGGGCCAAGTCATCAACATAACCAAACAGGCCTTTAGGGGCCGGGGCTCCGGAAAAGAAGGCATCAACCAGCAGCGATATATCGCCTATCTGATCCATATTGGCATCACCACCCACCGCGGTCACGGTGAGCTTGTTACCATAGAAATCCGTTGCTATTTCTCCGCTTTCACCTTCAACCCGCTCACGGTATTCATTCAGGGCATTGGTATCTGCACCTTCCAGCGAATGAGCCAGTTTTTGTGGTGCCCGGGTCCGGCGGCGGATAACCAGGTCTTCTTCTGTCATGGTCAGCTTTTGCCAGATAGTCCGGCTGGCGTCCATATAAGGGCGCCCCATGCATCCCATGTCATCGAAGTTATCAGGGTCAAGGCGGGAAAGAGTGAGCTGCCACAATGGAAAGGTACACAGCTCCTGCCAGCTGATAGGGTCTATCTGCCGGTATGCTTTCTTCGGGTCTTTAAAACGACCTGTCTGATCGACTATCGGAATAATTGTCTCAGTAGGCATCCGGATAGCACTGACGACCTGACCAGCTTCATTGATCACCCATTGCAGTGGCAGGTTTCCTTCCTTTGCCATGCCCCCCGCATCACTCATCAGCTTGGCCCGATTATCAAGCTGCAGACGGGTAACAAACTGACCCCACAGTTTGGTGACTCGCTTATTCTCCTTCCCTACCCAGTGGAGTTTTAGGCCACCTTTCGTCGCGTCTCTCGCTATCCGGCGATGGATTTTCTTAACCCGGGGATCGATTTTATCCATGTGACGCAGAGTGATGATTGCTGCTCTCAGGTTTGGGTCACACTGCATCTGCTCATACAGATACTGAACTGAACGTTCAGGATCCGCGATATGACCAATTTCAGTAGAACGGGCTCCCTCCTGGTTGCCAGATGTATTTGGTGCAGAAGAAAGAGGCTTGTTTCTGATCGCCGCCCAAATACGAGACGCTATGTTCATGTCAGGTTCCTTAACAAATTGAGGTTACTCGGCGCCCCAAGCAACTGATCGCGGGTTCGGTGATTGATGGTGATAATGCTCGGTACCGGTGCGGAACCCTGAGTCACTAACGCCCAGTGTGAAGCCATGTGAGCATCAAAAAGATCATCGCCTATGTTCTTTTTCACCATCTGATAACTGCTGTAACTGCCCGCTTTTACCAGGCTGGGTTTGATGTTTTTGAGCTGCCTTGGCAGGTTGGCGTAATCCTCTACCTCGGGGTCGCCCTCCCGGTAATCCACATACGGCAGAACCATCTGCCGGTTGTGATAGGCAGAACGCAGGCTTTGTGCCATCTGGTGTTTAGCCATTCCCTCAAAGCGAAGTGGAGAAAATGCCCACTCAGGCCAGGTGGAAGATGTGCTTTCTCCTCCCCCTATCGCCCTGCGGTCTGTTTCAGTGAGACCCTGTTCAAAAAGATCATCGTTAACCTGAGTCAGCAACCCAATGCCAAACGCATCCCCTATCGCATAATCAGGCCGGAAGTATCGCCAGAATCCGACCAGATCCTTTCGAAGCACGCCTTCATCAGTCCCCGGGTGCCAGGTCTTACAAAATATGACGACAGAGAACATCCCTACCTGTTCTTCAACAACCAGCGAGGAACGGGAAGAAGCCAGATTTTCACCGTGGCCGGTATGGTCATAACCAAATGAGAGAACACCGCGCTTTTTGTACCGGGTATAAGGTTCGGGGCAAACCGGCTCATGACCGATTCTGGCACCAACCTGAATGGCGTAACGAATGTACTTTTCCCAGATGAGGTTTTTTGCAGCTACGTTGATGCAAAGCAGCTGGCGTATGTACTCATCCTCCGGAAGCTGCTTACGCATCGACATAATGAACTCTTCGTTCAAAATGCCGAGTTCAATCCCCAAATAACAATCTACGGTCGGCAGGCAGTGGTATTCGCCAGAGTCAATCAGCCCACTGAGAACATCAGCCCCTTTAAATACACCGGTAGTCCTTATCTGAGGCTTGTTAACCGCTTTCTTACTTGCACCAAGACGGCGGCTGGAACCCATCATTAGAAGGAATCGGCCATACAAACGATCCGCATCAAGGTCGTCCACCTCTTCCAGAGATGCCCAGGTCAGGTCACCGCCATCAACGTTCGCCATGATCCCGTAAGCCCGGGCTTTTGAACGGTTCGAAAACTCATAGTAGGTATCAGCCAGCTGCTTCCGGCCAGACTTGTAAGCAATGTAACCACTGAGAATATCGGAACGGCGTATAGCATCGAGGTGATAACTGAGATTGACCAGGCTCTGAGCTTCCCGCGGGGCCACTATCCCCCCTTCCTGATCACAATGAACAGCGTTGTGTTCAAGCAGGTACATTTCTTTAACTGCAGTTTTTCCGGTTCGCCGGCAGCTGTTATCGACCGTGTTGGGGAAAGTGTCCATTTCCTCCATCTTCAACAGCTGCATGGGGTCCAGTTCTACGTTATGTACGTGTTTGTGCCACATACCATGATTGCCGGCGTAGCGTTGGATCTCTTTTTCGGCCAGGCTTTGAATTTCAATCCGCTGCGATGCAGTTATCCGCTCAGCCATCATTCACCTCTGTGAAATCCGCATCTTCCGCGCCATGTTCCTGGTTGTGCTCAATCAAGATCTCGTCACTTTGAACACGCTGACGTGAACGGGAAATCAGCTCTCTGAGACCTGACATATCCTCCGTCATCTTGCGCTGGTACTCGAGTGCTGACTCTTTCTCTTCTTCCTGGTCGATGGTTCGGCCCATCTCAATCCCCTGGTCTACCTGAACCTTAGGAGTCATATTCAGATCAGACATGGAGAGGTTGTTTTTACTTAGCATATCGAGCATGGGTTTGAGCAGAGGGTGCGCTTTGACTTCCTCAATCGTCTGCATCTGGCCAGAATCGTCTTTATACCGACCGATATGAAAGCCACCTTCCTTGTCAAAGTCGTAAACCGGATTTCGCAGCGCTACCCCATCAGCCACGATGGTCTGCATCATGTCCTGAAAGATTGCGGCCAGATTGGCCTGATTAATGGCATGTATTTCGGTAAGTTTGGAAGGATCACCCGACTGAAACGCTATCAGGTGCTGCATCATCAACTCTGTTCGCTTCATGCACGCCGGCTGTGCCTGGCAATATGCATGGTCAACATCACAGGTATCACACTGCGGATATTTCCCGGGCCTGGCAGGGAAAAACAGAGCAGTTTTAGCATTGGCCCCATGCTTCATGGCATTAAAGCGGCTCACGGCCCGATCACTCACTGCAGCCAGATTGGCAGCAGAACGCGCTTTACCTTCTGTTGTCTTCGGGCCGGTCGCGGCCAAAACTGCACAGAACTGCCCAACCTCCCAGGGGACTTGCTGAACCTCGCTCTTACAGCCAGTACATTTTGCAAAATAGCGGAATGGATGCGCCCGTTTAGGCTCATCTTCTACTCGTTCTGGTACTGCCCGGAATGTGTATTGGCAAGCTGAGCACTTGAAAGTGACCATCTCACGGGGCGTGTTAGCGGATTTATCACTCATGCCACTAACCTACGGGTTTACAGATGTTTTTAAGAGGGGCTGATAACTACGAACTAAACGCAGCAGACGGTTACACCGGGTATCGGATGGGGAGCGCCCCATCAACTTCTGCAGTTGCTTTTTCACCACGGGCTTAGGAACGCCAGACACTAAAAGCTCGAAAAGAAGAATGCCTTCAAGATGATTGGGCCAGTTCACATAAGCTGGCACATAAATCCGAAACTGCCGGCGGTTTGGGCGACATGCTACCGCGTGAAGTGTTTTCCAGATGAAGCGGTATTGCTCAGAACTTACCGTCACGTAGATTTCAAAAAAGGCTGCAGATAGCGTTTGTGCATCAAGCCAGGTTTCAAACTCTGCCTCATCCATTTCTCTGATTTGGTCCGGAAGATCCGGAACCATAATTCGAAGCTGTCTTTCAGCCCGAAGGGTTTCCAGCCTGGACCACAGAGTTAACCAGAGCTCTGGTCCCAGATGATTGGCAATAGCTTTCCAGTGTTCAGCCAGCGGCAAACATGCCATCGCTTTTTGAAGCTCAGAGGCGCTTAACGAAAGTTCAAAACTGGTGCAGTTATCCGGGTACCCACCTCCCCCTGAGCACAGGCACTTATCTCTATGCCGAGCCCCCACCCCATAGGCATCTATCTGGTGATCAGTAAGAATGGGTAAAGATTTTAGAATTGAGCTGCACATTTCCTAACCATCCATGAAAACTACATTGAGTAATCACAAGGGCTCGGACACCACAGCTAATATCTGAACTGCACAATCTGACAGTATGTGCAGGTGGTGACGAATGTCACACTTACGGGTTTGCTCGTTATTATTAACAGTTCCCTAACATCGCAAAATCGGCCGCCAACACCCATTATATCTAAGTTTCGGAATAAAGTTAAAGACGGGTTATATGTGTTCTAGGACTTTGTGAGAGCTAGACACAGTTAATCATAGTATAGCCATATCACATGATCGCATAGACTGCACAAATGAGTTAGAGTGCATATCATAATAATTCGTTATAAACACACTAGCGTACGTTAAGTCGTAGAATCACAACAAAATCTAGAAGGTAGACAACTGATATGTCAGAAAGCCATCACAATCAATACGATGAATCTTTGAATGAGTTAAAAAAGAGCTATCAAGAGCATGTTTCAAGACTAGAAGATAAAGTTATAGCACAAAATAGCAACATCAGTGAAAGAGCCATTGACAAAACGATTAGCATCGTTAAGTTCATTGGGTTAGCACTGTCAGTATTAATTATATTAATCGCTTATGCTGGGTATCAAAATATAATGAAAAGTGCTAACCAAACTGTACAAGAAAAAGTAAACTTGTGGTTAAAGTTTGACAATAATGATTCACCCTTACACAAAGAAATCTTAGAAATTCGAGACCGGCAATTATTAGACTCACTCTACATAAGACATAAACGCGCAAAAATTGGAGGAAGAAGATTTTTTAAGTTATCAAAGGATGAACTGTCAGACCTTGTAAGAATAGCCAACAAAAAAGAGCTATCCTTAGCGGATTATTCAGACATCATGAGTATTTATGAGGCAAACTTTACGATGGGGATGAACATGCTTTATGGCGATTACAGATCAGAGCTATTTGTCAATATAATGACTGAGCCCGGACATATTGACCAAGCAATGAAGCAGCGTATTTTTATGGGTAAGTTTTCCCACGACATAAACATAATGGATATTGCAATCGAAATACTAGACAGCAATAGTGACCATTTAAAAAACGAAGCTCTTGATGTCTTGCTAAACACAAACAAAAGACTTGCTACAGAGTATATAGATAATAATTTCACAACTACTACGGACAAACATAGAAAACATGGAATGGCAATTTATTACGCGCAAGAAAGAATAAGATTAGATAAAGTAAAAGAATACGCAGAAGAGCTACTAAAAAGAATGGATGCAAATAACCACTGGTTAGTCAAGTACTTTGAGATTGCATTAGCTTTAGTAGATAACCCAAGTCATATCTACTTTGAAGAATCCACTCCTAATAACTTACAACTTCCCATCGAGCTTCTCAATAAAATCTTTGTTGCAGGAGCGTCATTTGAAATTAGTGACTTTGCCGATAAAGCAATTATACTTTCTTACCCAAACAAGACCTCAAGCCCTTTCATTCGACAGCTTGACATTGAGAAAATATATCTATCAGAAGGTATATTACAAGGACTGGCAATCATGAACTCCAACTCTCTACCCGCTCTGTCAAAAATAATAAACTCTCTAGAGATAATTGACAATGACGAATATCTGGTTACCATATCCCTAGAGTTAGGTGAGAATTCTAAAATCACTCTTAAGACCGGAGAAAACATAACAAAAGCCAATACTAAAGGGAAGTTATGGTTAACAACTAAGGATGTTCATCAGAATGAGTTAACCGTAATATACAGAGATGAGCTCGGCCAGATAAACAGAAAGCTAGTAGATAGCGCACATGATTTAGAAAACTCCATCTTCAGTTATACATTCAATAGGAATGAGCTACTTCAACACGCATACAGCAATATAGATACAATGTAAAAAATTAAGGTATGAGTCAATACAAACTAGACTCATACCAACCTCAACACCCGTAACCACCGCAAATCACATAATTAACATCACATTCATGCAAGAAGGCATAGGGTATATCACCTACCGTTAACAAATATCCAGCATAAGGGTTAAAAGACACTAAATCTCCCTTTTTAATCTCTTTAGCTGTTTTTCCAACTGACACCACATTTCCTTTGTTTATTGGCACTAATTTTTTAAACAACCTCCCCTCACCAATCCCACCCCTCTTTAACTCAATAAGAATCCAATCATGTAATGGCTTTATTTTCAAAGTATGCCCCCTTTCTTGATTTCATGAATCAGTCCAGTTACTGGCGTAGTAATTTTCCCTAATGGGTTACCATTATCAAGTATACTAGTCATCTTTCGCATTGATATATGAACGTATATCTCAGAAGTCTTTGGATCAGCATGCCCCATCAATGACTGAATCTGCAACGTAGAAGCATCAGACTCAGCCAATTCAGTACCAAATAAGTGCCGAAGAGCATGGGGATGAGCATACTCTTTAGGAACGCCAGCCCGCAAAGCATATTTCTTTATCATTCGGTCTACTGACCTAGGGGAGATTCGTCTAAGGTCCCCTCGATGCTCCCATTCAGGGATATGACGGTTCCTTACGTTCACAAATAGCACTTGGTCACCATCAGTAAGTAGCCTATCAATCAGCGATAACTCCGAATGACCGAGATACGCCTGTAGTAACAACATTGCTTCACACGGTACAGGAATCACTCGTTCTCTTTCTCCTTTCTCACTCACTCGTATTGCTAACCTGTCTGCCTGTTCGTACTGATACCAAATCAAATTTGACTCGTTTAATTCACACACCCCGCTAACTCTGAACCCACAACCAATCATTAATGACAGAATTGCGCAGTCCCGCAGGCCTGAAAAACTATCAAGATCAGGCTGGAAAAGAAGAGACTCAGCATTTTTGAGCCCCATGAACCGAGGCAGGCGCCGGCCAATCTTTGGATAAACCAGGTTTGCTGCAGGGCTGGTAGTGATCAAATTCCTTCTGGCCAGATAGTTATAAAAGCCACGAACTGCTGCTGCTGCTACCGCTACTTTACGTGATGCTGCGGAGTAACCCCGATGATGCAACCACCCACCAGAGAACTTCTCCAGGTCAGCAAGTGATGCAAGCTGAGTGCGGCCAGGCAGAAACTGCGTCAGAAGTACCAGCAACCCATGATACTTCTTCACAGTTCGGGAACTGCAGTTCTCGTTTTCCTTCTTCCAGGTCAGAAACTCCCTAATGAGATCGAGATCATCATTTTGAGACTGCATTTTGGTGGTAGGGGCAGAATTATTCATGGACTTGTGGAATCACCCTTGTAGAACTCACTAACTCCAGTATTGACGGGGCCTGCAGGCCAAAGGAGGGGTTAAAATAATCCATGGATCAACCCATGGATCAGGAAAAAACCCATGGAACAAAAAAACACCTGTATTTCCAACATGTGGAACTGCTCTCAATGCCTACTTTCTTCCTTAGTCTCTCTATCTCTCTCTTTTTTAATAAAAAAAGAAAGAAAAGAAAGAAAAAGCGGCGAAAACAACCAAAAACAGACTTGTGGAAGAAAAGACATAACCCATGGAAAAAACAGGGTGACCTGTGGAAGTCAGATTGAGGAAATACCAATAAAATCAAAGGGGAAAGCAGTGAGTCCCACAACTCCAGAGGTTAGCATAAAATCCTGTGCCCCCGAAACTTGCGCAGAGGCAAACGAGCCGTCATCTTTTTTTCACGCTCACAGCCTCAATCCGGGTGCCCCTATGCCTCTTCGGGGGTGCGGGGGAACAACCATCAGAAGAGAGAAGGCGTGTTTCTAATGCTGGGCGTCCCCTATAAGGGGGATACCCTTAATACCGGCCCTGGGACGCCCTCCTATGAGATTTTCAGCAAGATAAGAATACGTGTAGTCACAAAGGAGAAAGCTATGCGTAATCACGTACAGACACGCTCACTCGCGCAAATCATTAACGAGGTTTTGAAGAAAGAGGGTCACCGCTCAAACAACAGTGATGACTTAGGTGGTGATACTACGTGGGGGATTACTGAAACTACGGCGAGAAAGTACGGCTACCGGGGGTTGATGGCAGAGCTAACACAAGAGCAAGCCAGTGAGATCTATACCGCCCGGTATATCAAGGCCCCCAAGTTTGATGCTGTTTACGAACTAAGCCCTATTGTCGGTGAAGAACTGATAGATACCGGCATCAACATGGGTAAATCAGTCGCGGCGAAGTTCCTTCAGCGATGGCTGAATGCATATAACAACAAGCAAACCTACTTCCAGGACCTAATTGTTGATGGCCACATTGGCCAGGCCACCTTAAACGCGCTGCAGGCCTTTATTGCTAAGCGTGGTGATGAAGGACAGATTGTTCTCTGGAAGTCTCTCAATTGCAGCCAGGGGGCACGCTATCTCGATATAACCGAAGCCCGGGAAAAGAATGAAACCTTTGTTTATGGATGGATGAAAAACCGGGTTAGTTAGCCCAAAAACGGTTCCAAAACCCTCTCCTAACCTATTGATTTAATTACATGCGCTTGAGCTAAAGTGTATCACCAAAAAGCTCCAAAGTTGGCACTTTTTTATTTTATTCAATAGGTTAGGTGATTTTGAAGCCAGACTTGACATGGTAGGGGTCGGCGATTCGAGTTCGCCCGGACCCACCAAATTTTATAATGAAGCCCGCTTTGTGCGGGCTTTGTTGTATCTGGGCTTCCCTATCCTGCCTTCCTAACGAACCGAATAGACATTCATTAAAACGTATAGCAGAAATGCCTCTGATTTTGGCCGGTTCCAAAACTCACACCAGCGAAAGCTCTGCCGGCGGCACGGTAATCCATTGAATGTGCCCCTCCTTGTAAACCTTCGTGCTTCGTGAATCTGTGTGTGCTGCCCGGGCCTGAGGGTCATAGCCAGCTTTGTCAAACAGGTGGATACTCAGCGCCCTGATCTCATGAAATTGTAACCCTCCCTGTTTTAGTGGCATTCTAAATTAGAGGTTTTCCTGTTTTCATGCCTTGCTAAATACTCCCAGGGAGTCAGATCATTCAGTGATTCATGAGGGCGTTCATCGTTGTACTCCCTCATCCAGTTTTCCGTCAGTTCCCGGACTTCACTCAGTGTTTTGAACACATACATGTCCAGAACTTCTGTCCGGTACGTCCGGTTAAAACGCTCGATATACGAGTTTTCTGTGGGCTTTCCTGGCCGAATGAACTCAAGTTCCACCTTGTTTTTTTCTGCCCATTCAGCCAAAGCGGTTGAGATAAACTCTGGCCCATTGTCCATTCGCAGTTTTCCGGGATAGCCTCTCCAGGCAATGATACGTTCGAGAACCCGTATCACCCGTGGAGCGGGCAGATTCAGGTCCACTTCAATCGCGAGTACTTCACGGTTGAAGTCATCCACGACATTGAATGTGCGAAAGCGTCTGCCACAGTTCAGTGAGTCACTCATAAAGTCGATAGACCAACAGCTGTTGACCCAGTCCGGGCATATCAGGGGCGCGGGCTCGCGCTTGGGTAAGCGTTTTTTGCCCTTGCGGCGCATGTTCAGTTTCAGAGAACAGTAAACACGATGAACCCGTTTATGGTTCCATGCATGCCCCCAACGCCTGAGCACGGCAAATACCTTGCCAAATCCGTATGCAGGATACCGCTCAGTTACTTCCTGAAGTTTGGCTATCACCTCATCATCCCGGTGAGGATCTGGCCGGTAGCGATATACCGAATCACTGATGCCAACTGCGCGGCAGGCCATTCTCAGGCTGGTTTGGAACTGTTTGCGAACATAATCGACCAGTTCCCGTTTAACCGCTGGCTTTAGAGCTTTTTTTCCAGAATGTCTTTGACAATGCGATGCTCAAGGCTGAGATCAGCAAACATCTGTTTGAGCCTTCGATTCTCATCTTCAAGCTCTTTCAGGCGTTTCACATCCGATGCTTCCATACCACCATACTTGGATTTCCAGTTGTAGTAAGTCGCATCAGAGATGCCATATTCACGGCAAACTTCATTGACCTTTCGGCCTGCTTCCACTTCCTTGAGGATCCTGACGATTTGTGTCTCTGTGTAGCGTGATTTCTTCATCATGCGTTCTCCGTTTGTTTCAGTGTAAACGGAAAAGCTCTAATTACTAGTGACCAGTTTTTTGGGGAGGGTTACA